>JAIQFD010000001.1:0-600000 GCA_020073495.1 Terriglobia bacterium
CACCGTCGTCGTCCCCACCGCCGCCGATGCACTGGCCGTGAAGGTCAGCGTCGACGTTCCCGAGCCCGGCGCCGCGATCGGGTTGGGCACGAACGCCGCCGTCACCCCGCTGGGCAACGCCGACGTACTCAGCGTGATCCCCGCGTTGAAGCCTCCGCTGATCGTGGTCGTGATGGTCGAGGTCCCGGAACCCCCCTGCGCCACCGTCACCGAACTGGGCGCGGCTGAGACGGTGAAGTCCGGCTGAGTCACTGTCAGCTGCACCGTCGTGGTGTGCGTGATCCCCCCGCCCACCGCCGTGATGGTCACCGTCGTCGTCCCCACCGCCGCCGATGCACTGGCCGTGAAGGTCAGCGTCGACGTCCCCGACCCCGGCGCCGCGATCGGGTTGGGCACGAACGCCGCCGTCACCCCGCTGGGCAGCGCCGACGTCGAGAGCGTGATCCCCGCGCTGAAGCCCCCAGAGATCGTGGTCGTGATGGTCGAGGTCCCACTGTTCCCCTGCGCCACCGTCACCGAACTGGGCGCGGCCGAGACGGTGAAGTCCGGATTCGCCGTCGACGCAAATACCACGTCCACCCAGTAGTTGGTGGCGTTGAAGCTGTTGGCGGGGTACACGGTGCTGGCCCCGTACTTGTACACCCCGTTGCCGCCCACCGCCCCGCTGGCCGGCGCATGCAGCGGCGGATTGTCCACCCCCGTGGTGGCGAAGTACGCGCTGGTCAGGCTGTAGTGCCCCACGCTGGTGTGGTACGAGGCCACGTACACGGTGTTGGCCGTGATGGTCACCGGAGCCGAGAAGCTCACCTGCTGCCATCCCGAGGCCGTCTCCCCGGTGAAGGTCGCCGTCGCCAGCAGATGCCCCTGGCTGTCCCACAGGCTTCCGATGTGCGTCCCCGTGTTCGCCGCCGCCTTGTAGAACCGGATCCCCTGGATCGTGCCGCCTATGTCCGCCGTGAACTTCACTCCCAACTCCACCGAGGAATCCGCTCCCGCGTCTACCACCGCCGGCGTCGCATTGCTCCAGATCGAAGACGCCGCGGCCGTTCCCGACTGCACCGTCAGCGTCACCGTCGTGGTGTGCGTGATCCCCCCGCCCACCCCCGTGATGGTCACCGTCGTCGTCCCCACCGCCGCCGATGCCGTGGCCGTGAAGGTCAGCGTCGACGTTCCCGAGCCCGGCGCCGCGATCGGGTTGGGCACGAACGCCGCCGTCACCCCGCTGGGCAACGCCGACGTCGAGAGCGTGATCCCCGCGCTGAACCCGCCAGAGATCGTGGTCGTGATGGTCGAGGTCCCACTGTTCCCCTGCGCCACCGTCACCGAACTGGGCGCGGCCGAGACGGTGAAGTCCGGCTGGGTCACTGTCAGCTGCACCGTCGTGGTGTGCGTGATCCCCCCGCCCACCCCCGTGATGGTCACCGTCGTCGTCCCCAGCGCCGCCGATGCCGTGGCCGTGAAGGTCAGCGTCGACGTTCCCGACCCGGGCGCCGCGATCGGGTTGGGCACGAACGCCGCCGTCACCCCGCTGGGCAACGCCGACGTGCTCAGCATGATTCCTGCGTTGAAGCCGCCAGAGATCGTGGTCGTGATGGTCGAGGTCCCGGAACCCCCCTGCGCCACCGTCACCGAACTGGGCGCGGCTGAGACGGTGAAGTCCGGCTGGGTCACTGTCAGCTGCACCGTCGTGGTGTGCGTGATCCCGCCGCCCACCGCCGTGACCGTCACCGTCGTCGTCCCCACCGCCGCCGATGCCGTCGCCGTGAAGGTCAGCGTCGACGTTCCCGAACCCGGCGCCGCGATCGGATTGGGCACGAACGCCGCCGTCACCCCGCTGGGCAACGCCGACGTCGAGAGCGTGATCCCCGCGCTGAACCCGCCAGAGATCGTGGTCGTGATGGTCGAGGTCCCACTGTTCCCCTGCGCCACCGTCACCGAACTGGGCGAGGCCGAGACGGTGAAGTCCGGATTCGCCGTCGTCGCGAACACCACGTCCACCCAGTAGTTGGTGGCGTTGTAGCTGTTGGCGGGGTACACGGTGCTGGCCCCGTACTTGTACACCCCGTTGCCGCCCACCGCCCCGCTCGCCGGCGCATGCAGCGGCGGATTGTCCGCCCCCGACGTGGCGAAGTACTTGCTGGTCAGGCTGTAGTGCCCCACGCTGGTGTGGTACGAGGCCACGTACACGGTGTTGGCGGTGATGGTCACCGGAGACGAGAAGGTCACCTGCTGCCATCCCGAGGCCGTCTCCCCGGTGAAGGTCGCCGTCGCCAGCAGATGCCCCTGGCTGTCCCACAGGCTTCCGATGTGCGTCCCCGTGTTCGCCGCCGCCTTGTAGAACCGGATCCCCTGGATCGTGCCGCCTACGTCCGCCGTGAACTTCACTCCCAACTCCACCGAGGAGTCCGCTCCCGCGTCTACCACCGCCGGCGTCGCATTGCTCCAGATCGAGGACGCCGCGGACGTTCCCGACTGCACCGTCAGCGTCACCGTCGTGGTGTGCGTGATCCCCCCGCCCACCCCCGTGATGGTCACCGTCGTCGTCCCCAGCGCCGCCGATGCCGTGGCCGTGAAGGTCAGCGTCGACGTTCCCGACCCCGGCGCCGCGATCGGGTTGGGCACGAACGCCGCCGTCACCCCGCTGGGCAACGCCGACGTCGAGAGCGTGATCCCCGCGCTGAACCCGCCAGAGATCGTGGTCGTGATGGTCGAGGTCCCACTGTTCCCCTGCGCCACCGTCACCGAACTGGGCGCGGCCGAGACGGTGAAGTCTGCAGCGGTGACCGTCAATTTGACGATTGCGGTTTGGGTCACACTGCCACCGGTCGCGGTCACCGTGATGTTGTAGGTGCCGAGGGAGACGGATCCGCCCACGGTCAACGTCATTGTGGAACTGCCCGAACCCGGCGCCGCGATCGGGTTGGGCACGAACACCGCCGTCACCCCCGCCGGCATCCCCGACGCGCTCAGCGTGATCGCGTTGTTGAAACCGCCGCTCGCGGTCGTGCTGACGGTGACATTTCCGGAGTTTCCCCGAGCCACGCTCAGAGTGTCGGGCGCGGCGTACAGATAGAAGGTCGAAACGGAATTCCAGTTGTTCGCCAGAGCGGTGGCGTCCACGGAACCCAGTCCGCTCGCCTGGTCGTACCCAGCCGCAGCATTGAAGCCGGTCACGCCGGGGACCGTGTTGTTGCCTACCGTGGTGTCGTGGTACACAACTGGTCCAGCAGAACCGTATTGGCTGTTGCCCAGCGGGTAGAAGACAGTGTTGGCGTTGCCCTGCCGGTTCCCCGTCTGTTGCACGATCAGCCCCATCAGGCCCGCAAACGACGGCGACGACGCCGACGTACCTCCGACGGAGAACAGTCCTCCCCCCTGGAAAACGAGATACCCGTCATGGCCGGCTGCGCTCAAGGACACGTCGGGGAGGTCGCGCTTGCCGTCTGCGGGGACCCCTGGAGCTACTTGCCAGGAGGGCTTGGCGTAAATCGTGCTGGCGCCCCCGCTGCCGGACCAGAGTCCCGATCCACCGGGAACCGACCCGCTCTCGTTCCACACCATCTCCGGAATGTAAGAGAGCGCCGATCCCTTCGTCGTGGGATCGTTCGTAGCCGCCCAGTACAACGACGGGTCGGCTGGGGGGGTGTCCATGAATTGCGTGCCGCCCACGGACACGTTGTAGGGCGTGGAGGAAAGGCCGTTCACGGCGGGAATCGTGCCCGTGGATGCGCTGCCGGAGTCGCAGCCCGCTGCCCCGTTGTCGCCCGAGGAAATGAACGAAGTGATGCCCTGAGTGGCGGCCTGGAACCACAAATTGTTGTAGAACGTGTTCTCGGCAGCGCCTAAGAGCTGTTCGCACAGCCCGAAGCTCGTGCTCATGGCGACAGCCAGGTTGTTATCCACGATGTACTGCGCCGAGAGGTCCACGCCATCGGTGGATTGGGTGGATGCCGAGATGACGAACTTGATGGTCGCATTCTTGGCGACCGCTCCCGACCACTGCACGTCCAGGTCGGCTTCCGTCTCTTCTCCGCCGCCCAGGTTGCCGGGGTCGGGGCCGTTATGCACAAAGATGGGATCGTTTGCGGGCAGGCCAAAAGTATTCCGGAAGGTGTGCACGTCGTTGATGTTGATATCGGTGCGGCCGACGATCGCGATGATCTGGCCAGTCCCGTCGATGCCGCCGCTGTACAGCGGATTGACGTTGTAGATGGTGGCGAAGTCCGCGGGCGCCAGATAATGGCTGCCGCCCGAGGTGTAGTTCGGATCCACGGCTTGCACGAACGCCAATTGCGGCTTCTTGCGGAAATCATGCAGGGAGACTAGCCCTACCACTATGTCCGCAAGCGCTCTCGGGATCGAAGGCGCCACCGCGTTGGCGGTGTGCATGCCGTCTGGCCCGAAGTACTGATGGATCTGGGTGTGGAACGCCTGCTCCACTTGAATGGCCGTGCCGCTGAAATTGAGCCATCCGCGGCCCTTGCCGATCTCCTCGACGGTGAACCCGTAGGATTGCAGCCAGCCGGTGACCGCGGCCAGGTCGTCGTCGGAGATACCGAACCACAACCCATACTCCTCCGGAGTGATCCATTGGTGATACAGAGAGGAGCTGGGATCATGCAGGTCGCGCATCAGCTTTTCGCGCTGCTGCACCGCTCCCGGACGTGGCGCCAGCACCAAGATCACGCGTTCCATATGCAAGTCGGCTGGCGCCAGGCCTTGATCCATGGCGGCCATCGCTTGCGGGGGCACGGCCCCGGGCAGGGTCACGCGGTCGCCGTCATCTACTACGCGCTTCCCCTGGCCATAAGCAGGCAGGCAGGATAAGGCCATCACTATTGCAACTGAGAGCAGGGTCTTACGGAGACTCACCAAAGGGAATGTCACTGAATTGTTCCTTCACGGAAGCATGGCTGGGACTTCGAGAACTGCTCCGGTTTCGCCATTCCCACCTCGCCGCAGGCAAGGCGGCGGCTTCCGGGCCGAAGGCGGTAGACGGAGGGGTGCAATTGGGTCATTTCAGCGTTTCTGGCAGCTCTGCAAATTGGTATGCAAGACAACGACCACTAATAGACTACTGCTCCTGAGGAGAGGTATAGGCCCGCAGATTGTAGCAGGCATTCACCTTATGGAACCAGAACCCCCGCTCCAAGCGCTGCCCTCTGCTCCAGTTGGCTGGGAGTCGCGCAAAACACTTGCACATAAAGCGCAGACCTTTTCCCCAGCCTCGCCCGGCGATGCCCGTCAGCGTCATTAGGACAGTTTGAGGTCAGCGGTTAAGCCACAGATCTAAATGGTTTCGTTCACCTCAGGACGGGAGCAGACTACCGCAACAGCGGGACCGGAAAGGTTGAACCTGCCGGACGACACCAACCCAACCTCTGCGTCCGCAGAGGACTCTGAAGTACCACTGGCAGGGAGCAGGCGTACGGTGGAGACCGCACGGGCTCTGATCCGGAAGAGCAAGCGGGAAGCGCGACGCCGCTTCAGCGCCGAGGAAAAGGTCCGCACCGTGCTGGAAGGCATGCGCGGCGAGGTGGCGGTGGCGAAGTTATGTTGTCAGGATGGGATCCATCTAACGGCGTATTACAAGTGGCTGAAAGACTTCCTGGAAGAGGACGAGGCTCGGATGCTGGGCGACGCAGTGCAAGGGGGCCACGAGGGACGAGGTGAAAGGACTGCAGCGGGAAGATGAGCGGCTGAAGCAGTTGGTTGCCGACCTGAGCCTGGCCAACGTGCTGCTGAAAAAAAGTCAGAGCTAGGATTGGTTGAACGACGGAGTTGCAGCCGGGTGAGCTGTGGGAAGAAATGCGCGATGATCGAACTGGCCCAGCGCTCGCCGCTGTCCAAGCGCAATTCCCTGGAAGAGATGAGGCTGGCGCGCTCGATCTGGCGGAGGACGCGGATGGTCTCCTCCTGCCCCGTCTTGTCTGGGTCACGGACGACCGGCGAAGGAGGATCTCGGAAGATGCCCAACAGCAATACCTTGTCAAGGTCCTTGCGGTAGCGGGTGGGGAAGTCGGCGGAGGAAGTTGGTGACCAGAATGTTGACCACAGTCCTCTCCGCCTTCTTGCGGGGTGAGGACGCGAGTGGGGATTGGGCGTCACAATGTGCGGTGCGGCACTCGACAGGGTTGTCATCTTGCTTATGGTGCACGGCGTGATTCCAGTGGAACTTCGGATAGCTGATGAAGTATTTTGTAAGGGGCAGTTGGCGAGTCTCGATTGGCACTAACGGCGTCGAGTTTGGGTTGTTGATCCCGACCTCCCCTGACAAGAAGTTTGCAACTTAGATAAAGGGTTGAGCAGTCGTGGGGAAAGTAATTTCTTCCAAACTGCGACTCATCAGCAGAAATGTCCAAACCATCGCCGATCCTCGGTGGGCAAATGCCAGCCCCCCCTGCAGACTCTGATCTCCAACCGCCCTGGGTTAGATACTTTGACCGCGAGCCTCAAGGCAGGCTTCTGCTGCTCGGCTGCCTTCTGCTTGCAACAATGCTCCTCGGTTACGCCCAACTCCGCTGCCAGGATCTCTCTTATAGCGAGGACGAGACGCGCAATGCGGTCACGGGTGTTTACTTTGCCGACCTGATGACCGATAGACCGCTGTCTCACCCTGTCGAGTACACCTACCGATACTACGCACAGTATCCCGCATTGGGCCTGATCCACTGGCCGCCGTTCTTCCATCTGGTAGAAGGCGGAATGTTTCTCCTGGCCGGCCGATCCTTGGAAACAGCCCGCCTGACCGTGTTGCTGTTCATGCTCGTGGGGCTAGTGTTCTGGTTCAAGCTGGTTCGAGCTCTTCTTAACCCCGTCGCTGCGGCGTTCAGCACCGTGATGCTGGCCTTGACGCCATCGCTGTTCTACTTCACGCAGGCCGTCTTACTCGGCGTCCCCGCGCTGGCCCTTTGCCTGGGCGCTGCGTACTTCTGGATACGGTGCTTGCAGACGGAAGATCGGAGCCTGCTCTATCGCGTCGCCGTCCTCTCCAGCCTGGCGCTTCTCACTGCACCGCAAGCCATTCCCCTGCTGCCCTTATTCATCCTAACCTTGCTCGTCGAACGGAAGTGGTCGCTGGTTCTCAACTGGACGTGGGTTCGAGCCTTCGCGCTGTCCGCTGTTTTGCTGGTCCCTTATTACGCGTTAGCGGCGAGGGTTCACGGACGGACGCTCGCCGCACATGTGGTTGAGCGGCGCGCTTATCGCCTCGCCGATTTTACGTACTACTGGCGCGTGCTCCCTGGAGAACTGGGCTGGCCTCTCCTGCTGCTCG
This sequence comes from Terriglobia bacterium, assembly GCA_020073495.1. Taxonomy (NCBI): domain Bacteria; kingdom Pseudomonadati; phylum Acidobacteriota; class Terriglobia; species Terriglobia bacterium. Next base: position 7,277 of record JAIQFD010000001.1, read on the forward strand.
CCGCATCCGGTGTCATCATGCTGTTTTTCCAGCGAAGCCGGCGCGGCGCGGTGTGGATGCTGCTCTGGATCGTGGCCTGCTATCTCAGCCTCTCTCTCTTGGCCGCACGGGACCCCCGCTACGCTTTCACGATGCTCCCCCCGCTCATCTATTTCGCCAGTTGGCCGCTCGCGATCGCCGTTCGCACCCGCCGGACTGGGGCCCTAGGACTGGTCGCTTGCGGGCTGCTGTTGGTGGTCTATGGCTTTGCCGGCGTCACGGGTCGATTTCGCCAGCTTACGGGAGCCATTTATGGGAGCTACGCGCACCTTTCCGGCTATTCAGCATTGGCGAGGCGATTGACCCAGGCCCCCGGCAGTGGAGAAGTGGTCTTGGTCGATGATCTCAACGCTTTTAGCGGGAACCTGATTTTCTACATGCGGGCCTACGATTCACAACGCCGTTTTGTCATCTTGACGAAGGCCCTGTACGTCACCAACATCATCCGCTTCTATGGCAGTCGGGAACTGCTACACACGCCGGAGGATCTGCGGGAGTTGATGGCCGCGTATGGGATCAAGCACATCGTCGTGTCTGATCACAAGAATTACGGCTTTCCGATCCAGGGTGTCCTGCGCGAGCTGTTGCAGGGGCCACAGTTTAAACTGGTAGGCAGATTCCCGATGGTCACTGATCAGACCAGCTCGGCGCAACAAGACTTGCTGCTTTACGAGAACGTACAGGCGGCTGCTCCCACGGCCAAGTATCTCGACCTGAAGATGCTGACCTTGGGACGAGACATTGTGGTTCCCCTGGCCGACTTGGGGATTCGCTAAGAGCCGCTCCAAGAAACCTAGTGCCACAGAAGCAGCCAGAAGGGACCCAGCCTGGATGGCTGAGCTAGTCGGAGGCCTTTGCGGCCGCGGCCGCTCCCCCAGTGGTGCTGGTACCAGGTCGGTGCTCCACCCGTGGAGGTTCTGCGTAGGCGGGGCGTTGCGCTTCCGTCGCGGGCTCCCCGCGCTTTTCCTCGTGGTAGTCAGCTTCCGCATTGATCGCCCATAGATCGTGCCGTTCCCCCAGGATGTTCCGGGCCGCGCACATCGCGGTCATCATGGAGTGGTCCTGGTTGTTGTACTTGTGCATCCCATTCCGCCCCACGAGTTGCAGGTTGGGCAGATCGCTTTCCAGATAGCGGCGAATGATTTCCACCTGCTCTGACCAGCCGGTGTCGTACATGGGGTAGGCCTTCGGCATGCGCACGACGGTCCCGTCTGTGATCTCTTCCGGCCGCGCCAAGCCTAACTGCGCCAGTTCACAGCGCGCCAACTCGATCAGCTTGTCGTCCGGACTGGACCATAGCTCATCATTCTCGAAGACGAAGTATTCCATTCCCACGCAGCACTTGGATGGGTCGGGGACCATGGCCGGAGACCACGCCTTGAAGTTCTGGATGCGGCCCACTTTCACCCCGGGCTCGTGCACATAGATCCAGTTGTCGGGCGCGAACGTTTCGCGGTTGATGATCAGGCTGACGATCAGGAAGTCGCGGTAGGAGAGCCGGTTTGCGGCGTCACGCACATCCTGCGGAGCGGCAGGTTCAAGGGCGTTGATGAGATCGCGGATGGGCATCGAGCTGATGAAATCCGTGCCGGGGAATAATTCCTCGCCCTGTGGCCCGCGGGTCAGCACGTGGGTCACCCGCCCTCCCCGGTGACAAATGCGCTGCACCGGGCGCTCCATCAGCACCGGGTAGCCGTTCTGCTCCAAGCGCTGCGTCAGGGTCTCCCACATCTGCCCCGGCCCTCGCTCCGGGTAATGAAACTTATCGATCAACGTCTTTACGTTCGACTTCTTGGGCTTCAGCAACGCGTTCCGCACCGCCGTGGTTAGCGACAGGCCCTTGATCCGCTGCGCCGCCCATTCCGCACGGATCTCGGTGCAAGGAACCCCCCACACTTTCTCCGTGTATGTCTTGAAGAAAACCTCGTACAGCCGCTTGCCGAAGCGGTTGGAAACCCACTGCTCCAGATTCTCCTCCTCCCGGCTGGGAAACACGCGCGCGTGCAGATAGCTGAGCATGATCCGGATGCTCTCCAGTATGCCTAAGCCGAACAGCGCGTTGGCGGGCCTGAGCGGGTAGTAAAAGAACTTCTTTCGGTAAAAGATCCTCGAAAGGCGGGGCCGCTCCAGGAACTTGTCCCCCAGAATCTCTTTCCAGACCTGTTCGACCTCATCCCACTTGGTGAAGAACCGGTGACCGCCGATGTCGAACAGGTAATCCTTGTAGTTGACCGTGCGCGCGATTCCGCCGACGACCTTGTCCGCCTCCACAACGACGGCAGGGACCTTATGCTTGGCGAGTTCGTAGGCTGCGGTCAACCCGGCAGGACCGGCGCCAATTATCACTACGTTGTGGGCAGACACTTCTTTCCCGTTGGCTTAGCTTCGGCTGTTCAAGTTGCAATTCTGGTGCCACTCATGGAAATACTGGTTGTCATGTAAGTCTATGATTTGATGATAATTATTCAAACATCGAGATTTGGCAGGCGCAGAGGTTTCCCTTTATGTGCAATCCTTTGCACACTCACATTACCGTTTCCTGACATTTCCCCAGACATAGAGCATGGATTAGGACGCCTGGCCGTAACCTCGAATCCGGCGAAGCATGCGACGCAGGCCCAAGTAAGTTCCCATTTGCTGGCTGAAGAGATTACGGAACATCGTTGGCCGCCGCAAGTAATAAGCGTCCACTCGCGGTAGCGCGAATACATCCGCATTCCGGCCGACCACTCCGGTTGTCGTGGAGCAGGCCGCACGATAGTGCGACTTCACCACTTCCCTTAAATCGGCGTTCCAGTAGCCATACGGATAACAGAAAAACTCGACTGGCCCCCCGATCCTGGATTCCAGTTCGGCCTTGCTGTCCACGATCTCTCGCTCGGCCTTCGCAGGAATGATTTCAGTTAGCATCGGATGGCTGACACTGTGAGCCCCGAGAATGAATCCTTGCTCCGCCATTTCGCGCACCTGCGGCCACGACATCAAGGGCCGTTCCTCGACCGAGGCCAACTGAGTAGCCCAGCGGGTTGTGCGCCCGCAATGTCCTGTGGGCACGAACACGGCGGCGGGAAGGCCCAGCCGCCGAAGCACAGGGGCGGCCTGCGAATAGAAGTCCAGGAGAGCGTCGTCGAATGTGAGAACCACGCTTCGTGGAGGCATGGTTCGTCCCCCAACCAGCGCTTCCACTAAGTCGGACAGCGACGTTACCCGCGCGTTCGCCGCAAGCCACTCCATCTGCTCGGTGAACAGCGGAGGCGGCGTGGCCAAAGGGGGCCGTCCCGCGGAGATCGAATGGTAGGTCAGGATTAGCGGCTCGGTGACTTTGTCCATGAGCGCGATTTCGCAGAATTGCCGCGTCAGTCTCCCTCGAGGCACGGGCGGGGCGTCTCGTCGAAGCCGGGCTTGTCAGACCCTTGCGACCTTGTTGTAGACCGCCCCTAGAACGGATCCAACCACGAACCCGACTACCCCGGCATATACGAATCCGACCAGGCTGCCCAGAAAGGTCACCCGATACCCGGGAAAGAACTGGCAAAGTAAGCCCAAGTGTGCACCTACTTGCGACCCCCCTTTCAGCACCAGGAAGTTGGTGGTCAGGAACAGGCCGATCCCACAAAGGAGCCCGAGCACCAAGCCAAACAGCTTGCTGTTAAACCGGACAACCGCTTTCTCCAACAGCTCCTCTTCTCGCACCATGGCACTTCCTCCTGCTACAAGTGATCCAGGAGGTCTCCGTATTCCTCCATGTCCGCACGGGAACGAATCAGGGTGAGCCACAACCAAACCGCAAGATTGTGCACCAAGGCAAAACCCCATCCGAGCACGAAGCCAACGCCGAACCCCCAGGCCAGCCCGATCAGCGATCCCGGCCAAGTCACTCTGTAACCGATGAAATACTGGCCTAGCAGCCAAAGATTGGGCCCTACACTGGGCCCGCCCTTGATCAAGAGAATCGCCGTCATGAGGAAAATGATTCCGCCCAGAACCACTCCACTGGCCACACCCAGGGCGGTCCGATGAATAGGCGCAAAGGCAAGCAACACCGGCGACAAGGGCTTTCTCTGCTGCTCGGGCATAGGAAGATAGTCCGCATTCTGCCGCAACTGCGCCAAGATTACCACCTTTGCATTCGTCAAGAGCTTGCTTGTGCTAGAGCGGCTGGTCTCGCATCCCCACCGAAGCTGGCTGAAACGTTGAGTCCCGCTCGCTGGCCTCCCAGGGAATCCGCCCAAACTTCCGTCGGGCGGTTTCCTCGATGATGCGGAAATAATGGCTCAGGTGTGCCTCCTCGCTCCAGCGCTCCAGGAACTTGCGGTAGCCTTTCTCCCCCATGTCGCGCCGCAACCCGGCATCCGTGCGCAGGCGCTCCATGGCCGCAAGGAGTTCCTCCGGGGAGCGATAGCTAAACCCGGCTCCGCTCTCTTCCACCAGTTCCCTCATTCCCGCCAGGTCGTGCACGATCGCCGGAGTACGCTCGGTAAAAGCTTCGATCATGATCAACCCGAAGGTCTCGTAGCAGATGGAGGGCACGATCACCGCGATGGCGTGGCGATAGAAGGCGTGCACCTGCTCCTGCGGCAGCGCGCCCAGAAACCGCACGTTCGACATCGAACCGGCCTGCCGTTGCAGTTCCCCCTGGTACGTTCCAGTGCCAATGATCAGCAGATCGGCGTGTGGGTAGTCACGAAAGACCGGCAACAGGTTCTGCGCGCCTTTGATCTTTTCCAGCCGTCCCACGAAGAGGAAGAACGGCCTGGGGTGTGGCGAGGAAGTTGCCTCGCTCTCAACCACGGGCATGAAATGGGGAAGGACCTCCATCTCCCGCTGGAACCCTTTCTCCCGGTGCATTTGCCGTGTGAACTCGCTGGGGGCTATGAACGTATCCACCGCCTTGGTGCACCGCTCCAACAAACGGCTATAGCGCCACCATTGCGGGGGCCGGTGGTAGGTGAGCGCGCAGCGGAAGCACGCCGGCTTATCACATAGGCGCTCATTGTTCTTCCACAGCACGTGCATGGGGCACACCAGCCAATGTTCGTGCGTGGTGTACAGTTTGACGAAGTCCCGGTAGTCGGGGTCGAGCAGCAGGACCTTGGGCCCAAACAAGGAAATGTTGTGATAATGGATCACGTCAAACTTCTTGCTCAGCAAGACCTCCCGGATCGGCCGCGTCTTCAGCCACGTGCCGCCGGTCTGCTGCGAGAGCAACGGCGAGAGCTTCCCCCAGCCGCTGCGCAGCGTATGCACTGTCACCCCAGGTAGGTTGGGAACGTCAGTCGCCGGCACGGTCGGCTCCAGGGCGTGGTAGGAATCGGCGCAATGGATCACGTCCACCTCATGCCCGCGCCGCGCCAGCGCGTTGGCCAACCGGTGCACGTACCTGGCGTCACCGCCGAAGCTGTACGGGGGGTAGAAGATCGAGATGTGGCAGAACCTAAGAGGACGCGGCACTGGGGCTGACCACCTCCTCAAAGGCGGAAAGCAGTTGCCGTGCGGAGTTCTCCCAGGAGAGCTGCCGCGCGGCAGTCAACCCAGCGCTCCGCATCAGCTCGCGCTTTCGTGGGTCCGAAAGGATGCGGGTGATGGCCTCTTGCCATCCGGCGCGATCCAGCGGGTCGACTGCAATAGCCCCCTCGCCCAACAATTCGGGCAGAGGACTTCGGGTCGTTACCACCGCCGGTGTGCCGCAGGCCGCAGCTTCCACCGCCGGCAGCCCGAACCCCTCGCAGAACGACGGCAGCAGCAGCGCTTCTGATAGGTTCAGCAGTTGCACCACTTCCTCGTCGCCCAGGTAACCAGTGAACACGACTCGCTCTTGCAGCCCATACTCGCGCACCTGGTGCAGGAGCTGTTTATAGCAGGAATAGAATACGTCTCCCTGGTAGTCTCCCACCAGCACGAGGTACACGGCGGAGAACTCCGGCCGGCCTTGCAGTTCGCGAAACACATCCACCAGCAGACTCAGGTTCTTGTGCGGGCTGAATCCTCCGAGGTAGGTGAGAAGTCGTGCGCTTTCGGGGATCCGCAGCCGGCAAAACAAGGCACCCCGGTCCTGGCCCTGCAGCCGGCGGAACGCCGGGTCGCTCGCTTCGGACACCACCCGCATCCGCGAGACCGGTATCTTCAGTTGCTGGGCGAGACACTGCAGCGAATAGTCGGACACCGTCAGCACCAGCCGTGCTTGAATGCATGCGGCCTTCACCTTGGCCCACCAGAAGAACTTGGAGCGGCGCGTCGGGAACACCAGGCTGGGGAACATCTCCGCGATCACATCGTGCACGGTCACCAGCTTGGGGGCGCGAGTGGTCAGGGGCACGTAGCTGTACACCGAGGGAAAGAAAACCAGGTCCAACTTTTTCGAACTGAGGGCACGGCTCATGCTCCACATGCTGCGCAGCGAACGCCGTCCCTGCGCTCCGGCAGCCTGCACCGTGGGCACGTCGCTTTCTACCCGCGTCACCGTCACCGCAGGCGGGAAGGGGAACTCCTCGGACTCGCCATCCACGAAGAAGACGTATTCATTGCGGCGGTCCAGTTGCAGTGCGGCGCTAAGTAGCGCCCGCGTGAAGCGACCGTAACCCCGGCGATTCAACCAGCAGGTTGCATCGACGCCAATGCGCATGGCCTAGTCCTGGCCGTTTGATCGTATCGGAAGAGTCGTCTGCTGAGGAAAGAATTCTCTTAGCTGGTGGGCCAGCATGCAGATCCCAAAAGCCAGACTGCTATAGAAGTAGTACAGCCAGTGCAACACCACCGCGCCGGCCGCGAATGCCAACCCTCGTCGCTTCGCGAACCAGCCATACATGTGCCAGTTCAAAGCCAGCAGCAGCGCCATCAGGCCCGCCAGCACGGGCAGCAGGTACCAGGTGAGAGTTGCCGGCTTCGCAAATGCCAGGCTCACAGGCAGCACGGCTATGGCCACCACCAACAATCCCACCAGTACCCCGCTCAGACGCGAGGAGGTGCGGAGATTCAGATCTTTGGGCACGTGTTTTGTTTCCAGGATCAGTTGCGTCCAGGGAACGGCACGGCACAGGATGTCGGCGCGCAGCATTCCGGAAAGCGACCATCTCTTCAGGTGTTGGGCCAGCACTTTCTTGTCCAGCCGGATCCGCAGGCCGCTCCTCGTGATGCGGAATCCCAGTTCGATGTCCTCCACCGAGGGGCGGCGATACTTCTTGGCATTGAATCCACCGAACTGCTGGAAGATGTGCTTGCGCACCGCGCCGCAGCCCGCCCAGAACGTCTCCGCTTGCTCACTGGCGATCTGGTGGTAATAGTGGTGACTGAGGTTTTTGTACTGCGAAACAAAGTCGGGCCAGGCAGGAGCGTCGTCGTAGGAGCCGAAGACGGCCGCGAGTTCGGGATCGCGCGCAAAGTCGTCATAGATGCGTTGCAGGGCATCGGGCGCAACCACGACGTCGGCATCCACGAATACCACGATGTCCGCGGCCGCCTGTTCCACCCCCAAGTTGCGAGCGCCGCCGGGTCCCATGTTGGAGGGGGTGCGGAGGTAGCGCACTCCGTAGCGTTCCACGATCTCGGGGGTGTTGTCGGTCGAGCAATCATCTACCACGAGAAGCTCAAAATCCCGGTAGCTGGACTGTTGCAGGCCTTCCAGGCAGCGCGACAACTGCATCCGGCCGTTGTGCACCGGCACGATGACACTCAATCGCGTCGCCTTCGCGGTAGCGTTTACTGGGGCAGTTGCAAGTACCGACATAGTTAAAGACGTCTTGGCGCCAGAAGATCTGCCAGGATCCGCCCGTAGTTGTAGAAAACTTCACTTCCTATTCCAGCACGCTGCCTGCCACAACTGAATCCGTAAAACCCAAATCGATTCATAGGCTTACGAAGAATTTGGCGCCGAAGATTTGATTCTTATGGGAAAACTTATTCCTTATATGTGCAAGTTCTTGCAGCTACTGTATGGGCCGCGGGAGTCAGATCGCGCCGATGCCGCCGATGCGAGCCCCGTCACATCGGGGTGGCGCCGTGCATGTTTGGGGAAGATCAGAATTTACTGAGTTCCAGTTGATGAGAGGTAATCGTTGATCACCTCGGCGGCGATCTTCTGCCCTGCGGGCGACCAATGACTGTCATCAGTGTTATAGGGCAGCACTCCCTTTTGCGCGGCGTCTGTCAGATAGGGCGTCAGATCCAGATACCCGATTTCCGGAGAAATGGATCCCATCGCTCGGTGCAGGCGCTCGGGCAGTCTACTCCCGTCCTTGGGTGAACGGAACCTTCAGGTCTGTAGCTTAACTGCTGGTCTCAAACTGTCCCACTTACGCTGACGAGGGACACATCCACACGACCTGCATGGCCCCCTGCATGGCCGATGAGAGCAGTGACCATAATGATCCTTCAATATCGCCATCCCACCCGATTCAAGTGATAATCACCGGTAGGGGTCCCCACAATCGAATGGGTACGCACCAAGCACCGACTTCTCAGCCGAGCGGGGTGTCCACCAAGCGGGCATTTTGGTTCGCGGCTGTGGTCACTCTTGTGATCTTTTTGACCGGAATATACTTCCCTTACTTCTTGGTGGATTCATGGACTTACTTTGAATTGTCGAAGAGCATTTTCAAAGACTTCTACCACGTAAACACGCTCCGACAGTTTGAAAGTGCGCCCCAATACAGTAATGCGTTCCCCCCGCTCTGGCCTGTCCTGCTTGCCCTGGCCCGCGGACTGGCAGATCTTGGGATCTACACCGGCTATGTTCTGAATTTTTTTGTATGCATCGGCCTTCTGGCCGCGTTGATGTGGCTTTTCCGACGGATGGATTTCCCGGGATGGGTCGGGGCGGCGTGTTACCTGTGTCTCCTTGGATTCCCCTTATTTCTTGCGGAAGCGGTGGGCGCGAAGACGATCCCGCTGGCCGTCACGCTCTTGACGCTCACCTTTGTGATCTGGGTCCGGGATCCGATCACGATGCCCCGCGTTGCCCTGGCCGGGCTATTGATGGGGCTTGCCTGCCTGAACCGATTTGACGCCTCGGCGACCGCAGGCGTCATCGGACTCGTCTTCGCAGCCCGCATTTACCTGTCAGAGCGGAGGTTCCGCCGGGGAATTGCGGCTGCTGCCATCTATTTCGCGGTCTTCGGCGCAGTGCTTTCCCCGTGGGTCGCATACGGGATACGGCATTTCGGCAGACCGGTCCCCAGTCCAGACATGCGGCAATTACTGCTTGCGCGGGGCGGATTAACGCTTGACTACTACGAAGTTCCTCCGCCGTCGGACCTGACCCAGCACCCCCGGCAATGGATCGCCGAATTCCTCTTCTATAAGGTGCCAAAAGCCGCATATGGCTTCCTTGAATCGGCGGTTGAGTCGCCGCTCCCGATCTTGCTGGCGGCGGTGCTTGTGGTCTGGGGGGCGACCGGAACTCCACCGCTCCCCACTCCAGCGGTACGGTTCTCGGCTCTCGCGCTCGGGTTAATCCCGGTGATGCTGCTCCCAGCCTCCCTCGTTGGTTTTCGTGAAGGCCGATATTATTCGGGCACGGTGTTGATCCTATTCGCTGTGCTACTTGCCGTGCTCGTGTCTCTCACCCCCGGGGCTTGGGGATCGCGAAGGTCAACCCTGCTGCTTCTCGTAACTGTTCTTCCGCTCTGCCCGGCGATCGTGCGGCCGCCGCTCTCCAACTTGAGCCATCTCTTCTCGCCCGCTGACGTGATGATCCCGTTGTCCCCCACTCCGGAGATGCACCAGGTGACGGATGCCGTGCACCGCGATTCAGGCGGGCAGCCTCATCGCCTGATCCTTACAATCGGCTATATTGCCTCGGCCAGGTATGGTGCGATGACGGGGGAACCCGTAACCTTGACGCCGACAATCAAGAACGGAACGTTCGCGGCCTTCGCCCGCCACTGGCATGTAACCCACGTGTACAACCCGCCAAACAAATCTTGGGTCGGCCCAGTGCCGATCAGGAACCCCGCCAGCGTAATGCGTGAGATCGACACTCCGGGAGTCGAGTTGATCCCGTTGGACCTGCCAGGCTTGTACCGGATCAAGCTAACTTCCCAAGTGCCAACCCCATAGTCTCGGTCTACGCAAACGGTTCTTCGGGTTGATCTAAGTGTTGTGCAGAGATACATACTCGCGACGGGGGAGAGCCTCTCCAGCGCGGGCGTAATCAGCGGCACGCCGGCCAGCGATACCGCTATCCTGCCGGCCGGATCCGTCGCGCGCCCACCGCCTGCTGCGCTGGCGGACCTCCCGGTTTCTGCCGGAGATTCGCTGCATCGCCCGGCAACCTTGCATTGGCGTCTCGGAGCGCTGGGGGGATTTCCAGATGTTTCCGCAGCAAGAAGTTGTCCATCATCAAAGCGTCGACACCAGAAGAGTAGAAGCTCCTTACCGCATCCCTGGGCGACACAACCAAGGGCTCGCCAAAGAGATTGAACGAGGTGTTGACCAGGATCGGTGCGGGACCCTGCTCGCCAAAGCGCTTGAGCAGACGCCAAAACAGGGGGTTGGCCTCACGCTGTACGACCTGCAGCCGCACGCGATTTTCTGGCATCAAGAAATCCCGCAACGGGCCGTCCACCGCCGGGCGGGCCCAGCCAAGCGAGGACATGAGGTGCGACAGCATGGAACACTCGAACCACTGCCGACAATCCTCCTCCGGGACAGCCAACGCGAAGGGCCGGAACCACTCGCGGTGCTTCACGAAGTCGTTGAGGTTTTCACGCACGTACGGAGCCCAGGGTGACGCCAGCAAGCTACGATTCCCCAGTGCGCGTGAGCCGAACTCAGTGGCTCCTTGGTACCAGGCAACGATCTTGCCGGCCTGAAAAAGTTGCACCGCGGCATCGAGTATTCGCAGTTCCGTATCCAAGATGGAATAGGTGCATTTGCAGTTGTCCAGGACGTCCTTGATCTCCTGACGGCTGTATTTCGGACCCAAGTACACCGAAGGAGTGGACTCGCTACGAGGTTTTCCCAGCACCCGGTGCCAGGCCAGATAACCGGCGCCGAGCGCGCAGCCTGCATTGCCGGGAGCCACGGGGACAAATACCCGCGCGCCTACTTTCTTCTCGATGTCAGAGACCAGCAGCGTGTTCTGGAAAAGCCCGCCGGCCAGGCAGACATTCTCGACCTGCTCCCGCTTGCAGTAGAACTCGATCAGATCGCTGATCACCTGGGCGCATGCTTGCTGCAAGCTGGTTGCCAGCGCCTTTGCCTGATCCTGGGAGGGGACTTCCCCGGGAGTCAGGCCAACCTTGCGGTAGAAGTGTGTTGAAAACGCGACTGCGCCCGAGAGCCCGCGATTGAAGTACTTGAAGTTGACGTGCGGGTGTGGCTCCGGGGGGCGCCGGAGCATGTCCAGGAACACGTCGCGGTGAACAGGTTCGCCCTCAAGACTGACCCACTGGACCTTGTGTTCGTCCTGGTGCGGGCGAAAGCCCAGCAGCGCGGTCACCTGGGAATACACCCAGCCCAGAGAATGAGGGAACGGGATCCGGCGCAGGGCGTGAATCTCGTTCCCGACGCCGAGCGCCACCGCACACGAGCAGCCGTCCCCTTCTTCGTCCATGGTGATGATCAGGGCGCGATCGAACGAGGAGGCGTAAAAGGCGCTGGCCGCGTGACAGTCGTGGTGGTCTAAGCTGAGCACCTTCGAGCGATGGACTCCACTGACCTCGGCCAGGCGGCGGGAATTGCTGAGTTCGCGCAACAGCACTCCCAGTTCCCGGGCGCTGGAATATGCGCCAGCTATGGGCGCGCGGACGGCGCGCCGCAAATGGAACGAAGACTTGCTGATCCAACCGGACCAGGGGCGTGTAGCGGATGCGATCAGGCCCACACCGCGCCAGTCAACCCCTGCTTTGCTCAGACAATATCGAATGGCGGCTTGCGGCAGACCCCGCGCGGGCAGGCGTGTCAGTTTCCTTTCCTCGATCGCAGCCAGCGGCGTCCCGTCGCTGAACAGCGCCGCTGCAGGATCGTGTTCAAAGGCCGACAGTCCCAGAATCAGCATCGTCCACCTCTAGTCGACGGTCAGGCCGGGCCTTGCGGTCACACGCCAGGCTGCTCAGGCGCCATTCTTTTCGACCAGAAAATTCTCCAGCACGAGGCAGTCCATTTCGCTTTTCGAGAAAGTCGAGAATGCGTTCGCCGGGGTTGTGACGATCGGCTCTCCCCTGAGATTGAAGGAAGTGTTGAGCACAACCGGCACGCCGGTCGCCTGCCCGAACCGCTGGATCAATTCGTAATAGCGCGGACTCTCGGTCTGAAAAACGGTCTGCAGACGACCCGTTCCATCGACGTGAGTGATCGCCGGAAGAGTGGCCTGTTGCGAGGTCCTCACCGGCACCACGTAAAGCATGTATCGCGCGGGATAATGGCGGGATGCTTGCGGAAAATCGAAGTAAGTCTCCGTACACTCGGACAACACGGATGGGGCGAACGGACGATAGGGCTCGCGAAACTTGATCTTAGCGTTCACGATGTCCTTCATCTCCGGGTTGCGGGCGTCCGCCAGGATGCTTCGGTTCCCCAGCGCTCGCGGCCCCCATTCAAACCGCCCCTGATACCAGCCGATCACCTTTCCCTGCATCAGGCGGTCCACGACGAGGTCCAGCAGTTGATCCTCGTTCTGGATCTCCCGGTGCGAAATGTGATTCTCGGTGAGGAAACCACTGATTTCGCCGCGGGAATAGGACTTGCCCCAATAGGCATGCTGCATGGTGAACGTCCGCGGCTTGCCCAGGAGCATGTTGTAGGCCCAGAGGGCGGCACCCAGAGCTCCGCCTCCATCCCCTGCCGCGGGCTGTATATACAACTCCTCAAAAGGGGTCTCGCGCAGGATCCGGGAGTTAGCCACGCTGTTCAGCCCGACCCCGCCGGCGATGCACAGGCGTTTCTGGCCGGTCTCGCGGTGTAGCTGCTGCGCCATCCCCAGCAGCAGCTCTTCGGTCACCTTCTGAATGCTGGCGGCAATGTCTGCATAGTGCTGGTTGACGCGGCAAAGCTCGCGATAATTGCCCGGAGGGTCTCCGAAATACTTGGGGAAGCCCGTGACCTCGGTGAAAAACTGCAGCTTGGGCGAACGCGGTTCGCCGAACAACTCCACGAAACGGCGGTTGTAGGTGTGTTCGGTGGAGTGATGGAAACTGAAATAGTCCATGTCAAGGGAGAAGGAGCCGTCGGCGTTCTGGTGGACCAGTTTCCACACCTTGTCCACGTAGCGCGGCTGGCCATAGGGCGCCATGCCCATGACCTTGTACTCTCCCTCATTGACCTCGAATCCCAGAAAGGCGGTAAAAGCGCTGTACAGCAGGCCGAGCGAATGGGGGAATTGCATCTGCTTGTGCAACTGGATCCGGTTGCCCTTTCCAGTACCGGTTGTTCCCGTCACCCACTCGCCGACGCCGTCCACGGTCAGAATGGCGGCCTCGTCGAAGGGCGAACACAGGAAGGCGCTGGCGGCATGCGACAGGTGATGCTCGCAGAACAGCACCTTCTCCTTGGGAATGTTCAGTTCGGCTTCGATCGTGCTGCCCACCCAAAGCTTGTCGAGCATCCACGTGATCATGGACTCTCGAAAGACCTTCCAGGACTTTGGGTAGGTCTGCAGCACCGTCATCAGGATGCGGTCCAGCTTGCGGAAGGGCTTTTCGAAAAAAGCCACGTAATCCAGGTCAGGACCCTGGATTCCCGCCGTCTCCAAACAGAAACGGATTGCCTGGTGAGGAAAGGCAAAATCGTGTTTGATACGGGAGAAGCGCTCTTCCTCGGCCGCCGCAATCAATTGCCCGTCGCGGATCAGGACGGCTGCGGCGTCGTGGTAGTAACAGGATATGCCCAGGATGTCCATCTACCACTGCCGCCGAGCCCAATCCAGTTCGGCAGTCTCCTCCTTCGAGTGTGGCATCCAGTTCTCCGGCCGCCGCTTGATGCGGAGGGGATCCCCAAACCAGCGCACCGCCAAGCCCAACGGCAAGACCAGCACTCCGTAGATCAGCGTGAGCAAGACCCGGGCCTGGAAGTTCCCGATCTTCTGGGCCAGCCGTTTCCACGAATTCCAGAGGCGCTTAAGCATGTGGGCGACCTAGAAAAGGGTGTAGATGAACGGGGCAATCGCCGAGCTTTGCGCCAGCAGCAGCAGCAGGGTGAACAGCAAGAGCACAACGATCATCGGTATCATCCACCAGCGCTTGTTGGCGGCGAGAAAGGACAGGAGTTCGCCGGCGATGCCAAAACGCCGGGCCGCAGTCCGCACGAAGCCCATGGGATCTCCTTCTCCGGGATAGTATCAAAAGGCTTACTGTGCAATTGGGATTCCAAAAAGACTAGCGTGTAACTTACTCATCCCCAAGAGGATGATAGCGTTGGTGAGACCCCAGGGAAAGTTTATTTCCTTCTGATGTGCAAAAGTTTGCAACTAGGCCGCAGACTACTGCGCCAGCTGTTCTTCCGCCTCCGACCGGTAACTGGAGTAGATCCAGCCGGAACTGTCTCGGTTGCTCGGCCTGGCTGGTGCTAGTAGAGTGGCGGGCAGACCGAGGCCATGACTCTCGCCTTCAGCTTTTCCGGAGCGTCGTGCCCAGGGGCGGGGAGCTGACTGGATGCGGCCAATTGGCCAGCGTTGGAAAGCCCTGACCTTCGATGTCGACGGGGCACTCTATGACCAGGGGCCAGGGCGGAGGGCGATGCTCTGCCGCGTGCTGCGGGAGGACCGCTTTGGTTTCGAACCCGAAGTGACCGCAAAGATCGCCAAGATCGACTGCCGGATCTACGAGGTCCCCATCTCCTACCGAGGGCGCACTTACGCGGAAGGGAAAAAGATCACTTGGAGAGACGGCATCCGGGGCGTCTGGTGCACCCTCCGCTATAACCTCTTCGACTGAATGGACTCCACCCTGAGGGGATGAAGCACAGGCGGTCAGCGGCGACCCGAACCGAGCCGGTCGCGGGAGTCAGACCTCGCCGATGGCGCTGATGCGGTACCACCGGACCAGGGCGATGATCATGACCCAACCCACAAGAGTCCCAAGCTGAGGGTAGTTCTTGGCACTCCGCTTGCTCTAGCCTCCCTGTAGGTGTGTTTCTATTCCCAATGGGTTAGGATGATGGTAGGACCGTGGGGTGGGGAGGGCGAGATCCTAGCCCTCGCAGCAAGCCAGAGAAAGATACAAGAATGTCTCTCCTAAGGCGGGCAATTCGTCACGCCAAGCTGTCGGTGCGGGCGCGAAAGCACCACGACCGGCAGACCCCGCCCTTTCTCATCGTCTTCATCAACTCCATCTGCAACCTGACATGCGAGCATTGCTTTTATTGGAAGAACCTCAACCGGCGCGACGATCTGACCTATGCCGAGTTTGAGAAGCTCTCCCAGGAATTAGGGACTTTTGAGATTCTTAACCTCTCAGGCGGCGAGCCCTTCATCCGCCAGGAATTCGCAGATATCTGTTCCCTGTTCGTTCGCAACAACCGGGTCAAGCAGATTTACGTGCCCACCAACGGATACTTCACCGAGCGCACAGAGAAAGAGCTTAGGCAACTGCTGACACTTCCGTCCCTGCAGCGCTTCGTCTGCGAAATCTCCCTCGATGGCATGCCCGAATACCACAACCGTTTCCGTGGCAATCCCAAGTCCTTTGAGAAGGCCATGGAAACCTATGCCATGCTGGCAGAAATGCAGAAGGCCGAACCCCGGCTGCGCATCCACGCCAACACGGTGGCCATGAGCGAGAACATGCAGGAGACGTGGCAGTTGACCGAGTACCTGCACGAACATTGCCCCTCCATGGAGCACCACAATCTGGCCATCATCCGCGGGGACCGCAAGAATCCTTCTCTGGAGGGCCCGGCTCTGGCGCAATACCAGGAGCTCTACGCTCACGTGGCCGATGTGTGGAAGGACCGGGAACAGAACCGCTTCGGCTCGGTGGTCGAACCCATGCTGCAGTGGGCCAAGATCCAGACCATCGAGACCCAGTCGCAGTATGTGCCCTGCAAGGCCGGAATCCTTTCTGGCGTCGTCTACGCCAACGGGGACGTGAGCTTCTGCGAAACTCATCCGCCGCTCGGCAACCTGCGGCAGAAGAGCTTCTTCGAGATCTGGGATTCGCCGGAGGCCAAGACCCTGCGCGCTCAGGTACACGCCAAGGAATGCTTCTGCACCAATGAGGTCTTCCTCTGGCCGAGTATCGTCTTCCAGCCCATCCAGCTCACCAAGGCGGCCATTGGCGCCAACATTCTCAGCACAGGACGCACGTTTCACGCCGATCTCGCCCTTGGAAAGAGCGAAAAATAGATGTGGCCCGCCGTCGGAAGACGGAGGCGTTCCCGCTGAAGATCGTCGTACATGGGTTGCAGGGCATCCGGCGCGACGACGACGTCGGCGTCGACGAATACGACGATGTCCCCCGCCGCCTGTTCGACGCCCAAGTTGCGTGCGCCCCCCGCGCCCATATTGCGGGAGTGCGGAGATAACGCGCTCCGTGCCGCTTCACAATCTCCGGAGTGTTGTCCGTGGAGCAGTCGTCGGCCACGAGAAGCTCAAAATCGCGATAGCTTGACCGTCGCAAGCCTTCCAGGCAGCGCGACAATTGCATGCGGCCGTTGTGCACCGGCACGATCACACTTACCGGCATGGCCTTCGCTGTCGCGTTCACCGGACCAGTTACGGATGTCGACATCGGAAACACCGCTTAAGCCTGAGGTCCTGGGATTGAGCGTCGTTGTGAGGAGCTTCACTCTAGTTTTGACAACTCACCTGCCATAGCTGAGTAGCGCAACCAGACGTAAATCCAACAACTTACGGGATATTCGCCGCTGAAGATTTCGCGCTTTTGGAAAATCTATTCCTATTAAGCGCAAACTCTTGCGGCTTGGAAGAGCAGGATGCCGTTGGCCTTGCGGCTGCGACCGCTTCGGTGTGCGCTGCCTGCGCTCACAGCTAAGACGACACGCGTTGTGCGAACCTGTCAGTGAGTGGAGGTGCCAGTAGCCGCCTGGCCTTGTATGGCAAACCCGGCTTGGAGAGAAGGAGAATGATGAGCCGCGCGGCAGTCGAGTAAAGCGGATGCCGGGTGTCGCCGGGAAAGATCGTGACAATCTCTGCCAGCGGGCGGCGGACTGTAATGACGAGAAAGTAGATTTCGTCCCACCAGAGCCCCTTGTCCGCCCCGATGAGCCGCAGGGCCCCCGCTACCATGGTCAGAGCTGACACGCACAGCCGGGCACGGCAAGTGCAGCTTAGCCCATCCGCCGCCGACCTTGTCGCCGTACATCATGCTCCTTCCCCCGCTGCTCGAGCCATCCCTAACGCTCGCCATCCGACGCACCCGCGGCTGCTCCTTTGGCGGCCTCACCGACAGCCGCCGGCGCAGCCACCGGCCGCACGCCTTTCATTCCTTCCCAGAGGATTCGCCCCAGGAAGCGGAAACCGTGTTGGACTACACGCGACTTCATCTCGCCCCCCGCGCGCGCGCGCTCGTGGCTGACAACTTCCACCACCTTGTAGCCTTTCCGCAGCGTGTTCGCGATGATCTCGATCTCGATCTCGAACATCCGCGATGTGTATCGGAAGTCCGTGAAGATATCACGCCGGAAAAGCTTGTAGCCGTTGAGCGCATCGGAAAGATAACGACCCGTGCACAGCCCTAACGTAGCGCTGAGGAAGACGTTTCCCAGCGCGCGCACGTGGTTGTACTCTTCGCTTCCGCCAAAAACCCGCGAACCAATCACCAGGCCGACGCCGTCACGCATGGCAACGAGGAAGTCCGGCATGTCCTCGGGCCGATGTGAATAGTCGGCATCCATCATCAGCAATAGCTCGCCCGTCGCGGCTTCGAAGCCGGCACGCAAGGCGTTGCCCTTGCCTGGCTTCCGCCGGTTTTCCACGACCGTGGCGCCCCACTGGCGCGCGATTGCTGCCGTGCGGTCGCGGCTATGGTCGTCGACGCAAATCACTTCGACCGCGTAGCCTCGCAACGTACGGATGGTCCGCGACAAGTCCTCCAACACTCTCCCGAGCGTCGCCTCTTCGTCCTTGGCCGGTATAATCACACTAAGTTTCACAATGCTTCCTCGGTTTTTTCGCCCACCAGAATCTCGAAGGCCATGAGAGTCCGAATGCCGATGTCAATCGCTACTGGCCGGAATCCATTCCGCACGAGCACCTCGCGTCCCTGCGCCACCGAACGGAGTTGCGATATCTCGTCGGGATGAAAGTGAAACTGGTTCTGCCTGCGGCGCAGGTTGATGAACCATTCGAGTCCCCGCAGCAACCGTTGAGGAATGGAAAAAACCGCCGGCCAGAACAGCACTGCGCGTCCCTGTGGCCTCAGGACGCGGCGGAACTCCCGCATAATCGCGTCGATCTGGTTATGTGTAAAGTGCTCCATTACGCCCACGTTCCAGAGGCCTTCGATGGAGCCGTTGCGGAACGGAAGGTGGAAAACGTCGCCGCAGACTCGCACATCCATGACCGGCTGACAGCGCTCCAAGACCGTCGGCATCAGGTCGAGCGCGACCAACGTGCGACCGCTTCCTTTACTGACGAGAATCGAAGTTTCCGCTGTCCCGCATCCCGCCTCGACCAGCACGCCCCCGGCTGGCAGATAGCGGTCCACGAAGTACGCCACCGCGGGCGCGAAAACCTTCCGGCGGTAAAAGCTGAAAAATTGCTGGGAAACCAGTTTCTGATTCGCCACCGACCAGTGCGTGCGCCACTGAGCCGCTTCCGGGCGCTCGGCGTCGGACACCGGCCGCAGGTCGAGGATTCCGCCTGCTATGGAGTAAGTTGTGCCGCAGCCCTCGCAGACCATCGCGTTATGGTTGAACAGCACGGGCGAGTGGCACTGGGGACATGCAAGGACGGAGACAAGCCGCTCGCGCGCAGCTGCTCCCTCTGCTACTGTCATTAGCCTGCGCCTGCCCCTACGGCCCGCTGAGCCGCCTGGGTTGAATCAAACAACCGCTCGTTGTTTTTGATCCATTCGATCAGCCTCCCCACCCCCTCTGGGACGCTGGTGCGCGGGCTCCAGCCGAAGTCCGCTCTTGCTCTATCGATGTTGCTGACGAACACCGGCTGGTCTCCAGGGCGCCAGTCGCCGAACGGGTATTGCAGGTGCCGGCCGAAATGCCGCTCCAGCATCTCGATCAGCTCGAGGAGAGAAAGGGTGTTCTCCGGGCCGCCGCCGATGTTGTACGCTCGCCCCGCCGTTGTCGCGATCCGCCGCACCGCGGCGTCGTAGGCTTCGAGCAAGTCGGTAACGTACAGCGCATCTCTTACCTGCTTGCCGTCGCCGTAGATAGTAAATGGCTTCTGTTGGTACGCCCGCAGCGCCAACCAGGCAAGCCACCCCTGATCCTCCATCCCGAACTGCCGCGGGCCGTAGATGCAGGATTGCCGGAATACGATAGTTTTCAGGCCGTAGATGCGGGCGTAGTCGAGAAAATACTGATCGCCTGCACATTTTGAGCAGCCGTAGGGAGAATAAGGGTCCAGCGGGCGATCCTCGCTGATGCCTCGGTCATTGTCCTTGTACGCGTATCGGCCGTTTCGTTCGACGATGCAAAGGTCCGCCATTCTGCCATACACCTTGTTCGTCGAGCTGTACACAACCACGGGCGGTTTCGGTGCTCGGCGCGCCGCTTCGAGCACGTTCAACGTGCCGAATGCATTCTCCTGAAAGTCCAACAGGGGATCCGAGACAGACGTCGTGACTGCTACTTGGGCTGCCAGGTGGAAAACGACATCGGCGCCCGCAATGGCTTCGTACAGACCGCCAGCGGGTTGCCGGATATCAGCGCAGACTACCTTTAGCCGGCTCCCGTAACGCGACTCGAGCCAGGCGCGATTCTGGTCCGATCCCGGCCGCGAGAAGTTGTCCAAGATCGTGACGTCGCTCCCTCGGGAGAGATAGAAATCCGCCAGATTGCTTCCGATGAAGCCGGCGCCACCGGTGATCACGCAGTGCGACATCTCACACCTCTACGCTCTGGCTTCCCTTAGGACAGAGAGTGGCTGTGACGCGGGCCACAATTCGCGGCACAGGTATGCAACAGGAGCCATGAGCAACTTAGGCCTTGGAAGCCACTGAAAATGCATGTTAGCAGAAACCCGTCTACTCTACCCCGGTGGAGCTTAAATGCAAGTGGGAAAAAACGACCGATTGTGACTTTGGTTTTCCCTTCTGTGTGACGTTCGTTTTCCGGTTTCGGGGTTGTTTTTCGTGGACTTTAAGATGTCAACGGTGATAAGAACGCGATACGGCGATGCAAGAATCGTCGATGGCGACGATGACCTCACCTCCGGAGCGGCGAATTCACCTGCTGGAAACTGCGGGGGACAGCGCCGTTCTCGCCGGCGCAGCCGTGCTGGTCCTCGCCCTGGCGCTGGCCGCCCTCATTCAGGCGCTTCATGCGTGGAAGCAGCAGAACGAACCCGCCGTTCTGGTCACCGCCGTGCTGTTCGCTGCAATCCTCGCCGCTGTCCCCGGCCTGTATATCTTGTCCAGACGCCGCAACGCGCAACCTGAGACTGTGGGCCTGGCTTTTCTGACCACAATGGCCGTGTTGCTCGTGGCCATCTATTTCTTCTGGGTGCGCTGGTACGTGTTCTTTCCCGCAGACATTTGGGTCTGGTCGGAAGGCGAGTATGTGAACGACATTCTCAAGTTCTCGATCGGCTATCCCCTCTACAGCGCGCCGGCCAACCACGATTCCTTCACGTATGTCCCGGGGTCCCAGCTACTTACGTATCTGCTTGCTTCGATAGCGGGAAAAGCCGGTTCCATCCCCGCCTACCGCATCATTCAAGTCTGCTACACGGCTTTGGCGGCATTCATCGCGACGCTGTGCTGTCGCCGTATCGTGAGGCTGAGCCGGCCCGCATCACCTGCGCTTCGCCGATGGCCGTGGCCCGTTTTCTGGTACGCGGCATGCTTCCTGATGGCGACCAACGCGATCACCAATGGTTTTGCCCATAACCTCCACGGAGACGCCCTGGCGCAAGTGGTGGTGATGGCGGCTTTTTACGTGCTCCTGGCGTATGTCGAAACACGCAGCCGGCTCGCGCTGGCGGCCATGATCGTCCTGGTTCCGACGGGATTTCTGGTCAGGCAGAGTCTCCTGATCTGGGCCGTGTTGTATGGCGGGTTTCTGGCCGTGTGGGACAGGTCCTGGAAACGAGTCGCGGTGTTCGCGGCAGGCACGGCCGCCTTGTGCGGCGCAGTCGTTGCCGCCGGCTATCTCATCTGGGGCGCTCCGTTCTATTACTGGGTCTTCTATCTTCTGGCCCATCATCCGGTCTCGCCGTTGAGAAGCTTTCAGCACGTGCTCGATGCCTGGCCGTATTTTGCGGCGGGACTGCTTGGGGGAGTGGCGGTGTTGCGGGGCAGCGTAGCCGAGCCGCTGCGGGGCGCCTGGCTGGTGTCGCTCGCACTGCTCGCGAGCGAGGCCTACACCAGCGGCATCGCGTGGATGTTGAATCACCTCGGCCCCGGCTGCCTCCTCGCGGGCATCTGGTTTTTGGCTGGCCTGACGTGCCTTTATGAGAGCGCCGCCGGCACCCCTGGGCAGCCGGCATCATTGGAACGCTGGTTTCGCGCTGCCGCGGTGACTGTTGTGGTGGCGCTGATGTTCAGCGGGATGGGCGTCGTCCGGGTTCCCCTCCCACCGGTTTCCGCCGACACCTACCGGTATGTTCGCGATATCGAAAAGCAGTTTGAAGGACAACCGCCGGGCGACGTTCTGCTGGATGCCGGCACGTGGGTCTACCTGAAGGACCGCGTCGTCATGGGCGACCGCGCGCCCGCCATCGGCGAAGAAGGTTATGCGAGCTGCGGCGACTTCTCTGTTTTCCGGTCCAACATCGCTGCCAAACGCTATTCCAAGATTCTGGTTCGGAATCTTCACAGGCCCGATTTCTGGTATGAGAATGCGCTCTGGCCGAAGCCACTCGGGCTCCGCGATGTATTGCTGCGGAACTATCGCGAAGCAGGGACGATTCCAGCGGCGGAGCCGCCCAAAGATGTCAAACGCCGGGCTGAAGACCCGTATCTGTTCGGCGAAATCACAATTCTCGAGCCGAGAACCGATGCCACCGCGCAATGACGTTGTTCGGACGGGCACCCTTCGGCCCCGGCATGCGGCGGCGTTATGAGCGTATTCCAGCCAGCAGTCCCCATGACGGCGGCGGTGGCGTTCGCCGCGGCACCCGCGCGCGACCCCAGGGAGCTCCACGCAACCCCGCGGCTCGCACGTTTTCTCGTCCTGGCGGCGCAATTGGCACTCCTGCTGCTCGTCTTCAGCCTCTATCACACGATGGAAAGGCCCAGGTTCGTCTACCTGTCAGCTCTCGCTTTTGGAGCCTTCCTCGTACACTACTGGCTTCCTTTTCGCTTCAAGGAACCTTTCTGGGTGTCCGTGTCGATCGCCGGGGGTTGTTTTCTCCTCCACCCCGCCACGGCCGCGTTCCTCATCCTTGTGGCGGGGCTGGTTTTCTTCCTGATTCTTCGCAGCTCGGCGCCGTTTAAGTGGCGAGTGCTGCTGGTGGCCGCCATCTTCGTGGTGCTCATCGCCTGCTGTGCCGCGAGGATTCCGCATATCCCGCCCACCTTCTATCCCGTGTTTGGCGCCATATTCATGTTCCGGATCATCATCTATGCGTACGACATGGCACATGCCCGCGAGCGGCCTGGCTTGCTGCCCTTCTGCAGCTACTTCTTCGTACTTCCTAATTACATTTTCACGCTATTTCCTGTAATCGACTTCCAGACCATGCGCCGGACTTACTACCAGCGCGACATTCATGACATTGCGCAGCAAGGCATTCACTGGATGGCCCGCGGCGCCATCCAATTGATGCTTTACCGGCTCGTTGTCTACTTGAACGACATCTACTTGCCGGACCGCGTCACTTCGCTCGGCGCCCTGATATCGACGATGGTTCTCACCTATCTCCTCTACCTCAATGTCTCCGGACAGTTCCACATCGCCGTCGGCATGCTGCACCTGTTCGGCTATGATCTCCCCGAAACAAACCGCCGATACCTACTGGCCTCCAGCATCAGCGATTTCTGGCGCCGCATAAACATTTACTGGAAGGACTTCATGGTGAAGATCGTGTATTTCCCCGTATACTTCAGATTACGCAGGCGGGGTGACCTTCGCGCCCAGGTGATGGCGACCGCTGCCGTATTCCTCGTCACATGGCTCTTGCACTCTTACCAGTTCTTCTGGATCCGCGGCCAGTTTGAGCTAAGCTGGCCCGATACGATCTTCTGGGGCATGCTCGGTCTGCTGGTCATTATCAACATCCTCATCGCGCACCGGCACAAACCCGCCGTGACCACATCCTGGCGTGGCCGCGCGCTGCGCACCGCCCAGGTGCTTGCTACATTTGCGCTGATCACAACGTTGTGGTCTCTGTGGTCGGCGCCGACGGTGAGTTCCTGGCTGTATCTGATGACTCATTGGACGCAGGGCACATGACGAACGGTTGGCGAACGGACCGCCGCTTCAGCCGCAGTGCAATGCTCACCGGCGCAACTCTGGCCGTACTGGCGGCGCTGGCCTGGGGAGCGGGCACTCTCTACAAGGCCCGGGCGAGCCGCCCCCTCGCCGTCGCCGTTCAGTTGATGCGCAGCCGCGCCGTTGTCTTCAACCCCGGCGTTGCTGGGTATTACGAGCGGCTGTTCGGCACGACCCGGGACCCCATGTTCATGAGTCCGAAAGAGTATGAGCGCTGGGCCAGCGGATTTCGCGACCGCACGTACGACCGCACCTTTCGCATCTATCGACTCAAGCCGAACCTGAACCGCCTGTTCAATACGGCCGAACCCCAAGGACTGACGACCAACAGCTTTGGCTTCCTCGGCCCCGAACGGGCCCTTCGCAAACCACCCAACACCCGCCGGGTGGCGGTCTTGGGCGATTCGTTGACCCAGGGGTGGGGCGTCGATCAGAGCCGGTCCTACATTGCATTGTTGGAGAACCGCCTGAATGCCCCAGACGCGGCCGGTACCCTCCAACGGTTCGAAGTCCTGAATTTCTCCGTCCCCGGGTATTCGCTTCCGCAGATGCTGGATGTAGCGGCCGAGGATGCGCCCCGGTTTGATCCCGACCTCTATATTCTGGCTCTTACCGAGCTCTCGGTATCCAGGAACTGGGATAACCACTTAGTCAGGGTAGTTCAGTTGGGAATCGACCCGAAATACGATTTCCTGCGTGATACCGTGCGCGACGCAGGCGCAGTGCCCGGCGAAAATGGACTCACCGTGCTGGCAAAGCTGGCGCCTTTTCGCGTTCCGGTGATTCGCGCGACGATCGCCCGCCTCAAAGCGCTCGCCGACGCGCGCCGTGTGCCGCTGCTCGTTCTTCTTGTGCCCTCGCTCGAAGATGGCGCCATGGACTCGCGGCGATTCAGCGGCATTCCCGAGTTGCTGGCATCGCTCGATGTTCCCGTAATCGACCTTCTCGATACGTTCGACGGCACTCTGGATCTGGAGCCGCTGCGGATCAACCCGTTCGACGTCCACCCGAACGCGCGGGCGCATGCCATGATCTCCGACAATCTCTACGCCAAGCTTCGCGCCTGCCCGGGAATCTGGGCCGCGCTGGCCTCCGCACCCTCCCAGGAGCCTCCACATGGATCTCGAACTCGCCAATGAGCTAGTGGGTGAGTCGGCATCGGCGCAACCGGTATGAGTAGGCTCCGAGATTTCTGGCAATCCGAAAAATTCCGCCGGTTTTCATTAGTTGTGGGCTCTGTCGTGCTTGCCTGGGCTTTGATCGAACTTCCGGCCTTTCTGAATATCCTCGATTATCAGGCGCTCGAGTTCTCAGGCGTCTGGGGAAACCTGCGGTTCATCCGAATGCCCGACCCGGAGTTGCTGCATTTGGAGCGCCCGTATGCTCATTACAGCGGCTCGGCGGCCGGCGGAGATTTTGCCAGCAAATACGACATTCCGGTCTCGGACCGAACGCTTTTCCGATGGGATCTGCAATACGACCACAACGGGTTTCGCAACGATACAGATCTGAAATCCGCGGACATAGTCGCCATCGGCGACTCCATAGTGGAAGGTATGACGGTTCCCCACTCCCAGATGTTGACCACGCGACTGGCAAGCCTCGAAGGTAAAGTAGTGGCCAACCTCGGACAGTACGGGTACGGACCCCAGCAGGAACTGGTGGTGCTGAAGCGGTATGGATTGCGTTTGCGGCCGCGGATCGTAATCTGGATGTTTTTCGAAGGCAACGACCTGGCGGATAACATCGGGTATCGAAAACTCATGCTGCACCCGCCGAACTTCTGGAATTTCTTTATGCAGCGTTCCTTCACACGATTTGCCTATCGTACGCTGACGCGGCTTGTCTCCGGGCCCAAGCCGCCCGGCATCAGGCGCTCCGGAGTGATCCGCACGCCCGACGGTAAGAACCTGCGGGTCTACTTCACCTCGGCCGTCGAGCCTCTTACACCGGAAGAACTCGGAGCCATCGACGACACCGCCCGCATCGCCGCGTCGGCCGCCACATTATCGGCCGCTCAAGGTGCTCGTTTCCTGTTTGTGTTCATCCCCGACAAGTTCCGCGTGTTTCATGATCTGTGTGAGTTCCCCCCAGAATCCGAATGTCGTCAGTGGGCCGGCAACGACTTGCCCGAGCGAATGCGAAAAGCCGTAACCGCCGTGTCTCCCGAAATTGGGTACCTCGACCTGACCCCCAGCCTCGTGAACATCGCGAAAAAAGGCGTGCTTCCGTATTACCCGGACGACCTGCATTGGACGCCAGACGGACACCAGGCGGCCGCGCAGGCGATCAGCGATTACGTTCGTTCGAACATTCCTGGTTCCCCATCCACGCCAATCAGAAGCGCCCAGGCGGCGCCCACATCGCGGTAAAACGGAATCGGCGCAAGAGCCAGTATGACGGCGGCTGCCGCGGTGCACGGCAATCAGCGGGTCTGGCGGTGATACGCAATCAAAATGCCCCGGCGCTCAGGAGGCATTCTTTTCAACGAAAAAGTTCTCCAGAGCAAGACTCGGGCTTGGAAATTCCCGATCTTCTGGACCAGTCGTTTCCACGAATTCCAGAGGCGCTTAAGCATGTGGGCGACCTAGAACAGGGTGTAAATGAACGGGGCAATCGCCGAGCTCTGCGCCAGCAGCAGCAGCAGGGTGAACAGCAAGAGCACAACGATCATCGGTATCATCCACCAGCGCTTGTTGGCGGCCAGAAAGGACAGGAGTTCGCCGGCGATGCCAAAACGCCGCGCGGCAGTGCGAACAAAGCCCATGCAATCTCCTCTGGATTGATGGTTTTAAAGGGATGAATGTGCAATTTGGGTTCCAAAACGACTAGCTGTAACTTCTTCATCGCCAAGAGGATGATTAGCGTCAGCGGAACACCGTGGGAAGCTTATTTCCTTCCGATGTACAAGAGTTTGCAACCACTGCAGGCCAGTGGTCGGGTCGGTTGCCCGCCGCTCGGCAATTTGCGGCAGAAGAGTTTCTTTGAGATCTGGGTTCGCCAGAGGCCGGAAGCCTGCGCGCGCAGATCTGCGCTAAGGAATGCTTCTGTACGAATGAGGTCTTCGTCTGGCCGAGCATCGTACTCCAGCCCATCCAGCTCACCAAGGCCGCCATTGGAGCGAACATCCGTAGCACCGGGCGCACGTTTCATCCCGATATCGCTCTTGTAAAGCCGCAACGATAGTTTGCGGCGCGGCCGTTCGTCCCCGCTTTCCCGCTGCGCACCTCTCCCATTCAGCCAATCCTTACGCACGCGAAAGCCGGTGCGGGCTGGTTGGCAGGTTGCCATGGCGTCGTACTGAGGGCGGCTCTAAATCGGGAACCTGGGTTATCATTCACTTTCATCCCAAACAGGACAAGGAAGAGGCGCCTGAGACACTCATGGATCTCGAGCTTACGCCAGAGCAGCAGAATTTACAGAACGGCGCCATCGAGTTCGCCAAGTCGGAACTGAACGACGACATCGTCCGGCGTGACCGCGACGAGACGTTCAGTCACGAAGGCTGGAAGGCTTGCGCACGTTTCGGCGTGCAGGCACTACCGGTGCCAGCCGAGTATGGCGGCATGGGACTTGGCATCACGGAAGCGATCGCGGTGATGGAAGGACTGGGCTACGGCACGCGCGATCAGGGACTCCTGTTTTCCCTCAACGCTCACCTCTGGACCAACACGCTCCCCATCCTGTACTACGGCACCGAGGAACAGCGAAAGAAGTATCTTCCGGGACTCGCGAGCGATGCCCTGATCGGCGCCAATGGCGCGTCCGAACCCGACGCGGGCTCGGACGTATTCGCCATGCGTACGCGCGCCGACCGGAAGGGAGACTTTTACGTCCTCAACGGCACCAAGACCTTCGTCAGCAATGCGCCCGTGGCGCACCTGTTCGTCGTCTATGCGACCATCGATCCCCGTTTGGGGCCGATGGGCATCACCGCGTTCCTTGTAGAACGCGATACACCCGGTCTCGCAGTGGGTCGACGTCTGGAGAAGATGGGCTTGCGGACCTCGCCGATGGCCGAGTTGACCTTCGAAGATTGCAGCATCCCGGTTGCCAACCGCCTGGGCCGAGAAGGGCGCGGAGTAGCCGTCTTCGAGTCCTCAATGGAGTGGGAGAGGGGCTGCATTCTTGCCAACTGTCTCGGCGTGATGCGACGTCAGTTGGAGGACTGCATCGAGCACGTGCGCAATCGCAAGCAATTCGGAAAGCCTATTGGTAAATTCCAGTCCGTCGCGAATCGCATCGTGGATATGAAGGTCAGACTGGACGCCTGTAGGCCTCTCGTGTACCGCATCGGCTGGTTGAAGCAGCAGAACAAGCCAGCCGTACTTGAGTCCTCGATTGCAAAATTGTTCGTTTCGGAATCGCTGGTCAAGTCCTGCCAGGACGCATTGCAGATTTATGGCGGCTACGGCTACATGGTGGATCAAGGTATCGAGCGCGATCTGCGCAATGCTCTGGGCAGCACCCTGTATTCCGGCACATCGGAAATACAGCGCAATCTCATCGCCAGTAACCTGGGCCTTTAGTAGGAACTCGAATGGGGCATCAACCTGGCTGCAAGCAGTTTCGGCGGAACTCTGAAATGTCGCTCCAGACGGTATTAGGTAAGGCAACCGAAGGCCTCTTGGGATGCTGCCGGTGTGCCCGCTATCGACCTGCGAGATACGTTCCGCTCGGTGAACCTGGACGACGTGCAAGCCGATGCGGGTAAGGATATTCACCCGAACAGTTTTGGCAATTCCATGATCTTTGATAATCTCTTGACCAAGTTGCAGAAACAACCAAACACTTGGCTGACGCTGACCGGTCCCTCCTGCCCGATTGCCTCGTCGGCCCTGGCGGCGAAGTAGCCGTCGACCTCGAGAGAGGAGACGTTGGGAGACGCCAAAGTTCAAGATCCCGATTTCTAAGCGAGCTGTTGACTATGGACACCACCAAGGAAGAGATCCGGCAGTACATCCTTTCCGAGTTCCTGCCCGGCGAAAGACCCGCTAATCTTCGCGACGATACTCCGCTGCGGACCAGTGGCATCCTGGATTCGATCACGACTCTGCGGCTGGTGACCTTCGTCGAAGAACGTTTCAAGATCACCGTGGAAGCGTACGAGGCGAGCGTCGAGAATTTCGACACGATCAACAGTATTGCAGCATTCATACAGACCAAGAGCACCGGGGCCGCCTGAGGATTGGCGGCTCGGAAGGCATTTTTGCACCTTTGTACCTATCTCGAAGCTAGCGCACGCCGTCATCCGGAGCGCGAAGCCGCCGCGGATCCCGACGGCGCTACCTTGTCCTACCGCGAACTCGATGAACGCGCCAACCGCATCGCTGGATTTCTCCTGGACAAGGGTGTGCGGAAAGGCGATCGGGTAGGGCTCGTACTGCCCAAGACCCTCGAAGCCCTGGCCATCGTATTCGGCATCATGAAGGCGGGCGCTGCATATGTTCCGGTGGATTGGTCAAGCCCGGCGGAGCGCATTCGCACGATCCTCACGGACTGCGAGGTACGGGCAGTCTTCGTGGATTCGCGGCGTGGGGATGTGGCCGGCGTGGCCGACACTGTCATCTTGCTGGGCGAGGATTCGACGGGCCCCACCGCTACTTCCGCAACAGGTCGGTTCAGTTGGGAGACTGTGATCGCTCATGCTCCCCACAGGGCTGATGACGCGGCGCGTCAACCTGACGACCTTGCATACATCCTCTATACTTCGGGTTCGACGGGAATCCCCAAAGGCGTAATGCTGACGCACCGCAATGCCACCAGTTACGTCGATTGGTGCTCAGAAGTATTCACGCCAACCGAAGGGGACCGATTCAGCAGCCATGCTCCCTTTCACTTCGATCTATCCATCCTCGACATCTACGTACCGATCAAGCACGGCGCGAGAGTGGACTTGATCCCCGATGAGCTGGGGAAAAACCCACGCGACCTGGCCCGGTGCATCTCCAATCACCAAGTCACGGTGTGGTACTCCACGCCGGCGATCCTGAGCCTGCTATCGGAGTTCGGAGAACTGAACAGGTTCGACTACTCCAAACTACGGCTCGTGCTTTTTGCGGGAGAGGTTTTCCCGGTCAAGCAGTTGCGGAAGCTGGTGAACAAATGGCCTTTGCCGGCGTACTACAACCTCTACGGGCCGACCGAGACCAATGTCTGCACCTACGCGGCGATTCCCAAGCCGATTCCGGAAGGCCGCACGGAACCCTATCCCATAGGTCGGACCTGTTCGCACTGTGCCGCTCTGGTACTCGACGCCGACAATCAGCCAGTGAAGAAAGGAGAAGAAGGCCTGCTGTACATCTCCGGCCCTGCGGTGTGCTCAGGTTACTGGGCCAGGCCGAAGGAAAGTGCCGCGGTGTTTCTAGAGCGTGATGGAGTGCATTGGTACAACACCGGAGACGTGGTGCGCGAGGATGCGGCCGACGGCTTCATCTACGTAGGAAGACGCGATCGGATGGTGAAACGGCGCGGCTATCGCATCGAACTGGACGAGATCGAGACCGCCCTGTACCGGCATCCCTCCATTCAAGGGGCGGCCGTAATCGCGGTACCGCACCCCGAAAGCGGAGTGCGTATCATCAGCTATCTGGTGGCGCCGGAGAACTCGCACCCCTCCGTGATAGAAATGAAGTCCTTCTGCAATCAACACCTTCCGTCCTATATGAATCCGGACGTCTTTGTCTTCGTGGAATCGCTGCCGCGCACGTCGACAAACAAGACGAACTACCAGGCGTTGATCCACAGGTTCCAGTCCGCAGATGAGCATCAGCGTACGGCCGGCAGCGCGCGGTGATTTGATGGGCGCGTAATCATCAAAGATGGCTATCGCGGCGCAATCATTCCTCGTTAATCGCACTGACATCTTCCTGCTCTCCGCTGTCGTATTCATGCTGCTCTCCGCTGTCGTATTCATGACCATAGCGTTCGTGGTCATGCGCCGCTGGTTCCCTGCGGAGCTGACGGCAGTCCAGGATTTGTTGCAAAGCAAAAGGGTGTGGGTTCCGCTCTGCGCCGCGGTGCTGGTCGGATATCTGCTCGTGTTGTTCTTAAACACGATCTACCCCGGCTACCTGGAACACGTGGAACCCAATATCGCCTCTGTCTCATTCATCGTGCTACGGGGCGCCCCGCTGTACCACGAGCTCGCGTCCACGCAGCGGTACACCTTCCCTTACGGGCCGGTCGCGTACCTGCCCTTTATGCTGGCCCTCCGGATGTTGGGCGCCAATGTCCTGTCCCTGAAATTGGTCGTACTGCTGGCGAACCTATGCTTGTTGGCCTTGCTCTGGCGCTCATATCGGAAGCTGCTCGATCCTGCGGGCGCACTGTTGGTTACAACGACAGTGGTCGTATACCTGCTGCTTCACGACTTCTTGCTCCAAGTGCGGGGGGATGTCCTTGTTATACTTTCAGCCGCTCTGGGATTGTATGCGGCGGTTTGTGCCTCGGAGTTTTCCTCGACACTTCTGTTGGCGCTGGCCTGTGGACTCTCGTTCGATATCAAATTCACAGCCCCGCTCTACTTTGCTCCGCTGTTTGTGCTGCTGATCCGACGCCGGGGCTGGCGTCCCGCCGTGCTCGCCGCGGCTGGGGCGGGAATCGTCGCGGTATTGCCTTTCTTTCTGCCGGGCATATCAGCCGCAAGATACGTGGAATGGGTGCAAGGAACGGCGCACCAGCCGCTCAGTCGCATCGAGGTTGCGCGCGAACTGAAGTTCTTGCTAATCCTGTTCTCACCTTTCCTGTTGCTTCTTTCCCGACTGGTCGAGCGAGGAAGGGGGCACCTGAGCGTTTACTTGCGGGACAACCGATCCTTTCTCCTCGTTTCCGGCGCTTCCCTGGCGGCCATTGCCGTTTCATCCTCAAAGCTTGGCGCCGGCCCTCATCACTTCATGCCCTTCTATCCAACGATCGCGTATGCCTGCGCGGACCTCTACAACAAGACCAGGAACGATGCCGTTGCCACCCCTGTCAGCCCTCGTCCGACAATCGTGCCGTTGCTCTGGTGCTGCATTGCGCTGCTCGTAGCGGCGGAGCTTGGGATCAGTTTTGGCCCCGTCGCTAAGACATTGCTCCTATCGAGATCGCAGGCGGCTGCTGTGGCCGGCGATCTGGAAGCAGTGATGAAGAGTCATCCTGGCAAGAAAATAGAAATGGGCTATGGCGGGTGGAATGCGAAATATAAGTTGACGTATTTCCGGCCAGCGCTGGTTTTTGCCGGGAACCCGTTCACCATCGACGTGCTCGCGCTCGGCGATATGCAACTTTCCGGGGTCGTTGCGCTTCCGGCTAGTACACTGGAATATGTCCAACAATGCAAAACGCAGATCTGGTTGATCCCCAAGGGTGACGCACCATTCAGCATGATCAACGTGTACTCGCTCATGGATCCCCGTCTGCTCCCTGAGCGGCCCGTGTTTAGTGATGAATTTCGGCGCCTTTTCTTTCAGCGGTATCGAAAGCAACCCTCGAGTCAGTACTACGATATCTGGGAATGCGGGGGCGAATCCTGATCCGACTTGCCAGAACGTGCCATGCAGGGGTAGACCTTCACGCAAGCCCTTCCGTGGGTCGCTAACGCCATGGACATCGTTATCATCATGCCGGTGTACGAAGATTGGGATGCGGCGATCCAATTGTGCCGCAACATCGACGCCGTACTGCGCCAAGAGGGGTCGCTGCGGGCAAGTCTGCTTTTCATCGACGACGGCTCCACGCTTACTACATACGAGCGCGGTCTCCCGTTTCAACCCGAGGCTATCGACCGTGTCGCGGTACTGAGGCTGCGGCGGAACTTGGGCCATCAACGGGCCATCGCGGTTGCGCTTGCCCACATCCAAAGCCATTGGACGGGAGATGCGGTCGTGGTGATGGACGCGGACGGCGAGGATCGCCCAGAGGACATTCCCGTGCTCCTCGGCGCGATGAGGAATGCCGGGCGTCCGACCGCTGTATTTGCGGAACGCGGCAGGCGGCTTGAGAGCCTCTCGTTCCGCCTCATGTACCGTTGTTACTCCCTTCTGCACAGGGTTTTCACTGGCCGCGATATTCGATTCGGCAACTTCAGCGTTTTGCCATGGTCGTACCTCGACAGCCTTGTCGTGTGTCCGGAATTGTGGAATCACTATTCCGCGACATTCCTGAAGTCCCGGCTCCCTTATATCCGGGTTCGCTGCGATCGCGGTCGACGGCTTGCCGGCGAATCGCGTATGAATTTTGTCAGCCTCGTCACTCACGGCATGTCAGCCTTGTTCGCGAACCAGGAAGTTGTGGGCACGCGCCTGTTGCTGACGACTGTGCTAACCGCCGGGTGTTTCTTTCTGCTGATCGGCGCCATCGTCGGAGTGAAATTGTTCACACACCTGACGATTCCCGGCTGGGTCGCCATCACTATCGGGCTTTCATTTCTTCTCCTGGGGGAGTTTCTAGTCGGTTGTTTCATTCTGGTTTTCTCCGTCATGATGACTCGAAGCCACCTGGGCTTCCTGCCAACCCGGGACTACGCGTACTTCGTCGCCCAAGAAACAACCCTATACTCGGTGGCTCGATCTACCCAATCAGCCACAATGTCGGCAGCTTCTGGAAGTTCTACTTAGGTTCGCCTGGACAGTCCGGGGAGGCCTCGACCCACCAAACCCTCACAAGCATCGGCGAAATAGTCGTCGATCCCGCACCCACCTCGATCCCAACGGCTTGGATCCGTCCGTTGGGCAGAAGCCAACTCCTTCGGCCTTGTAAATAGGTGCCAAAAATGAGAAAAGGGCGGGGACATTCCCAATGGCAGATCCCAAGTCAATGCGTCGTCCTCCTGGGGACTCGACCATGAAAACTATCGGACGGCTTTCCGAAACTCGCGGAAGCGCGGGCGAATGGTGATGTGGTCGGGGCTCAAGGAAGAGGACGGCAGGCCGGAGCCGTGGGCGGCGCTCGCCGCGTTGATGGTGGTGGCGGCAGTGCTTCGCGCCATCGGACTCGACCGCGACCTGTGGCTCGACGAGCTGTACACGCTGATCCAAACGGTGCGGCGACCCTTGTGGGAGATCCTGACGCTCTTCCCGGGCGACAACCAGCACATGTTTTACTCGGTGCTGGCACGGATCTCAGTGCTGTTGTTTGGCGAACACCCGTGGACCCTTCGGCTGCCGTCGGTGATGTTCGGCGTGGGCGCCGTGCCGGCGCTTTACTTCCTGGCGCGAGAATTGACCACACGGCGGGAAGCGCTGCTGGCGGCGACGGTGCTGACCGTTTCCTACCATCACGTATGGTTTTCGCAAAACGCACGCGGCTACACCGGAATGCTCTTCTGGACGCTGCTGTGCACGACCTATCTCCTGCGCGGATTGCGCAGCGTGAAGCAATCCCATTGGGTGGCATACGCCGTGGCGGCAGCGCTGGGGACTTACACCCACCTGACGATGGTCTTTGTGGTAGTGAGCCACGCAGCCGTCTGCGCATGGCTGCTGCTCTTCCCCTCGAAAAAAGGAGCCGACCGGCTCGCCGACTGGAAGCTGCCGGCGATGGGGATAACGCTCGCTGGCGTGTTCACGCTAGTGCTCTACTCCCCTGTGCTATTGCAAGTGCGGGCATACTTCAACAAGCCGTCAAGGCTTGAAGGAGTCTCCACGCCGGTCTGGGCGTTTTGGGAAACGCTGCGCGGATTGCGAATCGGACTAGGCGCGGAGGCGGGAGTCGCAGTGGCGGGAGCGCTGTTTGCGGCGGGGCTGGTGAGCTACTGGCGGCAGTCACGAGTGGCGGCAGCGGTGTTCGTGTTGCCCGGGCTGGTGACGGCGGCGGGCGCGCTCATCGCGCGCGGGACGATGTATCCGCGATTCTATTTTTACCTGTTGGGTTTCGGAGTGCTCATCCTGGTGCGAGGGGCGATGGTGACGGGTGCGGCGCTGGCCGGGAAAATGAGCCGCGAAGCTGCAACGAGCGCGACCGGGATTGAATGGGGCACGGTCCTGGTAGCGTTGCTGATCGTGGTTTCGGCTGTCTCGCTGGTGCGTAATTACCGCTATCCGAAGCAGGACTATGGGGGAGCACTGCGGTTTGTAGAAACGCGAGTACAAACGGGAGAACCGGTGGTGACGGCGGGTGGAATCGGCTATGTTTATCGGGAATACTACGGGCGGCACTGGGCGCAGGTGGATAGCGCCCCGCAGCTTGAAACGATCCGTGGTCAAGGGCGGCGTGTCTGGGTGCTGTACATGTTTCCGATGTATCTCGAACGCGGGTCGCCGGAGCTGATGGCCGCGATCCGGCGCACCTGCTCAGCGCAGCAGGTGTTCCCGGGGACGGTGGGCGGGGGCGAGATTTTCGTTTGCGTGGCCGAACCGGATCGCGGGCCGACACGTCGAGATCGGTGATAAGAACAGATTAGGCCGTCGGGAGGGTCCGGCGACTGGAAGCTGAGAACCCGTCAGATATCTTATGAAACTTGTCATTCAAATCCCGTGCTTCAATGAGGCGCAAACCCTGCCGGCCACCGTCGCGGCGCTGCCGCGGAAGATCAGCGGCGTGGATCAGATCGAATACCTCGTGGTGGACGACGGCAGCAGCGACCGGACGCCGGAAGTCGCGCGCGAGTGCGGGGTGCATCACGTCGTCTGCCTGCCGCACCACATGGGACTGGCGGTGGCATTCTCCGCCGGGCTCGAAGCAAGCGTCCGGCTGGGTGCGGACGTGATCGTGAACACGGACGCCGACAATCAGTATGAGTCCCAGGATATCCCTCGGCTGCTGGAGCCGATCCTCGCGGGGCGCGCGGAGCTGGTGGTCGGCGACCGGGGAGTAGCGGAGTTGCCGGAATTTTCGCCCCTGAAGCGGCGGCTGCAACGGCTGGGAAGCTGGGTGATCTCGCAGGCCGCCGGAGTGCGCACGCCGGACGCGACGAGCGGCTTCCGTGCAATCACGCGCACGGCTGCGTTGCGCACCGTCGTATTGAGCGGTTACTCGTACACGCTGGAAACGCTGATCCAGGCGGGTGCGCGGCGGATGGCGATCGAATACGTGCCGGTACGCACCAACCCGAAGACGCGGCCCTCGCGGCTGATGCGAGGTATTCCGCACTACATCGCGAAATCGGGCGGCACGATCCTGCGCGCTTACACGATGTACCGGCCGCTGCGGGTATTCACGATTCTCGGGACGCTGCTGATCGTATTGGGTATGTTGCCGGGGATCCGGTTCCTTTACCTGAAATCCATCGGGCAGGGCATCGGGCACGTACAATCGCTCATTCTCGGCGCCATCCTGTTCACGGTCGGGTTTCAGGTGTTGCTGATCGGGTTGGCGGCCGACCTGATCGCTTGCAACCGCAAGATCCTGGAAGAGCTGCTCTACCGGATGCGGCGGCTGGAAATGAGCAATCCCGAGGCCGCTGACGCCAATCCGAATGCGGATCCCGCATGCCAGACCGCAAAGATCCCAAAGTGACGCCGAAACGGAAGTGGCTGATCGCATCCTTGCGCTTGATGGGCAGCGCGGTGGTGCTGACGCTGCTGTTCCTTTTGCTGCCCCGGGAGAGCCTGTGGGCGGCGATCAAGCGCCTGACGCCGGGGGTATGGCTGATGACGCTGGTCGCATACCTGTTGCTGCACCTGCTGGGAATCACGAAATGGAGGATGATGGTCAACCTGGCCGGAGGCGGCCTCAGCTACGTTGGGGCGGTGCGCTGCTATTACGCGGGGCTATTCGGGAGCATCTATCTGCCGTCGATCGTCGGCGGGGACGTGGTGCGTGCGGGACTGGGACTGCGCATTGTGCGGTCGAAGATCGGGCTGCTGCTGGGCAGCCTGGTGGACCGGATCCAAGACCTGCTGGCGCTGTTGATCGTAGCCGCGATCGGAGCGTTCTTGCTGCCGCGGCAGCTGGACGCGCAGAGCCGGCGGATCTTCTGGCTTGTGGCGGCAGCGTTTGTGGCGGGACTCCTGGGACTGATGGCATTGTTGGCCGTGCTGCCGGCGAGAAGGTTCTCGTTCCGGATGCGGCGGCGGATCGTGCGGGTGCGCCAGGGCATCCGGGCGGGGTCGCGGCGCCCGCAGATCATGCTGCTTTCGCTCTTGCTCGGCATCTCATTGCAGATCGGGCTGACGCTGCTGAATGCATTCCTGGCCGACGCGTGCGGTCTGCATATCGCTTGGACGGTGTGGCTGTTCGCCTGGCCGCTGTCGAAGATGGCGGCGATGATGCCCATCAGCCAGGGCGGGATCGGCGTGCGAGAGGCCACGTTGGTGGCGCTGCTGGCGCCGTTCGGCGCGACGTCGGCGCTGGCGTTCGCGGCCGGGCTGGTGTTTCAGACGATCCTCATCAGCGGTGGATTGGTGAGCGGATTGATCGCAATGGCGCTCGGCCGAGGCTCCCTGCTGGCCGCGGGGAACGACGGACAGGTCCCCCGCGACCAAAAAACCATCGCTTGATTCCGTGGCCGATACCGCCCTCGCCGAGAACCGGCAGGGGAAAAGGAAATGATCAGGGATGACACCCGACACACCCAAACCCGGAAAGCCTGACCCCGGAGCGCACACGTTGGACGCCATGTGCCGCCCGCGTCGAGCACCGGAGGGAGACCGGAGCAAGCAGCAGGTGGTGATCCTGGGAGCGGGAC
This sequence comes from Terriglobia bacterium, assembly GCA_020073495.1. NCBI lineage: Bacteria > Pseudomonadati > Acidobacteriota > Terriglobia > Terriglobia bacterium. The sequence continues at coordinate 44,430 of JAIQFD010000001.1, forward strand.
CCGCAGGGGTGGGGGCGGCGTTTCAACTCCAGCGGACAGCCATTGCCCAAGCCACGGTGCTCGAGCAGAGCGGCAGCGTGGGCGGAATCGCCGGCAGCTTCCAGCTCGAAGGCGTGTATTGCGACCACGGGAGTCACCGGCTGCACCCTGCAGTGGACCCGGCGATCCTGCGCGATTTGCAGTCGCTGTTGGGAGAAGACCTGCGGCTGCGCGTGCGGCACGGGCGCATCCGTTTGCAAGGCCGGTGGATCCACTTCCCCCTGAAGCCGGTGGATCTGCTGCTGCGGCTGCCCAAGCGGTTTGCGTTCGGTGTGGGTGCGGATCTCGTGCGGAAGATCCTCCCCCATGGCACGCAGGGACCGGAGACGTTCGCATCGGTCCTCGAGCGCGGGCTGGGACGCACGATCTGCCAGGAGTTCTACTTCCCGTACGCACGGAAGCTGTGGGGAGTTGCGCCGGAGGAGCTCGCACCGACCACGGCGAAGCGGCGCGTTTCGGGCAGCTCACTTGGCAAGATGTTCCGCAAGATCCTGTCGCAGGTTCCGGGTTTGAAGCCTGCGCGTGCGGGGAAATTTTTCTATCCGCGGCGCGGATACGGCCAACTGTCCGAATGCCTCGCGGAAGCGGCGCAGAAAGCGGGGGCGGAGATCGTGTTCGGCGCGCGCGTGACGTCCATCGAACGCCAGGGCAACCGCATCACGGGCGTGCGCTACCAGAAGGAAGAAAAGGAAATCATGCTGCCGGCGCAGCATGTTTGGTCGACGCTGCCGGTGACTCTGCTGGTGCGGCTGATGCGGCCCGAGGCGCCTCCGGAAGTGCTCGAGGCCGCGAACAGCCTGTGCTACCGGGGAATGGTGCTCGTCTACCTGGTGCTGGAACAGGACCGGTTCAGCGGGTTCGATGCCTACTACTTCCCGGAAGCGTCCATGCCGGTGTCGCGGATGTCCGAGCCGAAGAATTTCTTTGGCTCGGAGGAGCCGCGCGGGACAACGGTATTGTGCGCCGAGCTGCCGTGCGATCCGGGCGGGCCGTACTGGGAGTTGAGCGACGCGGAGCTGGGCAAGAAATTGTGCCAGTGGCTGGAGGGCGCCGGATTGCCGGTGCGCGCACCCATCCGGCGCGTTTACACGCGACGAGTGCGACAGGCCTACCCGGTCTATCGACGCGGGTACGAAGAGCACCTGGAGCGAATGGATCGATGGCTCGAAGGACTCGATGGGCTGCTGCACTACGGCCGGCAGGCGTTGTTCGCGCACGACAACACGCACCACGCTCTGTACATGGCGTACGCGGCCGCGGATTGTTTCGCGGCGGACGGAACGTTCGATGAAGAACGGTGGCATGGATTCCGCCGGGTCTTCGAGACACATGTGGTTGAAGACTGAAAAACAGGCCCGGAAGCGGCGAACCACGAAGGGCGAAAAATGAGCGCTTGCAATCAAGGCACCGAAGTCCGGAGAAACAGGATGGGCTGGCGACTTTCCTCGAACTCAGCTACTTACGCTGCGCTCTTTCTAATTGTCCTTCTGGGGGCATTTCTCCGGATTTATCATGTCAACTACCAGAGCCCTTGGTACGACGAAGAACTTTCGCTCGTAGAGAGTCATGCGCCACTGGATAGAATAATCGACTTCTCCCTGGGCCATGACTCCAACTTTCCTGCCGATACGCAGCCTCCCTTCTACTTTTACGTGCTACATTTCTGGTTTTTCATTTTTGGCCCTGGCGTGTTGCAAGCCCGCTTATTGTCTGCAACAGCGGGCATATTGTCCCTTCCAATGCTCTTCTTGGTTGCGAAGCGCATGTACGATAGCCATACGGCGCTCCTCTCGGCACTGCTTCTCTGTGTATCTCAGCTGGGAATTTGCTACTCTCAAGAGATACGCCCCTACGAGTGCCTCCTCCTGATTTTCCTGGTGACCCTGTATTTTTGGTTGATTGCCGTGTCTCGGCGCAGCTCATTAGCTTGGTGTGGTTGTGTGGTGGGTATGGTGCTGATGGTTGCCACGCACTACTACGGTGCGTTTGCTATTGCCGGTTTGGTTGCTTACACGGCGCTCCGCTGGAGGGTGAAGCGCATTCCAGTAAGTTGGATTGTCGGTGCGGTATCGGGACTAGGTGTCGCAATGCTGCCGTGGCTCGCAGTCGTGTTTGCAGGACAGCTGAAAAAGGTGTCAACACAGCGGACTGCGCCATGGTTCGCCGTGAACCGGTGGACGCTGGTAAGCACCATCAACAAATTCAATAACGGGTCTGTCAAGGGGCTCTTGAATTCAGCACCGCTCTGGACCTTCGCGGTCGGCGGGCTTCTTTTTACAGGACCAGTGATTCTAATGGTGGACCGTTGGCTGAGGCGAGCAGAGACTCCGCCAGCCGAACGTGACAGCACAGCCTTACTTGTCATCTTAATCGTTGTATCTCTGTTGGCCGCTATTAGCGGAGGAATGGTGTACCTGCCGTATACCGTTCGATACGTGGCATTTTGTATTGGTCCATATTACATTCTCACTGCTGCCGGTATCTGCCGATTGCGGCCGGCTTTCATCAGACCAGTGATTGTTGTCGTGCTTTTGTCCTATAGCGTCTACGCTCTGCGGGCAAACTATTTCATCCCTTACAAGGAAAACTATCGCGATGCAGTAGCATACCTCTCGGATCGTGCCCGGGGCGACGATTGCTACGCGTTTGTACCTTGGGGAAGACCTCCATTGGCATGGTCGTTTTACACATCCTTGCCGGTGCCGAAAACGCTCATTGCTCCGGATCGGGATCTGCAGTCTGCGATGGAGTGCCCCCGGGTCTGGGTAGTTTTCCAGAGCCGAGTGTTGGCTCGGCCTCCGAAAGATTGGCAAGAGTTACTGCAACGAGTGGAGGTGAATCGCCAGAAGAGGGATGAACGGCAATTCTTTTGGGTGAAAGTAGAGCTTTACGATTCGCACTGATCACACAGGTCGGGTGGAGACTCTGCGCGGATGCCTACTTTTGCACGGTCTCTTCGGCCCAGGGACCAAGTCTGACACTGCCGAAGAGCGCTTGCACAATCAAGTACACAATCAGACTCACGACAACTTGCAAAGGCCAGTTCACGGATCGCGCGAACCACAATACTGAACCCATAGCGGCACCCCCGAGCAGCGGCCCGCGGAGGGACGGGAACGATTCGCCTGGCAGCACGGCACGACGGAAATAGTGATACGACATAACGAACCAAATCGCATCGGCAAAGGTCGTGGCCGTGGCCGCGCCGATCATCCCGAAACGCGGTATCAGCAAGATGTTCAAGGTGACGTTCAGGCTGGCAGAAGTGATGGCGCAACGCAGGTCGAGAGCCTGGTGGCCGGTGGCGCGAAGTGAGTCCATGTACACAAAGCGCAGAATGACCAGTGCGGCCGACCAGAGCAGTATTCTGAACGGACCTACCGAACTCGCATAAGCCGTGCCATACAGCAACCGGATGACGGGATCGGCGAGAAACGTGCCTCCCACCACCAGGGGCACGACGAAAAGAAGCCAGATTTCGGCGGTGCGACGCACTAAGAGACGGAACCCCTCCCGGTTCTCAACGTAGAGGCGCGATAGAGCAGGAAACAGTCCGGTGAAATAGGTAATTGCCACACCGACGCCGACCAATAGCAGTTTGTATGCTGCGTTATACCAGGCAACGAATGCCGCCCCTCGCAGGAATCCCAGGAGAACGGCGTCGAAGTTGTAGTTCAGCAGGCCCAAGGCCAGGGAGAATCCGATGGTAAACGCAGGCTTGAGAATGACGCGCATCCCGCGCAGGGTCATGCGGAGAGGCAGGCGGCCGTGAATCCGGCGAAACCACCGGGCGAAGTAGATCGTGGTTGCCAGATCGCCCACCAGCCGGAATACGGGAACCCAGACCAGCCCGACAGCGCTGTGGATGAATGCGACAACTGCCACAGCGAAGACTACTTGTCCAATCACCAGCCCGCGAGCCACTCGAGTCATGTTCTGCTGCCCCATGAATGTCCACTTCAGGCTGAACGCCTGGGCGAAGACGGTCAGCCCGTAGACAAGCAGAACGGCGCGAAGGTTGGGGTAATGGGGAAACAGGGGAAGCAGCAACACGAGGATCAGGAAACTGATGGAGGCCAGCAGCAAGCGGAGCGGCACGACCCGAGCTGCAAGGGCTGGTACGTCGGCGGTCGTAGCGGCTTCTCGTGTTCCCCACATTTCGAGGCCGCCGTCGCCGATCAGGAGCAGGTAGGTGAGAACTGAGCCGGCGAACTCCAATACCCCGAAGTTGGATACACCGAGGACTCGCGCCAGATAGACGAACGCGAGGAAGCTGGTCGCTTTGGCCACAAGGTCGCCTGTAGCCAGGCGCAGGATATTCTTGAATGGGTTGGACAGTGTTCCGCTCCCCGTGCGCATGGGAATCTATCACGACTTTCTCCGCTGCCCAGTGCCCAACTTGCGCACTCGCCCCAAGCTCTCAAACCTCTTTCACAGGTGGCCGCCACGCGATGCGCTGATCTATTTGAGATAAACTTCTTCCATGAGCCCGTCTCGTCGCCTGAAGCCACAGGGTGAATAGTCGATCATGGCAGCGGATCCCGTTCTCACCGTTGTGGTCACCGTGGTCAGCGACACCGCCGAGCAATCTGATACCTGCCATCTCGAGGGTTGCCTCGAAGCCCTGCAGCACCAGATCGATCCACCCCCGATGGAAGTGCTGGTGACCTGCGATTCACAGCTGCCTGGCATCCAGGAACTCGAACGGCGTTTCCCCCACGTCTGTTTCATTTGCGTAGATACCCTTCGCACAGTGCGCTCGGGGCATACACGGGAACATCATGACAAGCTGAGGGGTATCGGTATTCAGCGCGCGCGCGCGCCCCTCGTCGCCTTGATCGAAGACCACAGCCGTCCCGATGTGCACTGGTCAGCAGCGCTGATCAAGGAGCATGCACAGTCCCGCGCGGCCATTGGCGGCGCCATCGAAAACGGGATCGATCGCGCCTTGAATTGGGCTGTTTATTTCAGCGATTTTGGGCGCTACCAGAATCCTGTCCGGCGCGGGCCGAGCACCTACCTGAGTGACGCAAATGTCTGTTACAAGCGCGCGGCGCTGGAACAGGTGGCGGAGGCCTGGAGCGGCGGTTACGACGAAGCCCGCGTCCATGCCGCCCTCACCCGGCGCGGGGAGACGCTCGCCCTATCCCCCGATGTCATCGTCTACCAACACAGGCTCGGCCTGCGTTTAGCCACTGCGCTGGTGGAACGCTACGTTTGGGGCCGTTCCTTCGGCGCGGGACGAACCGCGCTGATTGCACCCTGGCAGCGTGCGCTCTACGCCGTCCTCTGCCCGCTGCTGCCGCCGATTCTTTTTCTACGGCAGTTAAGGAATGTCCTTCGCACCGGCAGGAACAGGGCCGCTTTCCTGCGGGCGGCGCCTCTGACCGCCTTGCTGGATGTCGCTTGGTCGTGTGGCGAATGTGTCGGATACCTGACTGGCCATCCATAAAAGCGCTGGAGGCGCCCAAGGTCGGGAGCGCACTGTGGGGGAGCGGCCTCGACGGGCGGCGATCGGGGACTGCCCTGCTGATCTGCTCTTTTTGTGGCGGTTGAACAGGAACCCGCTGAGGGCAGTATGTCGCAACCACCTTCCCAGTTGGAGAATTGGTCGGCGCGCGGCGCTTGGCAAATCCATAACGGCGCCCACCCAGAATCCTGGTTAGCCAGACCGCTACTCGTGCCAAGCCCGTGGCGGGCCTCTCAACTGTAGAAGCCCGTGGCGTTCAATGTTACTCTGACGTCGGCAGGCAAACTGGGTTTCACATTCTTGCGGAGTCGACATGCATCTTACGGTGGTCGGTTCGGGCTATGTGGGTCTGGTAACAACGGCATGTTTCGCAGACATGGGACACGAAATCGTCTGCGTCGACAATGATTTGCAGAAGATCGCGCTCCTGCGGGGCGGCAGTGTTCCCATCCACGAGCAATATCTGTCGGAACTGCTGGTCCGCCATCGCGGCACGCGCATCACGTTTTCCGACTCGTTGCCCGAGGCCGTCCGGAACAGCGACGCCGTTTTCATCGCCGTGGGTACGCCTCAGGCGGAGCAAGGCGAGGCAGATCTCTCCTACGTCGAATCCGTAGCCCGCGAACTGGCTCGTCACGTCAACAGTTACAAGGTAGTGGTGGAGAAGAGTACCGTCCCCGTCTTCACGCACGGCTGGGTCCGCAAGACCCTGCTGCTCAATGGCGCATCCCCGGACGCCTTCGACGTCGCCTCCAATCCTGAGTTCTTGCGCGAAGGCACCGCGGTCAGCGATTTCCTCTATCCTGACCGCATCGTCATCGGCACCGACAGCGAACGCTGTACCTCCCTGCTGAAGGAGATCTACCTCCCGCTGACCAGCGGCCAGTATTACCAGGACCCCCACCTGGTCCCGCGTCCCCAAGGTGCCCGGATTCCCCCGCCCCTGATTGTTACCAGCGCCAAGAGTGCGGAAATCATCAAGCACGCCTGCAACGCCTTCCTGGCGATGAAAATCTCCTTCATCAACGCCGTGGCCAATATCTGTGAGTCCGTGGGCGCTGACGTCCGCCAGGTTTGCCAGGGAATCGGGAGCGATGCGCGCATCGGCCCGCGCTTCCTCAATCCTGGGATCGGCTACGGCGGCTCGTGTTTCCCCAAAGATCTGGCGGCTTTTCAGGCGGTGGCGCGGAATTGCGGTTACGACTTCCGCCTGCTGGAGGAGATCTCAAGCATCAATCAGGAGCAGCGCCAACGCTTTCTGCGCAAGGTGCGCAGCGCCCTCTGGAACCTGCGAGGCAAGCGCCTTGCCGTTCTTGGCCTGGCTTATAAGGGCGGCACCGACGACATTCGCGAGTCCCCTGCCGTCGCCCTGGTGCAGATGCTGCTGAAGGAAGGTTGCGAGCTAAGGGTGTACGATCCTGCAGCCATGCCTCGCGCCCGCGAGGTTCTGCCTGCCGGCGTGACCTTCTCCGATTCCCCATACGACGCCGCCAAGGGCGCTGCTGCCCTTCTCATCCTCACAGACTGGCCGGAATTCGCCGCCCTCGACCTGCAGCGCCTGCGTTCGCTGCTCGACCATCCATTCGTGCTCGATGGCCGCAATCTCTACGATCCTGGGGTGATGGCCGCTGCCGGAATCCTCTATTACAGCGTGGGCCGCCCCGATCCCCACCCCAAGGTTGAGGCGTTGAGCGCACGTATGAACCCGATGCCGGAACAGTAAGCGCGGTAATCGGCCCTCAAGCTCTTGATCACGCCGATGGGTTGCAGCCTGCTTCTGCTTGCCCTCGTCCTGCTGCTACCTGCCTGCGGAAGTACTGCAGCGTTCGACGCAGGCCTTCGTCCAGGTCCACCTTAGGCTCCCAGTGCAGCAACCGCCGTGCCTTGCTGATATCGGGACAGCGCCGCTTGGGGTCATCCACCGGCAAAGGTCGCAACACGATAGGCACGCTCGCCCCCGTCAGCTCCCGCACCCGCTCGGCGAATTCCAGGATGGTGATCTCCTGCGGGGTGCCCAAGTTGACCGGTTCAGCCTCCTCGACTTGCATCAGCCGGTAAATTCCATCGATCAAGTCGGAGACGTAGCAGAAACTGCGTGTCTGCGAGCCATCGCCGTACACCGTGATCGGCTGCCCGGTGAGCGCTTGGTAAATAAAGTTGGGCAGAGCGCGCCCGTCATTCAGCCGCATGCGCGGCCCGTAGGTGTTGAAGATGCGCGCGATCCGCGTGTCCAGGCCGTGGCTGCGCTGGTAGGCCATGGTCATGGCCTCGGAAAAGCGCTTGGCTTCGTCATACACGCTGCGCGGCCCGACGGGATTCACATGCCCCCAGTAGCTCTCCGGCTGCGGACTCACTTCCGGATCGCCATAGCATTCCGAGGTGGAGGCTAGCAGGAATTTTGCCCCCTTCGCCTGTGCCAGCGACAGGGCATTGTCCACGCCATAGGCCCCCACGCGCAGCGTCTCCAGCGGCAGCCGCATGTAGTCCGGTGGGCTTGCCGGAGAAGCAAAGTGCAGCACGTAATCCACCACACCCTCCACCTGTACGGAGCGGCTCACATCCTGCTTGGACATGCGAAATCGCGAATCTCCCCCCAGATGGGCGACGTTGGCCTCCTCGCCGGTCACTAGGTTGTCCAGGCAGAGCACGTCCCAGCCCTTCTCCAGGAGGTACTCGCAGAGGTGTGAGCCCAGGAATCCCGCTCCACCGGTGACCACTGCGCGCATCAAGGTCTCCTCTCAAGGCTTACCCGCAACAAGGGTGAAACTTCCTCCGGTAGCCGGCTGTCAGGGTCACCAGTCCCCCTACAGACGGATGACCCAGGCGGATGCTTACGCATCCTCGACACGGCAATGGTACCGTAAAGATGCCGAGTGGTCGGCACTTCATCGGAGCAAGCTGCGAATCCGGCTGAGCATGCTTTGAGCAGGTCCGACAAAACGGTTCGTTCATGCGTCAGCCGGAACCAGGATCCTGTCATCGCGGTCAGGCGGAAGCAGACATTCCCGTCTTCTCCATGCTACGTGCGACAACGTGGAACGATATTCGTTCGCGGTGCGCGAGCCAAAGGCCCACCGGAGTGACTGCAAAAAACGTGACCAGCCAAAGCATCATCCCACAACTCAGGGCGAGTTCATTCGGCACCTTGAAAACGTGAACCATGGCTGCGATCGTCGCGAGTTGCGAGCCGCCGCCCACCATCGGCAATTGCACCAAAGAGCCTACGATGCCGAAGCCGAGCAGGAGCAGCACGTGGCTAGTTGACAGGTTCCGCAGCGGCTCGGGATATGCCCTGATCACCTGCCAGAAGGCAGCGGCAATCATCAACCACATCAGCAACGAGAGCGCGATAAGCGATGCGAACGAGCCAGGACCAGAGATCGTATTCAGCCCTTCTCCAAAGGAATGCATGCGCTGGCTGATCTTGTCGGCGAGCCTCGGTGCGATCCTGGCTACGGCACCTCGAACCACTGCGGTCGCGCGCTCGGCGTTGCGCCGCAGCAGGAACATGAAGACAGACAGGACGGCAACTGCCATCGTGATCAGCAGCCCAACCTGGCGGTAGCGTGTGACATAAGGCAGCCCAGGGGCATCGGCGGCGAAAAGGATTCCGAGCCCGATGATGATGGTGAAGGATCCCGTGTCGAAGAGGCGTTCAACGGTCCAGACCGCCAACTGCGATGAGAACGGCAGTCCTTCACGTCGCGAGATCAAGTAGGGGCGCAAGAGCTCGCCGGGACGGCCCAGCAGGGCCAATCCGGTGAAGCCGATCAGAGTGGGCGGAAGCAACCTACGCACCGACGTTTGGCACGTTGACTGAAGGAAGATCCGCCAGCGCAGCGCTCGCACTACATATGCCAAGTAAATCAGCGTAGTGGCGATGAGCAAGTGCCCCCACGCAAGCGTGCGAGTGTATGTGAGAAACACACTCCAGTTGAACTCCTTCCACTCGCGGAACTGGAGATAGACCAGAGCTGCGACGACAATCACCAGGCCGACGGTCATCAGCTGTCTACGGTTCAGAAAGCACCTGCGGGGCGGACGCGGTTAGCAGTGCACGATCTTGGGTGAAGGGAAGACCTCGGGGATGCCGGCCTGGATGCGGGTGAACAGCTCATCGAGCAGGGGAAGCTGAGCAGGTGAAGGTCGCATCCATGGAGTACGCCGTGACAAGGCGGATGCCGGATTATATCACCCGGCCATGGCTGCGAAGGGTTGGCCGGACGCGCCCTGGCAGGCCATGCCAGGCTGGGGTCAGTTCGTCCTCCGCAGACGAAGGATTGCAATCAATGGTCCTTAAGCCAGCCGTGAGCGGCGGATGCGACCGCCATCAGCAAGAGCAGCGCCCCCAACTTCAGAAAGCTCTCGTAAAAGACGCCGCCCACCTTTTCGGGTAATTTCAGCCCCACGACGATAAGTCCGCGCCAAATTATGGCCACAGCCGAGCACAATAGGCCCAACCAGTAGCTGAAAACACCAATCTGCTTTTCCATCGCTTCCTCCATCGGTCTGAGGCATTCAAGGGGCTTCCGAGGACAATACTGCACCCCACGGGACCGGCGCACAAGGGCATTCGAGAAGCTCGACGAATCAGCCAGATGAAGCAAGTGGAGAGGCCCGCGCGCCCGCCCCGGTGCGCCCCCCTAATCTGCCGGGGCGAACTTTATGCACGCCGGGGATCCGACCTGGAGCTTTATGCCGGTCGGGATCAAGCGGCCGGTCTGCCCGTCGATCCGGAACTGGACCACATTGCCGCTCGACACGTTGGCGGCGAAAAGATACTTGCCGGATGGGTCGATCCGAATTCCACGCGGCCGTTTGCCCTGGGCGGACACGTATTCGACCGGCGTCAGGGAGCCTGTTTCTGGATCGATGGTGAACACCGCTATGCTGTCGGGTCCGCGGTTCGACACGCAGAGGAACCTGCCACTTGGATGCACCAACACTTCCGCCGGAGCGCTCTTACCGTGGAAATCTTTGGGCACGGTCCTTACGGTTTCGATAGGAGTAAAGACACCGCGCCCGCCCTCCCATTTCATGGCCGTGACGGACGAGTTCACCTCCTCATTCACGTAGGCGAACTTGCCGTTCGGATGAAAGCTCAGGTGCCTCGCACCGGACCCGCGGGGCGTTTTCACGAAGGGCGGATCGTTGGGCTCCAGTGTGCCCTTATCCGGATTGAATTTGTAGACCAGGAGTTCGTCCAGTCCCCAGTCCGCGACAATGACGAAGCGGTTGTCGGGCGCAACATTGATTGAGTGCGGGTGAGACTGGCGCTCGCGATCGGCTCCCGAGCCCTTGGGCCTGATCACACAACTCGCGTCTTGTAACCGGCCCGTGGCGTCGATCGGCAGCACCGCTACGCTATCGTCATAGTTGGCGACGAGCACGTTCTTGCCGGTCTGGTCGACAGTGACGAAAGAGGGTCTCCCGCCGCCGGAGCGCTTCTTGTTCAACATGGTCAACTTCCCGGTTGCCGGATCAATCTGAAACGCCGAAATGGTACCCGCCTCGTTCGTGTCAGCAGAGTAGAGGTAGACGCCGTTGGGGTGAATGGCCAGAAACGTCGGGTTTTCGACGCCGAGCGCGATCCTCATTACGTTCGGCCACTCCGCGCGAATCTGCGCCATGATCCGTTGCAGGCTGCCGGCAAAAGTGTCCGTGTTGGATCTCCATAGCCGTCCTGCGGCCAGCCCCGCTGGTTCTACCCGTCCGGTCGCAGTGTGAAATTTGAAGAGGTAGATGCCCTCGCCGCCGTTTGACGTGAAGCTGCCGACGTACATCCAGTAGTCTTTCGGAGGTGCAGCATGGGCGGCCACCGGGAGTGCACATGCGAGCAAGACATTGACTGCTATCCATCGTGCGATCCATCGCCGGAAACGGGACATACATCCATACCTCTCCGTAAGTGGGTCGTCAGTTCTAGGTCTTGTACCTGAACTGTCAAGGACTAAAGGAGTTGTTCTGAACCTGCAGTGCACTACATCGTTTTCCCATAAACCGTGATGTAGCCGCGTCCCGAGATCTGAGTGGTTAAGGTTCCATTGGTGACGTTGGAATCTGGATGCTTCCCGCCCAAGCTATCGGTAATACCGTAGGTTCCTGCTGGAAGATTCGATACCGTGATGGTATCTTCTGTGGCCGCCTGAACGACCACGACATACTTTCCATTGGTGTTGATAAAAGCGACGGGGTCCGACCTGGCATTATTCGTCTTCGCATCGATGCGCACCGCTCCAGGTCTTATGTAGTGGAAATATTGCCGGTAGTTAATGGCCATGGTTTGCAGCTTGACATTGTTGTTCTGATCGACGGCGAAATAGCCGTCGTTATTCGGCGTATAGCTTACCTGCGCGAGACTGCCTTGCTCCCAGGAGGAATTGTTCCCTTTCTTCAAGCCATCGTGGAGCCAGGACCCGTTTGCGATGCCTGCCCCCTCATTCATCGCTGTATCGAATCCATATTGAACGCCAAGCGCCGCAATCTGCTGTGGTTCTTGACCATGACCGTCATACATGTGATAAGAAAACTCGCCGATAAGCGGCAGTGCCCCCCGAACCGCAATCACTTGCCTAAAATAACGTATTGCATTCTGGACGAACGCCGGAGAGGGTAATTCAAACTTAGGATTGTAGCCATTGGCATGGAGCACGGCTGCGGTCTTGACCAGGGCGTGGCCCATGAGGGTGCCATCTGACCAAGCGGGTGCGTTTTCAGGTTCATTGCACATTTCCCAGGTATCGGGCACAAACCCAAACGTCTGGTCCATGTGTTTGAACACAGCCAAGACAAATCTCGCATAAAAAGCAGGATCACTATGGAGATAACCTTCGCTGGTCCTGAAGGCGTTATAGGTCCCAGTGAAATAGAATTTCTCTCCATTGGCCTCTACCCGCTGCTTCATGGGCAGAACCATGTTATTGATCTGAAAATCGACCGCAGCAAATTGGAAGCCCGTCAAATTAACGACATTTGCATGGCGGCCACTGGACACCACGTTTATCGGATGTTTATACGTGGCCTCAAGAGAGATTTGGCCTGCAAGAGCCTTGCCCCATAAACCGTCACCCGGGCCCTCGATACCGGCACCAAACATGAATCGGATCCTATTCAGGCCTAAATCGTTAGCCGCGTGATCGTAGAGACTATTCTTGTATTGGTCAAATCTCGAAATGAAAACAGGATAAGTGGGCGAATGGGGCCCCCCTTCTAAACCATCTTCATATTCCCATCCTGATATGGTTTGGTGGTGAACACTGGGATCCAACACAATTTGGGTTTGTCCAGAACACGCGTTGATCAACCCTAAGACTGCCAGTGTTGTAAGGAAACAAACCCAAGCCGATAACTCTGAAATGCGTTGTGGTTTTTTCATATTCAATAGCTCCCTGCATTTACATCGTACTGGAAGCTGCCGACCTTAGACCGCCCACGACCGCAAGAGCTGCGCGAGAGCAGCGGGCGCAAATGGCGGCGAAATAGGGCCGGCAAATGTCCAAGAGTTGGGAAACTAAGGTCCACGCGCAACAGCGGAACTCGCAAAGCGATCCGATCTACCCGCCCGGCGACAAGACCGTTCCTTTCGGCTCGTTCCCCAGCTGTGGCCCATTGCGTCAATCGGGCATCCAAACTATCAGCGTGGTCCCGGAGTCCCTCGAAGATACGCTGCGCTGCGGCCGCCATGTCCAATAGCCCCGCACATCCCGGCGCAGACAACTTGAAAAACTCCGGTGTGGTCTCTCGGCTTTCACATCATACTTTTCAGTTCGCCGGCATCGTTCATCGGCGGGTCATCTTTGGTGCGCCCAATACTCGGATTAGGGTTCATGAGGCTGCTCATAATCTCCGATGTAGGTGTCGCGGCTGATGCCCAGCATGCTCAGGAAAAAAGAGGAGAAGACCGTCTGGACACCCAGGAACAGCCACATGGACCAGAACAGGACTTCCCGCAGCCCATCATCGAGCGGCCCAAAATCGGTCGCCGCCCAGTGCCATGCAACCCGCGCGCTCCCCGCAAAACCCGCCACAAACATGATGGCGCCGACCAGCAATCCGTGCTCCAGTGTTACGCGCCGCAACATCCGCTTCAGCGAGACCGGGTTGCGATCGAAGCGCGCGGCATAGCTGAACACCTTAGCGAAGAACCCAATATTGATGATCTGAGCGCCCATCAGCGTGAAAATCACGCCGAAGACCATGGTGTGAATATCCAGGACGATCCGCGCGGTGAGATGGCGCGGGCCGGGCAAGAGCCAGAAGACCAGCGCCAGCCCAAGAAACAACAGCGAAAACCCGGGCAACAGAAAAAGCCAATTGGGTGCGTAAAGCAGGAAAAATCGCAGCGTGCGCCAGCCGTCCCGAAAGCTGCGGAGATGAGGTGGACGGCCGCGCTTGTCAGGCCACAGGATTATGGGAATCTCGGTGATCTTGGCGCCGATCTGTGCGGCTTTGATGATGAGTTCGGGGGCGAATTCCATTCCGGTGCTGCGGACGTCCAGCCGATCGTACATGGCGCGGGAAAAACCGCGCATGCCGCAATAGCAGTCGCCGATTCCTGTCCGAAACAGCAGGTTGAGCAACGCGGTGAGGCCGGGATTCCCAAAATACTTGTGGTGCCACGGCATGGCGCCGGATTTGATGCCGCCGCGAAAGCGGTTGCCCATGACCAGGTCGTAGCCTTCGCGCCACTTCAGAACGAACTGAGGAACGACGGAGAAATCGTAGCTATCGTCTGCGTCACCCATGATGATGAGGCGGCCACGCGACGCGGCGATGCCCGCCTGCAGGGCGGCGCCATACCCGCGCTGCGCGACCCTTATGACGCGCGCGCCGTGCGCCTCGCCGATCTCGATGGACCCGTCGGTTGAGCCATTGTCGGCTACAACCACTTCTCCAGACAGGCCAGCGCCCCTGAACGCGCCGAACGCCTTGTCTATGCAGATGGCGAGGGAGTTCGCCTCATTCAAGCAAGGAATGACGACTGAAACTTCAACCTCTTCGGCTGGCATGGCTGACACGGCTTTAGGCAGGGTTTGCGTTTCCACATCGCGCGCACTTCGCGCAGAATCCTCAAAACCTCATCGGTCGCTAAGATACCAGAAAATGCCCTCTCCCACGAAATCAGGATGATGTCTCATCCTTGCCGCTGTGTTCAACGATCAAGTGGCCCGATCGACGAAGGCCTGCTGCTGCATCCACTCCCAGGCAGAGGTGATGATGGTCCGAAGCTCCTGCTTTTCCGGGACCCAGCCAAGCTCTCTCTTGATTTTTTCCGAGCTGGCCACGAGCACCGCCGGATCGCCGGGTCTCCTCGGGCCGATGCGCACGGGGATCTCCCGCCCGGTGACGCTGCGGGCCGTCTCCACAACTTCCATGACCGAGTGGCCGCCGCCGCAACCCAGATTAAAATTCCCGCTCGACCTTTTCAGATAATCCAACGCCAGCACATGGGCATGCGCGAGGTCGCTCACGTGGATATAGTCGCGAACGCACGTGCCGTCAGGAGTTGGATAGTCATCGCCGAAAATCTCCACATGAGGCCGCAGCTTGGCCGCCGCCTGGAGAATCAGTGGAATCAGGTGCGTTTCCGGATCATGCCGCTCGCCACAGTGTTTTGTTGCGCCGGCAGCGTTGAAATAGCGGAGACTGACGTACCGCATGCCGTAGGCCTGTTCGTACCAATGGCAGGCTCGTTCAAAAGCGAGCTTCGTTTCTCCGTATGGGTTTGTGGGGCGCGTGGCGTCCGATTCATCGATCAGGGGTTTCTGTGATTCACCGTATACGGCAGCTGTCGAGGAAAGTACCAGGCGGGAAACCCCAGTGGCGCGCATGGCTTCGAGCAGCGCCAGGCTGGTGACAAGATTATTGGTGTAGTACTTCGCGGGGTTCTCGCACGACTCTCCCACAAGAGCATTTGCCGCCATGTGAATGACGGCGTCGATTCCGTGTTTTGTCAGCGCACTCTCGAGTGTCTGCCTGTCCAGAATCTCACCCTGAACGAATTCAGCGCCGGGAAGCACGGCATCGCGGTGGCCCAGGCTGAGATTGTCGTAAACGACGGTATGCTGCCCTGCCGCTAATAATTCCTCTACGACCACGCTGCCGATGTAACCCGCCCCGCCCGTAACCAGTATTCGCATCCTGGAAGTGAAGCGAAAGTCTCCATTTTCTTCGTTCGTTCGGCGGGTACTATACACCAAACCACCTACGTGCAAGCGGACCGTAATTAATGGCAAATGGATCGTAGGCGCCACTGGCTCGACCGAAGCATTGACGCACTTGCGAATTGCACGGGTGTTTACAAAGACCGCAGGGGTTTTCGCATTGAGAATGAAGGAATAGACGGATCATCGAGTACAGGGACGGAACGCCGCCGGCACGTGAGAGAGCCAAGACGCGGCAAAGGTGCCCCAAACGCCCGGCTTCGCCAAGCCGATCCTTAGGTGTGCGCAGCAGTGCGGGAACTCGCGGCGGCGGGCAAGAACCTGCGAGCTACGCATTCTTGACCAGCGACTGTTCCACGCGCATGGGCAGCACTGGCTCGAGCATGAAGTCGAAGCGGTCGATCTCCGCGAGGGCGCGGCGCATCACCGGCTCCGACACCGGCTCAACCGTGATGACGAACGAGCGCCGGTCCTTGGGCGAGCGCTCCTGAATGACGGCCTCGACGTTGATGCCCTCGCGCGCAATCACCTCGGCCACGCGCGCCAGGATGCCGGGACGGTCGAGCACGGTCAGCCGCAGGTACCAGCCGACCGGCGTGGGCGTCTGGCTGATGCGCAGATCGTGCTGGTCGAGGAAGCCTGGGACCTTCCGAGCGGCCAGCGTGCCCGCCGCCAGCGAGCGGGCGATGTCCACGATGTCGGCGACCACGGCGGCGCCCGTGGCATCTCCGCCGGCGCCGCGGCCGTAGAACATCTGCGTTCCGATCTTCTCCCCCACGAGGAACACGGCGTTGTTCACGCCCTCCACCTTGGCCAGCATGGAGCGGCGGTCCACCAGCCAGGGACGCACCGACAGCTCGACGCCCTGCTCGGTCTTCTCCGCCGCCGCGACCAGGCGGATCGTCCCTTCCAGACGCCGCGCGTAGTGGATGTCCTCCGCCTCGACCTGGCGCACGCCGGTCACGGAGATCGCTTCGGGCGCGAGACGCCCGCCGAAGGCCAGCCGCGCCAGGATGCAGAGCTTGTCGCGCGCGTCGATGCCGTCGATGTCGAGCGCGGGGTCGGCCTCCGCGTAGCCGGCTTGCTGGGCCGCCGCGAGCGCTGCGCCAAAATCCAGGTTCTCGCTCTCCATGCGGGTCAGGATGTAGTTCACCGTGCCGTTGAGGATGCCGTACACGGCCAGGAGCCGGTCGCCCGCGGTCTCCTCGGCAATGGCGCTCAGGATGGGCACGCCGCCGGCGACGGTGGCCTCAAAACCGATGGGCAGGTTCTTCTTTGCGGCGAGGGCAAAGATCTCGTCGCCGTGGCGGGCGACCAGGTTCTTGTTGGCGGTGACCACCGGCTTGCCGCGTTCCAGGCACGCGCGCACCGCCCGATAGGCGACATCCGTGCCCCCAATCGTCTCGACCAGGATGTCAACGTCATCGGCCTGGACGACCTCGCGCCACTCGTCGGTGACGCGGACGGTTCCCGGTACCGCTTCCGAGGAGAGCGGCGAACGACGACACACCGAGGTCACGCGCAGAGACACCCCGCTGCGCTTGCGGATCTCCTCCGCGTTGGCGGTGATGATCTCCGCCGTGGCCTGTCCCACGGTGCCGTAGCCGACGATTCCGACGCCAACGGTCCTCATCGCCTGGCTTCTCCTTCTGCGAGCACCTTGCGTGAATCGCGTGCGCCGCGGGAGGCGACGGCGGTGGCGTGCACCTCCGCCTTCAAGCCGGCCCGGGCCACGGCCTCCGCGATGTGCCGCTTGGTTTCGTCCACAGGAACGGTTTGGTCGGCGAACACCAGGACCGCAGGTCCGGCGCCGCTGAGCACCGCGCCCAGGATGCCCGCCTTCCCTGCCAGCGCGCGGACAGGCTCCAGCAGCGGGCATAGCGTGGCGCGGTAGGGTTGATGGAAGCGATCATCGAAGGCCCATGGCAGCAGGTCAGGCCGGCCCTGGCCCAGCGCGGAGATCAACAACAGAGCACCCTGAACATTGGCCACAACGTCCCCGCGGGTATATCGCTCGGGGAGCACTCTGCGGCCCTTCTCGGTCGCCAGCGGCTGGTCTGGGACGATCAGCAGAAGCGACCAACGCGCCGGAGTGTCGATGCGCAGCGCCACGACCTCGCGCTCGGTCTGCTTGGTGACCACCAGCCCGCCCAGCCAGCACGCGGCGGCATTGTCAGGATGACCTTCCCGGCGCGCTGCCTCGTTCAGCACCTGGCCGTCCGTCAGGGAAAGCCCGCCGAAGTGCATGGCCAAGGCGATGCCCGCTAGCCGTGCCGCGGCCGAGGAGCCGAAGCCCTTGCCGATGGGGATCTCATTCTCGATCTGCAGAGCGATCGGCGGGGCCGTGCCGCCGCCTGCCTCGAGCACTTCGCAGTAGGTCTTCAAGATGATGCTGTCCCTGTTACCGCAGATGTCCGCGTCCACGCCCTCGGCGCGGATGGAAAAGTCCGAGGCGGGCTGAGCGCGCAAACGGAGATAGAGATCGAGCGCCAGTGCGGCCGCGTCGAATGCCGGGCCCAGATTCGCCGACGTCGCCGGCAACTCGATCTCGAAGGCGGGAGCGCGGGTCGTCATCGGAGGTCCTTGTCTGCGTCCTCCAGGGCGCGGACGACGGCGTCCACTTCAGCGTCGAGGACCACGGGCGGTCGGCGCAAGGGCCGGGTTGCGGGGACGTCGGCGAAGAGCTCGCCGCTGTGGAACTTGAGCGTGTACTCGGGGTCTTTCAGGAGGTGGCCGGTGAGGATCAGCACGACCGTCTCCCCACGCTTGACGAAGCCCGTACGCACCAGCTTCTTCAGACCGGCGAGAGTCGCGGCCGAGGCAGGCTCGCAGCCCACGCCGTCCGCCCCGATCTCGGCCTTGGCGATAGCCAGCTCCGCCTCGGTCACGTCGTCGCATGCTCCGCCGGTGGCACGCAGAACGCGGACCGCCTTGCGCCACGAGGCGGGATTGCCGATGCGGATGGCCGTGGCCAGCGTCTCCGCCGCCATAGGCTCCAAGCGCTCGCCCTTGTTCTCGCGCAGGCTGCGCACCAGCGGGTTCGCGCCTTCCGCCTGGATGAGCGAGACCTTGGGCAGGCGCTCGATGAATCCGAGCTCGCGCAACTCCAGCAGCGCCTTGCCCAGCGAAGAAGAATTCCCCAGGTTGCCAGCCGGCACGATCACATGGTCGGGCACCCTCCATTCGAGCTGCTCCATCAGCTCGATGGCGGCGGTCTTCTGGCCCTCGATGCGATAGGGGTTCACGGAATTCAACAAATAGACGGGACGCCGGCGCACGACCTCGTTGAGCACGCGCATGCAGCCGTCAAAGTCCGTGCGCAGCTGGCAGGTGAGCGCGCCGTACTCCAGCGCTTGCGAGAGCTTGCCCCAGGCGATCTTTCCCTCCGGGATGAGCACGAGGCTGCGCAAGCCGGCCCGGGCCGCGTAGGCCGCCATCGAGGCCGAGGTATTGCCGGTTGAAGCGCAGGCCACCCAGCGAAAGCCCTCCTGCTTCGCCACGGAGAGCGCCGCGGTCATGCCCGTGTCCTTGAACGAGCCGGTCGGATTCATCCCCTGGTGCTTGGCCAGCAGGCGTTCGACGGCGGCGGCGCGCGCACAGCGCGGCAGCTCGTACACCGGGGTGTTGCCCTCGCGCAAGGTCACCGCCTGGCGGAAATCCCGCAGGATGGGCAGGAGTTCGCGGAAACGCCATACGCCGCTCTGGTCTAGCGCGTCGAGCGAAGCCTTGCGCCGCATCCAGACCTGCTTCAGCTCGGCCGCGTCGCACAACATGCCGGGATAGCACGCTTCCAACAGGTCGCCGCAGCGCGTGCATCGGAAGTCCGGCGCAGCGGTCTCCGCCATGCTATTGCATCCGCTGCAACGCAGGCGGGCCGTGGCCGCTGCGGCTCCGGATTGGACATTGGGGCTCATGCCGGGGCCCGTCCCATGGCGACGACGTGGGCCGGCGAAGCCGCGCTGAGGAATTCCGTGTGCACGGCCTGCACCACCTCATTCGCTGCCGACGCCGGCACGGCAAAACAAATGTTCAGCTCGCTCGCACCCTGCGCGACGGCGATCACGCTCACATTGCGCCGCGCCACCGCGCCGAACAGCCGCGCCAGGATGCCGAAGGTGCCCTTCATGGTCTCTCCCAGCACCGCAATGACGGCGATGTTCCGCTGCACCGACACCTCGTTGAGGATCCCGTGCTTCAGCTCGTTGCGGAACAGGCGATGGATCACGCCCAGCACGTGTTCTGTGTCCTGCTCCCGGAACACCAGCCCCAGCGCGTTCTCCGACGAGGATTGGGTGGAGAACAGCACATCCACGTGCTCGTGGGCGAGGCGCAGGAAGAGGCGGCCGAAGATCTCCGCGAAGTGGACGTCGCGGCGGGTGGTGAGGGTCAGCAGCGACGCCTGGATGACCGCAGTCACCGCCTTGACGGGGGAGCCGATCGGCGCAACCGAAGGGGCGATCTTCGTCCCGGCGACTTGCGGCGCGAACGAGTTCTTGATCCACACCGGCGTTGCCGCCTGCATGGCGGGCCAGATGGCGCGGCGGTGGATGACCTTGGCTCCGTAATAGGACAGTTCGATGGCCTCGGCGTAGGTGATCTCCGGCAGCGTGGCCGCGTCGGGGCACACCCGCGGGTCGGCAGTGAGAACCCCGTTCACGTCCGTCCAGATCCAGATCTCATCCGACCCGATGGCGGTGCCCAGGATGGTGGCAGAAAAATCCGATCCGCCGCGGCCGAGGGTGGTTGGCTGGCCCTTGGAGGTGGCCCCGCAGAATCCCGTGATCACCGGCACCACACCGCGCTCCAGCAGTGGCGACAGCGATGCCTGGCAGCGCCGCCGCGTGGCTTCCATGTCGGGGCTGGCGTCGCCGAATTTCTCGTCGGTCACCAGCACGGTCACTGCGTCGACGTACGCCGCGCTGGTGCCGATCTGTCCCAGGTAGGCCGCCAGGATCTGCGCCGAGATCTTCTCTCCCATGGGCAAGGCCACATCGAGCACCTGCGGCGTGCTCGATCGGAGCAGCGCGAGCGCGTGGCAGAACTCGCGAAGCTGGTCCAGAACCGCGTTGACTTTGCCGCGGATGACTTCCCGGGAGTCCGCGGAGAAAAGTTCATCGAGAACGGCGTGATGGCGCCGCTGCATTTCCCCGAGGGGTTCTTCGATACCGGCCTGGCTGCCTGCGGTCGCTGCCTGGAGGGTGCGCACAATGAGGTCCGTGATCCCCGCCATCGCCGAGACCACCACGACGACCTTGTAGCCCTGGGCGGCTTGCTGCACGATCGAGCCGACACCGCGGATGCAGGCCGCATCGCCGACCGAGGTCCCACCGAATTTCATCGTGATCAGGCTCATTGCGCGTCTGCCCGGATATCCGTGTAGTACAACATGGCCGACCGGCAGCAGCAAGCGACAGCCAAGCGGGTCGAGTGCCGAAATGGCGCTGCCCATCGGCCGAGACACGAACGGCACGGCCTCCAGCCGTGCCGAGGTTAATTTCCTAACGCTTAGCAGCGCACAATCTTCGGAGAATCAATCCCCTTGGTGGCGTTGCGGGTGTCCACCACCAGCCGCGACTCGGCGACGATCCTCTTGAAATCGTAAGTCGAGTGGTTGGTGATGATGATGACACAGTCGTACTGGTCCAGCTTTTCGAGCGGCGCGCACGTCATCTGCAGGTTGTAACGGCGCCCGCGGCCAACCTTGGGAAAGTAGGGGTCGTTGTAGCTGACCTCGGCGCCCGCCTTCTTCAACTCCTCGATGATCACCAGAGCCGGCGATTCACGCAGGTCGTCCACGTCCTTCTTGTACGCGACACCCAGAATCAGTACCCGTGCCCCGTTCAGCGACCTGCGATGCTGGTTCAGCGCCCGCGACACCGCCTCTACCACGTGGTAGGGCATGTACGTGTTCACTTCCCCGGCCAGCTCGATGAACTTGGTCTGGAAGTCGAACTCCTTCGCCTTCCAGGAGAGATAGAAGGGATCCACCGGGATGCAGTGCCCGCCGAGGCCGGGGCCTGGATAGAACGGCTGGAAGCCGAAGGGCTTGGTCGAGGCCGCCTCAATCACCTCCCAGATGTCGATGCCCATGCGCATGCACAGCAGCTTCAGCTCGTTCACCAGCGCGATGTTCACGCAGCGATAGATGTTCTCCAGCAACTTCGTCATCTCCGCCGTCTTGGGGCTGGAGACCGGCACGGTGCGCCGGAAGATGGCGGAGTACATGGCCGCCGCCAGTTCGGTCGCACGCGGTGTGGTCCCGCCCACCACCTTGGGAATTTCCTTGCGGTCGAAGTCGCTGCCAGGATTCTCGCGCTCCGGCGAGAAGGCAACGAAGAACACGTTGTCCGAACCCGGCGCATGGCTCGAGACCTTCAGGCCCGACGGGCTCTTTTTCTCCAAGATCGGGATCAGCACCTCTTCGGTCGTGCCCGGATAGGTCGTGCTCTCGAGAATGACCAGCTGCCCGGCCCGCAAGTGGGGCGCGATGGCTTCGCCCGTCGCCCGGATGAAGCTCAAGTCCGGCTCCCGGTACGCATCCAGCGGCGTGGGGACGCAGATGATGATGGCGTCCATCTCCTTCAGGTGGGAGTAGTCGGAGGTAGCCGAGAAACCGCGCTGCCGCGCCTCTTTCACCTGCTCGGCGGGGATGCGATAGATGTACGAGCCGCCCTCGCCCAACACCTTGATTTTGTTCTCGTCGATGTCGAAGCCGGTGACTGGAAATTTCTCTCCACTGAACAGCAGCACCAGGGGCAGACCTATGTACCCCAGGCCGATGATCCCCACTCTGGCGGTGCGGGTTTGGATGCGGGTAAGAAGTTCATCAGACAAGGAGAGCCGCGCGGCCGAAGGTTGCATCTCTGAACACCCCGTGAACGAAAACCATCCCGGATTCTATCATCGGAGCGGGCCGCAGCAGGCGACGCGGGCCCAATCAAGTCCCGTGACCGAGAGCATCGCGGAGGGCATTCTGAGACGCATTCGGGCCGTGAGCACCAGAGGACGGCTTTGGGAACAAAGTGCGGCCAAATTCACAAAAACCGCAAAGTTTTTCGCCTTTTTTGGGCCCACTTTTGAACACAGGAAACCTGGATATCGCATTTTGTTACACTTACGAGCCGTTTTTCGTTGGCCAGAAGGGCCAAAGTTGGCACTCAGCTTGCACCTATCTGAATACTCCGTGCCCTCGGACCGCCCGTTCTAGTATGAGCGTGTGGTCTGTGGCGTAGCGGCCAGGACGTCGCGAAGACGTGGGAGAGGCTAATGTTCCAGGCACAACCTGATAGGCGTACGGAGCAGCGTTTTGCACTTCGCTTGCCGGTAATCGTAAGGTCTTCCGAGGGGGGCCTGAAGGAAGAATCGTCGCAGACGAGGGATGTCAGCGCGCGTGGTGCATTCTTCTTCCTCGAGAACCGCTTGCCGGAAGGAACTCCCATCGAGATGACCCTCACGCTGCCTTCCGAAATCACACTTACCGAAAGCATCAAGGTCCGCTGCAAGGGCCGTGTGGTGCGCATCTTCGACGAGGCGCCGGGGGGCAAAGTCGGCACCGCCGTGATCATCGAACAATACGACTTCGCGCACGAAGTGCACGAGGCCTAGTCCCTGCCTTGATCTCACCGGCGCGGGCATGACCCGCGCCTTTCTTGTTGCCGCGCCCCAGCAAACGGCTGCCCCGTTTAGCACGCCGTCCGGACCGTTCATTTGCTGCTAAACTCCACTCATTGTGAGCCCTCCGCAATCCAAGGGCGAAGGTGAAATGGCTCCCCTGTTTGCCGAACTCTACGCCCGCAGCAAGGCGGAGAGTCTCGGGATCGGACGGGAGCAATTTGCGCGCCTGCTGCAGGCGATCGCCGACAAGTACGCTCCCGGCGCGTCGGAGGTGGAGCTGCGGGTGTTGTACACGTCGTTGCGCGTCGAGGAGCTGGTGCTGGCGCGCGCCTGCGCCGCCGGGCACGACGCCGCCTGGGAGATCTTCCTCACCCGCTTCCGGGAAAAGCTGTACGACGCGGCGCACGCCATCACCCGCGACGACGCGAATGGCCGCGAGCTGGCCGACTCCATCTACGCCGACTTGTACGGCACGCGCACGCGCGACGGCGGCGAGCGCGTCTCCAAGCTCGATTCCTACACTGGGCGCGGCTCGCTGGAGGGTTGGCTGCGTACCGTGCTGGCGCAGGAATTCGTGAACCGCTACCGTACCGGGCGGCGCAACGTGAGCCTCGATGAGCAGGAGGAAGAAGGCCACCAGGTGGCCGCGCCGCACCGGGAGGAGACGGCCGCGCCTGCCCCGCTACTGGCCCCGGCCATCGACGATGCGCTCTCCGCATTGGGCGCCGAGGACCGGTTTATCCTGGCCGCGTACTTTCTCGACGGCCGCACGCTGGCGCAGATCGCGCGTACGCTCGGGGTGCACGAGTCCACCGTCAGCCGCAAGGTGGAGAAGATCGCCGCCAGCCTGCGCAAGAAGATCCTGGAGGCCCTGGTCCGAGGCGGAATGAGCCGCCGCCAGGCCGAAGAGGCGCTCGAGGTGGACGTGCGCGACGTTTCCGCAGATATCCGCGGCCGCCTGGCGCAAGAAACTCGCCGCCGGCCGTTCTTGAAGAAGGAGTCCCCGTAGAGGGAACATAGAAGCGAGCAGAGGGAAATGCCAGAGTTACCCAAATCCGTGATCGAGCGGCTGAGGAACCGGCCCGGGACGCAGGATCATCCCGACGCCGACCTGCTCGCCGCCTTCTCGGAGCAGGCCCTAACCGGACGCGAGCGCGAAAGTGTGCTCGCGCACCTGGCGATCTGCGCCACCTGCCGTGAAGCCGTCGCCCTCGCCCAGCCGGGAGCTCCGGCCGAGCAGCCCATGACGGGGTTCCTGCCCTGGTACCGGCAGCCGCAGACCCTCAAGTGGTCTGGGATCGCCGCGACCGTCGTGGTCGCCGCCGCTCTGGTGGCGGACTACAATCTGCGCCGGCAAGTCCCACCTCCGTCGACGATAGAACGTCGGGCGGAGACGGCTGCGGCCGTCAACGCGCCCGCGGCAGCAAAGGCCGAACCCAAGGCGGAGATGGAGACCAAGAACGGGACCATCGCCGCCGATCGGGTAAGGGCGTACGACAAGCTGACCGCCCCGTCGCCCAAGAAGCAGGCGGACGCCGTGATGGCGACGCGGGCAGTCCAACCCCAGTCGGAAGCAAAGACTACCAAGAGCGAGGAACGCCGCTTCGCGATGGGCGTCCCAGCGGCTCCGCCAGCGGAGAAAGCGCTGGTGAAGGACGACAAACTGGCAGTCGCTGAGCGCGATCAGCGAGCGGACCAGGCGGCCACGCAGGTTTCAGCCCCTGTTACGGCCCCGGCACCCGCTGCGACGGAGAACGCCATGCTCGCGAAGAAACAGCCGGCGTCCGCAGCGGAGACGGTCGAGGTCCAGGCAGCGGCTCCCGCCCCAGCCAAGAGTGCCGGTTCCGTCGGCGGTGCAACGTTTGAGGGGCGTGCGGCGGCTCCCGCGCTCAAGGCCAAGGTCGGGAGAATCAGTACGGGGAGCCGCTGGAGCATCTCCGAAAAGGGACAATTGCAGCGCTCCTCAGACGCCGGTCGCACCTGGCAGGCGGTGACGGTGGAGCGAGGAGCGAGCTTCCGCGCCGTGGCGGTGGTCGGGGCTGACGTGTGGGCCGGCGGACCTGCCGCGCTTCTCTACCACTCCTCCGACAACGGCGGCAACTGGACGCGGCAAACCCTCCCGGGTTCCGCCGCGGCCATCGTCTCGCTCGAGTTTTCTGATGCGCAGCACGGGGTCGCACGCACCGCCGATGGCGCCGCCTGGTCCACCTCGGACGGCGGTCAGCACTGGACGCAACAGTAAGCGCCTGCCTTATTCACTGCACTGACAACATCCTTAAGATGGTTATTTACTTATTGGATAATGGTGCAAAACCGCGGCAGGAGTGATACAAAATGGGGCCTCCCCCTCTCAGGGAACCCCGTCGCAAGCGGAAGCAGGGCTGGGAAACCCGGCAGTCAAGCCCCTCAGACGGGCCCAGGAACGCGGGCCTCAACCTCGTTCCAGGAGGCGTCCTCATGCTTGAAACCGTCGATCTAAAGGCGAGTATCGCCAAGACGCAATACGCGAAGGAAATGCCGGAACTCCAGGAAAAGCTCCGCAAGCTGCAATACGCTGCCCAGGAAGCGGAGATCCCAGTAGTCATCTGCCTGGAAGGGTGGGACACGGCGGGCAAAGGCCAGATCGTCAAGAAGCTGACCGAAAAGCTGGACCCGCGGCTCTTCCGGGTGCTTCCGGGGACGCGGCCGACGCCGCTGGAGCAGCGACATCACTTCCTCTGGCGCTACCAGGTGGTGCTGCCCAATGACGGGGAGATGGCGGTCTTTGACCACTCCTGGTACGGCCGAGTGCTGGTGGAGCGCTGCGACAAGCTGACGCCGAAGAAGGAGTGGCGCGAGGCTTACCAGCAGATCAATGAGTTCGAGCGCTGCCTGACCGACGACGGTCAGGTTCTGCTCAAGTTCTGGATGCACATCTCGAAGAAGGAGCAGAAGAAGCGCTTCCGCGCCTGCCTGAAAGACCCGCTGCTGAAGTGGAAGATCACCAAGGAATACAAGCGTCACCACAAGGACTACGGCAAGTGGGTGGATGCGGTGGAGGAGATGCTGGCCAAGACAGACACGCCGAACGCGCCGTGGGTGGTGGTGGAGGCGAACGACATCCGGTGGGCGAGGGTCAAGGTGTTCGACACGATCGTGAAGGCGATCGAATCGGTATTGGCGCGGCGGCAGGCGCTGCCGGCGGGAGTGTCGCGCACGGCGGCGGCCGCGGCGGCGACCAAAGAGGCGCGCGCGGAGAAGGCGACACGCGACAGCGAACTGGCCCGCGCCGAGGAGAAGAAAACGGTCGGGGCCGAGGCCAGGTCCAGAGCGGAGGTGGCCCATGCTTGAGAAACTGGATCTCGGGAAGAAGCTGTCGGAAAAGCAGTACGAGGAGCAGGTGGGCCGCGCTCAAGTGCGCCTGCGGGAGCTGGAGTTCCAGATCTACAAAAAGCAGATCCCGGTGCTGTGCGTCTTCGAGGGCTGGGACGCGGCCGGCAAGGGTGGAGCGATCAAGCGTGTGACCGAGATCCTGGACCCGCGCGGCTTCACCGTCTCCAGCTATGCGGCGCCGAAAGGCGAGGAGCGGACGCACCCCTATCTGTGGCGCTTCTGGCGGAACCTGCCGCGCACCGGGCATGTCGCCATCTGGGACCGCAGCCATTACGGACGCGTGCTGGTGGAGCGCTGCGAAGGCTTCTGCAACGACGACGAATGGCGGCGCGCCTACCGCGAGATCAACGAATTCGAATCGCACCAGCACTCGTTCGGCATGGTGATCTGCAAGTTCTGGCTGCACATCAGCAAGGAGGAGCAGTTGCGGCGCTTCAAGGGCCGGGAGACGGACCCGTTCCGCTCCTACAAGCTGACCGACGAGGACTGGCGGAACCGCGCCAAGTGGGACGTCTACCTGGCAGCGGTCGAGGACATGCTGCTGCATACCAGCACCCCGTACGCGCCCTGGACGGCGGTGGAGGCGAACAACAAGTACTGGGCCCGCGTGAAAGTATTGCGCACGGTGTTGGAGGCGATCGAGCAGAGGTTGAGTTAGGGTCAGAAAGGGTCGAAGATGCCGATCGATCGGCAACGGAATCAAATGCTCTGCCGGCGGCTCAGCCGGCTTCTTAACCAGGTCGCAGACAAACCGCAGCCGGACACGGTGCACCAGTTCCGCACCACGGCGAGGCGCATCGAGGCGCTGCTGGAGGCACTCAGCCCGGATCCCGACAAGAACCAGCGCAGACTCACCAAGCGCGTCGTGAAGCTGCGGCGGCGCGCAGGACGAGTGCGCGACATCGACGTGCAGATGGCGGCGCTGCGCAGCCTGAAGATCGGTCGGGACGCACAGCGCAAGGACCGCCTGATGCAGGCGCTGGCTGAGCTGCGGAGCAAGCGGGAAAAGAGGCTGGTTTCGGTGCTGGACAAGGAAACGATCCGCGAGGTGCGCAAGCGCCTGCGCAAGGCAGCGAAGGGCCTAAGCCTGTTCGCGGAGCCGGCGGCGATGGACGGCGCCTTGGACGCGGCCGCGCCGTTCGACCCGATAGCTACGTCGCTCCGCATGTTCGTCCGGGTGGCGCGGGCGCAGGGAGCGCCGCTGCGGGAAGACAATCTGCACGCGTATCGCCTGGAGACCAAGCACGTGCGGTACGTGGCCGAGATGGCCGGCGAAGACCAGACCGCGCAAAAGATCGTGGCGGAACTGAAGCGCATGCAGGATACGATCGGCGAGTGGCACGATTGGCTGGTGCTGACGCAGCGGGCGCAGGAGATGCTGGCGCCGGCGCCGGAGTCCCCGCTGATCGCCGCGCTGCAAAACGTGACGCGGGCAAAGTTCCGCGAGGCGATCTCGGTGTGTACCGACGCCCGCAAGAACCTGCTAGAGGTCGCACGGACCGTGCTGCCGCCCCGCAAATCAGCCGCCGGAGTCCACGAACCGGCCGTAGCGGCGAGCGCGTGAATCAGTCGTGAGTCGTCAATCGGCAGTCGTCAGCCTTAAGAAGAAACCCTGAACACTCTTCTTGCCTCCATACCGGAGGCTTTTTGTATGCCGGTACTGGCAGCCATCGATATCGGATCGAACTCGGTGCGGCTCAAGATCGCGAGCCTCACCAGGCGGCGCCTGAAGACCGTGCACGAGGACCGCGAAGTCACGCGGCTGGGCGAGTCGGTGTTCAAGACCGGGATGCTGGCGCCGGACGCGATGGCGCGCACGGTGAAAGTGCTGCGGCGCTTCCACAAGGCCATCCAGGCGCACGGGGCCACGGCGGTTCGCGCGGTGGCGACCAGCGCGCTGCGCGAGGCGCGGAATGCACCATCGTTCCTGGAATGGGTGTTGTCGGCGACGGGCTGGAAGCTGGAGACCATCTCCGGACTGGAAGAGGCGCGGCTGATCCATCTGGGCATCCTGGGAAACCTGCGGGGCACGCGCTCGCCGATGCTGCTGATGGACCTGGGCGGCGGCAGCTGCGAGCTGACCGTCTCGGTGCAACGGCATATCCGGGTGACGGTCAGCCTGCCACTGGGAGCGGTGCGGCTGACGGAGGAATTCCTGCGGCACGATCCGCCGAAGAAGAACGAACTGGCCAGCCTGCAGCGGATAATCGCCCAGCGGATCGGGCGGGTGGCGCCGCGCATCGCACGTGCCGGCGTCAAGATGATGATCGCGACCTCGGGAACGGCGGCGGCGCTGGACGCGATGTTCAAAGCCAGGCTGGGCGGGAGCAAGCGGGAGAAGGTGTCCGCGCAGGTGCCGCGCAAGGCGGTGGTCAAGCTGGCGGAGATGCTGGCGAAACGGAACCACCAGCAGCGGGCGTCGGTGCCGGGACTGGGAACGAAGCGGGCGGAGATCATCGTGGCGGGCGCGACCGTGTATGCCGAAGTGATGGAGCGGTGCGACCTGCCCAGCTTCCTCTGTTCCCCGCTCGGCCTGCGCGATGGCCTGCTGGCGCAGATGGCGGCGGAACAACACCTGAGCGCCCGCTCCACCAGGCAGATCGCAGCCGACCGCTGGGACTCGCTGCTGACGGCGGGCAAGCGGTACCATGTGGACATGCTGCATGCGCGGCAGGTGCGCGAGCTGGCCATGCGGCTGTTCGATGAACTCCAAGACGTGCACCAGTTGCCCGAAGATTACCGCGAATGGCTGTCGGCGGCGGCCATGCTGCACGAGGTGGGGAGTTACGTGAACCGCACCGGCTGGCACCGGCACGCGTACTACATCATCGCGCACTCGGAGATCCTGGGATACACGCCGCAGCAGCGGAGGATCATCGCGGCCATCGCGCGCTACCTGGGCGCGCTGCTGCCCACGCCCGGTCAGCCGTACCTGAAGGCTCTGTCGCCACCGGATCGCAAGCTGGTGCCGAAGGCCGTGGCGCTGCTGCGGCTGGCCCGCGCCCTGAACCAGGGACGCCGGGGAGCGGTCACCGGGGTCACGGCGCGGGTGAAGGACGGAAGGGTGACTCTCGAGCTCAAGGCGGTCAAGCGCATCGGCGCCGATCTGGAGCTGTGGATGCTCGACAAAGAGCGGGGTCACTTCCGGGACTTGTTCGGGCGGGAATTGTTCGCGGAATTAACCTGACGGGGGGAGATCCTTCGCTTCGCTCAGGATGACGCCCGCGGGCTCCCGCTCGGCGGTAAAACCCCCTCGCTCGCGCCCGCGACGCGGCGTCACTTCCGGGATTTGTTCGGTCGGGAGCTGTTCGCAGAGCTTTCGTGAACGGTGCGCACCAGCTTGGGCGTGAGGCACCATTGGAGCGTCGCCGCCTTGTCCACTTCGACGCGGGCCACCGCGCCCTTCTTCAGATCCACCGCCGATTCTGAACTGCGATTGCTGATCAGCAGGCTGAGGAACTCGCTCAGATTGGGGTTATGTCCGACCACCATGATGGCTTCGGCCCTGGCGTTGCGGGTGAGCAGATCGCCGAACTGGGCGAAGCTGGCTTCGGGACGGAGAGCGTTGTCGATGGTGAGCTTGCCCTCGAACGCGATCTCGTTGCCGACGAGCGAGGCGGTCTGGGTGGCGCGCTTGAGCGGGCTGGAGAGGATGGTGTCCACGTGGATGTCCATGGCCGCGAGCGCGCGGCCGATGTAGCCGCACTGCTCGATGCCGTCCTTGTCGAGTGGACGCTTCTCGTCCTTGGCCGGGTCACCTTTGTGCTGGCCTGCGCTGGCGTGGCGCAGGAAATAGACGATCATGGCAAGTCCCTGTGTATTTCAGCGGACAAATGTTAAACCGCGGTGAACGTTTTGTGAAAGGACGGCAAAATCGCAAGACACCGCTCATCGGGCGCGCACGCGCGACTTGCTGGGCACGGGGACCGACTCCAGCGCCTGCTTGCCCTCGGCGAGACCGATGAGGAATTCCTGCGCGTTGAAGCCGGCGGGGCCGAGATCGGCAGCCTGCTTGCGGCGTGAAGTGAGCAGCTGCTCGGCGCGAACGTAGGAACCGTCGGGCTGGAGCAGGCGGGCCTTGACGGTGTCGGAGAGATAGACGCGCAGCACCTCGTCGAGCATGCGCTGCCGCAGCATGGCATCGCGCACCGGGAACACGACCTCGACGCGGTCGTAGAGGTTGCGCGGCATCCAGTCGGCGCTCCCGACGTACATCTCATCCTCGCCGCCATTGGCGAAATAGAAGATCCGGCTGTGCTCGAGGAAGCGTCCCACCAGGGAGCGCACGCGGATGCGGTCGCTGACGCCGCGGATCCCCGGCCGCAAAGCGCATTTGCCGCGCACGATGAGGTCGATCTGCACTCCCGCCTGCGAGGCATGGTACAGCGCCTGGATGATGTTCTTGTCGAGCAGGCCGTTCATCTTGGCGATGATGCGCGCCGGGCGGCCCTTGCGGGCGTGCTCGGCCTCCCGGCCGATCAGCGACAAGAAGCTCTCCGCCAGGTTGAGGGGCGAAACCAGCAAGGGCTGGTAGCTGTCGCGCTCGGAGTAGGCGGTCAGGAAATGGAAGACAGCATGGACCGCGGAGGTGACCTCCTCGTCGGCGGTGAACAGGCTGACGTCGGTGTAGAAGCGCGAGGTGATCTCGTTGTAGTTGCCAGTGCCGAGGTGGGCGTAGCGGTGGATGACTCCGTCGGCTTCCTCGCGGGCGATGAGCGTGAGCTTGCAGTGGGTTTTCAGGCCGACGACGCCGTGAAAGACCTGCACGCCGGCGTCCTCGAGGTAGCGCGCCCATTTGATGTTCGGCGCTTCGTCGAAGCGCGCCTTGAGCTCGACGATGGCGGTGATCTCTTTCTCCTGCGCCGCGTCCACCAGAGCGTTCACGATGGGCGAGTTCTGGCTTGTGCGGTAGAGCGTCTGCTTGACGGAGAGGACGCGCGGGTCCTCGCAGGCCGACTCGATGAACGAGACCACAGTGTCGTAGGAATCGAAGGGGTGGTGCAGGAGGATGTCGCGGCGGCGGATCTCCTCCCACAGGTCGCGCGACTTGGCGGTCAGGTGGAACTCGCGCGCTACAAAGCTCCTATATTTCAGCTCCTGCTTTCCGCTCTGCTCGTAGAGGGTCATCAGCCGGGAGACGTTCACCGGTCCGTCGGTGGGAAAGACCTGCCAGTTCTCCAGCTCGAACTCGGTGCGCAGGCGCTCGATGATCTCGGGGTTGGCGTCTGCCTCGATCTCCAGACGGACGGCGTCGCCGCGCCGGCGGTTGTGCAGCTCGGTGCGCACCGACTCCAGCAGGTTCCGCGACTCCTCTTCCTGAAGATAAAGATTGCTGTTGCGGGTGACGCGGAAGGCCGCGGCAGAGATGATGTCGTAGCCGGAATACATATCGGCGGCGTGCATCGTGACCAGGTCGGCGAGGAAGACATAGTCCTCGGTGTCGGGCAGGCGGACCAGGCGCGGCAGGGCGCGCGGGACGGTGACGACCCCCATGTACGTTCCGGCGGCGCGACGGCGGCGGCGCAGCAGCAAGGCCACGCACAGCGCCTTGTTCAGCACGCGCGGGAAAGGGTGCGCAGGATCGATGGTGACCGGCGTGAGCAGCGGGTCGAGCTCGCGCTGGCGGTAATCGTTCAGGTACGAGAGCTGGTCGGCGTCGAGCTCGTGCAGGCCCAGGACGCGAATGCCCTGATCCGACAGGGCGGGACGCAGACCCTCGCTCCAGCAGCGATACTGCGCGCCGACGAACTCGTGCGTCTCGCGGGCGATGAGGTCGCGCTCGTCGGCGGGAGCCATGCCGTCGGCGCCCGGCTCGGTGTAGCCGTCCTCAATGCGCTGCAGCAGGGCGGCGACACGGACCTCGAAGAACTCGTCCAGATTGCTGGCGGTGATGGCCAGGAACTTGACTCGCTCCAGTAGCGGGTTGCGCTCGTCCTCGGCTTCTTCAAGCACACGCCGGTTGAACTTGAGCCAGGAGGCTTCCGGGTTGATGTAGTACGCCGGGTTTTCCAAGGACCGGGCCATGGGAGCAAGGGGAGACTTCTATCGTATGCCGAGGCGACAGGGGCGGCAAGTGACCTCGGCGATACGAAGTAACTTATTGAAAATAAGATAGATAGACTGGATGTCTGGGGATGGGCGGGACGGCCTCGGGCGGCGTCAAGAGCGCGGCTCACGGGCGTCTGGGATGTCCTCGACGGGTGCTTCAGCCGGGGTTTATCCTTGAGCGTTTGGCTGGAGGACGCCGCGTGACTAAGTCGATCACACCTGCAAGCCCGGGGAGCAAACCCGGAATGTCGGCGAATCCGGAATTGCGCAGGACTGTTCAAAAGCTTTGGCCCGAGCTGAGGTGGATCAAGGACGGAAGCCTGCGCGACAAAACGACTCGGACGTGGGTGCGAGCCTTCGAGCTGAGCCCGCTCACAGCCGAAGACCTCGACGAGATCCCGTTCACCCTGCTCATTCCCAACTGCTCGACCACGTTCATGGAGCACAAGCGGTGCGTGGTGCATATCGCGCGGCGGTCCGCGGAGGTGATGAAGAAATTCATGGGGCGGGCGCTCGAGATCGACATGGATACGGTGATCGCCGGCGCCATCCTGGCGGACGTCGGCAAGCTGCTGGAGTACGAGAAGGTCGGCGGCAAGACCCGCCAAAGCGAACGCGGAGAGTTCCTGCGACATCCGTTCACCGGAGTGGCGCTCGCCATGGAGTGCGGCGTGCCGGAGAAGGTGTGTCACATCATCGCGGCACACGCCGCCGAAGGGGCGCAGGTAAAGCGCACCACCGAGGCCTGGATCGTGCATCACGCGGATTTCATGGCGTTCGAGCCGTTTAAGACGCTGAAGAAGTAGTTGTCAGTTCTCGGAACAAAGGACTCATACATGGGTGTGGGTAGCGGCAAGCCAACGATCACGGCGGAGATGGCGAGGTGGGCGGCGGGGCTGAAGTTCAGCGACCTGTCGCAAGAGGCGGTGTACCAGGCCAAGCGGTACTTCCTGGATTCGATGGGTTGCGCGCTGGGCGGCTACGGCGTGCACGACGTGCAGATCGCGCTGGAAGTGTTGGACGAGATCGCGGCACCCGGCCCGGCCACCGTGATCGGCACCGGCAAGCGCGTGGACGCGGTTTCGGCGTCGCTGGCCAACGCGCTGATGATCCGCTGCATGGACTACAACGACATTTACTGGAAGCAGGATCCGTCGCATCCCTCCGACATCTTCCCCGCCGCCATGGCCTGTGTCGAGCGTGCCAAGGGCGACGGGCGGGAACTGATCGTTGGCTTCGTGCTGGGCCATGAATTCGAGCAGCGCTTTTGCGAGGCGGCCTTCCCCGGCATCCGCGAGCGCGGCTGGCATCACGCAACACTGACTGCATTCGTTTCGCCCATCGTCGCCGGGCGCGCGCTGCACCTCGATTGGGAGAAGATCCAGCACGCTATCGGCATCTCGGCGTCACGCCAGTGCACGCTGGGCGCGGTCACCGCGGGCAAGCTCACCATGATGAAGAACACCGTGGACCCGATGGCGACGCAATCCGGCGTGCTGGCGGCGCTGCTGGCGGAGAAGGGCTACACCGGGCCGGAGCACGTGGTGGACGGCAAGGAAGGCCTGATGCACTGCTTTGGGCCCGAATGGAAGCTGAATGTCCTGACTGACGGACTGGGCAAGTCGTGGCGCATCACGCAATGCGGCATGAAGTTCTTCCCCACCGAGGCGTTGACCCACGCGCCCATCTCGGCGGTGCTCGAGCTGGTCAAGAAACACGACCTCAAGCCGGAGCAGATCGAAACTGTGACCATCCGCTCGCTGGCGCGGGCCGCCGACATCCTGAGCGACCCCAGCAAGTACGATCCGCGCTCGAAGGAGACCGCCGACCACTCGCTGCCCTACGTCATCGCAGCGGCGATCGTGGACCGCCAGGTCACGCCCGTGCAGTTCAAGAACGAGAAGATCATGGACCCGCGCATCCGCGAGCAACTGCACAAGGTGAAGGTGGTCGCCGATTCGAAGATCGAAAAGGTCTTCCCGGCGCTGCAGCGGGTGCACGTCACGATCAAGACCACGAGCGGGAAGGAATTCACCGAGCAGCTCGATTACCCCAAGGGCGATCCGCGGAATCCGCTCTCGGATAAAGAGATCGAGGAGAAGTTCGAGGCGCTGGCCGGGCCAGTGATGTCGAAAGACGGGCGACGCAAGGCGATCGGGGCCATCTGGAAGCTGGAGAAACAGCAGCCCGTAAGCGAACTGATGCGACTTTTCAAAGCAGAGAGTGTCGCGGTGCCGGCGCAAAAATTTAACCGCAGAGGCCGCAGAGAGCGCAGAGTAGCGAGCTAGAAAAAGGATTCTCTGCGTTCTCTGCGGTGAAATGGGTTGCTGATGGGCCAAACAGTCGTTGAGAAGATCGCGCAGGCACATCTCGCGGAAGGTCCGAAGCGGCCGCTGCGGGCGGGGGACTTCGTCTCCATCCGGCCGAAGCACGTGATGACCCACGACAACACCTCGCCGGTGATCAAGAAGTTCAAAGGCATCGGCGCGCAGAAGGTGCTCGACCCGTGCCAGCCGGTCTTCGCGCTCGATCACGACATTCAGAACACCACGGAAGAGAACCTGAAAAAATACCGCGCCATCGAAGCATTCGCGCGCGAGCACGGCATCGATTTCTATCCCGCGGGCACCGGTATCGGACACCAGGTCATGGTGGAGAATGGCTACGTGACGCCGGGCTCGTTCGTGGTGGCCTCAGACTCGCACTCTAACATGTACGGCGCGCTGGGAGCGATCGGCACGCCGGTGGTGCGCACCGACGCCGCTGCTATCTGGGCCACGGGCGAGTTCTGGTGGCAGATCCCGCGCACCGTGCAGGTGGTGCTCGAGGGCCATTTGCCCGAGGGCGCGACTGGCAAGGACGTCATCATCGCCCTGTGCGGGCTCTACAACCAGGAAGAGGTGCTGAACGCGGTGGTGGAGGTCGGCGGACCCGGCCTGGCGTCGCTCTCCGTGGACGCGCGCCTGACCATCGCCAACATGAGCACCGAGTGGGGCACGCTCGTCGGCTGGTTCCCGGTGGATGCCGCCACCATCGCATACGTGCGAAGCGTGCACGCGAAGTTGAAGGCGCAAGGTATCGAGCGCTTCACCGCCGCTGACATCGTGCGCTGGGAGAAAGACCCGCCCTGTCCTGATGCCGACGCGCGATACGCGGCGCGGATCGTGCTGAATCTGAATGAGGTGACGCCGCACGTCTCCGGCCCGGATACGGTGCAGGTGATGGCGTCGCTGGCGGAGATCGGGCCGAAGAAGATCGCCATCCAGAAGGCGTACCTGGTTTCGTGCGTGAACTCGCGCGTGGAGGATTTGGAGGCCGCGGCGCAGGTGCTGAAAGGCAAGAAGGTCGCGCCGACGGTGAAGTTCTATCTCGCGCCGGCGAGCAAAGAAGTGCAGGCCGAGGCCGAGAAGCGCGGCATTTGGCAGACCATCCTGGATGCCGGCGCCGTCACGCTTCCCGCCGGTTGCGGCCCCTGCATCGGGCTGGGCACGGGACTTCTGGAGCCCGGCGAAGTCGGCATTTCCGCCACCAATCGCAACTTCAAGGGCCGCATGGGGTCGAAGGACGCACAGTGCTATCTCGCGAGTCCGGCGGTCGTGGCGGCGTCGGCGGTCGCAGGATTCATTACGGCGCCGCGCCCGTCGGAGACCCGCCCCGACGTGATCAATCGCAATTACACCGAGTTCCAGGCCAAGACAGCGGACGAGACCGTCGAGATCTTGCCCGGCTTCCCCAGCGAAGTGCGCGGCCGACTGGTGTTCATGCCGAAAGATAACCTCAACACCGACGGCATCTATCCCGGCACGTACACTTATCGCGACGACATGACGCCGGAGATGATGGCCAAGGTCATCTTCGGGAATTATGATGCCGAGTACGCCAAGAATGCGCGTGCGGGTGATGTGGTGGTCGGCGGCTTCAATTTTGGCACCGGCTCCAGCCGCGAGCAGGCGGTCACATCGCTGAAAGCGGCGGGCATCCCGCTGGTCATCGCGGGTAGCTTTTCGCAGACCTACCTGCGCAACGCCTTCAACAACGGCTTCCTCTGCATCGAAGTGCCGGAATTCGTGGGCAAGCTGAAGAGGGCCTTTGCGGAAGAAAAAGACAAGACGATCGTGCCCGGCGATGATGTTCTGATCGATTTTCGCTCGGGCGAGATCACTTATCGCGGGGAGAAGTTCCGATTTTCGCCGCTGGGGACAGTTCCGCAGTCGCTGGTGATCGCGGGCGGAGTGGAGAACCTGGTGGCGAAGAAACTAGGACTACGGGAGTCGCACGCCGCAACACGGTAGTGTTGGAAAAGGTAGGGGTCCTTCGACTCGCGCCGCCCTAGAAGCGGCGCTCGCTCAGGATGACACCCTGAAAGGATTTGTTCTTATGTCGTTATTCACGATTGTCTTGGAGCATCGCGGTACCTCGGCAGTGCAGCAGGTGTCCGCGCCCAACGCGAAAGCAGCGCTGGCCAAGTGGGCGAAGGAATTCGACTACGAAGGCGTGCTGGGGATCAGCAACAAGGTCGGCGGGCAGCTTGCGCGCGACCTGAGCAAGGCGACACCCATCCCGGTGCGCCGGACGAAGAACGTCTGGGGCCTCACCGCGCTGGCGCACGGACAAATGGCGTTAGTGCGCCTGATCGAGACCGCCGACGGCCGCAGCGCAAGGTCAATGTCACTGTAGCTCAGGGAGACGCGATGGGTATCGAACAACTGCTCGGAAAGTGGACTTCCGACGCGACCGACGCAACTGGCTACTCCAAGTATGGCGACGTTTCCCTGGAGTTCCTCGAGGGCGGCGAACTCGTTTACACCATGAACGACCCGCACCGCGAGAGCACGATCCTGCTCGATTTCCGGGTGGAAGGTGACGAGATCGTGACCAACCAGCATTCCAAGCCACGCGAAGAGAGAACGAAATACCGCATCGCCCCGGATGGCAAGCTGTCGCTTAACTTTGGCGGAATTGAGACTCGATACATAAGGAGTTCGGAAGGAGACACGCACTAATGGCGAAGTTCACAGTTGTGACCATGCCGGGCGACGGCATCGGGAACCAGGTCCTGCCGGAAGCCCTGCGTGTGCTGAACGCCGTCGATTTCGACGCCGAGTACATCCATGCCGACATCGGCTGGGAGATCTGGTGCAACGAGGGCAATGCCCTGCCCGACCGAACCGTCGAGCTGCTGGAGAAGCACAAGCTCGGCCTGTTCGGCGCCATCACCTCGAAGCCGAAGAAAGAAGCCGACGCGGAGCTGAAGTCTGCCCTGAAAGGTAAAGGCTACGTCTACTACAGCCCCATCGTGACCATGCGCCAGCGCTTCAACCTGGATATCTGCATGCGCCCGTGCATCGGCTTCCCGGGCAATCCGCTGAACTTCATCCGCAAGAAGACGGACGGCGGCTGGGATGAGCCGCACGTGCGCTCCGTCATCTTCCGCCAGGGCACCGAAGGGCTCTACTCGGGCGTGGAGTGGACGAACCCGCCGGAGAACGTCCGCGCGGCCTTCGCCTCACATCCGAAATTCAAGCCGTTCAAGGATGTAAAGGGCGCGGACCTGGCGGTGTCGCTGCGCATCATCACCCGCGAGAACGCGCGCCGAATCGCTGAGGCGGCGTTCAAGTACGCGCGCAAGCACGGCTTCAAGAGCGTGACCATTTGCGAGAAGCCGAACGTGCTGCGCGAGACCTCGGGGATGATGGAAGAGGTCGCCAGGGAAGTGCAGAAGCAATATCCCGAGATCCCGCTGTGGAGCACCAACATCGACGCCCAGATGATGTGGCTGACCAAGAACCCCGAGGAGTACGGCGTGCTGATCGCGTCAAATCTGTTCGGCGACGTGATCTCGGATGCCTTCGCCGGCCTCGTCGGCGGGCTGGGCTTCGCCGCCAGCGGCAACATCGGCGACGATGTCGCGGTCTTTGAGCCGACGCACGGCTCGGCGCCCAAGTACGCGGAGCTGAAGCCGCCCATCGTCAACCCCATCGCCATGATCCTGTCGTCCGCGATGATGCTCGACCACATCGGCGAGCACCAGAGATCGAAGACGATCTGGGACGCCGTCGGCGACGTGGTGAAGGAAGGAAAAGTACGCACCTACGACATGATGCGCATCCCCGGCGGCGCCAAGGCGATCTCGCAGGGCGCGGCCTCGACCATTCAGATGACCGACGCCATCCTGCGCGCGGTCGAGAAACGGATACAGCATGCCGAAAGCAAAGGCGAGCCCGCCGCGGCCCGCTGAGGCCGGGCACTGGGGCGCGGAGATCCGCTCGGACCTGCACGTGGCCATCGAGCCGCGCACTTCGGGCGGGCTGAAGCTGGAGCTCGAGTCGCGCGTCGCGCCCTACTACGGGCGGCAGATCCGGGCACAAGCTCGCGAGGTGCTGGAGCAGCTCCGCGTCAAACACGCACAGGTCGTAATCCACGACGAAGGCGCTCTGCCGTTCACCATCGCGGCCCGCATCGAAGCGGCGGCGCGTCGAGCGGGTTTGGTCAATGGCCGTCGCGCGCTGCCGGAACGCAACGTGGATCCGCCGCCGACCGCGCGCGATCACCTGCACCGCTCGAGGCTCTACCTGCCCGGCTCGGAGCCGAAATATTTCATCAACGCGGCGCTGCATGGGCCCGACGCGGTCATCCTTGACCTGGAAGACGCGGTGCATCCGCAGGAAAAGGATGCGGCGCGCCTGTTGGTGCGCAACACGCTGCGCTCGGTGGACTTCGGCGCGTGCGAGCGTATGGTACGAATCAACCAGGGCCCGCTCGGACTGGAGGACCTGGAAGAGATCGTACCGGAAAGACCCGACCTCATCCTCATCCCGAAAGTTGAAACCGCCGCGCAGGTGGTGGAAGTGGATCGGCGGATCGGAGAGATCCAGAAGAAGCACCGCATCAACCGGCCACTGTGGCTGATCCCGATCCTGGAGTCGGCGCTGGGGATCGAGAACGCGTTCGCCATCGCCAAGGCCAGCGGGCGCAACGTGGCTCTGACCATTGGCCTGGAGGACTACACCGCCGATCTCGGCGTGGTAAAGACTGCGACTGGCACGGAGTCACTGTTCGCGCGCCAGCGCGTGGTGAATGCCGCGCGCGCTGCCGGCCTGCAGGCGAACGACTCCGTGTACGGCGACATCGGCGACATGGAAGGCCTGTTGCGCTGGGGCATCGCGGCGAGGGCCATGGGCTTTGAAGGCATGGGCTGCGTGCACCCGTTGCAGATCGAGGTCATCCACAAGGCGTTCGCGCCCAGCGAGTTGGAGATCGAGAAGGCACTGAAGATTGTCGCCGCGTATGACGAAGCACAGTCAAAAGGCCTGGGCGTGGTCTCGCTGGGTTCGAAAATGATCGATCCTCCGGTAGTACAGCGTGCGCTGAAGCTGGTGGCACGGGCGCGAAGCATGGGTCTGGTAAAGGACAACGCATGAAGCGAGCCGCATCCAAGACCGCACCGGAACTGGTGACCAACGCCGCAGGGCGCGAGGTCCCGACCCTGGTCAACGGCAAGAAGCAGCAGCCATACGCGGGCGTGGACGGCGTACCGGCGAAGGGACGCAAGGCGGCGCCGCCTATCCCGTCAGCCTCCGACTATCCGAAAAGCGGCGACAAGCGGCTGCCCGATCTCGAAACCGCGCTGCGGCTGTGCGGCCTGCGCGACGGCATGGTCGTCTCCAATCACCACCACCTGCGCAACGGCGATGTCATCGCCGTGCGGATGCTCGAAACTGCCGCGCGCATGGGCATTAGAGACCTGATGTGGTTTCCGTCGGCCTCGTTCCCCTCGCAGGAGTCGGTGATCGAGCTGATGGAGCGCGGGGCCGTGCACCACATCGAGGGCTCGATGAACGGCCCGCTGGGCGACTACTGCACGCAAGGAAGGATGCGCGGCATGGGCGTGCTGCGTTCGCACGGCGGACGCTGGCAGGCCATCCAGGACGGCGAGGTGCACATCGACATCGCGGTGATCGCCGCGCCCACCGCCGACACGTTCGGCAATGCCAACGGCGCATTCGGGAAGTCGGCGTGCGGGTCGCTTGGATTCGCGCTGGCCGACTCGATGTACGCCGGCAAGGTCATCGTGGTCACCGACAACCTGGTTCCCTTCCCTTGCGTGCCGGCGCAGATCCAGGGCAACCACGTGGACTTCGTGGTCGAAGTGGACTCCATCGGTGACCCAACCAAGATCGTCTCCGGCACCACGCAGATCACGCGCAGCCCCGACCGCCTGCGCATCGCGCGCCTGGTGGCGGAGTTCCTGCGCGCCGCCGGCATCATGCGCGACGGCTTCTCCTTCCAGGCCGGCGCCGGCGGCATCGCGCTGGCCTTCGTGCAGTACCTGCGCGACATGATGAAAGAAGCCGGCGTGAAGGCGCGCTTCGTGCGCGGCGGCTCGACCCAGTTCCTGGTGGACCTTCTCAAAGAAGGGCTCACCGACTACATCCTCGACGGGCAAACGTTCGATCTCGCCGGCGTGCAGTCCATCGCCAGCGACCCGCGTCACATTCCCACATCGCCGTTCACGTCGTACAACTTCCACGGCAAGGGTTTCTACGGGCAGTTCGTGGACGCGGTCGTGCTGGGCGCGACCGAGGTGGACGTCGACTTCAACGGCAACGTCGTCACCCACTCCGATGGCCGCCTGCTGCACGGCATCGGTGGCTGGCAGAACTGCCTGTTCTCCGGCTGCACCATCCTGGCGGTGCCATCGTTCCGCGACCGCATTCCGGTGATCGTAGACAAGGTCACGACCCTAACCGGCCCGGGCGAACTGATCGACGTTGTCGTCACCGAGCGCGGCATCGCCATCAACCCGAGGCGAAAAGACCTGATCGATGCGACGAAGGGCTCGAAGCTGCCCTTCCGGCCCATCCAGGAGATCCAGCGTGAGGTTGAAGGAATCTGCGGCGGCAAGCCCCAAAAGCCGCGCCTCGGCGACCGCCCAGTGGCCGTAGTGAAGTGGGTGGACGGCTCGGTGCTGGACACGGTTTGGCAGGTGATTGGGCCGGTTTCGAACGCACCATCGGCCAGCGCAGAGTAAGAATCCACGGCAGAGACGCCCGGCAAGGCGTCTCCTCATTTCAAATGTCCCCGCACGGGCTCAGCGTCAGCAGCTTGTCTTTCGCCGTAAGGTCTGCCACCGAACACAGCGCCGGATGCGGATCGGTGCAGAACGGGCACTTCCCCAGCTTCACCTCGGCTTCCCATCCATCTCGCCCGCGCACGTAGAACCGATCTCCGTTCTCGCGCCGCAGGTGCGCGACTACCTCTTCGACCATCAGCACTTCTTTCCAGCCGTCGTCGTCGCCGATGCCGACGTGCGAGATGTGCCGGTGCGGGTCTTCGGCGCGGTCCTTGCGGGTGATGCAGACGATCCGCTTCCGCATCAGAAAGCGGCCAACTGGCCGCTGGTGGGCTCCGCTCAGCAGTACCAGGGCTCGTTCAGGTAAGGGACCGTGGCCCGGTTTTGCGCCGGTGGCACGGGCAGGACGGGCAGCGGCTTCGCTTCTCTTTTCGCCTGCTGGAGCAGCGTCCAGATGATCTCGAATGTTGCCGAGCGGCTGAGCTTTCTCTTGGAGGCGCCCTGCACGGCGGACTCGATGGAACGCTGGAGTTCGTCCACGCGCGGATCGGGATTCGCCCAGCCATGGCTGAGGGCCTGAGGGTCGAATTCGCCGATCCGCTGCCGTAGTTCTTCCAGCTCGAGCAATCGCGAACCTGCTGGGATCAGCAGCCGGATCGCCAGTTGGATCGGCGGCACCTGCTCGATCAGGCCCAGCTCGACCAGCGTCAGCAGCAGATCTTCGTACCCGCCGAGCGAGATCCACGGCGTGAAGGGAACGAACGTCGGAACCAGGAACATGCCGAGATCGCGGAAAAGCTGCGCGACGCGCACGAAATCGGCCCGTGTGTGCCCTTTTTCGAGCAGCGCGAGCACTCGATCGTCCACCGACTCGACCGCGGAGGTCACGAAGGCGCATCCGGTGTCGCGCAGCTCCGTCAGTGTTTGGGCATGTTTCAGCAGGTGCTCGATCTTGATGGTCACGTCGTAGCTGACCTGCGGATGCTCGCGGTGCAGCGCCCGCACGATCTCCAGCCCGTGCGCCGGGCCGTTGAAGAAATCTGGATCGCCGAAGGTGATGTGCTGCGCGCCGGCTGCGACCTGCTGGCGGATGTCGGCCAGCACCACTTCCCGCTGCACTACGCGGAAGGCGCCCTTGTACACCGGCACGATCGGACAGTGGCGGCACAGGTGTTTGCAGCCGCGCGTCGCCTCGGTGTAGCCAACGACACGCGTGGAGCCGTCGGGAAGTGTGAGATGGGCGTAGCGCTCCAGCGGCGGCAAGCCGGCGCGATCGGGGATCATGAAATCCTGACGCGCGAGGGAGATCTCCGGCTCAGACTGTGCTCCCCGACCGCCGAGGGCCACGCGACGCGCCAGGCTTAGCAGGCCTTCCTCGAATTCTCCTCCGAGAATGGTTGCGACCCCGATCTCGCGCAGGAAAGCGGCATTCACCGGCGCGTACAGTCCGTAGGCACAGAGATGCGCCCGAGGGTTCAGCTCTCGCACCTTGCGCAGTGCAGAGACTGCGATCCGGGTGGCGGTATGCATCGGCAGGTAGAAGGCAACGAGTTCCGCCGATCGGATCAGGTCGGCGTCGAGGATCTGTCGTGAAAGATCGACCTGCGCGACCCCGAAGCCATCGCGGCGCAACCATGCCGCGGGCGACGCCAGGCCGAAGGGCTGGCGGCCCAGTTCGTAGGTCGAGATGAGGACGATGCGCATCCGATGGAACGCAGGCAGTTGTGCGAAACTAGATTGCTCCCCCGGTCTCCATGCTAATACAGAGGCCGGGTTTCACGCCTTATGTCCACCGTTTCCAGGCCGCGGCTTCTGCTGCTCTGCACCAAGCTGGGCTACCAGACACGCGCCTTCGCCGAGGCCGCACAGCAACTCGGTCTGGAGGTCGCCTTCGGCACCGACCGCTGCCACGTGTTGGAAGACCCGTGGGGCGACCACGCGCTGCCGCTCCATTTCGAAGATCCCAAGGGAGCGGCGAGCAAGGTGATCGAGTTCGCTGCGAACACGCCCATCCATGCGGTGATCGCAGTGGGCGACCGCCCCACGCCCACGGCGGCGCGGGTGGCGCAGGCGCTGGGATTGCCAGGACATCCCCCTCAGGCGGCCGACATCTGCCGCGATAAGTACCGTTCGCGCGAGGTCCTGCGGAAGGCGGGCTTGAAGGTGCCGTCGTATGAGCGATTCCTCGCCGATGAGGATCCACAAAGGCTGGCTTCGGGCGTCGCTTACCCGTGCGTGGTGAAGCCGGTCGCGCTTTCCGGCAGCCGCGGCGTGATCCGGGCCGATACCCCGGCCGAGTTCGTCGCTGCCTTCGAGCGCGTGCAGCGGCTGCTGGCCAGCGGCGAGATCAAGGCGCTGCGCGAGGACACCAGCGAGTTCATCCAGGTGGAAAACTACATCGAGGGCGTAGAAGTTGCCGTCGAGGCACTGGTCGAGCACGGCCGGCTACACGTGCTGGCCATCTTCGACAAGCCCAACCCGCTCACCGGCCCATACTTCGAGGAAACCATCTACGTCACTCCATCGCGGCTCGCCGATGGCGTACAGGAATCTGTCATGCGCGCCCTGGACGCCGCTGTGCGCTCCCTGGGGCTGCATCACGGGCCGGTGCATGCGGAATTCCGGGTGAATGACCGGGGCGTGTACGTGCTGGAGGTCGCGGCGCGCTGTATCGGCGGACTGTGCGCCCGCGCCCTGCGTTTCAAGATACCGCTGCTCAAGCAGGACATGTCGCTGGAAGAGGTGCTGATCCGCCTGGCGCTGGGAAATGATGTCCGGCGCGTGGTGCGGGAAGACCGCGCCTCCGGCG
This sequence comes from Terriglobia bacterium, assembly GCA_020073495.1. NCBI lineage: Bacteria > Pseudomonadati > Acidobacteriota > Terriglobia > Terriglobia bacterium. The sequence goes on from JAIQFD010000001.1 coordinate 89,018, forward strand.
TGATGATGATCCCGATCCCGAAACCCGGCTTCTACGAAGCGACGCGCGGGGTGCAGTTCGCGATGGCCGTGCCCGGCATCGTGGACATCGAGATCACGGCCAAGCCCCAGCAGAAGCTGGTGCCGCTTCCGGAAGGCTCGAGCTACCTGGGATTCATTTTCGCCCGCGACAACACTCCAGAACTCGTGGAACGGGCGCTGCGTGAAGCCCACGGGAAGCTGGAATTCGTGGTCGCGCCGGAGCTGCCCATCGTCCGTGGCTAGTAGGTAGGGGCCCGCGATTGGAAAAACCCGCCAAGAAAGCGGGCTTTTCAGTCTCCAACAAGCTCACTGCTTGGTCTTGGGTGGAACGTAGCCTTCCGGCAGGGCCGCGCCTTCGCCGAAAAAGTACTGCTCCATCTGCTGCACGATGAGTTCCTGGTCTTTCTTGTTGGCGGGGTTCAGGCGATACTCATTCAGGATCATCTTGCAGTGCTCGCCCCACATCTTCCACGCCTCGGCGGAGACGTTTTCGAAGATCTTCCTGCCCAGTTCGGTGTCGAACGGGGGCTCGTCGAGGCCGGGCATCTCGCGCTGGAACTTGACGCAAAATACCTTGCGCTGGTTGGGATCGTGCGATCCGGGCGGGATCGGCGGTGCTCCACAGCTCATGATGGTTCCTTCCCTATGCGGATAATCTTCTATCATACCGCAGCCGCAAGCGGCGCCTCGCCCAGCACGAGAGCCAACAAAGAGGCTCTGACGCCCGAACCTCTCTGCCCTGGGATGTCCCATCCGCCGGCCTGCATCCGGCCTCGGCACCCGGCCGCTGCTTCGCCTACGAGAAAAAAAGGGCGGCCCTAAGGCCGCCCTTTCAGTCGTACTTCAAGGTTAAGCTACTGCGCGGGAACGCCTCCTACTTGACCGCATTGATGAAGGCCAAGCCGTTCGGGGTGCCCACGCCGGTCACATTGTCCCAGCCAGGTCCAGTCTTGAGCGAAGAGTCGGTCCCGAAGGTCAGAACATACCAACGGGTCGACGAGCCGTGATACATCATGCTCAAGTAGTTCGTGGTTCCATTCAACGGAGCTGCCAGCGATGCCGGTGACTGGTACAGGGGAGGCCCACCGGTCATGATGACTCCGGCCACATCGAACGGGAACACGCCCGCCGGGACGTCGTAGACCGCGCCCGGCGGCAGGCCATAGAGGTAGGGCGCAGAGAAGCCCAGCGGTGCGCCATGAGCCTGGCTCGCGACTGCCCACAAGCCAGAGAACATCGGGCAGGAGGCGCTGGTGCCGCCAATCACCCCGATGAACGGCCCAGCCGGGTTCCCATTCCCGTCAAAGCTCCAGATCATCTCGACCCCGGTCTCCGGGTCAGCATCCATGGAGATGTCCGGAACCATGCGGAAGGCTCCCGGCAAGCCCGATTGGAAGAAGGGCTTGGCGAAATACCCACTGGTTCCGCCGCCTGCTCCGAAGATGTACCCCAAGTGAAGCGGTGGTATCACCGGCGTGTTGGGCGTGACATTCGCGATACGGGTCTCGTTGTTGCCCCAGCCGGTCTCAAACCTCCGGGTGTTGTTGGGGTTGAGGAACAGGCTGGTGCCGCCGATGCCGGTGGCCCATTGCGAGTCGGCAGAGTTCTCCACCGTCTTCACGCCCCAGGCCGCGAGGTCGTCGCCGCTGTCCCCCGACGCGAAGTGCAGCGAAACGCCGTTCAGCGCAGCATACTGGTCGATGCCGTTGATCGCATCGAGGGTGCCCGGATCGAGGAGCGCCTCCGGTGCGGACCAACTGTTGGAAATGACCCCACCCAGGCCGTTGTCGACCGCGTAAATGATCGCTCCGTAGAGAGCGTCAAAGCTGTTGTCCTGCGCCTCGATCAGGACGAGCGGCGAACCCGGTGCAATAGCATGCGCCCACTCCACGTCGAGGGTGATCTCCTCCGCCCAGCCATTGTTGAAGGGGGGAGGACTTTGGTCAGGCGGCGTGAGGATGGTGAGGCTCGGCGCCGGCAGGCCAAAAAAGCCCGAGAACGTCGCCACGTCGCTAGCAATCGAGGGCGACATGAAGGCGTCAACTATGACCACCGGCATTCCAGTCCCATCGTAGCCGGCGGCATAGGCAGCATTCATGCCGTAGGCAGTCTGGATCTCCGAGGGCTGGTAGCCGCACGGATTCAGATGCGGCACCGGATCGCTCGGCTCGGAACCGTACCGGTAGCCCGTGTAAACCGCCGCCGGCAGGTGGCCGCTGGTGGTGAAGGCGTGGGTCTCGACCCCTTTGAAGCATTGCCCTTCCCAGAAACTGCCATTGGGGGCGATGGCCAGGGGGTAGGCCGCAAACTGCTCGCCGGTATCCGGGTGCTTTGCCCGGCGGGAGTTCGGGAGCGGATGCAGATCGTGCAGCCCAGTGACCGCCTTGATCAGGTTGCCGGCTTCGCCGAAAACGACGGGATCACCCGCGTTCGACATGTACGTCCGGCCCTTCATGCTATATCGGTTGATCTTGACGCCGAAGGCGCTCTGAACCCTGGACACGGTCCCCTGCGCCTGCACGAAGAAGTTGTTGGCGTGGATCTTGGTGACATTCAGACCCAGCGACTTGAGGTAGTCCTGGACCTTCGCAGCTTCGGCCGCGGTGGGACCGAATTTCTCCGCGTACTGCTGCGGGCTGAGGAAGTGGTGATAATTCGCGGATCCCTTGGTGTAGATCTGCTGCGCCAGTGCATCCATCGCAGCCTGGTTGTGATGTTGCAGCCAAACGGTCACGGTGATGGTCTTATCCGGGTTCTCGGCCCCGAGATTGGCTCCCGCTTGCGTAAGTCTTGGCGTGCCCTTCAGGGCACGGCCGTTCGCTGCAAACGCGGAATCAACCATCACTGTTGTCAATGCCAGCACGATCGCAAGCCCTACGACGGCATGCGACCAACCTCGACGAGTGGACATAAGAGTCGATCTCCTTCGAAGGGGGGTGGTGGTGCCAGCGCGGCGGCGCCTTCTGGTGCCAGCCGCCGCGCCTTAAGCAAGGATCTAGAGGCCCAGTTTCCGCCGCACGACTCCAGCGATTCCCAGGATCCCGGAGCCGAACAGCGCCAGGCTGCTGGGCTCAGGAACTTCAGTTGAAAAGATGTTTGTGCTCGGACCGCCGGCGGCGGTCGTGGTCGAGAACCATTCCGAGCCAAGGTTTTGACCAGCGGTCTGTGCGAGAACGATGCTGAGGTTGTAGACACCGCCGCCATAGATGTTCGCGAAGTTTACGGTGCCGCCCACGGTGAGCAGGGTGTCGCAGTAGTTGCAATCACCCAGAACGAAAGCCGCCACCAAAATCCCGTTGATATAGACGTCGTTTTCATAGAACGTCCCGGGACTGCCGCCGTAGCCATTCACAACGCCCCAATTGGCCGTCAGGTCGTTAACGAAGGGCTGACCCGTGAAGAACGTCTCGGTGACGGTGTCACCCACCGTCCACATGGGTTGACTCAGGCCGCCGTTGCCGCCCATGAAGCCGCAGCCGTTGGTTGCGCTGCAGTAGAAGGTGTTGTCACTTGGAAAGTTGACCGTGATTTCGGTTGTGTCGGCGCTAGCCACGCCGATCATGCAGAAGCAGAGCGCAAACAGCACAACGACGCTCCGCAGGGTGAGTCCTTTCATATTGCCTCCTGAGCCAGAACCTTAACGATAGGGGGAGCAGCACCAAGGCTGACTGCAGTTTGATAGCCAAAGGCCATGTCCTAAGGTAACATATGTATCTGACTGATAATGAATAACTTATCATGACTTCAATCCGCTGTCTCGATTCGGCGCCACTGTCGAAGATGCAAGCTCCTGCACATAAGCATCAAAGTTCTGCGGAGGGGGCAATCCGGATTGTGTCTGGAACGCTTGACGGGCAAGTACAGGTCTCTTCAACAAGTAACTAACTAGATGGTAATCGGGCGTTCGGGTACCAGCCGCGGCATCCCGCGCTGGAACTTCACACGGGAGAGCGTGCCTTTGCTCGGGCGGTCCGACCCAGGCGGGGGCGGCGGTGCCCCGCAGTTCATGGTGGCTCCTTCCCAGTGTGGCTGATTCTCGATCATGCCGCGGCGGTACGCAGCTCCCCCGCCCGGGACGAGAGACAAAAAAGCAGAGAGGCCGAAGCCTCTCTGCCCGGGAATGGTCCCGCCTACCAGCCGAGATCCGTCAGCAGCTCCAGCGTCAGGTCCAGCGGCTGATGCACCGAGTGCGTCAGGTCGGAGTTGATGTTGGGCTCCATGAGCAGATTGGGGAAGGCGATCGTGTCCCAGTGCGACACCGAAGAGCCGCTCTGGTACGGGTTTGGAGTGAACAGCAGCACCCGGCCGGCGGGATCGCCGCCGGCTCGGATGGAAAGATCCAATCCGAGAGTGGCAAACATGCCGGAGTGCAGGCGGGAGCGGTACTTCAACGCGCTCTTCAGCGTGTTGCCGTCGGGTAGGCTGATGCGTACCGACGGGATGGTGATGGTCGGGTCAGCACCGCCCAGCCCCGACGGAGGTGCGCCCGCAACATTGTCGGCCACCAGCACTGCGATGGCGCCGGCGTTCTGCGCGTTCTTGACTTTCACTACGAACGTGCAGACGCCGCGATCGACCAGCGCGATCTTGCCGTTCACCGCCGCAGCATTGGCGGAGGAAAGCGGATTACACGCCAATCCGGTGCCGTTGGCTTGGTCCACGACCGGCATGACCTCACCCGTCACGCCCGGACTTGACACCGGCGGACCGAAGGACGCCGCACCGATCTGGTAGTTGCCGGCTACGGACGCCGGTGCGGTGACCTCCAACAGAGGCGTGCCGTTGGCCAGCACCAACGACATGTCGGTCATGACGTTGGGGCCATTCCACGCCACCTTGCGGGGGTTGATGGCGGAGGCCGCACGCTCCGCATTGGTCGCCATATCGAACCATGTCTTCCCGGCGGTGGAGTCGTAGGTGAAGTGGTCGTAAGCGCTCGGGAAACCCCCGACAAATGCGCCCGTTTGACCGCTGGTGAACGTCTGGAATCCCAACCCGTGGGCAAACTCGTGCAGCAGCACCGTGACCAGATCGATGTTGAGTCCGTGGTTGGTGTCCAAGCCGAGGTACCAGAAGGTGCCGGTCAGACAATTAGGTTGGCCCAGGTTGACATTGAACCGCGCCCGGATCTGCGCGGTGGCGGGATCGAGATCCGCGCCGAAGATCTTGTTGGCCAGCGCGAAATTATACCAGGTGCCCGGGAACGGAGCGCCGGAAAAGTCCCTCCAGATCTCCGTCGCGCCGGCACTCCCCAGTACCGCCGAGGTTGCGTCACACGCGAGCGGCTCGAAGGTGGCCAGAATCGTGATTTCGACGGTGCTGTTCAGGTTGGCGCCCCAGATGTCGGCCGCTGCCTGGAAGGCGATCAGACGCTGCTCTCCCAGCGTGGTTCCAGCGTTGCCCCCAATGGGAGCCACCGGCGTGGGATCGTTGAAGCCCACACCCGGCGCATTCCCGTTGACGATGGAGATGGTTGCCGCAGCGTATGCCGGCTGAGCCGCCAGCGCCGCGAGGATCAGAACGACCAGAAAGGCAGCGCACTTGTTACTTTTCATTGCCGGCCTCCTTGGTCGCGGGCTGCGTCTTGTTATCCGATTGCACGCGGGCCTCTGCGTCCTTCTTGCCCTGCACGCAGTCGAACTTCACCTTGCCGTCGGCGCTGCGGGTCGCGACCGCGTAGGTTTCGTAGGACTCGTCCAGCAGCACTCCTACCGCTCCCGATGCAGCGGCGGGAGCGGCCTTGAGCAGTTGCAAAGGTTTCTTCACCTGCGGCGCCATTTTCGCTTGGCCGGCCTCGAGTTCCTTTACTTCCTCGGGTGTCGGCTCGCGCAGTTGCCCGGTCGCCGGGTCCTTGGCGACCCGTTGTCCGGCGCTGGGGTTCGCGGTGGTCGGTTCCACCTGCTTGCTTGGGGTGGACTGGTTGGAATCGCTCTGCGCCGTCGCGACCGGGAGGATGACCAGGAAACCGACGAGAGCAATCAAGACGGTCATCACCAGCCAGGCGGAGGCGCGGCGTGCGCGGGGGACACTGAAATGCAACATGCTTCCTCCTTGAGGAATTGGTTGCGGCTGCCGCAGCAGCCAATGATCGTTGCCCGGTCTAGCTCTTCCGGAGCTTGCGGCGGAGCGCCATCCCAGCCAGCCCGATGCCCACTGTGGTCATAGTGAAGGGCTCGGGGACGGGGGTGTGCGCGTAGTCGTCGATGCCGATGTAGTCGGCGTAGTTCAAGTTGTCCGGCAGGTAATAGACAAACTCAAGGCGACCGGCGGTCGGCCCGCTCAACCCCGCAATGGTGATGGTGTAGAGCGTCCAATCGCTCGGGTAGCCGAACGGATCGAGGTTTGGGTTGATGATGAGTTCGAGAGCGCCCCCGAAACCCCCGCTCGTGTTGAGGAACACCCACAATGAATCCGCGTACCCGCTGCCGGTGGACCGAGTCCAGAACGAGAACACGTCGCCGTTGGATACCGTCCCAATCGGGGCGGCGAGCCAGTTCTCGATCGTTCCGCCGAAGGCAGCATTGTTGAAGTTGGCCGCGATGTAGGAGTCCGGCGCGCCGGAATGGGACGTAAAGACGCCCGGATTGCCTTGGAACCAACCGGTGGTTCCAATCGGATTGCTGTTATTGAACATCACCCAGCCCGAACCGGGCAATGTCGCGATGTTGTCGAAGCCTTCCGTGTCGGCATACATGACCGCCGTGAAGACCAGCAGGATGGCAAGGTATTTGACTATAGATCTCATGATGATCCGTCTCTCCACTGCCCAGGATCAGCGTGCCCCGGGCGAGATTGTAAGAAACCAAGATGCGGCGCTTCTCGACTCACAACTCACTCCGCCTTATGCCGGGCCGGCGTGGCGGGGAGCAGTGCGTCAGTGCGGGCTCGATTGCGCTGAATAACGGGAGCGAGGCGCAAATCGACTCGCATGGACATCAAGAGCACGTCGATTGCCAGCTTGGGACTATCTCGGAATGCCGCGAACTGTTGCGTGCGTGGGGCTTATACGTATCCGGAGGAGTCACTCCAGATTTCGGGTTGCACATGTTTGCACAAAAACATCAAATGTCTACCGCACGACATTCCTGACTTGCGGGTCTACAAATCCAACACCATCCGCACTGCGTCGGAGTCGAATTCTGAAACGAGTTGGAACCCGAGCTTCTTGTTGACCGCGCGCATCTCGAAGTTTTCCGGGAGCACGGTGGAGATGACCTTCTTCAATCTCTCCGCGCGCGCCACCTCGAGGCTGCGGCGCACCAGCTCGGTCCCAAGGCCTTTGCCCTGCACTTCGTCCAGCAGCACCACCGCGGACTCGGCCGCCTCCACCCCGTGCAGCTTGCTCAGGCGCGTGACGCCGACGATCTCCGGCTCGCTGGTCTGGGCGTTCGTTCGCTCCGCCACCAGCGCCATTTCGCGGTCGTAGTCGATGAAGCAGATGCGGGTGAGGCGCTCGTGTGAGGTCCGCGTCGAAAGTTTCATCGGCTGGAAGTAGCGCAGGTAGACGGTGCGCGCGGAAAGCTTCTCGTGGAACTTCACGATGAGCGGCTCGTCTTCGGGACGAATGGGACGGATGAGCACCTTCTGCCCGTCCTTCATCGTCCACTCGCCGACGTATTGCGTGGGGTAAGGACGGATGGCGGGACGCGGCAGCCGGTCCTCGGTCATCTCCGCCCCGTGCACGACCACACGCGCATCCAGCGCGAGCAGGCGCTCCGGCGAGGCCAGCAGCGGATTGATATCGATCTCCCTGATCCATGGCTGCTCCACCACCAGTTCGCTGAAGCGCACCATGATCTCTTCGAGCCTGGCCAGATCTACCGGCTTGCGCCCGCGCACTCCCTTCAGAGCGGTGAAGATCCTTGTCTTTTCCATCATGCGCCGGGCCAGGGTCGAATTCAGTGGTGGCAGGGAAAGGGCGCTGTCCTTATTCACTTCGACGAGCTGCCCGCCGGCGCCGAACAGCAGCACCGGGCCGAACTGCGAGTCCAGGCTGCTGCCGATGATGAGTTCATAGCCGTCGAGCTTCACCATGGGCTGGACTGTGACCCCGAGGAAGTGCTGCGCGCCCGCGTGTCCGCTGACCGCGCGCTGGATCTCCTGGAATGCGGTGCGCACCGCGTCCCCATTCTTCAGGTTGAGCTGCACACCCCCGACGTCGGTCTTGTGCGTGATGGTCTCTGAAAACAGCTTGACCACGGCCGGATAGCCAAGTTCTCCGGCGATCCGCACCGCTTCCTGCTCGTTTTCGGCGACCCGCGTCGGAACCGTGGGAATGCCGTACGCGTCGAGCAACTGCTTGGACTCATGCTCGGTGAGAAAGGTGCGGTTGCTGCGGCGCACGCTCTGGATGATGCTCTCCGCCAGCGCGCGGTCCGGCTGCTCGCCGCTGGTGCGCAGCGTCGGGGTCTCGTACAGCCCGCGCAGGTTGTAGGTGTAGCGCCACATGTAAGTAAAGGCGCGGGCCGCGGTATCGGGATAGGGGAAGGTGGGGATGCCGATGCGGTTCAGGATCTCCTCGCCGTGGGCGACGTCAGCTCCTCCCATCCAGCTTGCCAACACCGGCTTGCCGGTCGAGTTGGCGTAGGGCTTGAGCTGCTCCGCGGTCGCGGTGGGATTGGTCATCCCCTGCGGCGTAAGGATCACCAGCATGGCGTCGGTATTCGGATCCTTGGAAGCGATCTCCAGGGCCTTGGCGTAGCGCTCGGGCTCGGCGTCGCCGAGGATGTCCACGGGATTGTTGTGGCTCCAGTGCGGCGGGAGGATCTGGTTGTAGGCGGCCATGGTTTCCGGAGCAAGGTCTGCGAGCTGGCCGCCGAGAGCGATGAGGGCGTCGACAGCGAGCACGGCGGGGCCGCCGGCGTTGGTGAGGATGGTGAGGCGCGGGCCGCGGGGACGCGGCTGCTTGGCCAGCACCTCGGTCATGTAAAAGATGTCGGAGATGGTGTTCACGCGCAGCACGCCGCTGCGGCTGAAGGCGGCGTCGAGCACCTCGTCGCTGCCGGTGAGCGCCCCGGTATGCGAGGCGGCGGCCTTGGCGGCGGCGGCGGTGCGGCCCGCCTTGATGACGATCACCGGCTTGGTCAGCGAGACTTCGCGCGCGGCGGAGAGGAAGGAGCGCGCGTCGCCCACCGACTCCATGTAGATGACGATAGCGTGGGTGCGCGGATCGTCGCCGAAGTAACTGATCAGGTCGCCCCACCCGACGTCGAGCATGGAGCCCACGGAAACGAAGGCGCTGAACCCGACCATCTCCCGCAGGCTCCAGTCCAGCACGGCGGTGCATAAGGCGCCGCTCTGGCTGATGAAGGCGACGCTGCCCGGACGGGCGATGGCGGGGGCGAAGGTCGCATTCAGGCCGCTGACAGGATTCATCACCCCCAAACAGTTGGGGCCGATGATGCGCATCCGGCCCCGGATGTGCTCGGCGATCTGACGCTCCAGGTCGTTGCCACTCTCGCCGAATTCGCGGAAGCCGGCGGAGATGATGATGCCGGCAGGTACGCCTGCATCGACGCACTCCTTGATGATTCCGGGAACGGTGGGGGCGGGCGTGCTCACCACCACCAGATCGGGCTTCTCGGGCAGCGATCGCACGTCACGATAAGCGCGGATGCCCAGCACGCTGGCACGGTTGGGGTTGATCGGCAACACGGCGCCCCCGAAGGGCGTGCTCATCAGGTTCCACAGCACCGCACGGCCAACACTCCCCGGCCTCTCCGAGGCGCCAATCACGGCCACGTTCCTGGGCCGGAAGACAGGGTCGAGAGGATGTCCTTCGGCACGCAGCAGGTCGTGCGCGGGATCGACGGTGGTCCTTTCATTGGCTTTGGCGGCGGGCTTGACACTGATCGAGTCCATGACCACCTCACCCCTGGGACGACAACATCATTGTAGTCTCGCGCCGGAGGGCCGTTCTGTGCGTGACGCGGGTCACGGCTCAGGGGACGGGGAGATGGGCAGCACCAGCCCTGTGTTGGCGCCGCGGGCAGCATTCGCAGTCACCGGCGCGGCTATCCGGGGGGAATTACAAAAGCGTCCGTTACAGGGCCGCGAGCAAATGTCCAGCATCGGCGGGACGGCGCGTTCGCGCCAGCCGTGCGAACTGGTTCCGCAGTTCCTCGTAGCGGGTGCTGACCTCGTGGACGGGAGCGCCCACGGAGGGGATCCAGACGCGTAGATGCAGGATCATCACGACCAGGAGCGCGTACACGCGCAGGCGAAGCGCAGCGTTCACCATCTCGCGGCCGATGGCGGCCACTGCTGGATCCTCATGGCCCATGGCTTCGCCGATGCGCAGCAGGACGGCCGCGTTTGCGGCGCCCTGCTCCACGTATCCGATGGCCGCCCGCAGACGCTCGCGCTGCACCCGGCGGAAGACTGGAGGCGGCAGAGAGCAGCGAAGCAACTCGTCTTCCGCGGGATCGACCAGGTTCTGGAAGGCCAGCAGGTCCACCGGTCGTGTGACCGTCCCGACCTCCTCGAGTGTCCCTTTGGCGGCGGTGCTGCCGCGCACCACGTAGAACAGGAATGCTGCGAGTCCCAGTCCGGCCGCGACGAGGATGGCGGTGGTGATCATCGCTGCATTAGCTCCAGCAGCGTGCGGTTCCAGCCGTCGAGGTCCCAGCGGGGCACACGCGGCAACGCAATGCGCTCCGCGGCAGGCCGCAGTACGGCCACTAACCACACGATTACCGCGCAGTTGTACGCCGCGCTGGTAATGAGAGAGAGGGTCGAGGTCGAGAGTGCCCCGAAGTGGGCTCGCAGAGTGAATGCCGCCAGCGCGATGCTGGTCAACAGCCCCAGCCCTAGCGCGATGCCGAACGCGTGCCTGCCCCAGCGCAGGCCGAGTGCCGCGTGAAACAGAAACAGCAGGAACAACAAACCACCGCGCACGATACTGATACTTTGCTCCAACGCGAACAGGCCCGCCAGGAAACGGTCACTGTCGCTCCCCGAAGAGGAGGCGGCGGCAACCACCGCCACGATGAGAAGCACCGCGCTTGCCCAGCGGAGCAGTACCCACCCCAGCTCGCGTATCCCGTCGTAGGCACGGAAGGTGTGGGCGTACAGTTCGTAGATAACGGCAAACGACAGCAGCGCGTCCACCGCCTCCAGCACCAGGAATGCCTGGCGATAGCTTTCCCGGTTGCCGGCCTGATAGGCGCCAAAGAGTACCAGGAACCGGATCACCTGGCCGAAAATGAAGGCAAAAAACAGCGGGAACTCGCGGTACAGCTTACGCCGCAACATCACACCTCCGATGACGGCCTGGAGCCCGGCTCCGGAGAACCAAAGCGCGAGTTTGAGGGGGCCGATCATCGTGGGCTGACCGCGTCAGCATACCGCCGTCCGCGGTCAGGCCACAACGGTTAAGTACTTCGGTCACTTGCAGCCGGTGAGCGGGCACGACGGGATGGTCGGCCACGGGTCGGGACCGGTGGCTAGGGCCGTCGTCGACAAGGTGCTTGCAAGCACCATCAGCAGGATTACAATCTGAGCGAACCTTTTCACGGGAGACTCCTCATTGCCTGGTTGGCAATCTCCCAGTCAATGTTTCAGAGATTCGGCCGGGTACGACCGACCGCCGCGAAAATTTCGGTGTTCCGAACATGGAACAAGACCGTCCATGACGCTCTCATCCGCCTACGAGGACTTCCAGCAGCGCACCTTGGGGGCCCTGCCCGGCCTTTGGGCCAGGCTGCGATACATTGCCGGGCTGCGTGGTCCAGCCGGTTCCTACCGGCACTGGGGGATGAGCCGGACCTTTGGTCCGGAGGCGACCCAGCGCGTGGTGGGCGCCGCCCATAGCGAGCTGTTCGTGAAGGTGTTGCGCACGCCACTGCGTCAACTCACGACCGAGTTCACGGAGGAGAAGCCTTCTTCCGAAGAGCTGCTGGATTGGTCCCTGTACGTGCCGGCGAACCTGGAGGGGGGCTCCGTCGAGCACTTCAACTCAGTCGTTTCGGCGCTGCTGGCGCTTTCCGAGGCTCGGCGGAAGCCACCGACCCCAGGCGCATAGCCACCCCCACCACCTGCCCGATCACATCCGCTTCATGAGGATAGTGCAGCATCCGCACCGCCACCGGTGACAGCGGATGGGGCTGCAACGTGAGCTGGTCCCCGTGCAGGGCGCACCAGCAGCAGGTATACCCATTGCGGGTCTCCACGAAGTAGATCGGCCGCTCGTACTCGGAGCGCCACATCGCCTCCGACACCTTGTTGGCCGACTCGTCGATCTGTAAGAAGGAGCCGGGCATCAGGATCGGGTACATGGTGTAGTCCTCGCTGCCGATGTAGCCGTAGCTGTAGTCGGTGTTGGCGAATTTGGCGAGATAGGCGAGCGGTACCAGGCCCCATTGCTCCACCATGCGCCCAAAGTTGACGGTGCGGCGCAGGTCAAAGCCGGGATCCAGCCGCACCGGGACCTGCACGCTTGGAGGGTCGCATACGGTGCTCAGGTGGGACTTGGGCGGCTCCGCCACCGAGAGGTCGGCGGCGGTGGTGTTCAGGTCGATCCCGTACCAGGCGAACAGCTCCCGCAGGTCGCGCCGGAAGATCGCGGCCAGCGAGTACAGCCGGTAAAGATTGGGGATGACCCCCTTGGTCTCGATGTCGGAGAGACGGCTCAAAGACAGTGCGAAATCGTCATTACCGTGATTGGCCGCGATGCGAAGGCTGGCTGTCTCCACGTCGCGTATGGTCAAGCCCAGCTGTTCGCGCAATGCTCGTAGACGCTGCCCGGCCGTGAAAGACAAAACTACCTCCCTCTGCGCTCTGCCGTATTCGTTTTGAGAAAACCTGGGACCCGGTCAGTGTCCATCGTTTCTCGCCAACGACGGCACCTCCCGATCTGACTCGACGATTGCTGGATAGTGTAACTGGCGCTTCGCGTTCCGCCTAGAGCTACCTGTCCGGCGGTCCACATTCCCCCTGTCGCTGACCTCTGCCCGGTCCGGACCAGGAGCCCGGGCTCGTCCTCCGATTGCATCGCAGTGTGCTAGATTGGCGAACAGGAGGGCCCGTAGCTCAGCGGTCAGAGCAGGGGACTCATAATCCCTTGGTCCCAGGTTCGAATCCTGGCGGGCCCACCAGCGGAGAGGTCCTTCGTCCGCTTCCCGTCCTCAGGATTTCGCCAGCAGGCTCCCGCGCACCGCGCTCACGCCTGCTAAGCGGCTCAAGTTCGAATCCTGGCGGGCCCACCAGCAGGTACCCGCGCCGGGCCGCAGCCTCTCAGGCTCAGCGCCGGCGGTGTACTTCCTGTTTGGCCCTCTCGTCTTGCTGGCTGATCTCGGCGAGTGTCTAGCTTCGATACTTTCCACTCAGATCGTAGCATCGGACTTTCAGCATCTCGCCGAACATCCTCACCCCGTCCCGCAGGGGAGAGATCTTGGAGCGCTCGTCGTGCGCCCACTCGACCGGGATCTCGCGCGTGGCCAGGCCCATCTTTCCTGCCAGGAACAGGATCTCGGGATCGAAGCCCCAGCGTTCGATGCGCTGGCGGGGGAAGATGAGGCCGGCGGCGCGGCGGGTGAAGGCCTTGAAGCCGCATTGCGTGTCCTTGAACTTGAGCCCCAGGATGAGGCGCAGCAGCAGGTTGAAGATGCGGCCCGCTGCCTGGCGATAGAGGGGCTGTTTGGTGGTCTGAAGAGTGGGGTCCATCCAGCGGGAACCGATCACGACGTCGGCGCCCTGGCGGAGCGCGTCGAAGAGCTTGTCGGCCTGCCAGATGGGGGCGGAGAGGTCGGCGTCGGTAAAGAGCAGCAGTTCCCCGGAGGCCGAGGTCATGCCGTGGCGCACGCTGTAGCCCTTGCCCCGGTTGCCCGGGTTCTCCACCAGGCGGACCGCTCCGTACCGGGACATGTAGCGCCGCACCAGATCGGCGGTCTGGTCGCGCGAGCCGTCATTGACCACGATGACTTCGGCGCTCCACTGCTGGCGGTCGATGTGCTCCAGGACGCGATCCAGCGCGGCGCAGATGCGCTCGCCCTCGTTGTACGCAGGGATGATGATGCTGTAGTCCGGAGTACCCATCAGCGGTTCTCGACCGCTCCCGATTGTAAACGGTGGGATCGGTTGTGCCAGTGGGTCCCGCTACTGCTGCAGCGTGGTTGCGATCTGCTGGATCTGGGTGCGCAGTTTCTCGGCGCTGGCGCGGATGGCTGCGGTCTTCTCCGCCAGGCCGCGGCCCTGCGCCAGTCCGCTCAGGCGTCCGGCGTTCTCCACTTCCTTGTTGGCGGTGGAGATCAGGTAGGTGAGGGCGTCGGCGTGGGGCTTCCAGAGATAGGCGGAACTGCGCTTGCCCTGGTAATCCTTCAGCTCCGCCGCCATGCGCGCCTGGATGGCGACCATGCGCGTCAGGCAATTCGCGTAATCGGCGCGAAAGCTCTTCTCGCCTCGGAACTCCGCCTTGAACGCCTCCGATTCGGCGGGGCTCAGCACCACGCTGCCATGCGGCATGGGAACGATGACGGACCCGCCCTTGGCCGCCGTGCGGTTGAAGTTGCGGATGGTTTCCGCGGAGGCATCGATCTTCGATTCCTCGGGGCTGGTGGGCGCCACAACGGCACGGACCGGCTTGGCCGGCGCCGCCTCAGCCGACCGCGCGCGCCCGTAGGTCCCGCCGCCCGAGCCATAGGCAGAGGGGGCGGCGGCCACGGCGGCGGCCGACGTACCCCGGCCCGAGCGTTTGTCCACCGCCTTCTTGAAGCGGGAGATCTTGCGGAAGTGGTCCTGGGCCTTGCCGTACTCCAGTTTGAGCGCGTTCTGCTCTTCGCCGATGTTCTCCAGGGCCTGCACCGTCACATCGCCATCCACGCGGCTGAGGACGCTGCCGCCCTCTTCCTGCACGCGTGCGGCGAAGGCCTTGATCTGCTTGGCGGCGGCGCGGAAAAGTTCGTCGAAGCGATTGCCGAAGAAGACGTTGTAGGCCGCAACCGTGGCCAGCGCCTGGGGGTGGTAGAACGATTCGTGCAACGACTGTTTGATCTCGCGCACCCGCTGCACGATGCCGGTGTCCATCAGGTCGTCAAAGTGGCGGAAATCCTCGACTTCCTGCTGGATGAAGCCGAATTCGGCGACCAGGTGGCGGTGCTCCTGCGGCATCTCGGGCACCTGGTGGTCGCTCAGGATCTTGCGGATGGCCTGCTCGAAGCGGAGCGTGCCCTCTTCCCCGCTCCCCGCCATGGAGGCCGCGGTCATGCGATAGAGATACGTCACCACGAAGTCCGCTTTGTCGCGGTCGTTGTCGGCGCGCGAAGTCTTGGTGATGTAGTAGCGGAGGAGGGCCTCGGCGGTCTCCAGGGTGGTGGCCCCCTTCAGGCCGTCGCGCACCATGGGGGGCGTGATGGCCATGTCGAGCAGGGCCAGCCAGCGGCGCAAGACCTCGATGGAATGCCGGATCCGTCCCTGCAGGTTGGACACCGCATCGCTGGTGTCCTGGGGCATCGGGACGGCGTGTCCCAGGGCGCGCTTGATCAGGTCCATGTAAAAACCATGGACGGCGATCAGATCCAGTAATTCCCGGATTTGCTCCTGCGCCAAGAGTACCCCGCGGAAAGATTCGATTGTGCCTGGCCCTGGGAGAGGACGACGGAAGTGTAGCGCAGCCAGTCCGCACTTGTCAGTCGTCAGTTTTCACGCGGCGCGGCGGCAATCCCAGCGATCCACCGAGGTTTACAGGCAGGAACAAGAGAGACTAGGCTGGCGGCATGCGCCGCATCGCAATCCTGTTCCTGTTCCTCGCAGCCGGCTGTATCGGCGTTGCGGCGGCGGCGAGCAAGCCGCACCTGGTGAGTTTCGGCAAGGTGATGCCGGTGAAGCTCTTCGTGGGCCCGGCGGAAGACAAAAGTCTCGACATGACCGTCCGGCCCCTGTTTGTGGACAGCCGCTTGCGTGATTTCACCACCGGAGAACCGCACGACGTGACCGACCGGCTGTTCGTGGTGCGCCGTGCGTTCCGCGTCAATGACCGCCTTCCGGAGGATGGCAAGGCGCCGCGCTGGCGCTGGCAGCGCGGCAACTGGCTACTGGTGGACCGCCAGACGGGACGCATCTCCGAGCTGAAGCTGCCGGAGTTCGATCCTTTCTATTCGGCGGTGAGCTGGTACCGCGACTACGCCGCGTACTGCGGGATCTCCGACAGCGGCGAGAAGGTCTTCGCCGTCGTCGCCCAACTGGGGCGCAGGAAGCCGGTATTACGCAAAGAGATCGGCGCGGCACGTCAGGGCGACATGCCGGACTCAGAGTGCTCGCTGCCCACGTGGCAGCGCCAGCCCGCGCGCGTGACCTTTCTGCCCAAAGACCGGCCGGAGATCACCTTCGAAGTCCGCGGGCACTCCGCAGATGTGGCAAACTCATCCGATGAGGAGTGAGGGGTGAAATCTCTCGACGAATACTTGCAGGACGCTGAGCAGGCCCACGGGCATCTTTGCGCCGGACAGGTGCTGGGCGTCCGCCTGGCGATGCTCGGGCTGGAAAGGCTGGGCATCGAGGACCCGCGCGGCAAGGACCGCAAGCGTCTGGTTACTTTTGTCGAGATCGACCGCTGCGCCACTGACGCGGTCGCCGTCGTCACCGGCTGCCGGCTCGGCAAACGCGCGCTGAAGTTCCGCGACTGGGGCAAGGTAGCGGCCACCTTCGTCGATGTCTCCAACGGGAAAGCCGTGCGCATCGTAGCCCGGGAATCGTCGAAGGCGCTGGCGCGCCGGATGCATCCCGAGATCGAGAACAAGAACCAGCAGCAGATGCGCGCCTACCGCGAGATGCGCGAAGACGACCTGTTCGACGTGCAGTGGGTGAAGGTCGAGCTGCCGCCGGAGGAATTTCCCGGCTACAAGGGCGAACGTGTAGTGTGCCAGCAGTGCGGCGAGGGGATCAATTTCAAGCGTGAGGTACGGAAGGACGGGCGTGTGCTGTGCCGCGCCTGCGCCGGCGAGCGCTACTACGAACCCCTCTGAGCCGGGACTGGCGGCTCGGATTCCGCTATTCAGCGGCGCGCAAGTGCTCGTAGGCGTGCGCCAGGCGAAACAAGGTGCCTTCGTCGAACTGCCGGGCGAAGATCTGGAGCCCGATCGGCAACCCAGCCTTCGAATTTCCGCACGGGACGGAGATCCCGGGTACGCCGACCAGGTCTGCGGTGACCGTGTAGATGTCCGCCAGGTACATGGAGAGCGGATCGTCCACCTTCTCGCCCAGCTTGAAGGCGGGCGTGGGAGAGGTGGGCGTGACGATGGCGTCGACCTTCCGAAACGCCTCCTCGAAGTCGCGGGCCAGCAACGTGCGCACACGCTGCGCCTTGAGATAGTAGGCGTCGTAATACCCGGCGCTGAGGGCGTAGGTGCCCAGCATGATGCGCCGCTTCACTTCGGCGCCGAAACCTTCGTCGCGCGTGCGGCGGTACATATCGGACAGTGACCGGGGTGCGGCGGCGCGATGGCCGTAGCGTACGCCGTCATAGCGCGCCAGGTTCGACGAAGCCTCCGCCGTGGCCACCAGGTAGTAGGTCGGAATGGCGTAGTCGGTGTGCGGCAGCGCGATGTCCACGATCTCGCATCCCGCCTTCGCCAGGTCCTGGATTGCGGTTTCGATCGCGGCGCGCACCTCGCCATCGAGTCCTTCGCCGAAATATTCCTTGGGCACGCCGATCTTCATGCCGCCTACCGGCTTGCCGATCTCCCCCACGTAATCCGGAACGGCTACGTCGGCCGAAGTCGAATCCAGCGGGTCGCGCCCGGCGATCTCCTTCAGCAGGATGGCCGCGTCCTTCACCGTCTTGGTCAGAGGACCGATGTGGTCCAGGGAGGAGGCGAATGCGATCAGGCCATAGCGCGAGACACGCCCGTAGGTGCCCATCATCCCCACCACTCCGCAGAACGACGCCGGCTGGCGGATGGATCCGCCGGTGTCCGACCCGAGCGCCGCGACGCACATGTCCGCCGCCACCGCGGCGGCAGACCCCCCGGAAGATCCTCCGGGAACGCGGCTCTTGTCGCGCGGGTTCCGCACCGGCTTGTACGCGGAGTTCTCGTTCGACGAGCCCATGGCGAACTCGTCGCAGTTGGTCTTGCCCAGGATGACGGCGCCCGCGTTCTCGAGGCGCGCCACCGCCGTGCAGTCGTACGGCGGGATGAAATCCTTGAGGATCTTCGACCCGGCGGTGGTGGGCACGCCCTTGGTGACCATCACGTCCTTCACCGCGATGGGCACGCCGGCCAGAGGCGGCAGCGGATCGCCTTTTTCGGCTAGCGCGTCCATGCGCGCCGCCTGCCCCAGAGCGCGCTCCTTGCACAGCGTCAGATAGGCGCCGATCTCTCCGTCCTCGGCCTCGATCTTCTTGTAGAACTCTTCCGCCAGGCGCACCGCGGAGATTGCGCGCTGACGCACGGCGACGCGCGTGGTTTCGACGGTGAGCAGGCTGAGATCCATCTACTTCTCGATCACTTTGGGGACTTTGAAGAAGGCGCCGTCGGTATCGGGCGCATTCTGGAGCGCCTGGTCGCGCGGGACGGATGGGCGGGTCTGGTCGGGCCGAATGGCGTACAGGAACTTCTCGCTGCCGGCCTTCTGCGCCGCGCCGGCAGAAATCTGCGCCATGGGCGGGACATTCGTGGTGTCGAGCTGGTTCAGCCGGTCGATGTATTCCAGGATGGAATTGAGGTCGCGCAGCATGCGCGCCCGCTCGCTGTCGGTGAGCTCCAGGTTCCCGAGGTCTGCGACGTAGAGGACGTCCTTCTCGCTGACCTTCATGCCCGGTGTGCGGCCTTCTTTTCTTCGCAGACGAATTCGATGCGCTGCACCTTCGCCCCCAGCATCGACCCCAGCGCGGCAAGGTATTGCGGCACGAATTCCTCAAGCTGCACGCGCCAGGTGGCGTCCGGGACTCGCACTCGCAGCACACCTGCGCTCAGCTCCAGCACGCTGGTGCGCGATGCGACCTTGGAACCGCAGACCAGTTGCCACGCGATGCGTACCGCGTCTTCGGCGGGTGCTCGGCGCAGAATGTCCGCAACGATCTTGTGATATCCGATCCGGGCGGGTTCCATCCCACGATCGACATGACCGGGCTGGGTGCGGGCTGTCGAACTTCTCAAGGCAGTGACCTCGTCGTGCCGAGGCCCGGATTGTAGCACTACTAGCAAGCGCGGGCGCAACGGTCCCTTGTGAAATTCTCGTAACGCCGTGAGCCACAGGGCCTTGCACTTAGCCGGCGATCGGCGCCCATCGGTCATCGCGGGGTATTACCAAGGTGCATTGACCGGTCGCCGGTTGCGCCATAGCATCGGATTCGATTTCGGGACCGACCCCCGCGGTCCGAGGATGGCATGGACGAGGCTTCACTGCGCGACTTGAATTTCGTTCCTCTGCAATCGGCCGTGTTGTGCGCGGATTGCGAGTTGATCACCCAGTCTCGCTCCGGACAATGCCCCATCTGCGGCGGACGCGCCTTGCTCAGCATCGGGCGAGTGCTCGGCGGGCCGCTCGGGGACAACCGCGCCGTCATGCTCGACCCGGCGGAAGCGGCGGTCACGCGCCTGGTCGAGGAACTGATCGAATCCGCCTATCGTCCCATCGAGCTTGAGGACGAGCCGGACGAAGAAACCGCGGCTTAACTCTTCCTCTTGCCATCGGGCAATCTTGCCGGGGTGCGGGCCGGCCGCATCGCACCTTACGCCGGCGGAAAATTACTTCGCACGAATCCCAGCGCCTCTTCCCTGTTTTTCACTGAACCGTCCAGCTGCGCGTCCTCCACGGCGGCCAGGATCTCCTTGAACTGCGGCCCAGGCTTGTACCCGGCCTCGATCAGGTCGTTGCCGGTGATGAGCGGCTCGGGGCGGATCTCCTCGGGGGGCGTGGCGTCCAGCTTGTGCTTCGTGAATTCGTAAAGCGACAGGTCGCCGTGGCTGGACAGGCAATCCAGCCGGTGCAGTTCGAGGTGTTCGTCGAATCGGTCCAGGCGGAGGAAGCGCTTGAGCGTGGACTGCTTCATGCGCGTCACGTCGGCGAAGCGCAGGTGGTTGGCGACCAGCGCGGCGATCTGCCCGGTGTCGTCGTTGGACATGCGCAGGCGATGGCAGATCTCCTCCGCCATGCGGGTGCCGACCTCGACGTGCCCATCGAAGCGGATGCGGTCGGGAGCGACGCGGAATGTCGGCGGCTTCCCCACATCGTGCAGCAGCGCGCCCCAGGCCAGCGTCCGTGAGCACTGCTGCTTCAACCCCTCCAGGAGCATGAGCGTATGGATCCAGACGTCGCCTTCCGGGTGATACTGCGGCGGCTGCTCCACACCTTTCATCTTCTCCACTTCGGGAAGGACTTCGTGCAGCAGTCCGGTGGCATCGAGCAGCTCGAAGGCGCGGCGCCCGCGGCCTTCGGTGAGCATCTTGGTCAGCTCGTCGCGCACGCGCTCGCGGCTGACCTGGCGGATCCGCGGCGCCAGCTTGCGGATGGCGTCGAAGGTGCCGCGGTCGATCTCGTAACCGAAGCGGGCGGCGAAGCGGACCGCGCGCAGCATGCGCAGCTTGTCCTCGTGGAAGCGGCGGCCGGCGTCGCCGATGGTGCGGATGCGGCGCGCATCGATGTCGGCGCGGCCGCCCACGAAATCCAGCACCTTGTCGCCTTCCAGCGGATCGAGCAGCAGCCCGTTGATGGTGAAGTCGCGCCGCTGCACGTCCTCCCGCGGGTCCCTGGAGTAGGTGACTTCGTTGGGATGGCGGCCGTCGGTGTACAGCCCATCACTGCGAAAGGTGGCCACCTCGATGGCGTTGGGGTGTTCCGTCGGCCCGGGCGGCTGCTCTTCTTTTTCCATCGGCACCAGCACCACGCCGAACTGCGCGCCTACCGCCCAGGTGTGGGGAAAGATCTGCATGACGCGCTCGGGCGTAGCGTCGGTGGCCACGTCGTAGTCGGCGGGCTGGCGTCCCAGCAGCAGGTCGCGCACGCATCCCCCCACGAGGTAGGCCTGGTGGCCGTGCTCGCGCAGGGCGCGCACGATCTCGGTGGCGTGCTGTTTGGCGCTAGGCATCCAAGAAGACTTTACCGCAGAGAACGCCGAGACCGCAGAGGGTTCGGGATCTTTCACCGGTGTCATCCTGAGCGAGGCGCTTTGGCGCCGAGTCGAAGGACCCCTACCGGAGCGACTTCTTTATACTGAAAGGTTGGATCCGGACAGCCGAGGGCGGCTGTCCCACACGCAATGACTTACATCCTCGGCATCGAGAGCTCCTGCGACGAGACGGCGGCGGCGGTGGTGCGCTCCGGCGAGCAAGTGGTCTCGAACGTGGTGTTCTCGCAGATCGCCACGCACCGGCCCTTCGGCGGGATCGTCCCCGAACTGGCCTCGCGCGAGCACCTGCGGGCCATTGTGCCCGTGGTGCGCGGCGCGCTGGAGCAGGCCAAGCAGACCTTCGAATCCGTTGACGCCATCGCGGTCACGCAGGGGCCGGGGCTGGCCGGGTCGTTGCTGGTGGGCGTGAGCTACGCCAAGGCGCTGGCCTTCGCCCTGGACAAGCCGCTCATCGCCGTCAACCACCTCGAAGGACACATCCACGCCGTCCTGCTGGAGGAGAAGCAGAAGGGGCACCGCGACATCGCGTTCCCGGTGCTGGCTCTGGTGGTCTCCGGCGGGCACACCCACCTTTATCTTTCGGAAGAGCGCGCGGACGGATGGACGTACGAGAACATCGGCCAGACTCGCGACGACGCCGCCGGCGAGGCCTTCGACAAGGTGGCCAAGCTGCTGGGGCTGGGCTATCCGGGCGGGCCGGTCATCGACAAGCTGTCGAAGCACGGCGACCCAAACGCGGTCCGCTTCCCCCCGGCGCACATCAAGGGACGGGTGCGCGCCGGCCGCAGCAAGGCCAAGAGCGACACCACCCACGACTTCTCCTTCAGCGGCATCAAGACTGCGGTGCTGCGCCATGTCGAGACCCACACCATGCAGCCGGTGATCGAGGCGCGCCGCCGCGCCCTGGCCGCCAAGCCGAAGCCGCATCTTCAAGATTACTTGGACGTCTGCGACAAGCAGACGCTGGACCTGGCGGCGTCGTTCCAGAAGGCGGTGGTGGACGACCTGGTGGGCAAAACGCTGGCCGCGGCGAGCGAACTTGATGTCGGGACGCTGTTCGTCACCGGCGGGGTCGCCGCCAACAGTGAGCTGCGCGCCCGCTTCGAGGAGCAGGCGGCCCAGGCCGGACTGCCGGTGCATTTCCCTTCCCTGCGCCTTTCCACCGACAACGCCGCCATGATCGCCGCCGCCGCCTACCCCAAATTCCTCGCCCAGGACTTCGCGCCCCTGGAGTTCTCGGCGGAAGCGTCATTGAAGCTGTCGCGGTAACGCGTCTCACATGGTGAGCGACGCCGCTTCGGAGATGGCAAGCTGAAGGTTGCGGCAGATGGCAGCCGCTTCGGCGCCGAGTCGTTTCTCCAGCTCCTGGCGGGCGCGGCTGACGGTGTGACGTTCGCCTGCATCGGACGAGGCGGGTAGCAGCGGCTCAGACTTCAATAAAGAAGCATAGGCGAGACGCGACGGAAGATTGCGGCATGGCGACGGGAGTACAACGAAGGACGGCCCCACAGCCTTCCCGGATATCGCACACTGAAGGATTTTGCTACAGAGATGAGGGGGCTTCGGAGGGCCGCGCTGGACCAGCCTCGCCGTCCTCAGCCGCAAACCCAGGAACTGAGAGTGTCGTATGATTCCGCGTGCGGAGAGTGGGGGCAGGTCACAAGCACAGATTGTTATGCATAGCGACCGGTGCGCTCCTGGTTCGGGGACGATCGGTACCCAAGAGTGCTGTCGATGGGTTCCATCGAACCATCCGGGCCGTGTACGGTCGGCGGCTTCCATTACGATGTGAATGCAGGTAGCTATTGAATATAAGAAAGCGACTGCGCATTTCAGAGTCAGCGATTTGGGCTTGTTTCCTCACAACCCTGGCAGTCTTAGGATTGATCAACGTGTGTTTTGGACAAACCGAAATCACGTTGGATCCCAGTGTTCACCACCAGACCATCTCAGGATGGGAATACGAAGATGGTTTAGAAGGGGGGCCCCATTCGCCGACTTATCCGGTTTTCATTTCGAGATTTAACCAATACAAGGATAGTCTCTACGATCACGCAGCCAACGATTTAGGTGTGAATAGGATCCGATTCCTGTTTGGCGCCGGTATCGAGGGCCCGGATGACGGTCTATGGGGCAAGTATCTTGCAGGCCAAATATCCTTTGAGGCCACGTATAAACACCCGATAGACGTGGTGTCCAGTGGCCGCAATCCAGATGTTGTTGATTTGAAGGGCTTCCAATTTGCTGCGGTCGATTTTCAGATCAATAACATGGTTCTGCCCATGAAGCAGCGGGTAGAGGCCAATGGGGAGCGATTTTATTTCACCGGGACCTATAACGCCTTCCGGACCCACAGCGGTTATCTTCATAGCGATCCTGCTTATTATGCGAGGTTCGTCTTAGCCGTCTTCAAACACATGGACCAAACGTTTGGGTTCGTGCCCGATACCTGGGAAATGTGCAATGAACCTGAAAACGCACCCGCTTGGTCGGATGGCACGCTCATGGGCCCCGCCCTGGTCAAGACCGCTGCCGTGCTACATGCCAATGGCTACAATCCTAAGTTCGAATTACCCTCTCCGGCGTTCGTCAAGGATGCAATACGTTATTTTAGGCAAGTGATTGCGGTTCGGGGGGCGCTGCCGCTTATTGCCGAGTTTTCTTACCACATGTATGACAAGTATGCAGATGCTTATGGTCAAGAAATCCAGCAAATTGCGGCGCTTGGCGTTCAATATGGATTCGATACGGCGATGAACGAGGCGGCAAGTATCGCGAACGGGTCCTGGCTTCACGATGGCCTGAAGAAAGGAAACAATTCCTCTTGGGAGCAATATGCCTTGGCGCAAATAAGCTATGCGCCCAACAACGACGGCTATTATGCGGTCGATGCGAAGAACAATATAAAGCTGCAAACCAATGCCATCAATTACCGGCAATATTTCCACTACATAAGGCCTGGAGCGGTGCGCATCGATGCGAAGACGAATAATGCCCGGTCGGACCCCGTCGCTTTTATCAACACCAATGGAAAGTATGTCGTGGTCGTTCAGGCGGCCACAGAAGATACCATCACGGTATCGAATCTTCCAGCAGGAACCTACGGTATTACCGATAGCTTGGGCGGGAAGCATCCAGATTCCAACGTCACCAATGGAACCTTAACCACTCAGATCTCGGGACGCGGCTACATCACGATTTATGGGAAAACGATGTAGTGCACCCCATGAAACTAGACATTCGGGGCATCGGATTTTGTGAGTAGTTGAGGTTCAGTGAAAGCCGCCCGAGGCTCGCGCGGTAACGCGTCTTACATGGTGAGCGCCGCCGCTTCGGAGATTGCCGGCTTCGGGTTGCGGCGGATGGCAGCAGCTTCGGCGCCGAGGCTTTTCTCCACCTCCTTGCGGGCACGGCTGACGGTGTCACGTTCGCCTGAATCGGAGGTGGCGGGCAGCAGCGACTCAGACTTCAACAAAGAAGCATAGGCGAGACGCGAAGGCAGGCCGCGATCGCGCAGGAAAAGCCCGTAGTGGTACCACGCAGCGGCCTCGGCTCCCGGGTCGTTGATCCCTTCATAGAGCTTCAGGGTGCGCTGGTACAGGCGCAAGGCGTCGGGTGAGTTTCCCTGCGTCGCCTCCCACTCCGCATGCTCCGCGAGAACAGCGCCGATCAGCTTCGGGTTTCCACTCCTCTCAACGAGGGTATCGGCCAGACGATAGGATACTTCCGCTTGCGCCGGCTGCTTGGCCTGCGCCTGACAGCGCGCGAGTTTCAGCACGACCGCGGCGGTTTCATTGGCGGGAGGACGATTCTCGAGACCAGCGCGAGCCACGCCGTCGAGATACGCGGCGTAGTGCGCGATGGCCGTGACGAACTTTCCCTGAGATTCCAGGGCATCGGCCAGATAGAGGTGGCTGTTGATCTGCGCCGGAGAGATGGCGAGAGCCTTTTGCCAGCTCTCGACGGCCTCCTCGGTGTGTCCGAGCTGCCTGGCAAGGATGCCGTGGTTGACCAGCAGGTCGGCATCCCGCGGCGCGCGCGCTAACCACCCGCGCGTAAGCCGATAGGCGTCCGGGAAACGCTTCTGCTCGATCAGATAACGAAGCAGCGCAATGCGCGGGACGGGATTGGATGGATCGGCGTCCGCGGCGCGCTGCCATGCGTCCGCGGCTTGGTCGGGTGCGCCGGCATCCGCCTGCTTGCGGGCGATGCGCATCTGGAGGCTGGCGTCGAATGGATTGAGCGTAGCGGCGGCTTGCAGCCGGGGCAGCGCCCCATCCACCACCTGCGCGTAGCGCACCTGGTCCAACCCCGCCCACATGAGGACCAGGACGGCGACCGCGATCCGCACCGCACGAGCGAGCCAGGACGTCCCCAGCAGCCGGCGCGCCGTCGCGGTCAACCGGCCGGGTGGGGCCGCAAAGGCCTGTGGCTTTGAGTCGATCAGCAGACTGGCGATGCGGCTGTCGCGCAGCTTCCAGATGGCGCCGTCGAGGATGAAATGGTGAATGTTCACCAGTGCGGTGAAGATCAGGAAGCTGCTGGTGAAATCGAAATGGAAAACGTAACTGGCCAGCCAGGGACCGGGGACGAACAGGGCGATCCCGCCCAGCACCAGGACGCCGAAGTACGCGAGCGGGCGCCAGCGGACGACGCCCGCGGCGGTGGCCTCGCGTCGGGCGTAGTAGCTGGTGATCCAGAGATACTGCGCGGCGTGCATCACGGCCAGCACGCCGGTGCTGTAGCGGCTCTGCGGAACCTGCCATCCCCTGGTCAGCGAAAGCACGGTCGGCAACAGGAACCACAGGAACTGGGTGGAGAAGACCGCCAGCGGAGGGACCAAGTCACGCAGGCCGAGCGCGCGCGTCAAGCGCCACAGTCCGAAGCCGGAACACGCGACGAATCCGGCGGCCAGGGCCAGGCTCAGCGCTGTGGACACGCGGCCCGGGATCCCCAGGGAGACGAAAAGCGGGTCCGACGACGGCCCGGTGTGGAAGCCGACGAACAGGATCAGGTACGAGAGCAGGAACGCCCAATAGATCGCGTGGCGCTCGGCGCGCGAGGGCTGGGCTCCGGCCCGGCGCGCGAACATCATGAACAGCCCGTAATTCTGGCCGGTGTAGTGCCAGGGACTCCAGGTGAGGTACAGGGTGAAGACCCAGGGGAGCAGCCGCGGATAGAAGTGCGACAGGACGACGGTCAGCGCCACTACCAAAGTGATGTGCACGGTGAAGATGCGATAACGATGGAAGTCCTCCGCCGTGTGATAGGCGCGGTAGAGCGTCGCCATGTAGTGCGGGTAGTTGAAGAAGAGGGCAAGGGCGTAGAACGCGACCGACCAAGCGAAGAGGTTGGAGTTCCCCATCGCGTAGGCGAATAGCAGCAGGGGCGCGGACCATGCGCCGCAGCCGACGATCAGGTCAAGCGCGGGGTTGTAGATCCACAGCGCCTCGCGTGCGGGGGCCTGGCCGGTTGTGGTCGCTTCCATGGATGGAGTATCCCGAGTGAGCGGATTATAGGACGGAAGAGGGCCGGGGAATGAGTACGGAAGGTGGTCCGGCTGTCGCTCGGCGACGATGTCCTATCGGAATTCCCGGCGGAAGCGTCGCGAGGGCTGTCGCGGTAACCGGTGAGAAGGTCTGTTCTCCACAGTTAGTCTGTCCCACGCCTTTCCGCACCCGCCTGGGCGATGGAAGGACCACTGGGATACGCAACGCTGGACCCGGCGGCGGATAGGAATCATTCTTGCCGACGCCGGCGGATGAGGAAGGCGGCACCGGAGGCCAGCAGCACCATGGTCGATGGCTCGGGAACCTGGCTCTCGGTGAAAGTGACGACTGGAACACTGCCGAGATTGATCGAGGGATCGTTGAGAGCGCAGATCGGAGGACCACCCGGCACGCAGGGTACCTGAGGATCGGGCTGGTCCGTGACACCCGGGACCTGCAGCCAGGAGCCGGTCAACTGGTTGTTGCCCGGATCCGGCCCGGTGTTACCCACGAAGGACTGGAACACGAGCTGCGGCGAACCCTGCACGGTGTAATTGAGATCGTTGAATTCCAGCGGCAGGCTGTAGAAGTCACCGGCGTACCAGTCGGGGTTGAAGTCGTAGTTCCCGGCGAGCAGGGAGAACGGGAACGCAGCCTGCACCGGCGGGAAGTTGTAGTTCACGACCGTGCTGCCGAACAGATCGACCCCCAGGTGGCCGTTGACGCCCAGCCCGAGGAACGAGGACTGGCCAAAGGGCATGTCGAGGCGAATGCCGGGCAGGATGTTGAGGTCGAAGGGCTGGTGGATGAACCCCGGATTGAACGGGAATGTGAAGCCCAGGGGGCCGCTGGTGACGGACTGCCAGTGCAGTGTGTCCGCAGCCGAGAGCGTGCCGGACTGGTTCGTCCACCAGTAGTAGCCGTACTGCGTGGACGGATTCCAGGACACATTCTGTTTCATGAAAAGATTCAGGCTGGCGCTCGCCGTGGCCGAGGCGAAGAGCGCGTTGAAAGTCACGCCGAAAGTGCCGATGGGGGTGCTCGCGTTGCTCTGGGTGGCGCCCGAGAAGAGCTGTCCGCCGCTGACCAGGTTGGCGGATGGACTTGTATTCAGGCTGCGGTTGAACAGATTGAAGTCGCCGCCGAAGGGGCCGATGTTGTAGTGGAAGCTCGCCGAAGCGTCGAACGATGCCGCACTCGAGACCGAGCCGGTCCAGTTGGGGGTGTAGCCGATGTTCATGATATCCAATGGATTGATGATCGTGCCGGGAGTGTATTGCGGGAAGAGGAACTGGGTGTTGCCTCCGACTCCCACATTCGCCGGGCCAAACCCGTAGGACGCCGACGCCTTGATGCCGAAGTTGGAGAAGGGCCATGGACCCGCCGAGACGCTGGCGCCGGAGTAATTCACCGTACCAGACGCACTGGTGTTGACGGTCTCGGTGATCTGAGCGATGCCCAGCGTGGCGGTCGTACAGAGGAGACACAACAGTAGGACGTGTCTGGCCGTGTGCATAATCCTGCACCCCCGTGATGCAAGACGGTGAGCAGTTACAGGGCCATCGCCGGGCGAGAGTCGTGGCACGATGCATCTCGCCTAACTTGCTCACAACACGATACATTCGGGAAGTCAAGACACCCGGGGATGACGCCGCAAAGGGCGGAGATGGATTCTGCAACGCAGAAACTTGCAGTTCATGTGCACATCTTTGCACGCTGCTCCCCGGAACGGGCGCGCAGCGGGAAGGGCTCCACAGGAAAGCCGTCCTGCGGGGCGGCTTTTCTTTTGTTGACTACTGAGACGTCCCGCCAAGGGTCAAGCGCCTGTGGCTGGTGCTCCGCAGGACAACTGGCGAACAATCCCCTTCTCACCAGCATCGTTCTTGCCCTGCAAAGGCAGGACAGCATCTATTCTCCTGGCTCCGTTTCCGCGTGGATGGTGAAGCGCTGGTACCTCTGCCAGGCACCCGGCTCGAGCTACTTTTCCTTCTTCTTGCTCAAATTCTGTTTCACCCGGAACTTCACCATCCGCCTGACCAGAGCAAGCGGGAGGGGCTGGTCAAAGGGGAACTGCACCGAGCCTTTCGCTCCTTTATATGCCGATAGTTCTTTCTTGAACGCTGTGATCGCCGCAGCGCCCGGATAGAACCCGATATGGCTCTTGTGGGCCGCGAACCAGACCAGAGTCCCGTCCAAGGTAAATGCGGGAATGCCGTAGCTGATCTTTTCCTTGGCTTGGGGCGCGGTTTTCCTTATCGTAAGGCGCATCTGCGTCAAGCGCTGCCGCACTTCTTGCGGAAACCGGTCCAAGTAGTCGTCAATATCCCTGGGAGTCTTCCGCTTCATGGCTTTTTCCGCATAATCACCGGACTGGATTGCCGCTGTTTTCCCCACGCCGATTCCGGAACCAGAAACCCAGGGCCGCCATAGCGACGCCGAAGCACACTCCGGAGCCAAGGAGCTGCACGACATCCACCGTTCGGATGAGTGCGAAGCTTGGCCTCTGCATCAGCGTGGACAACCCGGTCAAGCCGACGATGACGGGCAGCAGGATGAGCGCCCACGATGGGCGGCGATTCCGCATGATCTCCTCCTCAAAAGTCGCGCGAGTCTATGCCAGACCTGCCGGAGCAGTCCACGGCTTTCTTATTTCTCCCTCGAACGTGGGCTTCTGTGATGAGATTCCGCCGGCAAAATTCCTGAACATCGCCGCAGCCCTACCGTCTTTACGACTGAGGCTGGGAATGATGGCGGTGGCGGAGCAGGCGATCTTGACCGGAATACTCGCCAGTAAGGAAACCGCGGAGCAGGACGTGGAAGCGCTGGTCCGCGAGCATTCCCGGCTGGTCTTCAAGATCGCCTATACCGCCCTCCGCAACAGCCATGACGCCGAGGACATCGTGCAGGAGGTTTTCCTGCGCGTGCTGCGACGCAAGGACCGGCTGGGCGAAGTCGAGGACATGCGGGCCTGGCTGGCGCGAATCACCTGGAACGTGGTCACCGACCGCCGCCGCGGCGCCCGCGACACGGAAGACTTGGAAGACGTGGCTGAGCCGAGGTCGCCGGCGGCCTCGCCGGAGCACGAGGTCGAGCGGCAGGAGATGGCGGAAGTGGTGGCCCGCATGATCGCCGCCCTGCCCCGTGAACTGCGCGATCCGCTGGTGCTCTCGACCATGCAGGAGATGGCGGGAGTCGAGGTTGCGGCGGTGCTCGGCATCCCGGAGGCGGCGGTTCGGTCGCGGGTCTTCCGCGCCCGGCAGATCTTGAAAGAAAAGTTGGCTGCTTATGTCGGATCACAACATGGAACATAACGACGAATTCGACCGATTGATCGACGAAGGGCTGCGGCGCTATGCCGGCGCAGAGCCCCCGCTGGGGCTGGAGATCCGCGTCATCGCCGCGCTGCAAGCCAAGCAACGGCAGCGTCGCTGGTGGACGCAGCCCTGGCTGGTCGCGGTCCCGACGGCCGCGGTGCTGGCGATGGTGATCGGCCTGTCGCTCGCGAACAGAACGAAACCGCAGCCGCCTGCGCCGCAAAGGGCGAGCACGACGCCGGTGATCCCCGCGCCGCAACCGGAGCCGCAGGTCGTAGCCCACGCTCCGGAGCGTCAGGCGACCCGCCGTACAGCCGTGCAAGTTTCGGCGCGCGCTCCAAATCTGGAGAAGTTCCCGGCTCCTGAGCCGGTTTCCCAGCAGGAGACCCTGCTGGCGCGTCTGGCCCAGAACCTCGCCGCGGTGCAGACCGTGGCCGCCCGTGAGACGGAGTCCGCGGGCCAAATCATCATCAGCCGGATCACGATTGACCCCATTGAGATCCAGCCTCTTCCCGGGCCCGATCCGCAAGGAGATTAGGAGAAGCCATGCACACGACCAAGACGTTGATGTTCGCAGCCGTACTGATCTTCCTGGTGGCGATCGCCGCCGCCGCCCAGCAGGACAAGCCGACGGAGCAGACGGCGCGGCCGCCGGCGGCCACCTACCGCGTGCAATACATCGTTTCGGAGATCGCCGACGGCAAGCGCATCAATTCCCGCAACTACGAGACGCTCGTCCAGGAACCCTTCGGCGGCAATGTGAAGTGGACCCAGATCCGTCTGGGGAACCGCGTACCCATCCCCGGGGAGAAAGGCCCGCACTACCTCGACATCGGCATCAGCATCGACACCGGGCTGCAGCGCGAGGGCGATCAGCTGGTGCTTACCACGCGCTTCGACCTGAGCAGCCTGGCGCCCGAACAGCCCAGCACGCCCGGCGGCATGCCCGTGCTGCGCAGCGTCCGCTTCACCGCGGAGCAGATCGTTTCGCCCGGCCAGAAGGTCCCGGTCTCCAGCGGGGACGATGTGAACACCACCCACAAGTTCGAAGTGGATGCCGTGGTGACCCGTTTGAAGTGACGCTCAGCAGGCGCTGGGGGCGAACAGCTTGGCCAAGGCCGTTTGCAGTTGCGCGACGATGTCGATGTCCTTGTGGATGACATAGTCGGCGCGGAGTTCGGGCTGCAAACCCTTGCCGCCGCGGCGGCCGGCGAGGACGACGATGGGGATGGCCGCGGTCGTGGGATTGGACTTGAGCGCCGTGATCAGTTCCGGGCCGGTCATGCGCGGCATCACCAGGTCGGTGATGATCAGGTCCGGCCGAAGGCAGCCCACTATCTGCAAGGCCTCGGCGCCGTTGGTGGCGGACTCCACCTCGTAGCCGCGCTCCTCCAGGAAGCGGCACACGGTGTGGCGTACCAGCATCGAATCATCGACCACCAGGGCGACTTGAGGCATAGGGGCTCTTGGCGGGGAACGGTATCACCCGGCTCTGCGGCGGGCAAGTGACCCCGGTAATTACGCGTTCGCGGGCGCACCCCGGACTTCGAGGTCACGGCAGGGAGGGCGGCGGTCAGCTTTCGTCGAGCTTCGTGCGTTCTTCGATGGCCATATCCTTGAATTCACTGGCCTCGAAGACTTCCGCGCAGTCGAGGCACTCAACGAATTCCGAGTCTTCGTCGCGTGCCACCACGCGGACGCGCGTATGCTGGCAGACTTTGTCCATGCTAGTTCTCTGCTTCGGTGTAGCGGCGGATGGTGACTGGCGGGATGTACTCATAATCCGGAATCGCACCGGAAAATTTTGGGTATTTTAGCCTGAGCGAACAGGTTGTCAAGAACGAAGCGGGATGACCGGACATTGCTGCTTGCCTCGCTGATCCTAATAAGGGTCGTCTCGGAGAGCGCCGGAAGGGTTCCAACACTGCCCCGACTGCAAGAAACCACAAGTTCATGCTAAGCCCACACAAAAAATGCGACTAATTAAGTCGGGAATAGTCAAACCATTAAGGATGTGCAAGTTACCGTTCGCTGCGTAGTGTTACCATTCCCTGCTAGGGCTTGCGCGAGGACCCTGAGTGTGACTAAAATCATATACGACCAAATTGGTCGGAGTTAGGCTGATAGCTGCATGCTGAAGCTGACCAAGAAAGCGGACTACGGGCTGATGGCGATGCGCCACCTGTCGGAGCACACCCAGGAAGGTGCGCTCAGCGCCAAAGACGTCGCCGAGGCTTACGGCATCCCGGCAGAGCTACTGGCCAAGATCCTGCAGAAGCTGGTGAAGGCGAAGCTGCTCCAATCTTGCCACGGCATCAATGGCGGGTACTCGCTGGCGCGTGATCCGCGGACGATCTCGGCGTTCGAGGTCATCAAGGCGATCGAGGGGCCGCTGTTCATCACTTCGTGCGTCACGTCGGCCGGACGCGAGTGCTACCAGACGGACAAGTGCACCGTCCGCGAGCCGCTGCGCAAGGTGAACGAGAGCATCCAGGAAGTTTTGAGCCGGATCAGCATCTGGGACATGCAGGATGGTTCGGCGAAGAAGAACGGTACGGAAGCGGTGAAGGTCGAAGAACTGGTTTCGCTGACCTAGCCGCCGCAAACGGCATTCATTTAGGAGAAGGAAGATGAGCACCAACGGCAATGGCAACCTACCCCCGGGCGTGAAGCTCCCGATCTACATGGACAACCACGCCACCACCCCGGTCGATCCGCGAGTGCTGGAAGAGATGATGCCGTTCTTCACCAACAAGTTCGGCAATGCCGCCAGCCGCAATCACGAGTTCGGCTGGGAAGCAGAAGCCGCGGTGGAGCAGGCGCGCGAGCGCATCGCCAAGCTGGTCGGGGCGTCGAGCAAGGAAATCATTTTTACCTCGGGCGCGACCGAGAGCGACAACCTGGCCATCAAGGGCGTCGCCGAGATGTACAAGGAAAAGGGCAACCACATCATCACCGTGGTGGACGAGCACAAGGCCGTGCTCGACACCTGCAAGCGTTTGGAGAAGTACGGGTACCGCGTCACGTACCTGCCTGTGCAGAAAGATGGGCTCATCGATCTGGAAGACCTGAAGCGGGCGATGGATGACAAGACCATCCTGGTCACGATCATGTACGCGAACAACGAGATCGGCGTGATCCAACCCGTCGCCGAGATCGGCAAGCTGTGCCACGAAAAGGGCGTGATCTTCCACTCCGACGCGACCCAGGCCGTGGGCAAGGTGCCGGTCAACGTGATCAAGGACAACATCGACGTCATGAGCATCTCGGCCCACAAGATGTACGGGCCGAAGGGGGTGGGCGCGCTGTATGTGCGGCGCAAGAACCCGCGCGTGCAACTGGTGGCGCAGATGGACGGCGGGGGGCACGAGCGCGGCATGCGTTCGGGCACGCTGAACGTGCCGGGCATCGTAGGGCTAGGCAAGTGCTGCGACATCGCGTCGGCGGAAATGCCGAAGGAAGCCTGCCATCTGGCGGGGCTGCGCAACCGGCTCAAGGACAAGATCTTCAGCGAGCTGGACGAGGTGTACATCAACGGCTCGATGGAGCACCGTCTGCCCGGCAACCTGAACATCAGCTTCGCCTACGTGGAAGGCGAGTCGCTGCTGATGGGCATCAACGACATCGCGGTCTCCAGCGGGAGCGCCTGCACCTCGGCGACACTGGAGCCGTCGTACGTGTTGAAGGCGCTGGGCGCGGGCGACGATTTGGCGCACAGCTCGATCCGCTTCGGTCTGGGCCGGTTCAATACGGAAGCGGAAGTGGATTACGTCGCAGCGCGGGTCATCGAGACGGTGAAGCGGCTGCGCGAACTGTCGCCGCTGTACGAGATGGCCAAGGAAGGCATCGACCTGAAGCAAGTGAAGTGGGCGGCGGAATGAAGAAGTTTCTAGTTTCTAGTTTCTAGTTTCTAGTTTCAAGAGGTTAGGAGAAGACATGGCTTACAGCGATAAGGTCCTGGATCATTACACCCACCCCCGGAACGTCGGGTCGATGGACAAGAACGCCCAGGAAGTGGGCACCGGCCTGGTGGGCGCGCCGGAGTGCGGCGACGTCATGAAGCTGCAGATCAAGGTCAACCCGCAGACCAACGTCATCGAAGACGCGAAGTTCAAGACGTTTGGCTGCGGCTCGGCCATCGCTTCTTCGTCGCTCGCCACCGAGTGGGTGAAGGGCAAGACGGTGGATGAGGCGATGTCGATCAAGAACACCGACATCGTGCGCGAGCTGTCGCTGCCCCCGGTGAAGATCCATTGCTCGGTCCTGGCGGAAGACGCGATCCGCGCCGCCATCACTGACTGGAAAAAGAAGAATGGTGTAGCGTCGAGTCAGCCGACGGAGGCAAAGGCGGCGCACTAGAAGCAGGTCCCTCGGGGCTAAAGCCCCTCGGGATGACACTGGGTTAGAAATGGCGACGGAAACCGACAACTCGGTGAAGTCAGAGCAGCCCGCGCGGATGGCGCAGGGGCCTGCGCAGCCGTCGGCGCCTGCCAAGGGCATCCAGGTGACGGAGAAGGCGCTGGCGCGCATCCGTTCGGCGATGGCGAAGGAAGGCGTGGACCCGGCGCAGGGCGGCTTGCGGCTCGGTGTTTCTGGCGGCGGATGCTCAGGGCTGAGCTACAACATCCGCTTCGATACCCAGCCGCGCGAGCGCGACCGCATCTTCCAGTTCGGTGACGTGCGCGTGTTCGTCGACCCCAAGTCGTACATCTACCTGCACGGCATGACGCTCGACTACACCGAGACGCTGATGCAGCAGGGGTTCGCGTTCGTCAACCCCAACTCGCAGAAGTCTTGCGGCTGCGGGTCGTCTTTCTCGGCATAGGAGATCGGACCATCGGGCGATCGGGTCATCAGGCGAATGGAATCCCGCCGATGCTCCGAAGCCCGATTCGTTTCTATGGCAACGAATAGCAAACCCGATACCGCGCTACCTATTTTCGGCGACACCTCGCAGACCGGGCAGTGCTGGTCGTGCGGCGACATGCGCGCGGCCCACTTCTGTGTGTCCTGCGGCAAGCTCCAGCCGGCCACGCCCACTGACTACTTCACTTTTTTCGGGCTGCCGCGAAAGCTGAACATCGACGTCGCCGAACTGGAGCGTGAATTCCACCGCCTGAGCCGCAAACTGCATCCCGACCTGTATGTGGGTGCGGGAGGACCGGAAGCCGAGTGGAGCCTGGAGAAGAGTTCCCAGCTCAACGACGCCTACCGTACCCTGCGCGATCCCATCTCGAGGACGGCGTACCTGCTGAAGCTGGAAGGCGTGCAACTGGAGGAGCAGTCGAAAGCGGCGACGGACAAGGCGCGCGCCAGCGGCGAGGAAAAGAAGCAGGTGGTCCCGCCCGACCTGCTGGAGGAGGTCTTCGAGCTCAACATGCAACTCGAGGAGCTGCGCGCGGGCAAGAAGATGGGCGAGGTGGAAGACAGCCTGAAAGGTGAACTCCAGCAGAAGAAGAACGACTTCGAGCAGAAGCTGGCGGCAACCGACGCCGAACTGAAGAAGCTTTGGACGGAGTGGGACGCTCTTCCCTTTCACAATCAGGCTGAGGGAAATGGCCAGGTCAGCGACCCGGAGCGGTTGCGCGTCCGCGACGCGATGGTCGCGCTGCTCAACCGGCGCAAGTACATCGCGAATCTCGTGCGCGACGTGAAGGCGGAGTTGGATTTGTAGAGTTCGATTTGTAATTTGCAAAGTAAGAGAGTCGGCCGGGAACTTTACAAATTACAAATTTGAAATTGCCAATGAGTGAACGCATCGTAGGCATCGATCTCGGAACGACGAACTCGCTGGTCGCCTACATGGAAGGCGACACGCCGGTGGTGATCCCGGGCGAGGACGGCTCGAATCTTGTGCCCTCGATCGTCGCACTCGACCCGCGCGGCAACGTCGTGGTAGGCAATCCCGCGCGCAAGCACCTGATCGAGACGCCGGAGCGCGCGGTTTACTCGGTGAAGCGCCTGATGGGACGCGGCATCGAGGACGTGCAGGACGAACTGCGGTTCTTCCCGTTCCGCTTGGCGGAAGACCTCAAACCGGGCGAGGTGCTGCGCATCAAGCTGGGCGACCACGAGTTCACTCCGCCGGAGATCTCCGCCTTCATCCTGCGACAGCTCAAGAAAAACGCAGAGCGCTACTTTGGCGCGCCGGTGCACAAGGCGGTCATCACCGTGCCCGCATACTTCAACGACGCTCAGCGCCAGGCCACGAAAGACGCGGGGCGCATCGCCGGCCTGGAAGTCATGCGTCTGGTGAACGAGCCGACCGCAGCATCGCTCGCCTATGGCCTCGACAAGAAGAAGGAAGGCACGATCGCGGTCTACGATCTGGGCGGCGGCACGTTCGACATCTCGATCCTCAAGCTGCGCGAGGGCATCTTCGAGGTGATCGCGACCAACGGCGACACGCACCTGGGCGGCGACGATATCGACAACCTGCTGATCACGATCGCGCTCGACGACATCCAGGGCGACCTCGGGCTCGACCTGCGGCGCAACGGCGAAGCCGTGCAGGCGATCCGCAAGGACGTCATCGACGCGAAGATTGCGCTCTCCTCCAGCGAGGTTGCGCACATCGACCTCGAGCTGGCCGGTGGGAAGAAATACCGGCGTGAGGTCTCGCGTGCAATGTTCGAAGGACTGGTGGATCCGATCCTGAATCGCACGGTGGGTCCGGTGAAACAGGCGATGTCCGACGCCGCGCTCCAACCCGAGCAGATCGACGAAGCCGTGCTGGTGGGCGGTTCGACGCGGATCCCCAAGGTCCGCCGGCTGGTCGAAGACCTGTTCAGACGCAAGCCGCACGCCGAGCAGAACCCCGACGAGGTGGTGGCGCTGGGCGCGGCGGTGCAGGCGCACATCCTGGCCGGCGGCTCGGAAGCCACCCAGGACATGCTCCTGCTCGACGTCACGCCGCTTTCCCTGGGCATCGAGGCGCTGGGCGGCGGCGTGGTGAAGATCATCCACCGCAATTCGACCATCCCCGCGTCGGCGACCGAGCATTTCACCACCGGCGTGGAGGGGCAGACGAATGTTGCTGTCCACGTGGTGCAGGGCGAGCGCGAGATGGCGAAGGACTGCCGCTCGCTAGCGCGCTTCGATCTG
Source organism: Terriglobia bacterium (assembly GCA_020073495.1). Taxonomy (NCBI): domain Bacteria; kingdom Pseudomonadati; phylum Acidobacteriota; class Terriglobia; species Terriglobia bacterium. The sequence continues at coordinate 126,009 of JAIQFD010000001.1, forward strand.
AAGGGGATCCCGCCGATGCCCGCCGGCCTGCCGCGCATCGAGGTGAAGTTCCTCATCGACGCCAACGGCATCCTGCACGTATCGGCGCGCGAGCAGCGCAGCGGCAAGGCCGCCGAGATCCAGGTCAAGCCCAGCTACGGGCTTACCGACGAGCAAGTCGAGAGCATGATCCTGGAGTCGTTCGACTACGCCGAGGAAGACTTCCGGGTGCGGCAGATCGCCGAGGCGCGGATCGAAGCCGACAACATCTTCACCGCGCTGGAGCGTGCGAAGAAGGGCCCGGCGTGGCAGCAGTTGGGCAGCGACGAGCGCAACAAGATCGAGAAGCTGGAGAAGGCGCTGGCCGCGGTGAAACAGGAAGACGATTACAAGGCGATCCGCAATGCCATCGACGCGCTGAACCAGGCGACAATGCATCTGGCCGAGCTCATGATGGATTCGGCCGTGGCCACGGCGCTCAAGGGCAAGACCATGGAGACGGCGGACGTGGGCGAAGGCCCCGCGGCGCCGCATCCCATCGCGCCCGCCGAGATCAGGAAGGGTTAGGCTATGGCAGAAGAGAAGTCGAGCAGCAGTACCGCGACCGTGGAAGAAAAGACCAACACCGTGTCCGTGACCTTCCTGCCGGAAGGCAAGACGGTGGAGTTCGAGCACGGCAAGCTGCCGTACAAGGACCATGGCAAGGAAGAATCGCTGCTGGATGTCGCGCTGAATCACGGCATCCATCTCGAACACGCGTGCGGGGGCAACTGCGCCTGCACCACCTGCCACGTGTGGGTGAAGGAAGGCGCGGACTGCCTCTCGGAGATGGACGATGACGAGGCCGACCGGCTCGACATGGCCGCCGACCTGCAGCTCAATTCGCGCCTGGGCTGCCAGGCGTGTGTGACCAAGCCGGGCAAGATCGTGGTCGAGATCCCCGCCTGGAACCGCAACTACGTCTCCGAGGGCGGAGACCACTGAGGGCACGGCTGCAGCCGCGCTTACACCGGCTGCTGAGACGGCTGCCGCACCGGACAAAAGTATGATGAACGATCTTCATTGGGATGACGCCGACGACATCGGCATTGTGCTGGCGGAAAAGTTCCCTGCTATCGATCCGCTCACCGTCCGCTTCACCGACCTGCACCGCTACGTCATCGAGCTGCCCGGCTTTGTCGATGATCCCAGGGCATCCAACGAGGGCAAGCTCGAGGCCATCCAGATGGCCTGGCACGAGGAGTGGAAAGACGCGCAGGAATAAGCGTCCATGCCGCTAGCGACACCCACATCTTCCCTGCCCTTCATAGAACCGGACCTGGCGCGGATCCCCGCGGGCTGGTTCCTGATGGGGAGCGACACCGGGCAGGACAATGAGCGGCCGGTCCATCGCGTCTGGCTGGACGCATTCGAACTGGCTGCGCGGCAGGTCACGAACGCCGATTACGCACGCTACTTGGACGCGGCGAATGCGCCCGCGCCTCCGCACTGGAATGATCCATTGTTCTGCAATCCCGAGCAGCCGGTCGTCGCCGTGTCCTGGTTCGAGGCCGTTGCGTACTGCAAGTGGCTGTCGCGCGTGACCGGCCGCAAGTGCCGCCTTCCAACGGAGGCGGAGTGGGAGCGCGCCGCGCGCGGCGGGGAGGATGGCAAGCAGTATCCCTGGGGCGATGAGCCGCCACAATCGCTGCCCGATTATGCGACCCGCTGGCTGACCGGCCCGGAACCGGTAGGACGTTACGCGCCCAACGCCTTCGGGCTTTACGACATCGGGGACAACGTCCACGAGTGGTGCAGCGACTGGTACGACGCCAACTATTACGCCGCGTCGCCGCAGCGCAATCCCAGCGGCCCCGCGGAGGGCACACGGCGCGCCTCGCGCGGAGGCTCATGGCGGCATCACGTAAAGGTGGCGCGCTGCGCCGCGCGCTCCAGCATCCCGCCGCATTTCCAGTACGCGGACTACGGCTTCCGCGTGGCTTGCGGCAAGTAGAGCGGGGATTCCGCCACCGAAGGCGCGTGTGACCGCCGTCACAGCTTTGTGTTCAGCCGGCTACTAGCTTTGCTGGTAGCGGAGAGTTCAAAAAGGAAGCCACGCAATGAGGATCGCCCGCGACGTCACCCAGCTCATCGGCCGCACCCCCCTCGTCCAACTGAACCGGGTCACGGAGGGCTGTCGTGGGCGCGTCGCCGCCAAGCTGGAGGGCTTCAACCCGTGTGGCAGCGTCAAGGATCGCATCGGCGTCAGCATGATCGAGGACGCCGAGCGCTCGGGGCGCATCACGCCGGGCAAGACGGTGCTGATCGAGCCCACCAGCGGCAACACCGGCATCGCGCTGGCGTTCGTCGCCGCCGTGCACGGCTACCGGCTGATCCTGACCATGCCCGACACCATGAGCCTGGAACGCCGCGTGCTGCTTCGGGCCTTCGGCGCGGAACTCGTCCTGACGCCGGGCGCCAAGGGCATGAAGGGAGCGATCGCCAAGGCCGAGGAGTTGCTCCGGCAGACGCCGAACGCGGTCATCTTGCAGCAATTCTCCAATCCCGCGAACCCGCGGATCCACTTCGAGACCACCGGCCCCGAGATCTGGGACGACACCGAAGGGCAGGTGGACATCCTGGTCTCCGGTGTGGGCACGGGCGGCACCATCACGGGCGTTTCGGAATACATCAAGCCGAAGAAGGCGAGCTTCCGCGCGGTCGCCGTCGAGCCGGTGGACAGCGCCGTGCTCTCCGGCGGTCAGGCGGGGCCGCACAAGATCCAGGGCATCGGCGCCGGCTTCGTGCCGGAGATCCTGCGCCGCGACTATGTCGACGAAGTGCTCACCGTGACCAACGACGAATCCATCGAGATGGCGCGGCGGCTGGCACGCGAAGAAGGGCTGCTGGTCGGCATCTCGTCGGGCGCCGCGGTGGCCGCGGCGGTGCGCGTCGCGCAGCGGCCGGAAAACGCAGGCAAGCTGATCGTGGTGGTCGTTCCCGACTTTGGCGAGCGCTATCTCACCAGCGTGCTGTTTGACGCCCTGCGGCAGGAGGCGCTCCAGATGCAGGCGGTGGCAGTCCCATGATCAGATTTTTCAGAGCGGTGCGCGAAGACATCGCTTCGGTGTTCGAGCGCGACCCGGCGGCACGCTCCTACTTCGAAGTGCTCACCTGCTACCCGGGCCTGTATTCGCTCTGGTCACATCACCTGGAGCATTGGCTGTGGGCCCACGGGCTGCGCTGGATGGCCCGCTTCCTGTCGCAGGTCTCGCGCTTCTGGACCGGCATCGAGATCCATCCTGGCGCGGTGATCGGCCGGCGAGTCTTCATCGATCACGGCATGGGCGTCGTGATCGGGGAAACCACCATCGTCGGCGACGACGTCACCCTCTACCAGGGCGTGACCCTGGGCGGCACCGGCAAGGAGAAAGGCAAGCGCCATCCCACGCTGCTGAACAACGTGATGGTGGGCGCGGGCGCGCGCATCCTGGGAAACATCACGGTGGGCGAGAACTGCCGCGTGGGCGCGGGCTCTGTGGTGCTGCGCGACGTACCGGACAACTCGACTGTCGTCGGTGTGCCGGCGCACGTGGTGCTGCGCGACGGCAAGCGCGTGGTGATCAACGATCCCAAGCAGGTGGATGATCCGGTCGACACCGAGATCCAGGAACTGATGCGGGATGTCCGCGAACTGAAAGAGAAGATGCGTGAGCTCACCGCCGAGACCGCCGCGCGCGACCGCAAGCCTTGATCAGGCGCCCTTCTTGCGCTCCAACCGCACGCGCTCGACGTAGCGGCCGCTCTCGACGTCCACGCGAACCAGCTCGCCCGGCCCGATGAACAGCGGGACATTGAGCTTCATCCCGTTCTCGAGCGTGGCTTCCTTCCACGCGCTGTCATTGCCGGCGTGCAGCGGCGGAGCGGTGTCGGCAACGTGGATCTCCACCACGTCGGGCAACACCAGGCTGATCGGACGCCCGTCGAAAAACTCAACCGGCACCTTCGTGCCTTCCTGGAGAAAGAGTTCACCGGGGCCGAGCGCGGTGCGCGGCACCTCGACCTGCTCGAAGTTCACCGGGTTCATGAAGTGGCAATTGTCGTCGTCGCGGTAAAGGAACTCCATGGTCTGGCGCTCGACTTGCAGTTCCTCGATGCGCACCTCGGGCCGGAAATGCGGCTCCCACATGCGGCCGCTCTCCACGTTGCGCAGCTTGGTCTTGACCACGCCGCCGAGTTGGCCGCCGCCCGCCTTGGACTCGACCTCGAGCACCTTGTAGACCTGGCCCTCGATCCGGACCGCCATGCCTGCCCTGAGCTGCGATGCGATCATGCGCACCTCCCGGACGGAACTATCGGGAAACGAATTCTAGCGCAAACCGGCGGCGAGAGACGGTGACGGGAGGGAAGCACCTTCAGCCGTGGGTCGCCGGCTTCGCCGTGCGACGCAGCCATGCCCCGATCTCGATCCCGCGCTCCTTCATCTGCGTGCGCACCCGCGAGAGCACCAACATGGCGAGAACAATGGTCAGCAATCCGAGCGATGCCGCGCCGATGCCTACCGCGCGCTTGGGAAGGATGGAGAGCCTTCCGTACACGAACTCGATGTGGACCCAGTACACCAGCAGCGAGGTCTGCCCAAGTTGGATGAGGGGGCTGAAACTCCACTGCCCCGCGCCCCAGCGGCACCAGGCATAGCTGCCGCACAGGATGATCAGCAGCACGCCCACACGGATGAGATAAAAGCTGGGGCTGGTGTGCCAGAAGTCGTAGACGGCGTAAGCCCTCTGAGGCTGCGCGTCGAGCCAGCGCGCGAACAGGATGAGGCCAGCACCTCCGGCACCGAACAGGGCAAACATGGCGGCTTCGCGCCGCTTCACCCATTCGCTGAAGAGGACGAATCCGATCGCCAGCCCCGCGAAGGCGAACGCCGCCCAGGGAAAGATGGGGAAAAGCCAGGACTGCGGTTCCTTCAGGTTGTGCACGCCGTTGATGTAAGACTCCACCGGCCAGGGCAGCCAGCGGGGGCGCCACGTGGTCCACAACGGCGGAGTCATTGCGGAGATGGCCAGCGCCACGGCCACGGCGGCGCCGGCCGTGACCCAACGGGCCCTTCCTTCGCCCCCGGCCGCGGTCAGACGGCATAGCCCACCCATCAGCATCATGGACATCCCGATCGTGTTCAGGATGTCCACGCGCAGCAGGTCGGTCCACGGCGCCCAGGGGAAGGAGATCAGGTACTCCTGCAGGCGGAACAGAAGTCCAAGAGCAAAGATCTCCGCCCCGCGGAGAATGGTGGTGCGGGCGATCTCGCCGGCGGCGACGCCCTTCTGCCTCAACTTGCCGGTCACCAGCGCGAACGAGATGCCGGCCAGAAACAGAAACAGCGGCGCGGGCAGCGTCCCACCCAGTTGCGACCACATGAAGAAAGTGGATTTGCGAGCAGCGCCGCCCAGCCAGGAGTCGTAGGCGTGGGTCTGGAACATGAGCACGCAGGCGAGCCCGCGCATCCAGTCGATGTACGCCAGCCGCGCCCGCGTCGCTGTTGCCATGGAAGAAGGGCTAGCCTAGCGCGACCTCTCCGGCCTGCGCCACACAAAACCGGCCTCCGGGCTACAATGCTCGGCGTCTTTGGTGAGCGAGGGCCACCAGTCCATGCACGCTGCGGACGTCGTCATCATCGGGGGAGGGATCGTCGGCGCCAGCATCGCCTACCACTTGACCTCGGCCGGTTGCCGTAACGTGCTCATCGTCGAGCGCGAGACTCACCAGGGCAAGGGCTCGACCGGCAAGAGCATGGGCGGAGTGCGAGCGCAGTTCTCCACGCCGGTCAACATCCGCATGTCGCTGTACTCGATCCCTTTCTACGCCTCGTTCGAGGAACGCATGGGACATCCCTCCGGCTATCGTCCGCAGGGGTATCTCTTCTGCGCCACCAACGACGCGCAGATGAACTACCTGCGCACGAACTATCAGAAGCAGGTCGAGCTGGGATTGAAAGGCGTGCGCCTAGTCTCGGCTGACGACGTCCGCGGCCTGTATCCGCAGCTCCGCGCCGACGACATCGTGGGCGGAAGCTTCTGCGAGACCGACGGCTTCGTCGATCCCTACAGCGCGATGGTCGGCTTCACCCAGCGTGCGCAGGAACAGGGCGCGCAGGTCTGGCGCGATGCCGAGGTCACCGGCATCGCGCTCGACGAGATAGGAATCTGCGCCGTGGACACGACGCGCGAGCGCGTCTCCACCCGCGTGGTGGTGAATGCCGCCGGCGCGTGGGCCGCCGGGGTCGCGAAACTTGCGGGCGTGGACTTGCCGGTCGAGCCGCTGCGCCGCATGCTGGTGCCCACCGAACCGTTCGCCGACTTCCCGCACTCCGCGCCGATGATCATTGACATGTCGAACGGCTTCCACTTCCGCCCCGAGGCGCTCGGCTTCCTGCTCGCGTGGGCCGATCCGGAGGAAACTCCGGGCTACAAATTCGACTTCGAGCCGGCGTTCATCGAGAAGGTGCTGACCCGCGCCGCCAGCCGCGTGCCCATCTTCGAGAATCTCGCGGTCAACCCCAAGCGCGCGTGGGCGGGGCTCTATGAGATGACCCCCGACCATCATCCCATCCTCGGGCCGGTGCCCGACGTGCCCGGGCTCTTCCTGGCCAACGGTTTCAGCGGACACGGAGTGATGCACGCGCCGGCAACGGGAAAGGTCGTTTCCGACCTCATCCTTCACCGCAAAACCGACCTGATCGATGCCGAGTTGCTGTCCTACCGGCGCTTCGCCGAGAACCGTCTGATCCACGAGTCCGCGGTGCTCTAGCCCATGGCGTCTCGTTCAACTGAGGAATTGATCTCGCTGTCGCTCAGTGAAGCCGCCGAATTGGTCCGCGACAAGAAGATTTCGCCGGTCGAGCTCACACGCGCCTGCCTGGAGCGGATCGAGGCAGCCAATCCCGAGCTGAACGCGTTCATCACGGTAACCGCAGAATCGGCATTGCAACAGGCGCGGGCCGCGGAAGACGAGATCCAGGGCGGACACTGGCGCGGGCCGCTGCACGGCATTCCGATCTCGCTCAAGGACCTGATCGACACCGCCGGCGTGCGCACCACCGCCGCCAGCGCGCTCTACCGCGATCGTGTGCCGGAGGAAGATGCCGAGGTCGTTCGCCGCCTGCGCGCCGCAGGCGCCATCGTGCTCGGCAAGACGAACCTGCACGAGTTCGCTTACGGCGGCAGCGGTCTTATCAGCCACTTCGGTCCCGCGCGCAATCCCTGGGACCCGGAGCGGATCACAGGCGGGTCATCGTCGGGCTCGGCGGCCGCCGTGGCTGCAGGCCTGTGCTTCGCTTCTATCGGCAGCGACACCGCCGGATCGGTCCGCCTGCCCGCCGCTTATTGCGGGATCGTCGGCATCAAGCCCAGCTACGGCCTGGTGCCGCTGCGCGGTGTCATCCCGCTGTCCTGGTCATACGACCACGTTGGGCCGCTCGCGCGTTCGGTTCGCGACGCCGCCATCGTGCTGCGCGCCGTCGCGGGCTACGATCCGCTCGACATCACCTCGCGCAAGTTCCTCGCCGAGGACTATGCCGCCGCTCTGGATCGCATGCCCGAACCGATGACGATCGGGATTGCGTCGGATTTTTTCTTCTCCGATCTCCAGCGCGACATCGAAGCGCGCGTGAAAGAAGCTGTGCACCTGCTCCTGCAATTCGGCGACCTGCGGGAGGTGCGCGTTCCGGTGGACCGCGACCGCACCGTCGCTTCCGCCGAGACCTTTGCCTATCACGCCGAGCACGTGGCGCGCTCGCCCGAGCTCTACGACCCGGAGACGCTGCGGCGAATCCGCACCGGCGCCGAGGTCACCGCCACCGCATATATCCAGAAGCGGCAGGAACTCGATAGCCTGCGGCGCCGCGCTCCGGAACTATTCAAAGATGCGGACGTGATCGTGACTCCCACGGTACCCATCGCTCCGCCTGCGATCTCAGAGCTGGTGGCGGAACCCACGCGGCTCCGTCCAAGCGAGCTGCTGATGTTGCGCAACACGCGCCCCTTCAACGTGCTCGGCTTACCCGCGATCTCCGTTCCCTGCGGCTTCACCTCGGACGGCCTGCCCGTCGGATTGCAGATCGCAGGGCCGCCCGGCAGCGAATCCGCGGTCCTGCGCCTCGCATACTTCTACGAGCAGACCGCCCCCTGGCGTCTGCAACACCCGCGCTGAACCCCGCACAAGGAGGTACCGATGGATAGGGCACTCCTTCCTGGTCACTGCGAAAAGACAGTACCCAGAGCTATACTCCGCGCCTGAAATGCAGAAAGGTGGGCCACCCGCCCATGAATCTATCCCATCTTGCTCTCATCTTGTGTCTCGCAGGAATTATGATTGGTAACGTGCTGCACTTGTGGATTGTCGCGAGATTGAAAGGCGCCAATATTTCAGCGAGATACTTCGGAACCATCCTTGACGCTTCCAAAGCGCATCGTGACTATGCAAAGCTTGCGCGCACTTTTGATTGGCACCTATGGCCGTTGTACGTGTTGCAGGTAGCTGGCTACGGTGGGCTCTTAGGAGCAGTGGTCGTTCTAGTGTCGGACCGCTCATTACTTGACGAGATTCGACGCTGGGTGGAGCAGTTGAGGTAAGCCGCGTTCGGTAGAATGTCCACTCCCAAGGAGGACGCTACTAGCATGCCTCTGCTCATCGAGCACCCCACGCAGATCACTTCCGCCGACACCAAGCCGAAGATCATCCAGGAATTCGTCGGACGCGTGAACTCGAAGACGTCCGTCCTGAGTGTGGCCCATATGCGCAGCCCTTCCGGCTGGGAAGAACCCGGCCAGACGCCCGAGTTCGACGAATACACGGTGGTGCTGCATGGCACATTGCGCGTGCGACACAAGGAAGGCGCCCTGGACGTAAGCGCGGGGCAGGCTGTCATCGCTCATCGCGGCGAGTGGGTGCAGTACTCCACGCCGGACGGCGCTGAGTACATCGCCATCTGCCTGCCGGCGTTCTCGCCCGACACCGTCCACCGCGACGGCCACTGACCATCAGCGGCTGCGCCTTGTGGTAGAGTTTTCAGCGAAGGCAGAAACGAGCGTTTCTCGGCGCTTGCGCGCGCCCCGACCACCCGATTCCGCGGCGCAGGGGAAAGAGTACCGATTTGTGTGGCATCGCCGGTTTTACCCGGAAGAAGAGCGTAGGCGGCCCCGACCGCATCCGCGCTGCGGCGAATTGCCTTGTCCACCGCGGGCCTGACCAGCAAGGCGTCTTTCAATCTAACTCCGTTGCACTCGCCGCCACCCGACTGAAGATCATCGACCTCGAATCGGGCGACCAACCGATCGTTTCCCCGGACGGCGATGCGGTGATCGTGTTCAATGGTGAGATCTATAATTTCCTCGAAGTTCGCGCCGAACTGGAGCAGCGCGGCCACCACTTTCACACCCACACGGATACGGAAACAGTCCTGCACGCCTTTCTCGAATGGGACACAGAATGTTTTTCGCATCTGCGGGGGATGTTCGCCGTCGGGCTGTGGACCGAGTCGAAGAAACGCCTGGTCCTGGCTCGTGATCGCATGGGCATCAAGCCGCTTTATTTCGCGCGCCACGCGGACGATCTGTTCTTCGGGTCCGAACTGAAGGCGATCCTGGTCCACCCGGAGATCGATCGCCGCCTCAGCCTGGACGGGCTGGATTGCTATCTGTCTCTGAACTACGTGCCCTGCCCGTGGACCCTGGTCGAGGGCATCGAGAAGCTGCCCCCGGGTCACTGGCTGGAGTGGCGCGACGGCGCCATCCGTTCCGAGCCGTACTGGCGCCTGCCGTTCGGAGTCTCTCGCGATCGGAGCCTGGAATCCGCCCAGGAGGAACTCGACTCTCTTCTGCAACAGTCGGTCCGGGAGCACTTGCTTTCCGATGTTCCCCTCGGCGTCTGGCTCAGCGGCGGCGTCGACTCTTCCACCATCCTTCACTACGCTGCCGCGGCTTCCAGTTCGCCGCTGAAGACGCTTTCGATCTCGTTCCAGGGACGCAGCTTTGACGAAACCGCGTACATGCGCGAGGTCGCAACCCGTTACGGGACGGACCACGAGGAATTCGACCTCAACGTCGACCTGGGCCTCCAGGACGCGATCGAGGAATTCGCGTACTACTCCGACGAGCCGAGCGCGGACGCCGGAGCGCTGCCCGTTTGGTTCCTGTCGAAGCTGAGCAAAACAAAGGTGACCGTCGCTCTCAGCGGAGAAGGTGGTGACGAACTGTTCGGAGGCTACGTCACCTACAGAGCCAATCGGCTCGCACGTCCCATGCGGCGGCTGCCTTCCGTGGCTCTGCGGCTGGCGCTCGAGGCAGTGCGGTTCTGGCCCGTCTCCGACGAGAAGATCAGCTTCGAATACAAGCTGAAGCGCTTCCTCGAAGGCTGCCGCATGCCGCCAGAGCAGGCGCACGTCTTCTGGAATGGGACTTTCTCCGGCCCGGAGAAGCAGGGCCTGCTTCAGGCAACGCTGCCGGGCACATTCGACCGCATCCTGGCCGAACTGCGCCAGAATCTCGCTTCCGAGGATGACCTGGCGCCCTACACCTGGTTCGACCAGAAGTACTACCTGCCGGATGACATCCTTACGAAGGTGGACCGCATGAGCATGGCTCACTCGCTCGAGGTGCGTCCGCCCTTCCTGGACCACCGCATCGTGGAATTCGCCGCGTCACTGCCCGCGGATTTCAAGATCCGCGGCTCCCGGCAGAAACTCATCCTCAAGGAGCTGATGAAGCACAAGCTGCCTTCCTCGGTGCTGCGGCGCAAGAAGATGGGATTCGATATCCCCGCCCACGAATGGTTTCGCGGCCCGCTGCGCACGCTGCTCTGCGATACACTCGGGGCCGGCGCTACCGAACATTCCGGGCTGTTCCGGCGCAGCGCGGTCGATGATTGTGTGCGCGCGCACCTGGAGCGGCGCGCCAACCTTGGGTATCACCTTTGGGGTTTGCTGACCCTGTTCCTTTGGATGAAGAGATGGCGAATTCAAACGGCGCCGGGGGACCGAGTGGGCCGTCCGATGACCGAAAGCATTCCTACCTCTATTTAGCCGTCCTGCTAATTGCGAGCGCAGTGTATCTGGGCTGCATCGTGTCTCCGCCGTCGCTGATGGACGACGTGGACGCGGTGCAGGCGCAGCTCGGGCGCAATATGCTCGCCTCGGGCGACTGGGTGACCGGCCACCTCGACGGCGTCAAATACGTGGAAAAAGCGCCGCTCATCTACTGGTCGATCGCGGTCTCCTACAAGGTCTTCGGCGTTCACGACTGGTCCGCGCGCATCCCCGTCGCGCTGTCCGCCATCGCACTCTGCCTGCTGACGACCGCTTTCGGCGCCTGGGCGTTCGGCCAACGCGCCGGTTTCTACGCCGGCCTGTGCATGTCAACATGCGTCGGCCTGTTCCTGTTCACACGCATCCAGATCCCAGACGTCATGCTCGCCTTCACCGTCGCGTTGGCCCTGTGGTCATTCCTGCGAGCGCTCGACGAGGAGGAGCCACGTCCCCGATTCTGGGCGTTCCTGATGGCTGCAAGTCTGGGGACCGGCCTGCTGCTGAAAAGCCTGATAGGCGTCGTCTTCCCAACCGCTGCGGGCGTGATCTACCTGTTGCTCACACGCCAGTTCTTTTCCGTCCGGACGTGGAAACGGCTCCATCCATTCAGCGGGCTCTTGATCGTGCTGTTGATCGCGGCGCCCTGGCACATCCTGGCGACGCTGCGCAATCCACCTTACTTCGCCTTTACTCTCCAAAGCCGCCCCGGCGAATACCACGGATTCCTCTGGTTCTTTTTCATCAACGAGCAGCTTCTCCGCTTTCTGGGCACACGCTACCCGCACGACTACAACACCGTGCCGCGCTGGGCCTTTTGGCTGTTCCACTTCGTGTGGCTGTTTCCCTGGAGCGTTTACTTCCCGGCGGTGGCGAAGCTTTCCTTCATGCCGGTGGATCGCGCGGGACGCACCCGCTTGTTGGCGCTCTGCTGGGCCGGATTTCTGCTCGTGTTCTTCACCTTCTCCACCACCCAGGAATACTACTCAATGCCTTGCTATGCGGCGCTGGCGCTGCTGCTGGGTTCGGCGATGGAAGCGGGAGGAGTTTGGATCCGCCGTGGCACTCGCGCGCTTACGGTCCTCGCCGGCCTCGCGGCCGTCGTGGCGGGAACCTTGCTTTTCCTGGTGCGCAACGTCCCCACCCCCGGCGACATCTCCGCCGCTCTCACCCAGCACCCCGAGGCCTACACCCTCTCGCTCGGACACATGGAGGACCTGACGCTCCACTCATTCGCCTATCTTCGCCTCCCTCTCGCGGTCGCCGGAATCGCTTTTCTCCTGGGCGCATTGGGGACCCTGCGAGCCGCCAGCCAGCGCGCGTTCCTGGCCGCCGCCCTGATGATGGTCCTGTTTTTCCACGCCGCCCGGCTGGCGCTCGTGGTCTTTGACCCTTACATGTCGTCGCGGCCGCTGGCGGAGGCGTTGCTGCGCGCTCCCGACGGCAAATTGATCGTCCACCACCATTACTACCCGTTCTCCTCGGTCTTCTTTTATACGAACCGCACGGCGTTGTTGCTCGACGGCCGCATCGACACCATGGTGTACGGTTCCTACGCTCCCGGCGTGCCCGACGTTTTCATTGATAATGCGCGATTCAAGGGCCTGTGGACCCAGCCGGAGCGCTGGTACTTCGTCACGGAACGTTCTGAGTTGCCGAAGTTCGAAAGCCTCCTGGGAGGCGGGAGGCTGAACCTGGTCGCCGAGAGCGGGGGCAAGCTCGTCCTGACCAATCTTCCGCTGTCCTCACCGCAAGGGCTCCGCTCCCGATAAAGGAAACGCGCGCGCGGCACCATTGACGCCGGCAACTGCGGCTTATAGCATCTCATCTATTGTCCTTACGGCGGCCATCGACCTGGAGAAACGTCGCCCGAACCGATGAAGCGACTCGTGGTGAATGCCGACGACTTCGGGATGGCCGACAGCATTAACGAGGGGATCCTGGAAGCGCATCGCCGGGGGATCGTGACCAGCACAACCCTGCTGGCCAACGGCGTGGCTTTCGAGCGGGCCGTGGCGATGGCGCAGGCCGCACCCAAGCTGGGAGTGGGAGTGCACCTGAACCTTACCCAGGGGCGGCCCCTATCGGATCCGGCCTCGATCGCGAGTCTGGTGAATAGGAAGGGCGAGTTCTCTCGGCAGCCGGCGGCATTGCTGCGCGGCGCCCTTTCTGGCCGGGTGAGTCTGGCTGAGGTTGAGCGCGAGCTCAGCGCGCAGATCGAAAAAGTGCGCGACGCCGGCATCGCGATCACTCATTTGGACGGACACAAGCACGTCCACATGCTGCCGGGCATCTTCCGCGTCGTGGTGCGGCTGGCAAAGAACTATGGCATTGCCGGCGTGCGCTGGGCCAGCGAACGACGAGGGGGCCTTTGGGCGCTGCTGCGGCGCAACAGGCCGGCGGCGGCGAGCATCGTGAAACAATCCGTGAAGTCGCGCGCCCTGGCCTTCATGACAAGGGATTCGCGCGCCATGCTGCGGGAGGCCAGGCTACAGTTTCCCATGCATTTCTACGGCATCACGCAAACCGGATTTCTCGACGACCACGAGCTGGGCGTGATCCTGGGCAACCTGGCGGAAGGCACCAGCGAGCTGATGTGCCACCCGGGCTGCGAGGATCCCGTCTTGGATCCAAGAATGACTCGGCTGCGAGCCGAGCGACAACGCGAGCTGGATGCACTGACCCGGCCGGAGACTTTGCAACTCACCGCCCGGCTCGGCATCGAGCTCATTGATTACCGGGGGTTAAGTCAGACCTGATGCAGAATGAAGTTGGATTGATGTATTCCGTCGTCGTGCCCTTCTATAACGAGCAGGAGAGCGTCTCTCCGTTGTACGTGAAGATCGTCGAGGTGATGGACGCGGTGGGCGCGCCCTACGAGATGGTCTTCGTGGACGATGGCAGCACCGACGGCACCTACCCCGCCCTGCTCCGCATCTGCGAGAACGACCGCCGCGTGCACCTGGTGCGGCTCCGCCGCAACTTCGGCCAGACGGCCGCGCTCAAGGCGGGCTTCGACTTCGCCCGCGGCGAGATCGTCATCTCCATGGACGGCGATCTACAGCATGATCCCGCCGAGATCCCGCTCTTCCTGGAAAAGATCAAGGAAGGTTTTGACATCGTGAGCGGCTGGCGCGTGCAGCGCAGCGACCGCTGGCTGACGCGCCGCTTGCCCAGCCGCGTCGCCAACTGGATGATGGCCAAGCTTTCCGGGGTCGAGCTGCACGACTTCGGGACCACGTTCAAGGCCTATCGCCGCGAGATCCTCGACGAGGTCCATCTCTACGGTGAACTGCATCGCTTCATCCCCGCGCTGGCGAGTTGGGCGGGCGCTTCGGTGGCCGAAGTCGCCATCACCAACCCTCCGCGCCAGAACGGAAGCTCCAACTACGGCATCTCGCGGACCATCCGCGTGCTGCTCGACCTGCTGAGCGTGAAGTTCCTGCTCGACTACTCCGCCAAGCCGATGCAATTGTTCGGCCTGGCGGGTCTGGTGTGCCTGAGCGGCGGATTCGGCATCGGATTATGGGTCTTCATCCGCAAGGCCGTCCTGGATGAAGGCCTGCTGGCCAACCACGGCCCCCTGATGCTGCTGGGGATGGCGCTGGTCATGGGCGGCATCCAGTTCATCGCCACCGGCCTGATCGGCGAGATGCTCGTGCGCACCTATTACGAAACGCAGAACAAGCCCGTGTATCTCGTGCGCGAGTTCCGCAACGGAAGCGAAGCCATCGCCGGTGGCACTCGTCCTGCGCGTACCGCCAAGACAACCGGCCGGTAGTCCCATGCGACGTAAGGCCCTGTCGTTTTTCGCCTGCCCTTGCTGCGCCAGCGACCTGACGCTCCGCACCGATGAACCACCCGACAGCGATGGGCACATACTGGCCGGCGAACTCGCTTGCTCTGGATGCAGTTTGCGCTTCCCCATCCGCGACGGCGTGCCCGTGCTCCTGCCCGACGATGTGGAAGAGGTGAAGCTCGAGACCGCGTCGCGTTTCGCCGACGAATGGCTGCACTGGAGCGATCTTCGCGACTACTACGAGCAGGAATTCTTCGCTTGGCTCGCCCCGCTTACCGCCGCGGACTTCGCCGGCCGAACAGTCTTCGAAGGAGGATGCGGCAAGGGCCGGCACACGGCGATCGTCGCCGCCCACGGCGCGAAGGCGATTGTCTCCATCGACCTCGGCCAGAGTGCCTTTGTGGCGTTCGCCCACACGCGTCACCTGCCCAACGCTCACGTCGTGATCGGAGATCTGCTCCAACCGCCGGTCCACCCGGTTTTCGACCTGGCCTTCTCCGTCGGCGTTCTGCACCATCTACCCGATCCCGCGGCAGGGTTTGCCAGCCTCGCCTCCCGCGTGCGGGATGGCGGGCGAGTCGCGTTCTGGGTCTACGGGCAGGAGGGGAACGAGTGGATCACCCGCTACGTGGACCCGGTGCGCACTGCGCTCACCTCGAAACTACCCGCCCGCCTCCTCCGGGCTGCGTGTGTTCCGCCTTCCGCGTTCCTGTGGGGCGCGATCAAGCTTTTCTATCGCCCCCGCGCCGATGGAAAAGGTCCCGCGAAGCTTCCCTATGGGGACTATTTCGCTTCGATGTACGACTATCCGTTCGACGAGATCCACGCCAACGTCTTCGACCAGCTGGTGACGCCGGTGGCGCATTACCTGCGGGGAGACGAAGTGCTCGCCTGGGTGGCGTCGGGGTTCTACGATGTGGCGGTGCGCTCCCATCGCGGCTATAGCTGGAGCGGCCTGGCTACTGTCGACCGCAGTTCTTCGGGCGCGACGGCAAGCTACTCGGGTCCCGAGCGCGGCGTTCGTGCAGGGGCGTCGCCCGAACCGTCGCGCTGATCTTTGCGGCCGGTTCCCGCCGCCTGAGTTAACGGGACCAGCAAGCCCCGCTTCACCCGGTACTGCCGTCCCCGCCAGGTGACCTTGTCGGAGAAGAATCCTGCTACCCACACCACGAAACTCACCGCATCCCGCAGCGGAACCAGCCACAGGCTTTTCCGCGTGACCGGATCATCCAGTCCCCACGCGCCCGACGTCCACACCTGAGTGAGCCGCAGCGCCAGGTAAGCCAGCAGATACGCCGCCGCGATTCCTGCCGATGGGGCCACCGCCGCCGCCAGCACCGCCCAGGGCAGCCCGAATGTCAGCGCCAGCCCGATATATCCGGCGGGCCTCACGTTTCGCAGCCCGATCGACCAACGCATCTCATGGCGCAGGTACTCACCGATCGTTTCCCGGGGGAACACCATCCAGACCGGCTGACGAGTGAGCTCGATGCGGAATCCGTGCGCCGCGATGCGGTTGCCCAGCTCGAAATCGTCCGAGTGATAATTCACGATCGCCTCGAAGCCGCCGATCGCCTTCAGGCACTGTTTCGTCGTCGCCATCGTCCATCCGAAGGCGAACTGGATCTTGCCTTCCATCTGCTGCGCCACCAGCGCATTGGGCACGGTCTCGGTGGAGAGCGCCAGTCCCTCCAACTCCGCGGCCATGCCGCCGGGTGTCAGGCCGCGAAAGAACGCCGTGACTGCGCCCACTCGCGGATCGGCGAAGTGCGCCGCCACTTCCCGCAGGTAGCCCGGTTCCACCCGAACGTCGCTGTCGGCGATCACCAGCAGGTCGTGCTTGGCCTCCTGCACCAGCTTGCACAGGTTATTCACTTTGGGGTTGGCGCCGAGAGAGGGCACGTCGGTCAACAGGCGGATCGAACGCTGAGGAAAGTCTCGCCGCAACTTCTCGATGAGCGGAATCACCGGATCGTCCGCATCGCTCACCGCGAACAGCAGCTCGTATTCGGGATAATCCAGCCGGCAGAAGCTGGCGAAATTCTCATACCCTTCGCGGTCGAGCCCCCGAACCGGCTTCAGTACGCTGACCGGCGGCGTGAACGAGGGGTCCAGCGGCGGCAGGGACCGTCGTTTGCGGAAGTACTGCCAGCCGCAGTAGGTCGCGAGCAGGTAGTAAGCTAGTGGCGAGAGCGCCGCCAGCAGCGCCGCTCCTCGAAGCAATTGCACAGTCATTCTTGTAGCAGATTCGGCAAGAAATGGTAGGCACGTGGGGACTCGAACCCCAGACGACTATCTTGTCAAGAATGAAGTCACAACGCTGAAGCCCATTGCCTGCCCTGCTTTCCGCATGTTCATGGTACGGAAAAACAGGCCAAAATGGGTGGGTTTGGGTCACGAATTAGTGACGAGTTTCTTGCGGGCAGGCGAACGTGCAGAGCCGAGAAGCGCGATAACCGGTGAGAAGGAGACTTCTCAACAGCTACCTGAGAAGATTCAAATCCTCTAGGGCGGACCAATCAAAGACTAACGGGCGCTTCCCTCCACTTCAAACGTAGGGCCGACTCCAGGTCTGAGTTTGAGCGCTTCATTCAGGAGCGCATCGACCGTCTATTGGGCGGTTCTGAAGGCGACGCCGATCTCACGCTGATCGGCATTCTCGCGTTGCTGTGGCAGGGTCGGCAGCGCGGCAATGAGCTGTTGGGTGTAGGGATGCGAAGGAGAACTGAAGATCCGCTCCGTGCGGTCGCATTCCACGATCTCTCCGTTGCTCAAGATCGCGATGCGGTGGCAGATCGAGGCGACCGAAAGCAGGTCATGCGAGATGTACAGCACCCCCATCCCACGCTCCCGGTTGAGCTTGGCAAAGAGGTTCAGGATCTCGGACTGGGTGATCACGTCCAGCGAGCTGGTGGCTTCGTCCGCGATCAGCAGTGCGGGACAATGCAGCACCGCCATGGCGATCAGCACCCGCTGCGCCTGGCCGACGCTGATCTGTCCCGAGTAGCGCTGGAGGAACTCATCCTCGTACGGCAGGCTGACGCTGGCCAGCGAGCGCACGATGGCGGCGCGGCACTCCGCGGCAGAACTGCCGCTGTGCGCGCGCCATGCTTCTTCGAGCTGCGTGGAAATCTTTAGCGCCGGATTCAGCGACGAAAGCGGGGACTGGAGCACCAAGCTGATCTCGCGTCCACGCACCTTGCGCATCTCCGATTCGCTCAGGGGCATCAGGTCGCGCCCGTTGAAGGTCATTCGGCCATTGACGCGGCCGCCCTTGAACGCGAGCAGCTTCATCAGCGCCAGGGCGATGGTGCTCTTCCCCGACCCGCTCTGGCCGACGAGGCCCAGCACCTCGCCGGGATAGATGTCGAGCGACACGTCGCGCAGCACCCCGGGCTTGTTGGGATAATCCGCGGAGATGCGCGCCGACAGCAATGGCCCATACGACTTCATTATTGCCGCTCCTTGATGACTTCATGCTTCAATGCGAGCCGGTCGACGTTCCAGTACGTCTGCGGCCGGAGCACGACGGGATGCGCGCCGATCAATGCCGACGACACCGCCGACAGAGCATTCCGGTTCACCAGATAAATGAAGGGCGCCTGCTCGTAGACGATCTCCTGCACCTTGTCGAAGCTGGCCTTGCGCTTGGCCGGATCGAGCGCGGCGGCCTGTGCCTGCATGAGCCGGTCGATCTCCGCTTCCCACGCGGTAGCTGGCGTCTTTTGCTTCGGGTTCCACTGGTGGTTCTCGGCGGAGCTGAGCCACACGTTCATCTGTGCGTTGGGATCGAGGTCGGTGTTGACCAGGCCGAGAAGCACGGCTTCGTAGTTGAACTTGTCGGTCATGCGCTCGATCAGCGACGGGAAGTCGAGCGTGACCACGTTCACCTTCATGCCGATCTTGGCCAAGTCCTGCTGGATCATGGCGGCGATGCGCTCGCGGTACTTGTTCCCGGAATTCGTGACGATGGAGAATTCGACCGCATGTCCGGCGCGATCGCGCAGCACTCCGTCCTGGAGCTTGAACCCGTCGCCCTCGAGACGGCGCAGCGCCGCGTCAGGGCTGTACGCGATGGGCTTCAGCCTGGCGTTGAACCAGAACTTGTTGGCGGTCGAGATGGGCCCGATCGCGGGGCGCGCGTGGGAATTGAAAACCACGCGGCAGAGGTCGTCGCGATTGATGGCCTCCGAAACGGCGCGGCGGAACGCCGTCGAGCGGAACCAGTCGCGCTTGTAGCCGTCGATGGGGGCATTCGGCACCTGGTTGAACCACATCTGCTCAGAGTCGAGCGAAGCGCCCGCGTCATGGACGCTGGAGCTGCCCGCCGACGCCAGCCGGTCGTAGAACTCGCTGTCCAGCGTGTTGATAAGGTCGATCTCGCCGCGGCGGAAGCGCAGCGCTTCGATGTCGCGGTTCGACTGGATGTCCATGCGAATCGTGTTCAGGTACGGCAGCGGGCGTCCTGCCGCATCCTTCTTCCAGTAGTTCGGATTGCGCTTCAGCAGGATGTAGGAGCCCGGCTTGTGATCCGCGACGTAGAACGGCCCGAGCACCGCCATCTCCTTCTTCGGCGAGTACGCGGACATGATCGCCACCTGGTCGAAGAGGCGGTCCATCCCCGCGACCGGCGCCGGGAAGGCGATTGTGACCTCGGTCGGCGAGACGGCCTTTGTCCCCGTTGCGCCGGTCCCCGAGCGGAAGGAGTCGCCGGTCGGCGAGTGGGTCGCCGGGTCCATCATCTGAGTGACCGTGTACACGACATCGTCGGCGGTAAAGGGAGTCCCATCGGAAAAAAAGAGATTACTGCGGAGCTTAAAAGTGATGGTGCGGCCGTCCTTGGACACCTTCCACGAGGCCGCCAGTTCGGGTTGAAGCGCCTGGGTATCGCGGTTGACCCGCACCAGCACGCCACCGGTCAGGTAACGCACCGTTTCGGAGGCCTCGTCCTCGACCAACAGCGGGTTGAACGTCTTCGGTTCCGCCCGCAGACAGAAGCGAAGCTCGCCACCCTGGTTCTGCGCCAACGCGGCAAATGGAAGCAGGAGTGCAAGGAGCAGGAACGCAGACACGATCGCTTTGCGGCTCATGCTTGTACCTCTTTGCGGCTAAGAAAGATCTGGAAGCTGCTGACCACCAGGATAAGGAGCAGCAGCGGGACGAATCTCCAGGGTTGATCGCCGAAGCTGACGAAGGATTCCAGCTCGCGCAGCAGGCTGCCCCACGAGGGCAGCGGCTCGGCCACCCCGAGTCCCAGGATCCCAAGGTTCGCTTCGCTCAAAATGAATACGGGGATCGAGATCCAGAACTGCGCGAACAGCACCGGGCGAACGTTCGGTGTGATGTGGAGCGCGAGCAGTCGCCAGGGCGAGATCCCGGAAGCCTGCGCCTGCAACATAAAATCGGAGTGCCGGATAGTCTGTACTTCCGCAGCAACAACACGCGCCGACGCCGCCCAGCCCAGCAGCCCGAGCAGCAGGAACGTGACGGTGACGCTCGTCCCCGGAGACACGTTCAATGGCAGCATCGCTCGCACGATAATAAGCAGGAACAGCCACGGCATCGAAAGAAAAAGATCAGTAACTGCCATGGCTACCTTCTTAGTCGGCCCGCCGACATACCCGGCGATGCCGCCGACGAATGCCGCCAGCAGCGTCGAGAGCAGTGCCGCGGCCGGCGCCAGCAACAGCGACACCCGCGTGCCGTAGAGGAGGCGCGAGAACGAATCGCGTCCCAGGTCGTCGGTTCCGAGCAGGTGATGGCGCGACGGTGCAGCCGAGGGCGCTTCGCGGAACTGGGTTGCGTAATCCGCTGGAGCGAGGAACCCTGTCAGCACGCAAGCCAGCGCCGCCAGCACCAACACCGAAGCGGCGATGCAGCGGACGGCTTTCATCGGCCCTCCGCGCGCAGCGCTTGCGACAGCAAGTCGGAACTCGAGTTCGCCGCCAGGGTGATGACCGTGACCAGCACAGTCAGTGTCACAAGCAGTGGCAGATCGCGCGCGATGGCGGCTTGCCACGCGAGCTGCCCGATTCCCGGAATGCCGCACAGCGCTTCGACCGGGATGCAGGCGCCCAGCGCCAGGCTGACCGAAACCCCCGCCAGCGCGAACAGCGGGCGGGCACACACCGGCAGAACATGCCAGAACAAAACCCGTGAACCCGACAAGCCCTTGGCGCGCGCCATGATCACGTGCGGCATGTCGTAGCTGTCCGCCAGCAGGTTGCGGCAATAGCGGAAGAGCTTGGGAAAGACGACGCACGCGATGGCCAGATACGCCGGGCTCTTGGCCACCACCGTCATGAGTCCCAGCACCGCAGCCGGCACACAGAGAAACGCGCCGCTGAACACTGTCGTCATCACGTCCATGCCCTTGGAGCGGGTCATGGTCGCGACCACGGCTAGCGCAAAAGCCATGATCCAAGCGGCGAGCAGTCCTGCACCCGCGAGCCTGGCGGTCGCGGGCAGGCGCTCGGCGATCAATTTGCGGACGGGTTCGTTCAGCGTCTGGGATTGACCAAGGTCGCCGCGAGCGGCTCGCCCGAGGAATTGGAGATAGAAGTGGACGATGTTGCGCTGTCCGGCGCGCTCGGCTTTGATCGCCGCGATGGTCTCGGGGCTCAGGCGCGGATCAAGTTGCCGCTCATCGACGTCGAAGCCAGGGGCCAGCCGCACCATGGTCGCAGCCAACAGACCACCCAACAGGATGGTGGCGAGCATCGCTGCGATATGCCGGGCTAGCCTGGAGATCCACATTCCTCACCCACTAGTTGATGGTTGCCCTGACGTAAGAAGCGGGCGGAACGGTCACCACCTTGTCGCGATCGTGGTGCACCTGTTTGATCGAATACATGCGGCGGTCGGCTTCCGACAGCAACTGCTCGGCGTCGCTGCCGTCTTCGCCGAAGATGGTGCTGCCCACGCTGACCGAAAGGAAGGCCTCGCCACAGACCTGCCGCCCGATCTCGTTGGCCAAGCCGGTGATCTGCACGATCTTTTCCTGGATGGCTTCGCGGCGCATGCCCGGCATGACGACCACGAACTCGTCGCCGCCCATGCGGGCCACGTAGTCGTACTCGCGGCAGGAAGCCTTCAGTGCCTGGGCAAACATGCGCAGGACCTTGTTCCCTTCCAGGTGCCCGAAGCGATCGTTCACCTGCTTGAACTCGTCGAGGTCGCAGACCATCAGGGCAAGAGAGGTGCGCGCACGCTTGCAGCGGGCGATCTCGGAATCCAGATGGAGGAAGAGCGAGCGCGCATTCGGCAGGCCGGTCAGGTAGTCGGTGGTAGCGGAGGTCTCGGCTTGCTGGTACTTGAGGGCGTTCTCGATCGCCAATCCGACCTTTGAGCTGATGGCCAGCAGGATGCGGAGTTGGTCGCGCGGGAAGGCATCGATATCGGCCTTATACAGCGACAACACGCCGACCACACCGTTCATGCCCTTCAGCGGCACTGCGAGCGCGGAGCGCAGCGTGGTGGACTGTCCCGGGTCCTTGAAATAGCTGGGCTCGACCGAGGGATTGCCGTTCAGGATCGGGCGACAGTGTTGCGCCACCCATCCGGAAAGGCCTTTGCCCAGCGGGATGTTGGTAGAACCGAACAGGCGGAAATTGTCACCGCTGACGTATTCGGGAACGAGCTCACGGTCGCGGACGATGTACACCGCGATGGAATCGTAGGGAACGAGTTTCTGTAGGCGCACTCCCAGCAGCGACAAGGTTTCGCCCAGGCTTAGCGAGCTGCCCAGTTCGTGACTGAGCTCGAACAGAGTGTGCGCTTCCTGCCGGGCGGCGGCGATGGCGCCCAAGAACCCATCCTCGTTCGGCTCCTGGGCCGAAGCGTGGGCATGCTCGAAGCCGGTCGCCGGAGATTCGCCCCGGGCGACGATCAGGTCCGTGGTCAGGTGCTTCTCCGGGCGCTGCGACACCGCCATGCGTTCCAGTTCCACGTAGCGGCGGGAAAGTATGTCGACCACCGCGGGATCGAATTCTTTGCCGGAAAGCCGGGCTACTTCCTTCATGGCGTCGTCCAGCGGCAACGCGCGCCGGTACTGCCGGTGCGAGGCCAGCGCGTCCAGGCAATCCACCACCGAAAGGATACGGGCGCCGATCGGGATCGCTTCGCCCTTCACCCCGAACGGGTAACCGCTGCCGTCCCATTTCTCGTGGTGCGCGAGGACGATCGGCACCACCGGATAGGGGAATGAAACGCGCTCCAGGATCTCGGCCCCGACCAGGGGGTGGATCTTCATCTTCTCGAATTCTTCGGGGGTCAGCCGGCCCGGCTTGTTGATGATGTGCTCGGGAACGGCGAGCTTGCCGATGTCATGCAGCAAGGCGGCTGCACGCAGGGCTTCAATCTCCTGCTCCGGTAATCCCAGTTCCTTGCCGATCTCGACCGCGTACACGCGTACGCGCTGCAGGTGGTCGTGGGTCGTGTGGTCCTTCGCTTCGATGGCCAACGCCAACGCTTCAATGGTGCGCAGGTGCAGCGATGCCATCTCCTCTACATGCCGCTTCTCGTCTTCCAGGCGGCCGAGGTAGAGGCGATACGATCGGTAGAGCCAGTACACGACCGGCAGCACCATCAGCGAAGTGTGCCATCCGATCCGCTGGTTGATGAAACTGACCAGTCCCGCGATGCCGGCCCCGACCAGGTAGTACGGCAGAGACCAGAAGTAGCATTCGGCCCAGGTCGTCCGCAGCGACTTGTGTTCCGTCATCGTAATGACGATGGCGACCGGGATCGTATTGAACAGGAAGTACGCGAACGCGGCTGCAACCAGCATGAGCGAGGTCTTGCCATGGAATAACCGCATGCTGTGCTGGTACGTCCAGAACGACACGGCGATGGCCGGCGCCATCATGCTGAGTACGTTGAAGATCACCTGAATGGGTTTAACCTTGTTGCGGACCTTCCAGAAGCACTGCACCACGGTCGCCGCGCAGCCGATCACGAGGGTCTCCGGCAGCGACAGCTCCAGGACGCCGATGAGGATGAACAGGAAGGTCACCGACATGGTGCCGTTGATGCCCGGCAACTCGACCCGCATCCGTGACGCCAGCACCGCCAGCAGGACGTAACAGGCAAATCGCACCGGATCGGCGGATTGCCAATGGGAGAGAGCTGAATAGGCGATGGCCGCGCCGATGGCGGCGGTCGCGACAACGTAGGCCCGCGTCTTCAGGTCCATAGAGGAAGCCTCTTCAGTGCTGCTGTCGCACGTTCCGTACCACTGCGGTTCCACAGCTCTAGTATTTTGTGCTTTATTTTCAGTTAGTTACATGAATGCGAACGAGGGGTTTGCAGGCCGCCTGAGGCTGCCTGGGACAACTTGTCGCATCCTGAGATGGGGGCTGAGACAGTATGGCTCTACTGCGAGATAGGCTTGGGCGAGCCGGAGGACGGTTCCCCAGGGCTCGCCTCGCCTTTCTAGCCTTTAGTCCCCATCCGTAGCCGCTGCCCGCAGGGTTGCGGCGGGATACGCCCGGCCCGGAGCCTTGCGTGCCATGACCGCGGCCACCCGGCCGCAGATCGTCTTGTAGGAGAGGTAGATCCCGGCCATCACCGGCAACAGCATGAGCGGCACGTGCCATCCGACATACGCCACCGCCGTGATGAAGATCGTGCCCAGACCCGCGCTCGCCACGTAGTACGGAAAGGTCCACTGGAAGATCGAATACCAGGTCTTGAAGACATCCCCGCCTTCAGTGAGCGTGATGATGACCGCCACGGGTACGGTATTGGCCAGGAAGTAGGCGCACGCCGACACGGTCAGCAGCACCGGGAAATTCGAAGCCTGCCGTCCCCAGAACGGCGCATGGAAGGTTGCGAACGCGGCCCCAGCCGAGATCGCCATCAAACAGAAGTTGAACCATACCTGGACTGCCGCGGGACGCTTCTCAGCCGCCAACAGCGACTGCACCAGCGAACATCCGCAGGCCACGATCAGCGATTCGAACAGCGACATCTGACATGCGGCGATCACGATGAACGGCATGTTCACCGACATCGCTCCCGTCATTCCGGGAAGCCGCACTTTCATTCTCGAGGCGATCAGTGCCACGGCCAGGAACGAACCGAACCGCAGCAGGTCCGATGATCCGAGATGCAGCGCGCCGTAGCCCAGTACCGCCAATCCGATGAGAGAGACGACGACTATGAAACCCTTCGCTTGTGCTTTCACGATTTCCTCCTTTCTTCGCGATTTCGAAGGGTCATTGAATCGTCGGATCTGCGGGGTCGTCCGTGTCGCCGTCGTAGTCAACGCTCATCGCGTCGGTAGTCGCCGTGCCCCACGTTACGCTAGTCCCCCATGTGACGCTGGTGCCCCAGACGATGCTGGAAGCGGTTGAAGTGCTGCTACCCCATACCAGCGACGTACCCCAGACGATGCTGCTGCCGGTCACGTCGGTGCCCGCGAAAGCCGAGGTGCCCCACACCACCGAGGTACCCCAGGTCACGCTCGTGCCCCAGGTGACCGACTGGTCGAAGACCAGGGTCGTCGTACTGTTGTTCGCATTGAAAACGGCTGTGGGCGATTTCGCCGCGCCCACGTTCGCTCCGGCCAGGTCGGTGCTGTTCAGTGCAGCCATGACATCAAGATAGCCGGCGCCGACCGTGAACACGTCATTTTCAAGAGTGCGCAAACTCAGGTTCTTTGTATCCACCCAGCGGGTATACCGCGGCAGGCTCTTGCTCGCCGTCTTCATCAGGCGGGCCTTCACCTGGTCCGGCGTAAGGGTCGGGTCCTGCTGGATCAGCAGCGCGGCAGCGCCCGCAACCATGGGCGACGCCATGCTGGTGCCGTTGAGGCGGAAGTAGTTGCTGGACATTGCGAGGACGGGCCCGGACGTATAGTACGAGACGGGGACCTTGCCAGCCGGGTTCAGGTTCACCAGGGTCGTGCCTTTTGTCATGACCGAGGCGATCCGGTTGCCGGGCGCCACGATGTCAGGCTTGGCGATGTGATCGATGAGCGACGGCCCCTTGGAGCTGTAGGTCGTCATGACGTCGTCAGCGCGGTTGCTATCGCCGCGCATATTGGTGGCGCCAACGGTGATGACGTACGGATCGTTGCCGGGAACCGTGATGGTGCCGTACCCGTCGTTGCCGTTGGTGTTGTCGCGGCCGTAGTTGCCGGCGGCTACCACCACCACGATGCCCGCGTTCCAGGCCTGTTCGACGGCCTGGCACAGAGGATCGAGCGTGTAGCTCTCCCAGATGCCGCGGCCCACCGACAGGTTGATGACGCGGATGTTGTAGGTGTCCTTCAACTGGATGGCGCGCTGGATCGCGGCGATGATGCTGCTATCGTTGCCCGCTCCGTCGGCCGAGAGCACGCGCAGGTCGATGAGGTTGACGTTCGGGGCGACGCCGTGGATGACGACATCGCAGTTCGCGCACGAGGAAGCCGCGCCGTTGCCGCCCACGATGCCGGCCACGTGCGTTCCGTGCTCGTACAGATCAGCCGCGTTCGCCCCTCCATCGCTGGCGAAATTCTCGCGGTACACGATGCGCGACTGCGTCCCGTCCTGGGTCATGAAATCCGGGTTGTCGCTGATGCCGCTATCGATGACTGCGACTCCGACGCCCGTACCGTCATAGCCGTACGACAGGGCGATGTCGGCCCCCAGGGTCGCAACCGCCTTGTCCATCATGCGGGTGTTGGGGCGGTTCAGCGAGATGTACCGGATGTGCCTGTCCCGGTTGAGGAGCGTCTTCAGCGCCCCACACGGCAGCGACAGGTGGCGGGTCCGGATGAACCCAAAGTGCGCCCTCTTGGTCGCGCGGACGTCGTTCGCCGCCCGGTCCGAATCGGCGCCCGGCTGCCGGTCATACTGCACCAGCACCTCGACCTTGGTGCCCGGAGTGCTGCAGACACTCTGCAGGTCCTGCGATAGCTGGGTCTTCCAGTCCGCTAAGGCCGTGCCTGTCGCCATACAGGCGACGAATATGGCGGTGAATATGACGCGAGCTACTTTTCCTGTGATGTAGCGCATAGTGTGCTTGCTCCTACTATTTTCGGAACTACCAAGATGTGTGCCCATGGTGCTCATTAGTTCGCACCCCGCGCATTCTTCGAACCTGGGCCCTGGGCTGACATGCTTTTGGACACGGCCGACGTGCGCAGGACTGCGCCCGGTTGGATCGTGTTGCTCATCCACAGTGCCCGGCTTCCCCAAACCGCCGAGCTCCTCCAGATCATCGGGCTACCCAAAAAAGCCTCACGGGCGGATGTGACCATCTTGCCTCCCCAGACGGCGGAGCATGTCCACTCCGGCGCCTGGTCCCCTGTGATCATCAGCGTGATATCGACAGCTTTCATCTCTGTGCTCCAAGGCACGTCGAGGTGACGAGCGAAACTGCTAAATGCAAGAGCGTGGCCAGTAGCTAAGTTGTTGAATCGCAAGGCGGGCTGAAACGCCACAAGTCTGAGCTGCGCCACTTTGGCGTGACGAAGATGCCACTTTGTCTGGACGTGGCCGTAGCTAGAAAGCCAACCCCCTTGGTGACTGGAGTAATCGAAAGGTCACCTTTTTCTCTCGACAAAGGTTTGGAAATCGAGCTAAATGCCTATCAATCAGGAAAATGACCGTGATGACAGCGAGCAGCGTGCCTATTCGCGTGCACGAGATGGAGATGGTGGTCGCCAGCGAACCCATGCGCCTGGTGATGGCGATGGTGGAGCGGGTGGCAGCCACTCCTGGGGCCGTGCTCATTACGGGCGAGACTGGCGTGGGAAAGGAACTGGTCGCGCGCGCGATCCATTCTTATTCAATGCGCTGCGCCAAGCCTTGGGTGGACGTGAATTGCGCCGCCATCCCCGAGCACCTGGTGGAGAGTGAACTCTTCGGATACGAAAAGGGCGCCTTCAGCGGGGCCGACGCGGCGAAAGCCGGACTGTTCGAACTGGCCGACAAAGGCACCCTGTTCCTGGACGAGATCGGCGAACTCGATCCCAAGGTGCAGGTCAAGCTGCTGCGCGTGTTGGACGGCGTCCCCTACTACCGATTGGGCGGCAATCGAAAAGTGTCGGTGGACGTGCGTATCGTGGCCGCGACGAATCGCCCCCTGGAAGAGGCGGTCCGATTCGGACGTTTCCGCCGCGACCTGTATCACCGCCTGTCGCAGTTCCAGATCCGAGTGCCGGCGCTCCGGGAGCGTCCCGAGGACATTCCCGTGCTCGCCGAGATGTTCCTTCGCCAGAACTGCGACGCGCAGTTCTCTCCGGAGGCGCTGGAAGCGCTGAGCGCCTACGCCTGGCCGGGCAATGTTCGCGAATTGCGCAATGTGGTGATGAAGATGTCGGTGGTCGCCCGCGAGGGACGCGTCGAACCCGGCGACATTCCCTCCGAGATGGTCGACCGCAACGCGGTCTCGATCCCGCCGCCGGTGCCGGTGCGGGCCACCGGGGCAGATCTGGGAGAACTGGAGCGCCAGACGATCCTGCGCACCCTTCATCAGGCCGGCGGCCACCAGGGCGTCGCCTCCAAGATGCTGGGGATCTCGCGTCGTACGCTCAGCCGAAAGCTGAAGCAGTACCGCATCGAAGGATCTGAGGAGACGCTCCGCATCGAGCCGCCGCCGAATCCGCCCGATCCGCAGGACCAGTATTTTCGCATCGACTTGCAGGTGCCGGTCCGGATCCGCGACAGCAAGGGAAACGTGCACGAATTCACGACGGTGAATGTCAGCATGGGAGGCATTGCTCTGGAGGGCGTCAAGAACCCCTTCGCCCTGAGCCGCGACTTTATCGTGTCGCTCCAGATCCCGGACGGACCCACGATCGAATCCACTGCGAAGCTGGTCTGGGCCGACATCAATGGCAGGGCCGGCGTGAACTTCGTGGAACTTCCCGAGGGAACTCACGAACACCTGCGGAAATGGATCGCCAGCCACCAGCAACAAGAGGCCTGGGATCCTGCTACACACTAACTCCCCGCACAAGCGGCATCAGATACACTGCTACGGAACATGGCCTCGCGGATCGGCTGCCGCTGTCTACCACGAGGATTCAATGAGTTAGGGCAGAAAAATGGTAGGCACGTGGGGACTCGAACCCCAGACCTCTACCGTGTCAAGAATGAGGTCACAGACGTAAATCCCTTTGCCTGCCTTGCTTTCCGCATTTTCATAGCCCCAAGAAACGGCCCGATTTTGGCGAGTTTTGGTGACGAATTGGTGACGAGTTTTTGCCGGACTTCCAGGATCAGCTCTCAGACCGTGGGACTCATCGCTCCCACCGTTTGCTGCGCAAAAGTGTTGCGGCAAAGGATGTGGCACTCCGAAGACCTCGGAAAGGGTGGGCCCGCCCAAGTTTACTAAGTCTTTATGGACTCTTAATTCGAACTTTACGAACTCTGTTATCAAATGACGGTAGCCGGATTCTGCCGGCGGGAGACAAAATGACTTCAACCCTCGCGTCATTGGGCTTCCTCGTACTGACATTTCTGCTGCTCAGTCGAGCCTCCGCCTGCCAGCCAGAGAATAGCCACTACAAACGACAACATCGGGTAAGCCAGTTTGCTAGCCGCAGGAGCGAACAAAAGTCGGATGACAACCCGCTGGCAGAAAGAAAATCAATGCCATCCTTGCGGCAGGTGTGATTGGGCGGCAACTGGGGCGCCTGTTGTGGATCCAAAGTCGATTAAGCGAAGATCGCCGCGTGCACGTCTGATAAGCGAACCTGAGGTCATCCTCACCTCAAGGCAACCTGCGAACCACAACCACATCCTCTCCATCTGCTTTTTCCACCCCGACAGGTTATGAATGCAAGCACTAATCCAATATGGCGCTTTCCTCCTGCTCCTCACGCTGTTGGTCAAGCCTCTCGGCGGCTACATGGCACGTGTTTTCCAGGGACAGCGGACATTCTTGGATCCGGTGCTGAAACCCGTAGAACGTCTTCTGTACAGAATCACCGCTGTCGATGATCAGCAGGAGATGGACTGGAAGGAATATGCGGTCTCGTTTGTGCTGTTTGGCTTGTGTGGAACTGTTTTTCTTTATGGAATCCTGCGCCTGCAGCGATTCCTGCCCTGGTTCTATCCCACTTATCAGAACGCGCCATTGACGCAGGACCTGGCGATGAACACGGCGATAAGTTTCTCCACCACCACCACCTGGCAGGCTTACAGCGGTGAGACGACGATGAGCTACTTCAGTCAGATGGCCGGCCTGACTGCCCAGAATTTCCTGGCCGGGGCGGCTGGACTCGCCGTCGGCATGGCGTTCATCCGCGGGCTCGCTCGGCAAATGACAGACAAGCTGGGCAACTTTTGGGTCGATCTTGCGCGCGCCATGCTGTGGGTGCTGCTTCCCCTCGCACTCGCCGGCGCTCTTGTCCTGGTGTGGCAAGGCGTGCCCATGAATTTCCACCCCTACACAGAAGTAACAACGGTTGAAGGGGCAAGGCAGACCATCGCGCAGGGACCGGTTGCCGCCCTGGAGATCATCAAGAACCTCGGCACCAATGGCGGCGGGTTCTTCAATGCGAATGGGGCTCATCCCTACGAAAACCCGACCCCATTGACGAACCTGATCGCCATGCTGGCCATCGCACTGCTTCCGGCCGCGTTCACCAATACCTTCGGCCGCATGATTGGCAATCCGAGGCAGGGATGGATGCTTTACGCAGTGATGACGGTGCTGTTCGTCACCGGGCTCGGGGTGTGCGGGTGGTCAGAGCAACAAGGTAACCGCATCCTCGCGAAGCAAGCGCACGTGCAGGCCAGGTCCACCGCGGACCAGGCCGGCGGCAACATGGAAGGCAAGGAGGTAAGGTTTGGCATCGCGCAGTCTGTCTTAACCGCTGTGGTGACCTCCAACGGCGCGACCGGTTCTTACAACTCGATGCATGACAGCTACACGCCGCTGGGCGGAGCGATGCTGCTGGTCAACATGCTGCTGGGCGAGATCGTCTACGGGGGGCTTGGCACAGGTCTTTACAGCATCATTCTGATCGCCCTGCTGGGCCTGCTGCTGGCGGGACTGATGGTGGGCCGAACACCGCAGTATCTCGGCAAGACGATCGGACCATCGGAAGCAAAGATGCTGACGCTCTACGTGCTCGCAGGTCCGATGGCCATTCTTCCGTTCACCGCGATCGCAGTCGTTACCCAGGCGGGCCTGGCAGGTCTCACGACCAATACGGGGGCACACGGATTCACGGAGATCATTTTCGCTTTCGCCTCTTGTATGGCCAACAACGGCCAGAGCTTTGCAGGGCTGAATGCCAATACGCCGTTCTATAACCTGACCACTGCGATGGCCATGATGGTGGGCCGCTTCGGCCTGGCTATTCCGGCGTTGGCGCTCGCCGGACTCTTTGCCGGACAATCCCGCCGTTATGGCGGGATCGGAACCATCCCCACCGACACGATCGTTTTCGCCCTCCTGCTGCTCGCCACCGCACTCATCGTGTGCGGTCTGAGCTTCTTCCCGGCGCTGACCCTCGGGCCGGTGCTGGAACACCTGGCGGGCTTCAGACCTCTGGCTTGAAACGCACTGCAGCATCACATGATTGCGAGCCGTGCGTTAGGGAGTGCGAGTTTGACGCATGACTTTCGAGCGGCGGCAGACCAAGCGCCACGAGCGAAATATGTGCGACCCTCATTGCCGCCTATCCGAATCTCTCCGCGCTTGTGAGATCGAGTTCCCGATTCGATGCATTACGAATTCTTTACGGCCTCATTATCCATTTCTTATGCGCTCCGTATTCCAATGAACTGTGAAGTGGGTGCACGCACGGACGTAAGCGCGCGCGCCTCTACCAGGTGCTGGAATGCTGACGATGGTCCTAGTTGCTGTCGTATGTGTAGCAGCTGAGCTTTTCCTCATTCGATTTCTCATCGCGCTAATCGCAGAATCACGGAATTCTGTGCGCCTTAGCGCTACGGTGGTGCATCAGCTGCGCTCACAAACTCGCCAGAACTACTCTGTTCTGGCATCTGGTGCAGCCCGAACGAAGCCCAACCAATATCAAGGCGCGTCGGTAGTTCCAATCACTGCAAGCGACGCCCACCGAATACTAAACGCCGGAAGATAATAATGACGCGGGAATTGTCTACGAAACGATCTGTCGGCAGGATGTGAAAAAGGAAGGAAGTATGCGTGCGTGGGTGTGGGTTATCTCGGTCATAGCTGTTGCGATCGTCAGTTTTGCGGCGGGTTTCCGCCTCGGGAAGCGCGCCGGACAATCGATTTCCGCGGGTGCGTCGTCCCTGGGGGTAGCCCAATTGAAGGAAACAGTGTTGGCGCTGCGCGCGCGTGTGGAGCAACTCGAAAACCGGCGTAAGAGCGCTCCAGTCGCGTCCGGCCAATATGTGGCGGGACGCAAGGACTACCGCAAATGACTGCTCCCGTGAGCCGTTGTCCAGCAAGGCTGCAGTTCTTGGGGACACTAGTCTGGATCCTCAAGGCAGCGGTTCTTGCTGTGCTATGTGTGCAACCGCTCTTAGCACAAATCGGCCAGGATGAAGTCCACTTCCTTCCGCCATCGAGGCCAGCCCGCCTAGCTGAACACCAGGCGACGCTGAAAACTAACGTCGATCTGGTACTGGTACATGTCACCGTTACCGACTCCAAAGACCGCATCGTAAGCAACCTGCAGGCAGGCGACTTTTCGGTTCTTGACGGCAAGCATCCGCAAAACATTCGCTATTTATCGTCAGAAGACGCGCCCATCTCGATAGCTGTCATCTTCGATGCAAGCGGCAGCATGCGGAACAAACTTGATCAAGCTCGCGACGCCGCAATCGAATTCTTCAGGTACTCCAATCCGCAAGACGAATTCGCTGTAGTCACGTTTGCCGACACGCCGCGCTTGCTGGCGGGGTTTTCTGACTCCGTCCCTGACATCGAATCGGTTTTACATCCCATTCAGGCTGATGGCGAGACGGCGCTTTGGGACGCCGTTTATCTCGGGCTCGGCGAGATGCGAAAAGCGCGCTTTAGCAAGAAGGCACTCCTGGTGATCTCTGATGGCGGAGATAACCACAGCCGCTCCACGGAAGCTGAAATTAAGTCGGCCCTGAGAGAGGCGGACGTGCAGCTCTATGCCATCGACATCT
The DNA here is from genome assembly GCA_020073495.1 of Terriglobia bacterium. NCBI lineage: Bacteria > Pseudomonadati > Acidobacteriota > Terriglobia > Terriglobia bacterium. The sequence goes on from JAIQFD010000001.1 coordinate 158,923, forward strand.
TCGAAAGATATCCGAAGACACCCGAAGAGAGATCAGGACTGCTGTTTCTTGATGAGGTGACAAGTCTCACGGGCGGACGCGTCTTCCTGACCCATGACTCGAACGAACTGCATCGGGCTGTGAGGCAGATCAGCGATGCATTGCGGACGCAGTACGTGCTTGGCTACTTACCAGGGCAATCAGCACGAAACGGAAAGTGGCACAAGATCAAGGTAGAGCTGAAACACCCCAACCCGAGAAAACTTCGAGCCTACGCCAAGAAAGGCTATTACGGCTCTTTTGACAGATACCCACCGCCGTTACCACCCGCAGAAGCAGTGAAGTAAAACGCAGTTTGAAAGTTGAGGAGACACACAAACATGAGCCCCTTGTTGCAAAAGGTCGTAGCGCAGTCCGTGATCCGTTCGATAGTAATCCTGAGCCTCACATCGGTTGCTCCCCGCGGTTACGCCCAGAGCGTGGCAGAACCGGCACCGGATCAGTCGGTTCGTAGCGTGAGTGCTGCCGCTGAATCGTCCAGCCAATCGACTGGCGCGGCAGATACCGCGATACCGCCCGCGGTCGCGAAGGAGCTTAAGGCGATGAAAGATCGCATCGCGCAGCTCGAGTCCGAGTTGAAGACTGGCAAGGCACCACAAATGCCCGCAACGCCCGTGGAAACCTCAAAGGCGACCGCGCCTAAACAACCAGAGGTCCCAGCACACGAGGGCCAACCAGAGGTGACGGCGCCCTTCGCCTACGCTGACTGGACTTGGCTCAACGGCAACCCGCGCAACAAGGATGCGGTGTGGGACTCCAAATTCTTCACCCCCGAAATCAGGTTCGACACCCACTTCGTGCACAGCTTCAATCACCCACAGGACGACACGATGGGCGGGTCTACCGAAATCTTTCGGTCCAACGAAATCCAGTTGGAGCAGATCAGCTTTGGCGGCGACTTCCACTGGCAGAACGTTCGGGGCCGGATCTTGACCATGAATGGAATGTTCGCAACCACGACCCCACGGAACGACGCCAGCGCCGGTCGCGGCCAATGGGCGCTTCGTGGTGCTTACCGCTACGTTTCGGAAGCGTGGGGCGGATACCACTTCGATGTGAACCATGGGCTCAACATCGACGCGGGAATCTTTGTTTCCTACATCGGCCTGTTCAGCTACTACAACTTCGATAACTGGACCTACCAGCCGTCCTACGTGTCGTCCAACACGCCGTGGTTCTTCAACGGCATCCGCATCCAGTGGTTTCCCACCGACAAGCTGAAGATCGAGCCCTGGATCATCAACGGATGGCAATCTTACGGGAGGATCGGCAGCAAACCCGGGCTGGGAGGACAGATCCTGTACCGTCCCAAACCATGGCTCTCGCTCGTCTTCAACAACTACGGGATGGGTGAGGACACCCTCGGTACCGGAAACGGCCAGTTTGGCCGCACGCGCATCCACACCGACGACAGCGTTGAGATTAAGTACTACGACAGACCGGAAAAGTTCCTAGACAAGATGGCGTTCTCTCTGACCGGCGATCTGGGTTGCGAGTACGGCGGCCCTCCGGGAGCAAACACGAATTGCTACCACAACACCCCGACCAGCTTTAAGCAGACATTTGCCGGCTGGATGCTCTACAACCGCTGGTGGTTCAAGAAGGACTTGTACGCCATCACGATCGGCGGCGGGGCGATGAGTAACCCCGGGCGGTACCTGACGCTGATGCCGCCCATCAATGGAGCAGACGCAATCTCCGGCTCCCCTTACTTTACGGCTAATCCCGGTGACCCGTTCAAAGGCTGGGATGGCTCCATCACGTATGACTGGATGCCCAAGCAGTACATCACCTTCCGTTCGGAGTTCGGCTATCGCCACGCCAACGTGCCGTACTGGAGCGGCCGCGGCGGGATCACGCCTCCGGGTGGAAACACGGGTTCTCCCAGCGTTTTCGCGGGCGGAAACAGCGGCAGCCCTGGCCAAGTAGTGCCCGGAACTACCTTCGTGCCAGGCCCGTACTTGTCCGCTACGCCGGGGTTCACTTGCGTTGCGGGAGCGACCGGCTGGTGCCCCGATCTGCGCAAGGATGAGGCCAGCGTGAGGTTCGCCATCATGGTCAAGTTCTAGTCCTGGTGTGAAGCGGGCGTGCTGCTTCGCAGTTACGAAGGCACGCCCGCTTTGATTATTGGGAAGCTTCGAACGGCTGCTGCCGTTGGGCGGATATTTGTCATGAAAAGCAAAGGTTTGGAGATCGGTTATCTCCTTCTCGCCGTTCCTTTATTGCTGGCGCTGGTCGGCTGTAGCCGAGCGCATGGCGATGCGGCTGCGGAGGCGCCGCCTCCCGCCAAGGTCGTTCCCGATGTGGACGTCAACCTTTTGTCTGTGGACCACCCGGAGCAGTTTCCGCTCAGCGCCGTGACTGAGCACACTGCAACTTCGCGATTGGTGGTGACCGGTGCCGTGACCCCCGACATCGCTCGCAATGTTCCCGTCATATCGCTGGCTACTGGCCGGGTGGTGGCCATTCACGCGCGACTGGGGGATATCGTTAAGAAAGGCCAGTTATTGCTGACCATTCGCAGCGACGATGTCGCAGGCGGCTTCTCCGATTACCGCAAAGCCGTCTCCGCCGAAGCCCTGACCCGCACCCAACTGGAGCGTGTCACCGACCTTTACAAACACGGCGCCAACTCGCTGAACGATCTCCAGGTCGCCGAAGATGCGGAAAACCGGGCCAAGATCGATCTCGAAACCACAGCCGAGCATCTCCGCCTGCTGGGCAACGACCCCGATCATCCGAAGGTCATGGTGGACATCTATGCGCCTGTCTCGGGCGTGATCACCGACCAGCAAGTCACCAACGCAGCTGGCGTACAGGCATTAGGCGCCAGCCCCTTCACCATTTCCGACCTGTCCTACATCTGGGTGGTATGCGATGTGTACGAAAACGATCTGGCTAACGTCCACCTTGACGAGAGCGCTGAAATCGCCGTGAACGCATACCCGGATCAGGTGATCAAGGGCCGGATCAGCAACATTGGCGCAGTCCTCGATCCCAGTATTCGGACCGCGAAGGTGCGCCTCGAAGTCCGCAATCCCGGAATGTTGCGCATCGGTATGTTTGTGACAGCCACGTTCCACGGCCTGAAGAAGGAAACTCACACCGTCATTCCGGCGACTGCGATCTTGCACCTTCATGACCGCGACTGGGTCTATGTGCCGACGGTGGACAATAAGTTCCGCCGGGTGGAAGTCGTCAGCGGTGAACCTGTATCGAGCGAGATGCAGGAGGTTGTCTCAGGACTGAAACCAGGCGAACGGGTGGTCACGAACGCACTCGTCCTCGAGCACACGGTCAATCAATAAGTGAAAGGCAGGGCGGGCTCTCCCCCAGGGAACAGCTAATGATCCGGTTTGTCGTAGACTTTGCGCTCAACAACCGCTTTGTTGTGCTGGCGACTGTCGTCCTTTTGCTGGTCTGGGGTGCGGTCTCGTTTCATAACCTGCCCGTCGAAGCCTATCCCGACATCGCGGACAATTATGTAACGGTCATTACGCAATGGCCGGGCCGCGCCGCAGAAGAGGTGGAACAGCAGGTCACGATCCCCGTTGAAAAGCAGATGAACGGGATCCCGCATCTTTTGCATCTTCGCTCGGAGTCGATCTTCGGCCTGTCGTTCGTGATCCTGATCTTCGACGACCAGTCGAACAACGACTGGAACCGCCAGAAAGTCCTGGAGAGACTCTTGCAAGTCGATCTGCCTCCTGGATTGCAGCCCCAGATGGGTACGGACTGGAGCACGACGGGGCAGATCTATTGGTACGTCCTGCGCAGCACCAACCCCCGGATCGACCTCATGGACCTCAAGTCGATCCAGGACTGGACAGTCGAGAAGGAGCTCAAGTCGGTTCCGGACATTGTTGAAGTCAGTAGCTTCGGCGGCACAACCCGCGAATATCAGGTACGCCTCGATCCCAACAAGCTGGTCTCGTATGGATTGACCGTTGGCCAGGTCGAGCAGCAGTTGGCCAACAATAACGTGAATGCGGGCGGCAGCTTCGTGGAGACCGGCCTGCAACAGATGAACGTCCGCACCATCGGGCTTCTCAGTACCGTCAAAGACATTGAGCAAACGGTCTTGATCGCCAAGAGCGGGACCGCTCTTCGGGTCAAAGACATCGCGGAGGTGACCCAGGGTCCAAAGATCCGCCTCGGCCGCGAGGGAAGGGCCGTTCATCGCGCGGATGGCGTGATCGTAGACAACGACGATGTCATCTTTGCGCAGGTGATGATGCGCAAAGGTGCAAACTCCGCGCCTACGCTGGCAAAGCTCCACGCCAAAGTGGACCAGCTCAACAATGGGATCCTTCCTCGCGGCGTGAAGATGGAGCGGATGATCGACCGCAGCGATCTCCTTCATTACACCCTGCATACCGTGCTGCACAACCTGGTGGAAGGGATGATCCTGGTGACTCTCATCCTTTTGCTCTTCCTTGCCAATGTTCGTGCCGCTTTCATTGTTGCGCTCACCATCCCGTTCTCCCTGCTGTTCGCTTCCATCTGGCTTGATGTGAGCAAGATGGACGTGAATCTTCTTTCCCTCGGGGCCCTCGACTTTGGAATGGTGGTGGACGGCGCCGTGGTCATGGTGGAGAACATCGTTCGGCACCTCAGCCGCAGAAATGGCTCCGAATCCACCGCGGTAAGAACACTACCCGAAACCATACGCAACGCCGCCCACGAAGTTCAACGCCCGGTGTTTTTCGCCATCGCCATCATCATCACGGCATACTTGCCGATCTTCACGCTGCAACGGATAGAGGGCCGGCTATTCCGGCCCATGGCCTGGACGGTTGCCTTCGCTCTTTTCGGAGCCCTGCTTTTCTCGATCCTGGTCGCACCGGTTCTCTGCGGCCTGTTGTTCCGCAAGGAGATCCGGGAACGTCGCAACCGAGTGATGGAATTCCTGACCAAGCACTATCGCAGGCGCCTGCGGTGGGCCATTGCCCATCACTGGATCACGCTCGGAACCGGTGTAGCTCTCTTTGTGCTGACACTGTTTCTGGTGTTTAGCGGGATCATCGGTTCGGAGTTCCTGCCTCATCTGGACGAAGGCGCGATCTGGCTACGCGGTTCACTGGAGCAAAGTACAAGTCTCACGGAAGGGGTGCACTTCATGAACCGGGCGCGCCTCGTTCTTGCCTCATTTCCGGAGGTGACCCAGGTGGTGTCGGAAGTGGGACGTCCCGATGACGGCACCGACACTGGCGGGTTCGGCAACACCGAGTACTTGGTTGACTTGAAGCCGAAGGAGCAATGGAGGGCGGTGTTTCATCAGGACAAGGAGGCGCTGATCGCCGCCATGAATCGCGAGATCGAGAAACTCCCGGGAGCTACCTGGAATTTCTCGCAACCGATCGAAGATAACGTGGGTGAGGCCGAAAGCGGCACAAAAGGCCATCTTGCCGTAAAACTTCTGGGGACCGACCTAAGGACGCTGGACGCGAAGGGCGCAGAGGTCGCTGCCGCGATGGCCCCCGTCCCGGGGATCAAAGACCTAAAGGTATTTCCGCTCGTTGGGCAGCCCAACCTCAATTTCACCATCGACCGGCTCCAGGCTGCCCGCTTCGGGATCAATGTGGTGGACATCCAGGACGCCATCGAGACCGCCGTGGGCGGAAAGGCTGTGAGTCAAGTCCTCGAGGGCGAGGCGCGATACGACGTGGTGGTGCGGTATCAGGAGCCCTATCGCAATACCAAGGAGGCCATCGCCAAAGTCCGGCTGCCTTCTCCATCGGGGGAACGAGTCTCCCTGGCACAGCTCACCAAGGTTACGGTTCGAGATGGTGCATACGACATCTACCGTGAAGGGAACAGCCGTTATGTCGCCGTGACGTTCAGCGTGCGGGGCCGCGACCTGGGCACCACCGTCGAAGAAGCCATGAAGCGGATCGATGACAAGGTGAAGCTTCCGGCGGGCTATCGCCTGGAATGGGCAGGCGAATATGAGAGCCAGCAACGAGCGAACAAACGGCTAGAACTCATTGTTCCGCTCACCATCATGCTCATTTTCATGATTCTCCATGCGCTGTTCAAGTCGGTGAAATGGTCGTTGCTGGTTCTTGGAACCGTGGCGTTGGCCCCGATCGGCGGCTTGTTGGCGCTGCTGGTGACGGGGACGAACTTCAGTGTTTCTTCCGGAGTTGGGTTTCTGGCGCTGTTTGGAGTCTCCGTGCAGGTCGGAGTCATCATGCTCGACTACATCAACCAACTCCGGGCGCGAGGACAGTCCATTCAGCAGGCGGCGGTAGAGGGTGCCATTCTGAGGCTTCGACCCATCATGATGACCATGCTGGTCGCGACCTTGGGCTTGCTGCCGGCGGCGATGTCACACGCGATCGGTTCGGATTCCCAGCGGCCCTTCGCCATCGTCATTGTCGGCGGTCTGGTTGCGGCTTTGGTGCTGAGCATCTTCATACTGCCCACCGTGTACGTTTGGGTCGCTCGCCCGGGCGATGTCCTTCCAGACGCGAAGGAGGCCGCCGAATATTCATGAGGAACAGAGACCTGCTGAGGTATCGGATACAAAAGTTGCGTTGGGTGTGCTGTTTTGTTCTGCTGACCAGCGCGGGCGTTATGGCTCAGACGCCATCACCCATGACCTGGGAACAGGTGCGCGAACGTCTTGAACTGAACAATCCAACCCTGTTAGCAGGCAAGCTGAACATCGATGAGTCCAAGGCGCAGGAGATCACGGCGTTTCTGCGTCCCAATCCGCAGTTCACGGTGGCATCGGACGGGACCCAGGTGATTCCGACTCCCAAGGATCCCGCCACGGGGGCGCTGAACCCCTGGCAGCCGTTCGTCGGCTCTTATGAATCCGGGGCCCTCAGCTATCTACACGAGCGTCAGCACAAGCGGGAATTGCGCCTGGGAAGCGCCCAGAAAGCGACGCAGATCGCCGTCTCCACCCAGGCCGATCTGGAGAGGAGTCTCCTCTTCGGCCTGCGCAGCGCGTTCGTCTCAACCCTTCAGGCCAAGGCGGTGCTTCAGCTGGCGAAAGACAACCTGGCGTACTACGACCACGTCCTCGACATCAGCCGGATCCGCTTCAAGGACGGCGACATCGCGCAGATCGATCTCGACCGCCTCGAACTGCAGCGCGTGCAGTTCGAATCCGACTTGCAGACGGCCGAAGTGAATCTGCGCACGTCCAAGATCGCGCTGCTCACGCTCCTCAACGATCGCACTCCGGTGGAGCAATTCGACGTCAGCGGGCCCTTCGACTTCAGCGAGCAACTCTTGCCCCGTGACGAGTTCCGGAAGATTGCTCTGGATAGCCGACCCGACTTGCGGGCCGCCGTTCAAGCCGTGGACAAAGCCCACACCGACCACGACCTGGCCGTAGCGAACGGCTCAACCGATCCGACGCTCAGCAGTTGGTGGACACACAGTGGCTCGTACAACTTCTCGCCCGGTCCGGTCTATGGCCGCCACACTCTCGGTGCGAGTGTCAGCGTGCCCCTCCGCATCTTCGATCGCAACCAGGGAGAGAAACTGCGCACGAAACTCGATATCACGCGCAACGAAAGACTGCGCGATGCCGCCGAAGCACAGGTGTTCAGCGACGTAGACTCCGGCCACGCCACCCTGGCCAGCACCTTGATCTTGTTGCGGCCATACAAGGCCAGGTACCTGCAGCAATCAGTGCGCGTACGGGACACGGTCTACTACTCCTATCAACATGGCGCGGCTTCCCTGCTTGATTTCTTGAGCGCCGAAAGTGAGTACCGCACCGTGCAACTGAATTACGTGAACCTGGTCGGCTCTTACTTGACGGCTGCAGCCCAATTGAATCAGGCCGTGGGCCGGGAGGTGATCCAATGAAAAGGTATCTCGAGCGGTCGCAGGGAGTGAGGCAAATACCGTGATGAATGCCGCCGAACATAGGACCGAAAATCAAAGCCCACCGATTCGGATGTTAGACGCAGTGACGGAGACCGAAATGGCAAAGGATATGTACCTGATCTTGCAGAGCTTGATCGACAGAGTGAAGAAGCGCGGTTACACCGACGATGACATCCTCCGGGTTGCCACCGCCCAAGGGGACAGCCTGCTCGACAAGTTTGCCGATGTCATGATCGATGCGGCAAGCAAGAAGAGAGATATTTTCCCTGTCGCAGTGAACTACGATCTCTCGGTGGAAGAAGCGGTCAACGCCGGAGATTACCAGGCGGTGCACACCCAGATCACAAGCAAGAACTTTCCGTCCACGCGGCGCGGCCACGCGGACCTGGAAATCGTTCTCGTTCGCTTTGAACGCCGAATGGCGTCGGAGGACGTGGTCCGTGAACTCGAGGAAGAAGGCTTGCGGGCAGCTGAATTGCCCGAATTCCTGGCATTTGGAGCAAAGTATCCGGAGGTGCAGCGGAAATTCTCCGTGGTCGGCATTGGCTCCGTGTGGCGAGACCAGAAGGGCTACCGCAATGTCCCATGCTTGTATAGCGCCTCGGAAGGGCGTTACCTCGACCTGCATTGGTGGGACGACGGGTGGTACGCGTACAGCCGCTTTGCTGCGATCCGCAAATAAAGCTTTCTTCTTGGCCTATGCGGGCAGTTCGATGTGATGCTGCAACACGCTTCAAGCTTCATTTGGGCGCAAATCCGCTTCCGGACCGAAGAACTGTTACAGATCGCGTGTTTGCACTGTGCCAAAGGTGGTACGAAGGGATTTCCTGCAAGCCGCATTAGCGACCAAAATTCAGGCCATGGTGGTAGCAACGTTACGTACGTACGTTACGTGCAAGGATGGGATTCAACTGAAGGGGTCCTCCGCGAAGGCGGAAACTCTCTACGACTTTCGAGATTTACACCCCGCCGATTCCCGCGCATCAGCGCGAGGCAGTCGAAAATCTTTCGCGAATGGTGACAAATGGTGACGAGTCACGGCCAAACGCGGATCGGCTGCCGATGCCTACCACGCGGATTCAATGAGTTAGGGCAAAAAATGGTAGGCACGTGGGGACTCGAACCCCAGACCTCTACCGTGTCAAGGTAGCGCTCTAACCAACTGAGCTACGCGCCTACGCCTGGATGGACTCCTTTATTCTACTACGGCGCTGGAGCCCGAACGGCGCGGCCTGCCCATCGATCCAGGGGTTGGGCCCGGTTAGCAGTTGCAATCGGACGCGGGGGCGGGGACAATCGCACTCGTGCCCCCTCCCGCCCGCAAGAACGCATCGGAAGCGGCCCCGGCGCTGTTTTCCGCCGGCGTGCTGGTGCTGGTCACGCTCAACAGCCCGCGTGAAAAGTTCTGGGGCGCGATCTTGGACATCAACCCGTCGGGGGTAAGTCTGCGCGGCATCGACCTGAATTCCTTCGACGATTTTGCCGGCCTGGTGCGCGCCGGCGAGCCGGTCACCGCGTCTGCCGTCTTCTTTCCCATGCACCGGATCGAGCGCCTGGAGGTCGATGTCCGCAATGGCGAGATCCCTTCCTTGCGCGAGCGCTTCGAGAGCAAGGCGGGCTGCGACGTCGCGGATATCTTTGGCATGGTGCGGCCCGGTCCCGAGGTGAGCGGGTGATCCGTCAGCTCTGGACCGCACCCAACCAGCTCACGCTGCTGCGGCTCATCTTCATTCCCTTCATCGTCATCAATGTCATCGACGGCAAATACCGCTGGGCGCTCCTCCTGTTCGTGCTCGCCGGGCTCAGCGATGCGCTGGACGGCACGCTGGCGCGCGCCCTCAAACAGAAGACGGTGCTCGGCCAGTACCTCGACCCCATCGCCGACAAGCTCCTGCTGAGCTCTCTGTTCCTGGTGCTGTCCCTGCTGCACAAGATCCCCTGGCGGGTGACCATCCTGGTGTTCAGCCGCGACATCTGCATCATCGCCATCTGTGCCGTCCTCTACGCCACCACCTCCCTCCGCGAGTTCCGCCCCAGCACCTTCGGGAAGGTGAACACCCTGGCGCAGATCGTGGCGCTATTCTTCGTCCTGCTGCGGCAGCTCAGCGACGCCACCTGGGTGGCCGTGGGCCGGACCGTCGGGCTGTGGGCGACCTTCGCCTTCACCCTGATCTCGGGGATCCACTACATCATCATCACCGGGCAGCGCCTGCGCGCGCACGAGAAGTCAGTCCCCGGCGCCTAGCAGACACTATTTCCCCGCCATCGACGCCCCGCTGCCGCCCACGTCCGCGAAAGAAAAACGGTTGGAGACGTTCGGATACGTCTTGCCGTCCACCTCGACGTACGGATACACGAGGTAGTTGAGCGGCTCGCCCGCTTGCGGCGGATTCAGACGGAGATCGCGTCCCGCGGAGAACTGCATGCGATTCACGTCGTGGGCGCCGAAGAAGTAATCGCGCCTGGACTGGTCCTTCCAGGCTTCCGAGATGTCGACCGGAACCCAGCCAAACTGCTGATCGTAGAACTCGGCCCAGCAGTGATATCCGGCGATCTCGCCCGAAGTCTTGTTGGCGGGCAGCGGGAAACCGATCTCGAACCGTGCGGGGATGTGCTGCGAGCGCGCCATCGAGATGAACAGCGAGTGAAAGTCGGTGCAGTTGCCGCGCTTGGAGTCGCACGCCCACTCCGCGTCGCCCCGTCCCCAGCCGGTGCCCGTTTTGTCGTACCGCATGGTGCGAAAAACGTAGTCGTAGAGGGCGCGGGCGCGGTCCATCGTACCCGTGTGTCCCTGGACCTCTTTCGCGGCCAGATCCGCCAGCCTGCCGGTGACCGGAACGAGCTTGTCCGGCCCAAGATATTCGCCGGTTTCCTTGCCCGGAGCCTTTATGACCCGCGGCTGTATTCCCTCCCGCGGCAGCGCGATGCGCTCCTTGCGCACCACGTCATACTCAATGTCGAAGCTGTACTCCTCTTTCGCGGCTTTCGGCGCAATGGCATAGAAGATCCGGTTGCCGTACTTTGACTCACGCGTGTTGTTGACCGGCAAATCGCCCTTGACGGACACGATCTTCACCGCCTGGAACCGGTCCGAATAGGCCTGAGGGAACCAGATCTGGACCTTCTGTCCCGGCTGGATGTTGCGCACGCTGAATCCGTAGTGGAAGGTGAAGTGGCGAGACTGCTGGGCGAGGGCCGAGACTGAGAGAAACAGCACAACAATAAAGAGGATGGTCTTGCGCATGGCGAGCGGCTCCTTATGTCTTTGAGGCGGTGTTCAGGGAAACGACCGACCGGTCCTTCAGGCGGGAACTACCGTCAAGTGAAGCCGCGGAACATGGTGAGTGAGATGCCCCCGAATCGGGAGAGGATACACGAAATCCCATTCCCGGTGCACCGCAATAACCGCGGTTGACCCCCTTTCACGGCGACCCCTAGAATCGAGATTCCGCACCGCGTCGGGAACGAATGCCCCTGCACTTATTCAATACGCTCTCCGGCAAAGTCGAGGAGTTCCGGCCGTCGGAGGACAACCTGGTCCGCATGTACGCCTGCGGCCCGACGGTGTACGACTTCGCCCACATCGGCAATTTCCGGACCTTCGTCGCCATCGACCTGCTGCGCCGCTTTCTGCGCCAGAGCGGTTTCAAGCTGCGTCACGTCATGAACATCACTGACGTGGACGACCGCATCATCGCCAACGCCGCCAAACTCGGGCTCACCGTGCCCCAGTACACGGAGAAGTATGAGAAGGCATTCTTAGAAGATTCTCAGTTCCTGAACATCGAGCGGCCGGAGATCGTCATCCGCGCCACCGAGCACATCCCCGACATGGCCCATTTCATCGCCCAGTTGGCGGAGAAGGACCTCGCTTACCGCACCGACGAGGGCTCGTACTATTTCCGGATCTCGAGATTCCCGCAGTACGGCAAGCTGTCGAAGAAGGATTTTGCCAAGAACATCGACGGCGCGCGCGTGGACTCCGACCGCTTCGACAAGGAAGAAGCCCGCGACTTCGCCGTCTGGAAGGCGCCCAAGCCGGGCGAAGCCAAGTGGGAGACCGAGATCGGCTCCGGCCGGCCCGGCTGGCACATCGAGTGCTCCGTCATGGCCATGAAGTACCTGGGCGAGACCTTCGACCTGCACGCCGGCGGCGAAGACCTGATCTTTCCCCACCACGAGAACGAGATCGCCCAGTCCGAGGCGCTGACCGGCAAGACCTTCGCGCGCTTCTGGATGCACGTGCGCTTCCTGCTCATCGAGAGCGACAAGATGTCGAAATCGCTGGGCAACTTTCACACTCTGCGCGACCTCATCCTGATGGGGCAGAAGCCGTCTTCCATTCGCTTTCTGCTCACCTCGGTGCCCTATCGCAACCAGCTCAACTTCACCTTCGACGGGCTCAAGCAGGCGGCCAGTTCGGTCGAGCGGCTGCGCAATTTCAAGATCCGCCTGGAGACTGCATCCTTCGACTCCGGCTCGAATCCCAGGATGAAGGAGTTGGCGGAGAAGACCGTCTCCGAGATGCGCGCCGGCATGGAAGACGACCTGAACACCGCGCGTGCGCAGGCGGCGATCTTCGACATGGTCCGCGACGCGAACGCCGCCGCCGATGCGGGCGGCCTGAAGAAGGACGATGTCGCGCCGCTCCTGGGCGCCCTCGATCGATTCGATCAGATCTTCGGCGTGCTGCGCGACGACGACGCGGAGAAGATGCGCGCGGTCTACGAGTGGGCGAAGTCCGAAGGCCAGCTCGGCCAGGCCCGCAAGGAATTCCTCGACGCGGTCAAGCCCGACGCCCTCTCCGATGGCGAGGTGGACAAGCTCGTCGCCGAAATGCAGGAAGCGCGCAAAACGAAGGACTTCGCCCGCTCGGACGTCCTTCGCGCCCAGCTCAACCAGCAGGGCATCATCGTCGAGATCACCAAGGACGGCGCACGCTGGAAGAGAAAATAGTTTTCAGGTCTGTCATCCTGAACGAGGCGCTTTACGCGCCGAGTGAAGGACCCCGCGAATGCTGCAACCCGCGACGTCAGCGCGCATGGATTCGCTCCGAAGTGCCGACCCGGCACTCTCGTGACTGCGAGCCCGTCGGGGGTCCTTTCGCTCGGGCCTTCGCCCTCGCTCAGGATGACAGTTGCATTGATTTTGTCTGGCTTGCGCGGCTTCACTTACTTCCGTGCAGCTTGATGGAGGCGATCGCCTCGGCGGCTTCCGTCGCCCCACCACAGCAGGAAGCGGGAATGCCCCCCGGCATGAGCACTTGCGCCAGTTTCACGCCCCATTTCACTTCCTTGACCTGAAGATCGCTCAGCCCCGCCTCGAGTGCGTAGCGGATGTAATCGCCGATCAGACTCGCGCCGGAGATGCAGCCGACGTAGGCGGCGACGTCGCGCGCGATCGACTCCGGCAGTTGCTTCAGCAGCACGATGTCGCTCACCGCGAAGCGCCCGCCCGGCTTCAGCACGCGCGCCATCTCGCGGAAGACCGCGGGCTTGTCGGGACTCAGATTGATGACGCAGTTGCTGATGATGAAATCCACTGAGGCATCCTCCACCGGCAACTTCTCGATGAACCCTTTGCGGAACTCGACGTTGGTCGCGCCCACCTTTTCGGCGTTGGCGCGGGCGCGTGCCAGCATGTCGTCGGTCATGTCCACGCCTATCACGCGGCCGGTCGGCCCCACCACCCGCCATGCCAGGAAGGCGTCGAATCCGGCGCCCGCTCCCAGGTCGAGCACCGTCATTCCGGGCTTCACTTCGGCCAGCGCCAGCGGATTGCCGCATCCCAGACCGAGGTTCGCGCCTTCGCCCAGCGCGACTTCTTCTGGGCTGTAGCCGATGGCTATCGCCGTGTTCGCCGTGCCGCACCCGCAGCCCGACTGCTCGCCGCGCGCGATGGAACCGTACTTCTGCTGTACCGCATCGAGGATGGCATCTTTTTCCATGGTCGTTCTCCTATCTGTTTCGTTCCGCTTCGGTTTGGGCTGCGGCGAATCCGCAGCAGCCGCCGCGCTCGATGCACGCGTTCAGCATGCGTAAGCCGTCGAACAGTTTTTGCCGTGAGTCTTCGGGAATGGCGTTGACGATGGCGCCGGTGCGCTCCTGCATCAGGCGGTCGATGCGCTGCCGCACCTTGCGGCCCTCGCCGGTGATCTTGACGATGGAGGCGCGCCCGTCTCTCTGCCCTCCGCGCACGCGCTGCACCAGCCCCAGCTTCTCCAGCCGCTCCAGCACGCGGGTCATGGCGCTGGGGCTGATCTCGGCCGCCTGTGCCAGGTCGGAGAGGCGCGCGCCCTCCTGCCGCACCAGCATGCGCAGGATGGAGCACTGCCGCGCCGTCAGCCCTTCGCAACAGATCTCGTCCGGGCCCACCCGGCCCAGCAGCACGGTCAGCCGCTCCAGTTCGTCACACCATCCGTGAAGGTCAGTGTTTCTCGTCATGGCAACATCATAGGCAGAAGTATTTGCATGTGTCAATCAAATTATTTGCCCCTCCCCCCTCGCTTACAATCGTTCCCTCCATGAACGTCTTCAAAGCGACCAAGCGCTACCAGAGCTGGCTCTCCCAACACACCCACTTGTTGAAGGAAGACGTCCAGCACAAGCACGAGCGCATGGCCGCGGGCCCCTTCCCCTTCCTGCGCGCCACCTTCTACCGCTGGATGCAGTTGTGGCCGGGCATCTGCCCCGACCTGAAGCGGGCGCCCCAGGTGCTGGCCATCGGCGACCTGCACGTCGAGAACTTCGGCACCTGGCGCGACATCGACGGCCGCCTGGTCTGGGGCGTCAACGATTTCGACGAGGCCTATCCCCTGCCCTACACCGTGGATCTCGTGCGCCTGGCGGCCAGCGCCATCCTCGCCATCCACGACCGCAACCTGGCCGTCAATCCGGCGGGCGCCTGCGACGCCATCCTGGAAGGCTATGCCGCTTCCATGAACGCGGGCGGCAAGCCTTTCGTCCTGGAGGAGCAGGACACCTGGCTGCGAGACATCGCCATGAGCGAATTGCGCAACCCCGTCCGCTTCTGGAAGAAGATGGAGGCCTTGAAGCGTTGCAACCACTTGCCGGCCAGCGCGCGCGAGGCGCTGGAGTCGATGCTGCCCGAGCGCGGCATCAAGTACGAGGTCGCACACCGCGTGGCCGGACTGGGCAGTCTGGGGCGGCAGCGCTACGTGGCCCTGGCCACCTGGCGCGGGGGGCGCGTGGCCCGCGAGGCCAAGGCGCTCGTGCCTTCGGCCTGCTTCTGGACCGGCGAAGGCAAGGAGACTGAGATCCTTTATCAGGCCATCATCACGCAGGCCGTACGGTGCCCCGACCCGTTCGTGCAACTCCGCGGCAACTGGATCGTGCGCCGCCTTGCGCCCCACTGCTCCAAGATCGAGCTGTCGTCGCTGCCCGCGCGCCGCGACGAGCTGCGCCTCCTCTCCGCCATGGGCTGGGAGACCGCCAACATCCACCTCGGCACCCGGGGCAGCGTCAAATCTGTCCGGGCCGACCTCGGCAAGCGGAAGAGCCGGTGGCTGCGGGAAGCCGCCCACTCCATGGCGGCCGCTGTTCACAAGGATTGGGAGCGCTGGCGGAAGGAATACGGGAAGAAGGACGCCTAGTCAGCGCCCGCTTCGCACGCGGGCAATTCCGGCTCGCGCTCCGGCGCACCCGCGCGCGGGCGCACCTTGGCGCTGGTCACCAGCGCGACCGCTGCGATGATCACCACGGATCCGGCCACGATGAACACGTCGATCTTCTCGTGCAGGATCAGCCAGCCCAGGAACACGGCCACCACCGGGTTGACGTAGGCGTAGGTCGCGACCTTCCCTGTCGGCACGTGGTCCAGCAGCCAGATGTAAGCCGTGTACCCGACCAGCGAGCCGAAGATCACCAGGTACACGATGGCTCCCAGTCCGCTGGCGGTCCAGTGCGACTTGGGAACATCCCCCAGTGCCAGCGCTCCCAGGAAGTTGACTACGCCTGCGATCAGCATCTCCCACCCGGTCGCGGCGTACACGCCGACGCCCACCGTCCAGCGCCGGGACAGTGTCGATCCCAGCGCCCAGACGCCCGAGGTGCACACCAGCGTGAGGCCGGCGAGGAGCTGCATCTTGCCCAGTCCCGCCCGCGCCGCCACCAGCTTCGGCCACAGCAGGACCACCAGCCCGGCGATGCCCAGCGCGATGCCCACCAATCCGCGCCGCGAGAGGTGGTCGCCCTTCATCACCCAGGTGTCGATCACCAGGAACCACAGGGGGACGACCGCCACGATCAACGCCGCCAGACCGGTCGGCACGTACAGCTCCGCCCAGCCCAGCAGCACGTTCGCGATGCTCAGCAGCAGGATCCCGATCACGCTCAGCTTCACAAAGTCGCGCGCGCCGATCGCGACCTTCTTCCCTTGCAGCGCACAGACCGTCAGCATGATCAGCCCTGCCGCCGTAAACCGCAGCGTCCCCATCATGTACGGGGGGAAGGACTCGACGGAGATGCGGATCGCCAGGTAGGTCGAGCCCCAGAACACGTATACCAGCGCGAAGGCGAAGGCGACGCGGAACCGGTGCTGGCGCTGCTCGGCGGTCATGGGTTTGTTCCTAACCCTATCAGACGTAATGGGCTTTATCGGTGATTCGAAATTCTTCCCGCTCCCCCTCAACACTGCGTACTGAGTACCGAGTACTGCGTACTTCCGTACCCTTCCCAGGGGTTACGCGGACGAATCCAGTCCGCTATAATGGCGTCAGGAGTTGGCGTCATGACGTTCGATCGCTTCCATTGTCCTTCCACGGCCCGGCCCAACCTCTTCGCCGGCGACTAGCCACTCCTCTCTTCTGCTCAAGGCGTTTCCGACCAACGCATCGCCTGCCGTCGCGCATTTTGCTGCGTGCACACGCGATCCGAACTTTGGAAGAGAGGTTTGCCATGGCTACCGAGACTATGACCCGTCCCGCAGGACCGAAGATCGTCACCAAGCTGCCGGGGCCGAACGCCCAGCGCGTGCTCAAGGGCGACGAGAAATGGATCTCGCCCTCCTACACCCGTTCCTACCCGCTGGTCGCCAAGCGCGGCCGCGGCGTGGTGATCGAGGACGTGGACGGCAACGAGTTCTTCGATTTCTCCGCCGGCATCGCCGTGACCTCGACCGGTCACTGCCATCCCGAGGTGGTCGCCGCCATCCAGAAACAGGCCGGCGAGCTGATCCACATGTCGGGCACCGATTTCTACTACGAGAGCATGATCACGCTGGCCGAGCGGCTCTCCAAAATCGCGCCCATGAAGGGGCCGCACAAGGTGTACTACGGCAACTCGGGCGCGGAGGCCATCGAGGCCGCGCTGAAACTGGCGCGCTACCACACCAAACGGCAGCACATCATAGCCTTCTACGGCGCGTTCCACGGACGCACCATGGGGGCGCTGTCGCTGACCTCCTCCAAGCCGCAGCAGCGCCGCCGCTTCGCCCCTCTTATGCCCGGCGTCACCCACATCCCATTTCCCAACCTCTATCGCCGTCCCGCAGGGACCGACGCGACCGAGTACGCCGTGGGCTGTGCCCGCTTCCTCGAGGACAAGGTCTTTAAGACCAGCGTGCCGCCCGAGGAAGTGGCGGCCATCTTTGTCGAGCCCTTCCAGGGCGAGGGCGGATACCTGCCCGCACCGCCTGCGTTCATGCAGGAGCTGCGCCGCATCTGCGACAAGCACGGCATCCTGCTGGTGTGCGACGAAGTGCAGTCCGGCTGCGGCCGCACCGGCAAGTGGTGGGCCGTCGAGCACACCGGAGTCGAGCCTGACATCATCACCATCGCCAAGGGCATCGCCTCCGGCATGCCGCTCGGCGTCACCCTGACCCGCGCCGAGATCATGGACTGGATTCCCGGCTCGCACGCCTCCACCTTCGGCGGCAACCCGGTCTGCATCGCGGCAGCCTTGGCCACCCTGGACGTGCTGGAACACGAAGGCGTGAAGAACTCGGAGAAGGTGGGCCGCCATATCATGCAGCGCATCAAGGACTGGCCGAAGAAGCACCGCATGGTGGGCGACGTCCGCGGCCTGGGCCTGATGATCGGCGTCGAGATCGTCACCGACCACGAGTCTAAGGGCATCGCCAAGGACGAGCGCGACCGCATCGTCGAGCTGGCGTTCGCGCGCGGCATCCTGTTCCTGGGCGCCGGCGAGAACTCCATCCGCATGTCGCCGCCGCTCATCGTCACCGCGGAGCAGGCCGACATCGCGCTCGACGTCCTCGAGGAGTGCATCTCTCTGGTGGAGAGCGGCAAGGCCAAGTAAAGCACGGCCGCTCCAGCGTCCCTACAACCACGGGCCAGCGCACATGCTGGCCCGCTTTTTCGATTGCAGATCTCAGATTTTAGATTCTTGATTTCAGATTATTTAGAGTCGCCGCATGTCACTCTGCAATCTGGAATTTGAAATCTGTAATCGGCTCATCTGTTATTGACTGGGTACTGAGTACCGAGTACTGGGTACTTCTTTATGAAACTCCGTTTTGCCAGCGCGCTGATCGGCGCCATGGTCCTGTGGGCCTCTGGCTTCGCCGGGATCCGCGCCGGGCTGACCGGTTACTCACCGGAGCACCTCGCGGTCCTGCGCTTTCTGGTCGCCTCCGCGACGATGGCCATCTACGCCCTGATCGCGCGCACTGCGCTGCCCAAGCGCACGGACATCTCTTTCATCCTGGTGACGGGGTTCATCAGCATCACCTGGTATCACGTCGCGCTGAACATCGGCGAGCAGACGGTGAGCGCTGGGGCCTCCAGCATGCTCGTAGCCTCGGCGCCCATCTTCTCCACGCTCATCGCGCATTTCTTCACCGGCGAACGCCTGCGCCTGCGGGCGTGGATGGGCATCTTTCTGTCTTTCTGCGGCGTCGGCCTGATCGCTCTGGGCGAAGGCGGTGGCCTGCGCTTCAGTTCCGGCGCCTGGCTGGTGCTCTCGTGCGCCCTGGCCACTGGGATCTCGGTGGTGTTGCAGAAGAAATACGTGGCGCGCTATTCGCCCGCGGAGTTTTCCTGCCACCTGATCTGGGCGGGGACGCTGTTTCTGCTGCCGCTGGCCGGCGGTCTCCCCCAGGCGATCGCGCACGCGCCCCTGAATGCCACCCTCGCGGTGATCTACATCGGCGTCTTCCCCGGCGCCATCGCCTATCTGGGATGGGGATACGCCCTGGCTCGCGTCCCCGCTTCCAACGCCGCCAGTTACCTGTACACCATTCCGGTGATTGCCATCTTCATCGCCTGGATCTGGCTGGGCGAGATCCCCCACATGATTTCACTCGCGGGTGGCGGAGTCGCCCTCGCCGGCGTGCTGCTGGTCAATACCCGCGCCAAGCAGAAGCTCTCAAACGTCGTGGTCGCGGAAGGCGACTGACACTCATTGGTGATTGGTGGTTGGTGATTGGTGATCGTTTCGAGTCACCGTGGAAGCCCACGCCTTCAGGCGTGGGTTCACAATGGCGCCATAAAGAAACGGCATTAGCCCCGGTGGCATCGGAAGTCACGGGCGGGAAGCGGTGAATTTCGGCGTGCATGACCTCACAGGTACAATAGCGGGATGCGTCTTCTCTTCACCATCCTGCTCATGCTCACAGTGGCGGCGGTTTCGGCTCAGACACCGCCTCCGTCGCTTCCCGCTCCCTCCGATGTCGCCGCGCCGCCGGCAGACGCCGCGAAAACGGCGTCCGGCCTTGCGACCAAAGTTCTGAAGCCCGGCGCCGGCAAAGATCACCCCGCCAAAGACGATCTCGTCACCATCGATTACACCGGTTGGACGACCGACGGGAAAATGTTCGACAGCTCGGTCACCCGCGGCAAGCCCGCGACCTTTCCCGTCGCCCGCGTGATCCCCGGCTTCAGCGAAGGCGTTCAGCTGATGGTCGCGGGGGAGACGCGCCGCCTGTGGATCCCCGAGTCGCTCGCCTACAAAGGCCAGCAGGGGAAACCGGCGGGGATGCTGGTGTTTGACGTGACGCTCATCGAGATGCCGACCCGCGCACCCGCCGACGTCAAAGCGCCTCCGCCCGATGCGAAGCGGACCGCCAGCGGCCTCGCCTACAAGGTGCTCCAGCCGGGCACGGGTGGACGCCACCCCAAGGCCAGCGACCAGGTCACAGTGCACTACACCGGCTGGACGATCGACGGGAAGATGTTCGACAGCTCCGTCACCCGCGGCGCGCCGGCGACCTTCCCGCTCAATCAAGTCATTCCCGGGTGGACCGAAGGCGTGCAGCTGATGGTCGAAGGTCAGAAAACGCGCTTCTGGATTCCCGAGAGGCTCGCATATCAGGGCAAGCAGGCGCCGTACGGGATGCTCGTGTTCGACGTGGAACTGATCAAGATCCAGTAGCGGACGCTTCGAATTTGCGATCGGTGATTTGTAATTTGTGATTGTTCCGAATCATGGTGAAAGCCCCGGCCTTCGGATTTGTGATTTGTGATTGTTTCGGATCACCGTGGAAGCCCACGCCTTCAGGCGTGGGTTCACAGCGTGCTGAAGAGAAACGGCTTTAGCCGCGGGTCTTCCTTCGTGTCTTCCTTCGTGTCCTTTGTGGTGAATCTTTGGTGGAAGCCCCTGCCTTTAGGCCGGGGTTTATGACGTTTAGAAGAGAAACGGCTTTAGCCGCGGTAGGAGACAATTCCTCCCCGTCCTCCGTGGTGAAATCGTTCTTCCCCCGCGTACAATCTCTCGCATGACGCGAAAGCTATTTCTCGCCCTCATTCTTTTCTCGTCCTTGGTGGCGTTGGCCGCTCCGCGCACCATGCGCCTCGACTACTACCACTCCGGCAACGCAACCACCGAGATGTACAGCCTGGACCGCGTGGTGCTGGAGCCGCTGCCCTGGCCGGGAAATCCCAGCAAGAACCTCGACGATTCCAACCTCGGGAAGTACTGCTTCGAGGTGCGAGACCGCGCCACCAACCGCATCCTCTACTCGCGCGGATTCGCCTCCGTATTCGGCGAGTGGGAGACCACCGACGAAGCCAAAGCGCTCAACCGCACCTTCTCCGAGTCGCTGCGCTTTCCCATGCCGGACGCTCCCGTCCAGGTGATCTTGAAGAAGCGCGACGCGCAGAACGCCTTCCGCGAGGTCTGGTCCATCAACATCGATCCTCGGGACAAGTTCATCGACCGCTCCACGCCGGCGCCGCCGGGGAAGGTGATCGCTCTGCAGCAGTCGGGCGATCCTGCCGTCAAGGTGGACTTCCTCATCCTGGGCGACGGCTACACCGCCGCCGAGCTGCCCAAGTTCGAGAAGGACGCCCGCCGCCTGATGGAAATCCTTTTCTCCACCTCGCCGTACAAAGAGCACCGCCAGGATTTCAACGTGTGGGGGCTGTGCCCGCCGGCGGCGGAGTCGGGCATCTCGCGCCCCTCCTCCGGCGTCCACAAGCGCTCGCCGCTGGGCGCCACCTACGACGCCTTTGGCTCCGAGCGCTACGTCCTCACCTTCGACAACCGCGATCTCCGCGACGTGGCCCAGTTCGCTCCCTACGAGTTCGTCGAGATCCTGGTCAACGACAAGATCTACGGCGGAGGCGGCATCTTCGGCCAGTACAGCACGGTCGCCGCCGACAACGCCAACTCCCCCTACGTCTTCGTGCACGAGTTCGGTCACCACTTCGCCGGCCTGGGCGACGAGTACTACACCTCCGACGTCGCCTACGGCCCCGCCACCGAAAAGATCGAGCCTTGGGAGCCGAACATCACCGCCCTGCTCGATGCCAAGGATTTGAAATGGCGCGACCTGGTCGAGCCCGGCACGCCTCTGCCCACGCCCTGGAACAAGACCTCATTCGAAGCCCTGGCGCGCGACATCCAGAAGCGCCGCCGCCAGCTCCGCGCCGACAACCGCCCCGAGTCGGAGATGGACGCGCTCTTCCGCGACGAGCGCAAGAACGAGAATGAATTATTCGCCGCGGACAAATACGCCGCCAAGGTGGGCGCCTTCGAAGGCGCGATGTATGAGGCCAAGGGCTACTACCGCCCGCAGGAAGATTGCATCATGTTCACACGGTACGACCGGTTCTGCGCCGTCTGCCGCCGCGCCATCGAGCGCGTGATCGCCATGTACACGGTTCAATAGCCGCTAGATCGAACCGGCTTCAGCCGCACTGAAAAAGAATTCCTCTGCGATCTCTGCGGTCGAATACGCCGGGTCCGCGCACGCCTGCAACTCGATCCCATATCCCGGGACGCACCCTCGCATCAGGTCCCACGCATCCCTGTACTTTTCCCACTGCGCGTGACTGTTGCGGATGTGCGGCATCACGTACCCCACGTCGTACCGCGACGCCTTCCGCCTCGGGATCACGTACCACGCATCCTCCGGCACGACGTACACAACGATGAAATCCACCTCGCCCTTCCGGTACCGATGTCTCCTCGACCCGCTGGCCTTGAACCGGTACATGTTGTCTGTTTTCCCCCACGACGACTTCACCTGCACCCGGCTGACTCTGCTCCCTGGCGCAAACACCAGGAAGTCGAACCGATGGTTGTCGCCATACGGACGGCACACCGTGAACCCCAGGCTCATCGCCTTGGCCATGAACACCAGCTCCGCCCATTCGCCCTTGGTCTTGCGATGGCGCAGACGAGGACACACCCGCGCCGGCGCACGTTTACGCTTTTTCATGTCTTTTCTCGGTAGAGACGCCCCTCAAGGCGTCTGGAAGAAAGGCGTCTGGAAAAAAAAGAGGTAGTGCGGGCCTTCAGGCCCGCGTTCACGGGCCCCCACCCACACCGGCTTCAGCCACTGAGGATTATCACGATGACTAGCGGGTGAGTGCTGACATCCCGTTTCGCTAACGACTAGCCACTAGCTACTGCTTTTCCCCTTTATTTCCAGAGTAGCAAATTGCAGGGGGTGAAAGTACCACGCTCCAGATGTTTATTTCTCGAATGTTTCCAAACAGTTGCGCAGGAATCCAGATCTTGGGGGTCTTGACAGGTTTTCCACTGGCAACTGGCAACTGCCCACTGCCCACTGCCAACTGCTCTACTTCCAGTATGGCAGATCGGATGGGGTGACTCCGACGATTTCCACAAAACTATATCTTGAACGCGATCAACGAGTTCCGGCCAAAACCGAACGCCAGGGGGCTTGACAATTCTTAGAGCCAATATTTCGCGTCGCCATTCGCTGTACACAATCTGGAGCCGCGCCAGATTTCTCCGCACTTACCATGCCGAGTGCCTTCATCGGGACCTAGTCGCGTTCGCGAGTGTCGCAACCTCTAAGCGCGGGTCCACTGCTTCATCGTCCCGCTGTTGGATTTGACAACGTATCCGACCCGGCGCACCAGGTCCCGCTCTGCGTCTATCAAAGCTGGTAAGTCTATTGACGTCTTCTTTGAAACCCACTTGAGCGTGTACAAGTTGCCATCGACAGCACCCCATCTGAGCGCCAACGCTTTGAAGACGGAACTCGGAAGGTCTGTGGGCCGAGCATTTTGAAAGAACTCCCGGATCGTGACGTACTGGTAGGCAGCCATCTCTTCGGGGCCTTCTGTACGACCCCGGTTGTATGCTCGACCATAATCCTCTGCTGTGGGCGGCCGTCCCTCGCGAGCTTCGATTTCTCTGCCCCCCGCGACTACCATGAGCAGCCAACGAATAAGTTCAACGCCCATTGGTTCCGCAAGGTGGTCACCAAGGTTGCTGATCAGAAACTCATCTTCAAAGTTAGCGCGTTTCCTTCGGTTACACTTGCGGCACAGCAGGCGAATATTCCACTCGTCCGACGGTCCACCCTTAGACCATGGAATGACGTGATCGAACTCGACGTCAGGATCTGACACGGCGGACTTGCACACACAACAGATCTGGTTCTCGCGTTTCAAGACCCTGAACTGGGTCACTCGCGGGATTGTCCTACTAATGTTTCTGAGTTCCTTCGTTTCTGTAAATGGTTCCGCTACATAGAAAACCGGACAATCGTGCCCAAATATCCGGCAACTCCTTTCGTCGCGTTCGCTGTGCAACGGGAATTCCTCAATTAGCGGTCCATAAGGACAGTACTTGATTTCCCAGCACGGCTTACAAACCGCTTTGACACGTCTGCCCCACCCGATCTTCTCACCCCAACGAGTGATGAGGTTCGGAGTGGTACTCCGCGTCCGTTGTGCCTTCTTGTTGCGTGCCATTGCCCCTAGTATAGCTGCCGGCTCAAGGCAGCCGACCCCATGTGTTACGTCACAGACATCCACGAGCAGCACCTATTACAAATGTCATCCTGAGGGGCTCTAGCCCCGAAGGACCTCGGACCATGTGGGACTCGCAGAATCGTAGACCGGACCAGCAGAGATGCTTCTACGTGTACATCATGGCCAGCAAGAACCGTGTGCTTTATATCGGCGTGACGAACAGCCTGGCAAAGCGCGTGTGGCAGCACAAAACCCACGAGATCGAGGGATTCACCAGCAAGTACAAAGTTCACACGCTCGTGCATTTCGAATCGTTCGACGATGTGCGCAATGCAATCGATCGCGAGAAAGTGCTGAAGGGGTGGACGCGCGCGAAGAAGATCGCATTGATCGAAGAAACCAACTCGAAGTGGAAGGACCTGGCGGAGGGGTGGTATCGCAAGCTCTCGGATGAACAGATGAAGAAGCAGTTTGCGAGGCGAAATCCGGCGGGGGCGGGGTCCGGGGAGAAACCGGTCAACTGAGTCGTGAGTTGCTACGGCTCCGAGGTCCTTCGGGCGTAAAGGCCCTCAGGATGACAGCGCTTAAGGGTTCCAGGTCCAAACATCGGGCGGGTGGCCCACGCCTTACGGAACCTGAGGGTGCCCCACCCTTTTCGCGCCAGCGAAAGGGTGGGTAAGCAAAATCCGCTCTCATCCGCGTTGATCCGCGGTCAATGAATCCCCTCCGCATCCTCTGCGATCTCGGCGGTGAAATCTTTCCGACGCAGCTACTTCGGCTTTGCGGGCGGCGGCGCCGGTTCGCGCTGGAAGTCGCCGGTCCACGGAGGGATCACTCCCACGGACCTCGCATAGGCGATCGCCTGTCCCAGGTGCTCCGCCGTGTGGCGCATGATAAAGAGCAGTATGCCTCGCTCGGTATTCTTGCCGCCGAACCAATCCAGCGACTTCTCCAGGTCCGCGTCAGGCATGGCCATGATGGCCTTGCATTCGTGCGCGAAGGCGTCTTTCAGCGTGGCGACGATCTTCTGCTTGTCGGTGGTCGATTTGTCGAAGCCCTTCGCGTCGAATCCGGCGGGCGGCGGCGTGCCGATCAGTTTCGGCAGGTTGTAACTGGCGGCCGCGACATGGAGGAAAACTTCGGCGATGGAGCGCACATCCGGCGCCGGGCGCCAGGTGTACTTTTCCGCTGGGATCGCCTCCGCCAAACGTACGAATTTGTTCTCCTGGATGCGGACTTCCGCCAGCACCTCGCCCCGGTAGCCGGTGACGCCGGGCGTCGGGTCCGCGTACGGATTCACCTGCGCCGCCAGGTTCCCGGCAGCCACGCATAACAACATCACAGCCCACAAGCGCTTCATCCCCCACCTCCTGGTGACGGGAGTGTCCACGAGCGTGGCAACGAAGTCAAATCAAGGCGCGGGTAATCTCCGCGCACTCTGCGATCTCTGCGGTCAAATCGGTGGAATCCCTGCCTCCGGTGGAAGCCCCGGCCGGAACCTGTCCTGAGCCGAGCCGAAGGAGGCCGGGGTTTAATAGCCGCTAGATCGAACTGGCTTCAGCCGCGGTGCCCATTGATTCCTCCGCGTCCTCAGAGTCCTCCGTGGTGAAACTCTCTAGAATCTTCTCTGTGCCTCGGTGGTGAAAAAGAATTCCTCTGCGCTCTCTGCGATCTCTGCGGTAAATAAAGACTGCCTGCACGTCACTGCATTTCCCCTCCGAATATGCCTATCCTCAGCCCATGTCCGGCAGGCTCACTCACGCTGCCCTCCGCGCGCTCGATCGCGTGAACCGCGCGCTGCTGCCGAAATCGAAGCGCGCCGAGCACCTTCAGACCGGCCGTCGCGGCGAAGAGGACGCCTATTTCTACCTGCGCCGGCAGGGCTACGTGATGGTGGCGCGGAACTGGCGCTCGCCGCGGCGTAAGGGCGAGCTCGACCTCATCGGTTACGACGGCGATACTCTCTGCTTCGTCGAAGTGAAGACTCGCACCACGATGGACGTCAAGCCGGCGGAAGCGGCCGTGGACCAGGAGAAGCGCCACGACCTCTCGGCCGTCGCCCGCGAGTACTTGCGGCGTTTGCCGCAGCATCCGGCCCACCGATTTGATATCCTCAGCATCTATTACTTGGGCGACGGTGGGAAACTTCCTCAATTTGCCCTCTTTAAGAATTGCTTCCCGCTGTCGTAAGATACTGAGAGCTTTCTTCCGAAAGGAACCCCCGAGAATTGCCCGAACTACGTAAAGATCCCATCACGGGCCGTTGGGTGATCATTTCCACCGATCGCGCCAAACGCCCCACCGATTTCTCCCGCGAAGCAATGAAGCTGAAGGGCGGCTTCTGCCCCTTCTGTTACGGCAACGAGTCGAAGACGCCGCCGGAAGTCCTGGCCTATCGTCCCAACAAGAACGGCGCAGGCCCGCCGCCGGAGCGCGACAGCCCGGGGTGGAACCTGCGGGTGGTGCCCAACAAGTTCCCCGCGTTGGGGATCGAAGGCGGCCTGAACCGCCAGGCCGAGGGCATGTTCGACAAGATGAACGGCATCGGCGCGCACGAGGTCATCATCGAGACCCCGGAGCACGAGAAGACCCTGGCCACCATCCCCGACAAGCGGGTGGAAGACGTCTTCTGGGCTTTCCGCGACCGCATCCTGGATCTCAAGCAGGACAAGCGCTTCAAGTACATCCTGATCTTCAAGAACCACGGCGAGCCCGCGGGAGCGTCGCTGGAACACCCGCACTCGCAGCTCATCGCTCTGCCGATTCTGCCCAAGCAGGTGATCGAAGAACTGGAAGGCTCCAAGCAGTACTACGTGTACAAGGAGCGCTGCGTCTTCTGCGACATCATCCGCCAGGAGCTGGAGAACCCGCTCCGGGTGGTGGCGGAGAACAGTGACTTCGTGACCCTGGAGCCTTACGCTCCGCGCTTCCCCTTCGAGACCTGGATCCTGCCCAAGCGGCACGAGTCCAGCTTCGAGAATTCGCCCACGCACGTGTACGAATCGCTGGCGAAAGCCGTGAAGCTGCTTTTGCTGAAAGCCGACCGCGTACTCGACAACCCCGCCTACAACATGGTCATCCACACTTCGCCGGTGCAGGACCCCTCCAGCGACCACTACCACTGGCATATCGAATTCATGCCGAAGCTGACCAAGACGGCGGGATTCGAGTGGGGCACGGGTTTCTACATCAATCCGACGCCGCCGGAGGAAGCGGCGCGGTTCCTGCGCGAGGCCGACGTGAGCCAGTCGGGTCCGCCGCCGCCAGCGCAGCAGCCGGTGCACGCGTAGAACGTCAGAAGTGAGAAGCTAAAAGGAAGCGGGAAATCTGTCACTAAGCGCAGAGCGCCAGGGCGGGGTTGACGCCGGCCTTCTCCGCTTCCGCGGTCAGCCAATCCCCTAATCGATGCCGGTCCGCCAGCGGGATGGCCCGGAAGCGCAGGCCGCAGCGCCCGTCGGAGTCGCCCCAGGCGACCTCCGCCTCGGCTTTGATCTCGCCCTTGCCGGGAAGCTCGAAGCGCACGTCCACCACCGTGCTGGGACGGAGAGGTTCCGCGAGCTTCAAGCACATTCCGCCCTCGCTCACGTTGCTGCTGGCCGCGCGCAGGTCCTTCACCGCTCCGAAACTGAGGAAGACGGTGGTTTGCATGGGCTGGCGGAAGTAGCGGCGGCGCTCCGCGAGCATCAATCCCTTAGCGGCGCGGAAGCTGCGTAACGCCCGGTCCGGAGCGATCGGCTTCTCCAGGACGAAGTGCGCACCCAAGGCGAAAGCGTCGTGCATCGAGGTCACGCGATTCAGGATGGCGATGGCGATGGAGCGCTTGCTGGAGGCGCCGTCGTGCAGCGCCTTGAGCAGGCCGGGGCCGCCGTCCACGTCGTCGCAATCGACGATCACGGTGTCGAACTTCTTCCGCTTCGCCTGTGCCAGCGCCTGCTCGGGGCCGGCGAAGATCTCGACGGAGACGCCGATGCTCCCGAGCGCGTGGCACAGGGTCTGCACTGCCACCGGATCGCGGCAGAGAAGGAGTGCGTCCAGCTTCACGATCCCATTACAGGGCCCCGAGGCCGGCGCGGAAAGGAAAGCGCTCACAGACGCGTGTGACGAGCAGCCGCCCGAGAACCGCCGGCGTTACTTCCGTTACTTGTTCCGCGATGACCACCGTTATCTTTCGCCGCCCGCGAGACCGCGCTACCTTGCGGGCATCGGGCACGGACTGTGAGGTGGGTCATGGACGAGCTCAATCGCAAGATCGCCCGCGTGGCGGAAGAGTTGCGGTCCGTACAGGAGGAGTTAGAGCGTGCTGGGCTGGTGGTGACGCCCGAGATGGCGCGCGTGCGCCGCTGGGAGCTGGCCCGCCACCTGGGTTCGCTTTACCAGCACCTCCAGGAATTCATCTTTCTGCACCACGGAACGCCGTCCATGGCGCCCGATCGCCGTGAGCCACGACGCGCTGTGGCCCAAGCGCCCCATCCCGACTACTAGCCCCAGGCTTTCCCTATCCGCGCTTAGCGACTAGACTCGAGGCGTCTTCATGTCCGACATCAAGCTAGTGCGGGAGTGGGACGCCGACGGCTTTCACAAGAAAGTCCTCGAACTCGAACAGCAGGGATACGTCTCGAAACTGGACACCTACAAGATCACCGCCGAGATGAACCCCGAGACCGGGCTCATCGTCCACCTGCACACCATTGAGATGCACAAGTCCGATTAGGCAGACTCGCCCAGGAACCGCCTCGATTCCCGAAATGGTGCGGAAATGGTATATTCCTGCTAGGGTCCACAACTGTGCTGTCACCATACGGTCTCGAGATCATCGAGAGCTGCCTGACCTGCAAGCTGCGGGAAGATCGGCTGTTCTGTAATCTGTCGCCGGTGGCGGTCAAGGACCTGGAAGCCATCAAGTATTCCACCGCGTACCCCAAGGGCGCGGTTCTTTTTGTCGAAGGGCAGGCGCCGCGCGGGGTGTTCATCCTGTGCAAGGGCCGGACCAAGCTCTCCATCTGCTCCAGCGACGGCAAGACGCTGATCCTGAAGATCGCCGAGCCCGGCGAAGTGCTGGGGCTCAGCGCTACGGTTTCCGGCAAGCCCTATGAGCTCACCGCCGAGACCCTCGATCCCTGCCAGGTGAACTTCGTCAAGCGGGAGGATTTCCTGCGCTATTTGCGCGACCACAACGAAGTCACGCTGCGCGTCGCCGAACAGCTCAGCGAAAAATACAACACCGCCTGCCACGAGATCCGCTCCCTGGGCCTCTCCCACTCGGCCGCCGAGAAGCTGGCCAAGCTGCTGCTGGAATGGTCGGAGAAGAACGGCGACGCCAAGCAGCCGGGACGGATGAAGCTGGCCCTCACCCACGAGGAGATCGCGCAAATGATCGGCACTTCGCGCGAGACCGTCACCCGCCTGTTCGCCGATTTCAAGAAGCGCCAGATCATCCAGCTGAAGGGCTCGACGCTGGTCATCCGCAACCGGCAGGCCCTGGAAACCCTCATCAATCCCTGAAACTGCGGTCTCCCCGCGTACTTTCCTGATGTACACGCATCACCAATTTTCGTGATGCGAGTCACAGCTTTCCCCCGCCGCGGAACGTAGATTGGCGGCATGAACCACGGGGGCGACATCCCGGTCAGTTTCTTTACCTGCGACGTAGCGCCGCAGCGGCTGTTCACGCATATGGGCGCGGATGCGGCGCGGGATTTCTCCGCCATCCAGAACGTGCAGGAGGTGCCCAAGGGCGCCCTCCTGTTCAGCGAAGGACAGGCACCGACCGCCATCATCTTGTTGCAGACGGGCGGGGCGCGGCTCTCCGTGTGCTCCAGCCGCGGGGAGAAGCTCACCCTGCGCATGGCCAAGGCGGGCGAGTTGCTGGGCCTGAGCGCCAATGTCTCGGGCAAACCCCACGAGGTCACCGCGGAAACCACCGTCCCCTCGCAGATCGTCTTCATCAAGCGCAAGGATTTCGTGCGCTTCCTGAAAGACCATTCCGACGCCTGCCTGCAGGTGGTGCAGATGCTGAGCAACGATGTGCACGCCGCCTACGACCGGGTGCGCGCCATCGGCATGGCCCGGGCCCGCCACGTGCGCAACTGAAAACGCCGGAAGCCCGCTCGCGGGCGGGCGTCTCACCGTTCACCCCAGCCCTCCCCAAGGCCATGATCGAGAAGTGCGCCAATCCGGATTGCGCCCAGCCCTTCCGCTACCTGCGCGAGGGGCGGCTGTACCAGGTGGATCGCGATGCCGCCGGACACCTGGTGCGAGGACCGTTCCAGATCTCGGAGAGCGGCCTGCCGCACCGCCTGGAGCATTTTTGGCTGTGCGGCAACTGCGCCCAGCGCCTGACCCTGGCCATCGATCCGCAGCGCGGCGTCGTTCCCGTGCCGCTGCCGCACCCCCACCGGCGCAAGGCGGCATGAGGAGAAGCGGCGGGGGGTTGGGGCTGTGTGACACTCATCACACCCTCCCGTGACATCAGTCATAGCGTCGGGTCCGCACCCGGCGCACTCTGGGGCCAGTGGGGGCCATGTGGACCGGCGCATTTTAGGACGGCGTGGCGGAAGGAGACACCCATGGCGAAAGATGACCGCGACATCCTCGAACTGCTCAAGTTCGAGCTCAGCTACCTGGAGCAGGGCGGCTACGGGCGCTCCGTGCGCACCCCCTGGAAGCCCACCTCGGCTTTCCAGGACTCGATCAGCTGCATCAATTTCGGCGATCCGGACCGCCCTCGGCCGTGCTCCGAGTGCCTGCTGATGGACTTCGTTCCGCCCGCCGGGCAGGGCGAAGAAGTGCCCTGCCATCACATCCCGCTCAACGAAAAGGGCGAGACCGTGGATGCCATCGAGCGCTACGACAACCAGCAGGAAGTCGAGGAGAAGCTCAAGAAGTGGCTGCGGGACACCATCGCCCGCCTCGAGGCCGAGCGCGCCCGGGGCAAGCAGCAGCGGGCCTGATCGGGCCATCCATGCCCAACCCCTTCTGATCGCCCTGCCTTCCGGCAACCGCCGGGACTGTTTCGTTCTCCGCCCGCACGTACCCGCTCTTGTGATTGTTATCACACTAGAGGGTGAACACAATCACAGCCCGAAGTGTGGAGATGTTCAACAATGGGGTCGGTTCCGGACTCCTGCCAGGCAACGAATCACCCTGGCCGGTCCCGGGTTGGGGAACCTTCCTCGGGCTCACCCGGACGATTACAGAGCGGCGAAATTCCAAGGAGGAATTGTGAACAAGAGACTCATCACTGTGGGGCTGCTGGCTGCACTCGTGGCCATGCCGATGGCCTCCTGGGCCGAAGGCGGCGCGGACACCTTCAAGGCGAAATGCGTGATGTGCCACGGCGCCGATGGCAAGGGCAAGATGGCCGGCACCAAGGACCTGGGCTCGGCGGAGGTGCAGAAGCAGAGCGACGCCGACCTGACCGCTGTCATCACCAAGGGCAAGGCCCCGAAGATGCCGGCTTTCGACGGCAAGCTCACGGCCGACCAGATCAAGGCAGTGGTGGCCTACATCCGGACGCTCAAGAAATAAATGGCTCGACGGCGGCGGTCCTCGTGGCCGCCGCAACCCTTACACCAGGATGGAGCTCGACTCCGTCGTGAACACGGTGGAGGTCCGGGAACCTGTGGGGAGGTAGCCAGGGATCTCCGGAGTTGGAACACACAATGCCGGCGAAGCGTGGATTTGGAATTCGCCGCTACGGGCCCAGGGTTGAGATCGGCCTTATACCTTTCTTTCATGTCTTAGCAGTTCTGGGCTGGGCCGCGATACCGGATCGTAAGGACACTCGCCCGCGCTTGTCGGCGCGACAGGCGGGGCTGTTGGTGTTGCTCGTTCTGTTGTTCCTGCCTGCGCCGCTGGCGCGGGCCGAAGACCAGAACCAGACCTGCCTGGCCTGTCACAGCGACAAGACCCTGAGCACCACGCGCACCGGACGCACGGTTTCCCTGTTCGTCGAAGGCAAGAGATTCGCCGGCTCCGTCCACGGCTCGCTCTCCTGCACCTCGTGCCACGCCGACCTGGAAGGCAAGGAACTGCCGCACTCCACCCCGCTGGCCAAGGTCAACTGCGGCACGTGTCACAGCGCGGAGTACGAACAGCATTCGAAATCGCTGCACGGGCGGGCGGTCGCGCGCGGCGATGCGCTGGCGCCGCGCTGCGTCACCTGCCATGGCAACCACGACATCGTTGCGGTGAAGGACCCGCGCTCGGCAGTGGCTCCGCTGAAGATCCCCCAGGTGTGCGGCAAGTGTCACCGCGAAGGAACGACCGTTCAGCAGACCCGCAACATCCCCGAGCACAACATCCTGGAGAATTACTCCGAGAGCATCCACGGCGAAGGGTTGCTGAGGAAAGGCCTGATTGTCGCGGCCAACTGCGCCTCCTGCCACACGCCGCACAACATCCTCCCCCATACCGATCCCAAGTCGTCGATCGCGCGCAAGAACATCGCGGCCACCTGTACCAAGTGTCACGCGCTGATCGAGCAGGTGCACCGCAAATCCATCAAGGGCGAGTTGTGGGA
Source organism: Terriglobia bacterium (assembly GCA_020073495.1). NCBI lineage: Bacteria > Pseudomonadati > Acidobacteriota > Terriglobia > Terriglobia bacterium. The sequence goes on from JAIQFD010000001.1 coordinate 191,484, forward strand.
GAAGGAAGCGAACGTCCTGCCCGCCTGCGTGGATTGCCACCAGCCGCACAAGGCGAGGAAGGTCTTCTACAACCAAGGCATGGCCGACGCCGATTGCCTGCGCTGCCATGCCGACGAGCGGGTGAAGGGGCACGACGGCAAGTCGCTGTTCGTGCGCACTGCGGAGCTTTCGACGTCGCGGCACGCCAAGGTCGCGTGCAGCCAGTGCCACTCCGAAGTGAATGCCTCGCGCGTCCGGCCCTGCGAAACCGTCACCAAGAAGGTGGACTGCGCGTCGTGTCACGCGGAGATCGGGCAGCAGTACACGAAGAGCAAGCACGGCCAGCTTCTCGCCGTTAAGGACAACAACGCGCCGTACTGCTCGGAGTGCCACGGGACGCACCACGTCCTGGGCAAGAAGGACCCGGCTTCCAATACCTTCCCCCCCAATGTGCCGAACCTGTGCGCACGCTGCCACCGCGAAGGCAAGAAGGCTGCTCTGCGTTACACCGGAACGCAGCACGAGATCATCCCCAGCTACCAGGAGAGCATCCACGGCAAGGGCCTGCTGAAGAGCGGGCTGACGGTCACCGCGACCTGCACCAGCTGCCACACGGCGCATGGCGAGCTGCCCAAGAGCGATCCCGATTCGACGGTCAATCCCAAGAACCTGCCCTCGACCTGCGGCCAGTGCCATCACGGGATCCAGGGGCAGTTCGTGCAGAGCGTCCACTCCCGCTCGGTCACGCACACCGACAAGGCACTGCCGGTCTGCAACGACTGCCACACCGCACACTCGATCCAGCGAGCCGACCAGGACAAGTTCGAGCTGGAGGTCATGAGCAAGTGCGGCCGCTGCCACGAGGAGATCGCGAAGACCTACTTCGACACGTATCACGGCAAGGTGTCGCGGCTGGGCTACACCAAAACGGCGAAATGCTATGACTGCCACGGGGCGCACGACATCCAGAAGGTGGCGGACCCGCGCTCGCACCTGAGCCGGGCCAATGTGGTGGACACATGCCGCAAGTGCCACGCCGACGCCACGCGCCGCTTCGCCGGCTATCTGACGCACGCCACCCACCACGATCCGAAGAAGTATCCCTTCCTGTTCTGGTCGTTCTGGGGCATGACCGGCCTGCTGATCGGCACCTTCGTCATCGGCGGCGTGCACACGCTGCTGTGGCTGCCGCGCGCCTTCCAGATGCGCCGCGAGCTGAAGGAACTGGAGGCCAAGGAAGCGGCCGAGCAGGAACGGTCCAGTGGGGAGGAGAAGTAGATGGCCACCCAAGCCGAACTCCAAACCCCGGCGGCTCAAATCGCACGTGACGCCGCTCGCTCCGACGTAAAGGTCGGAACGCGCGAGTTCGTGCGCTTCACCTTGCTGGAGCGGTGGCTGCACGTGTGCATGGTGGTCAGCTTCATTAGTCTCGCGGTCACCGGCATGTCGCTGAAATTCTCCTACACGTCGTGGGCGGTGAAGCTGTCGCACCTGCTGGGCGGCTTTCAGACCGCCGGCTTCATCCACCGGACCGCTGCGGTGATCATGTTCGGGACGTTCCTCACGCACCTGTACAGCCTCTACCAGAAGAAGACGAAGGAGTACGGATCGTGGCGGGAACTGATCCTGGGAAAGAATTCGATGATTCCAGGCCGGCAGGACCTGCGCGAGTTCGTCGCCACCATGAAGTGGTTCGTCGGCCTCGGCCCACGGCCCGAGTACGGCCGCTGGACCTACTGGGAGAAATTCGATTACTTCGCCGTGTTCTGGGGCGTCTTCATCATCGGTTCCACCGGGCTGACGCTGTGGTTCCCGGTGTTCTTCACGCGCGTGATACCGGGATCGTTCATCAACGTCGCCAGCATCATCCACAGTGACGAGGCGTTGCTCGCGACCGGGTTCATCTTCACGGTGCACTTCTTCAACACGCACCTGCGGCCGGAAAAATTCCCGATGGACACCGTGGTCTTCACCGGCCACATGCCGCTGGCGGAACTCAAGCGGGATAAGCCGCGCGAGTATGCGGCCTTGATGGCGAGCGGCAAGCTGGAAGAGTACCTGGCAGAGCCGCAGCCGCCGGTCGTGGTGAAAACGATCCGGACCTTCGCCTGGCTGGCGCTGGGCGTCGGCTTCTGCGTCGTGGTTTGGATCATTTACGCGATGATCTTCGCGTACCGCTGAGCAGGCGGGGAAGTACTGCTCATTGTTATGCGCGCGATTCAGGATCGCGAGATCGGTCCGCCTGAGCGGGTCGCCGGAACCAGTGGGGAGGTAGCCGGCGGGTCCCTGGGAGCAGTCCATGTCCGGAGGTTGTGCCCTATCGGCTGCCTGTAACGAGCGTCACGGCCGGCGTGGCTGGGGACTGTGGGTCGTACTCATACTCTCCTTTATATGGTTGATGCCCCACGCGCTGGCAGCGAAGACTCCCAAGGCGCCGGCCAACGCGGATTGCCTCGCCTGCCACACGGCGGAAGCGGGCCTGACCAAGGAGGTCAACGGCAAGCAGGTCAGCCTTGCCGTGGACGAGAAGAAGTTCAACGCCTCCATCCACGGCCAGATGTTCAAGTGCGTGGATTGCCACAAGGACGTCAAGACGTCGCCGCACGAGAACACGCCGGCCAAGGTGTCGTGCGCGGACTGCCATGCCGACGCGCAGAAGGCGTTCGACGGCAGCATGCACGCCGTGGTGGCCTCGACCGGCAAGATGAACGGCCGGACGCCGACCTGCACCTCCTGCCACGGCGGCGCGCACGAGATCCTGCCTCCGGGCGATGAGAATTCCAAGGTCAACCACAAGAACATCCCTGCCACCTGCGCCACCTGCCACAGCCAGAAGTTCGTGATGGACGAAGCGGGGCTCAGCTCCACCACGGTGGCGTCGTACAACGCGAGCGTGCACGGTAAGGCGGTGGCCGGCGGCAACGTGAATGCCGCGGTCTGCACCGACTGCCATAGCAGTCACGCCATCCTCGGGCCCGGCAACCCGAAATCGGCGATCTACAAGTTCAACGTGCCCGCCACCTGCGCCAAGTGCCACGACAACGTGAAGACGGAGTTCGTGCAGAGCATCCACGGGCAGGCGCTGGCGCGCGGCAACTGGCAGGCGCCGGTATGCACCGACTGCCACGGCATCCACAGCATCAAGAAGCACACGGACCCGACCTCTTCGGTCGCGGCCGCCAATCTGGCGAAGGTGACCTGCTCAAGCTGCCACGAAGGCGTCCGCATGTCGGCGGAATTCGGCGTCGAGTCACGCCGCGCGACCACGTACCTCCAGAGCTATCACGGACTGGCGTCGAAGCTGGGATCCACGGTGGTCGCCAACTGCGCCTCCTGCCACGGCGTTCACAATATCCTTCCTTCATCGGACCCGAAGTCCATGGTGAACAAGGCGAACCTGGTGAAGACCTGCGGCAAGTGCCATCCGGGCGCGAACCAGAAGTTCATCACCGGCACGGTGCACATCGACGTGCCGCTCTCGGCCGACATGGGCAGCACCGCGATCCGCTGGGTGCGGCGGTTTTACATTCCCCTGATCCTGATGACCATCGGCGGCATGCTGCTGCACAACTTCCTGATCTGGCGGAAAAAGGCGATCGCCATCCGCAACAAGCAGCACCGGCCGATCGTGCGCCTGACGCTCGACCAGCGCATTCAGCACGCGCTGCTGCTATCGAGCTTTATCACCCTGGTGATCACCGGCTTCGCGCTGGCGTATCCCGATTCCTGGCTGGGCCTGGTGGTCGGCGAAAGCTTCCGGCGCTGGGCGCACCGTATAGCCGCCGTGATAATGATGGCAGTCGGCGTTTACCACGCGTATTATCTTGCCGCTAAGGGCGAGGGACGGAAGGCGTTCCTGGACATGCTCCCGGTGTTCAAGGACGCCGCGGACATCCGCGACAACATGCGCTACTACCTGGGCCTCGGCGGCGGCAAGCCGGCATTCGCCCGCTTCACCTACGCCGAGAAGATGGAGTACTGGGCGCTGGCGTGGGGCTGGCTGATCATGTCGGCGACCGGCCTGATGGCGTGGTTCAAGGTGGGCGTCGGGGTGTTCTTGCCGCGCTGGTCGGTGGACGTGGCCCTGGCGGTGCATTTCTACGAGGCGGTGCTGGCCTCGCTGGCCATCGTCGTCTGGCACTTCTACCAGGTGATCGTCGATCCCGACGTCTATCCGCTCAACTGGGCGTTCTGGGACGGCAAGATGTCGGAGGAGCTGTACCACGAAGAACATTCGCTCGATGCGTTGCGCATGATGCAGGAACAAAACGGTGGACCAGCCGGGCCGCGTGAGGGCGAGGAAGTAACGGCAAAGAAATAGCAGCGAGGAAGCAGCGCGGGATCACCTTCCGGCGCGCCGGCGGGCATTCCCCGAAAGGACACTGATCCCGGACATGGTCGAGGACATCAAGCAGCGGGCCCCCGGACTCATCCGCAATACTCTCAGTCTCGCCGGCGTGATCGTGGCACTGGTCGCGCTCGCGAACATGATCTTTTTGCTCCTGGTGGACGTCGTCAGCGAGCATCCACGCCCTTACCTGGGAATCTTCGCCTACATGATCTTCCCCGGGATCCTGGGATTTGGCGCATTCCTGATCGCCGCCGGCTTGTTCCTGGAGCGCCGCCGCCGTAAGCGCCTGGCCCCGGGCGAAGAAGTGCACGCCCTGAAGATCGACTTCGGCAATCCTCGCCACCGCAACGCCTTCGTCTTCCTGAGCACGTTTCTTCTGGTCTTTCTGTTTTTGACCGCGGTGGGCAGCATGCGCGCCTACGAGTTCACCGACTCGGTGCAGTTCTGCGGACAGCTCTGCCACACGGTGATGAAGCCCGAGTTCACCGCCTACCTGGCCTCGCCGCACGCGCGGGTGCGCTGCGTGGATTGCCACGTCGGCCCGGGCGCGACCTGGTACGTGAAGTCCAAGATGTCGGGCATGCGGCAGGTCTATTACACGATGCGCGGGACCTTTCCCCGTCCCATCCCCAGCCCGGTGGAGAACCTGCGCCCGGCGCAACAGACCTGCGAGCAGTGCCACTGGCCGGCCAAGTTCTACGGCGGGCAGTTCAAGGTCATCAACCACTTCGGCAGCGACGAGAAGAACACGCCGCGCCAGGTGCGCCTGCTGATCAAGACGGGCGGAGGCAGTCCCACCACGGGCACGGTCAGCGGCATCCACTGGCACATGAACATCGCCAACGAGGTCACCTACGTGGCCACCGACCGGCAGCGGCAGGTGATCCCCTACATCCGGGTGAAAGACCGCAACGGGCGCATCGAGGAGTACTTCGCGCGCGACGCGCAGCTCAAGCCGGAGGAGCTCGCCAAGAAAGAAGCGCGGCGCATGGATTGCGTGGACTGCCACAACCGTCCCACGCACATCTACATCCCGCCCGACCGCTCCGTGGACGACCTGCTGACCACGCACAAGGCCGATCCCACGCTGCCCTTCTTCAAACAGCAGGCGGTCGCCGCCCTCACCCAGCCCTACAAGACCACGGATGAAGGCGTCACCGGCATCGCCAACGCGCTGACCAACTTCTACGAGACCAAGTATCCGGACGTGTACAAACAGAAGCAGGCCGCGGTGCAGGACGCGGTCGCGGCGGTGCAGAAGGTCTTCCAGACCAGCTTCTTCCCCGAGATGAAGCTGGATTGGCGCACCCACCCCAACAACATCGGGCACTTCTATTCCGCGGGCTGCTTCCGCTGCCACGACGGCAACCACGCGACCAAGAGCGGCAAGGTGCTGAGCAAGGACTGCCGTGCCTGCCACGAGATCATCAGCGAGACCGACGGCTCGGCTCCGGGGGTGGAAACGGCCGTCAACCCGGTGGAGTTCAAGCATCCCGGCGGCGATCTCGGCGACCTGACCCAGGTCAACTGCGCCGATTGCCACGGCGCGCAAGCGCAGTAAGGACCTCCCCGAAACAAGTAGGCCGGGCGGAAACGTCCGGCCTTTTTTGTTTGCCTCTGCCCGCGCCGCGGTAGCGGCGACGGGAGTGCAGCCCGCCGCGGAAGCGGCGACGGACGGTCGCAAAGCCGTCGTCGCTGGCGCGACTTGTGTCGGGAAGGTCCGCGTTCCCGGCACTGCCCCTTCGACTGCGCTCAGGGCAGGCCGTGCCGGGCTGCAAACCCGTCGTCCCTTGCGGGACTTGCAATCCCCGACGCCGGGCTGAAAGCCCGGCACTACCTCAGGCCTCAGCGGCTAAAGCCGGGGCGTTTTTTCGCGATGAGGGCGGGGACCTCGGCGACCTGACCCAGGTCAACTGCGCGGATTGCCACGGCGCGCAGGCGCAGTAAGGACCTCCCCGAAACAAGTAGGCCGGGCGGAAACGTCCGGCCTTTTTTGTTTGCCTCTGCCCGCGCCGCGGTAGCGGCGACGGGAGTGCAGCCCGCCACGAAAGTGGCGGGTATTCGGCCAAAACAGGCTCGAAGCCGCGGAAGCGGCGACGGACGGTCGCAAAGCCGTCGTCGCTGGCGCGACTTGTGTCGGGAAGGTCCGCGTTCCCGGCACTCTCGTGCCGGGCTGCAAGTCCGTCGTCCCTTGCGGGACTTGCAATCCCCGACGCCGGGCTGAAAGCCCGGCTCTACCTCCGTCCTGGACAAATGTGTACCGGGAGGAGGTAGAGCTTCAGCGCCGCGTCACCGCGCCTTTAAGAAAATGTGGCTTTAGCCACCGAGGGATGTCTACCCCGGAGCCTCAGCGGCTGAAGCCGGGGCGTATTTTCGCGACGCGGACGGCGATCTCGGCGACATGACCCAGGTCAATTGCGCGGACTGCCACGGAGCGCAGGCGCAGTAAGTGTCAATGACATAGGCCGGGCGTCCCCGCCCGGTCTTTTTCTTCGCGTGTGGGGGAGAGAACTTAAGTGTGCACTTCAATGCCGGCTTCGTCGCGGTTCAATGAGAGCGGTCGTAGCGAGGCTCTTATCTAGACGTAGTTTCCGAGTAGCCGACCATTGGGTCAGAACCATCCCCGACGCGAACCTGCGGGTAAAAATATCGTTCGTTGGGCTGCTATGATGCCGATCATACGAGCGCAAGATGAACCTGCACGATGCGAATCAAAAGGCGGAACAAATACTCGATCAAGAAAGGGTCGAGCCGACTGTCCGGTACGAGATGGCCCCAACCGAAACAGTGATACAGGTCTTAGCCACTTTTGCCGGTCCTTTAAAAGAGCGCGGCAAACATCCTCGTACAATCCAGGAGCGCCCGGAACAATTCCAATTCAAGAGCACAAATTTCGACCTTCTATGCGCAATACTGGATCAGGTGCCTAGTCAGAATAGACCAGCATTCGTTGCGTCCGTACGTTCGCGAATCTCGGATGCGCGGTCATATCGCCGCAGATATGTAGACGTGCTGGGGGCAGGATCCTGGAAGCTGTCGTCGTCCGAACTACCGCTTGTTGCGGAATTCCTTGTTCGTCGTGGCGACAAGCAAGTGTTTATCCGAGCCCTCAGTGAAGCAGCCCCTGGCCCCGGCCTAACTCTGCTGCTGATGCAACTGGAAGAGATGATTGCTCTCAACTTCACATTGTTTACCGACGAGGAGTATCAGCAGCTTCCAACAGCAATCGAGAGTATCAGGACAACTGTCGCAGGCCTGAGTAAGGGACCAAAACCGAGCTCCACTGTCGAGTCCAACACCCTCTTCCACGTCCGCAAGGAAATCCCTGAGCTGTGTGACTCCATATTGGAAGGATGCCGGAAAGCGAGATATCTGTATGTAATAAGCTCCTTGTTGCCAGGCATGAATCTGGAGGTAAACCAAGACAAAAGCAGGGTCCGCACCTTCCTGGAGAAGCTAGGCTTCGCGCAATTGCTCATTGAGTCGCTCGAAGAAGCGGAAAGGTTGTACCGCACGGCCGCCACTCCGTTTGAACTGAAGAGCGGTATGGGACATCTGCGCAGTTTCTTGGAACAGTTGCATTTGCAAGCGTGCGCATTAGCGCACAAGAAACTCGGGGGGTGTCTACCCTCGACATGGGGAGAGGCGCTGAAGTACCTTCGAGATCAGAACATTCTGACCGTAAAGGAAGAACAGTTCGCCAGTCAGTTCTACGCACTGATGAGCGACACCAGTGTGCATCCCCTTGTTGCCGAACGTGAGTATGCCCGGTTGATGCGAAACATGAGCATCGAATACGGTCTGCTACTACTCACTAAGTTGGACAAGTTGGGACTGAATTAGCTGTGTCTGCCCCGTAGCGATCATTCCTGCGTGACGCGCCGCTCCGAAATTTACCGGCCAGGTTCCAGTTCGCAGCTTGTCGACAATTTCGTCGAGGAAATCGCCTCAAGTAATTCGTTTCCGAGTCGGGTCATTAGAGAAGAATAGCTCCAGGCCAGAGACTGGCTAACTCAGACAGTATCCGGTCTCTGACGGAGTCACTTTTCCGATCAATCACCGTGGCTTTGGCGCCCAAATGGTTGATAGAAGATCCAAGCTGATAACACACCGCACCATCCAAGATGATGAAGCGATCGTGAAAATGTGCAGCAACGCGTACTTCCAAGTTGCCTCTTTGTTGACGGAGCTTGTTATAGGCAGGTTTGAAATTTCCTTTGACGTGCTCCGTAATTACTTGAACGCCGATACTGGGATGGACCGCGGCAATAAGGTCGAGGACCTGTTCGTCTACATACGGATCAATGACGATGATCGCGGATCGTGCTTGTTGAAATATTCCTTGCAATGTGCGGAATGCAGTGTAGACCTGACCTTTGGAAATGAACGCTTCGATTTCGGCATATTCAGCAAATGTTTTACCGTGGATCGCCGAAGCTCCGCGTTCCGTCAGCTTGACCCAATCATCTGGCACAGTGAGGTCCGTTCCCGTAGACGCAGTCAGCCGCAGCCTTATGAGTTCATCCCATGTCCAGATTAGAGAGTCTTTCTCGTCAGGCGTCAGGTCCACCTTCTGCCAGCGTTCGAAATCTCCCTGAGCGCCTTTGCCGATCGTGTTGTACTTGTTGGGCGTTCGACGGTTCTTTTGCTCTTCCGAAATGAATCTCAACAACAAGAATTTTAGAGCTTCCTCACCAAACGAAATTAGCCCAGAAGCTTCTATTGTCTCCAGAATCTTTGCGTCAAGCTTGGCGGTCAGTTCAATCGTGTACTTGCCAGTTGGGGTGACTGGATTGTCCCTTAGGTCTTCCAGAAGTTCCCGCGAAAGGTACAGATCGGCATTCCTGCCGCTCGGTCCGAGAAGCCGGAGACAATAAAGACTGCGGTCGGAATCATATCCGGTCTCCGAAATGGAAATTTCGGGGCTGACCGACTTTATCCTTCCATCGACAATGTTGAAGGCCGGTACCTCTAACGGTTCAATTGCCCTGAAGGCCATGCCGCCTCCTTACATTTGAGCGGTGCGGGAGGATAAGTGTAGCTCTTTGCCACGGGACAGGGGTGGTAGCGGGATCTTGGTCATTTGGCCTTCATTAAGGTTCTTCGCGCCCATCGTCGGCGGAGGCGTGGATGGTGAGGCCCCCAGCAGTTTCTGGTTTCTCGTTTCTAGTTTCTAGAACAAGACCGCCGTAGGTGGCGCGGGTGGAGTGTGCCGCCCCTAAAGGGGCTCAGATCCTTTTAAGAATGCATGTAAACCCCCGCCTAAAGGCGGGGGCCTTCCACCGGGGCGAGCTCACGCGCATGGTGACCCAGAGCTGCAAAGCGGCGTCGCGGACGCGACGTGTGCCGCCCCTAAAGGGGCTCAGATCCTTTTAAGAACGCATGTAAACCCCCGCCTGAAGGCGGGGGCTTCCACCGAGGCGAGCTCACGGGCATGGTTACCCAGAGGTGCTACTCGTCGGCTTGGGCGTGGATGGTGAGGCCCCTTCGGCTGACACCTCAGGGCAGGCTCCTTCGGCTGCAGCTCAGGGCAGGCCCCTTCGGCTTGCACCTCAGGGCAGGCTCCTTCGGCTTGCCGCTCAGGGCAGGCTCCTTCGGCTGGCAGCTCAGGGCAGGCTATGCTGGGGCACCGATGATCAGGTCGATCTGAGCCGCGGCAGCGGCGACGGGTGTTCGTCCAAGCCGCCGTCGCTGACGCGACTGAGTGATGGGAGGAATCCTTTCCCCTCCCCGGCACGACGTGCCGGGTTGCAAATCCGTCGTCGCTGACGCGACTCGTGCCGCCCCTGAAGGGGCTCGATAAGATTTCGGTTGGGGGCTCCTAAACCCCCGCCTAAAGGCGGGGGCTTCCACCGAGGCGAGCTCACGGGCATGGTTACCCAGAGGTGCTACTCGTCGGCTTGGGCGTGGATGGTGAGGCCGTGGTCGCGGGTGTCGTCTTCGGGGTCGCCGGTGATCAGGCTCCAGCGGTTGCGGTACTTCTCGTAGGGCCCGGGGCGGTCCGGCTGGTGAGGAAAGAAGTAGGGGTAGCCGTGTTGGGGGATGGCGCGAGCGGGCATGACGTACCAGATATCCATGGGCGCGATGTAGATGGCAAAGATGTCCACCTCGCGGGCGCGATAGGCGCGGGTGGTGCGGCGGGCGCGGGCGTGATAAGCGCCGCCATGGATGGCGAAACAGGTCTTGACCTGGACGCGCACCATCTTTCCTTCGTGCACGGTGACAATGAAATCGAAGGGTTGGTTGTCACCGTTGGGCTTGGCGACGGAGAGTCCGAGGGCGAGGGCCTTGGCCTGGAAGGCGATCTCGCCCCATTCTCCCTTTTCCTTGGTGTGGGAGAGCGGGGGTGGTTTGGGGGAAGATATCCATTTTCATTTTAGGAGAAGAGTGGGGCAAGGGGATGTGATGGCGGTCACGGGCCTGCTCAGCCGTGCCTACGGCACTCGACGATCCCTTCGACGCCGACCCGCCGCTGAAGCGGCGGGCTACTCTCAATCGCTCCGCCGGGGCTCGGATGGCGGCGCGGCCCGGATATCCAGCGCTAAAGCGCGACCAGGGGAACGGTTTTGGCGGGGCTGAAGCCCCGCGCTTCCACCGGGCCGGGCTGAAAGGCGGGCACTACCTCAGGACTCGGCAGGATTCATCGCAGCAACTCGTCGACGACCGCTTCGACGTGGATCGCAGTCGTGTCGAGAAACTCAAGGTCGGACTTCCCGGAATCCCGCAACAGTAGTGGCAGTTCCGTCCCCGCCAGGATCATGGCCTCCGTGCCCTCTTCGACTTTCATCCGATGCGCGATGCGCAGCAACTCCGCACGGGTCTCCGGCAGGAATGTGCCGACCAGGAGTTCGCCGAGGTACTTCTGGTGAATGAAGTCCTGCTCTGACTTGTTGGGTGGCGTGATGGCGATTCCCGCCCGCCGGAACTCCTCGGGATAAAAACTCCCTCGCATGGTGAATCCGGTCCCGAAGAGTCCGACTTTTTTCAACCCCAGCGCTTTCGCACGGTCACACGTTGCCCGCACGATGCTGAGCAGAGGGATCGCCGACCGCCGCTGAACATCGTCGAAGACGATGTGCGGGGTGTTGGCGGAAAAGAAGCCAAAGTCGGCGCCGGCGCGCACCAGCTTCTCGACCCCGGAGGCGAGGTAATCCGCGAGCTCGCTGAGCCGCCCGCTGTCCACCAACTCGATGCCCTTGGCAAGATCGAGACTATTGATGATGAGGGATGGGTAGCCCCCATCGGGCCGCCGGGCACGATAACCCGAGATGATCAAGCGGTAGTAATCGATGGTGGACTCGGGCCCAAGGCCGCCGATCATGCCTGCGGTTTTCATGTCAGGGAACGACCCTCGTCATGGGAGAAGACTCTACACCGGAAGCGGCTGACGGTTCGAACGGATGTCATTCCTCCGCGGCGGCGTGGATGGTGAGGCCGACTTCGCGGAGCCGCTGTGACGGCTGAACGAGCGGCTGTGACGGCGGTCACATCCCGCCCCCGTCCCCTCTTTTAGCCTTGAAGCGGTAAGGAGAAGGGCTCATGGCATCCAGTGGGGAAAAGCCGAACACGGACGGGGCGCCCAAGCCGCGCCTGGTTTTCTGGGAAGTCACCAAGGGGTGCAACCTGCGCTGCATCCACTGCCGGGCCACCGCCACCGAGCTTTCCAGCCCCACCGACCTGCCCACGGAAAAAGCGAAAGGCATCATCGACCAGATCGCGTCGTTCGCCAATCCGATCCTGGTGCTGAGCGGCGGCGAGCCGCTCTTCCGCAAAGACATTTTCGAGCTGGCCTCGTATGGGACCGCCAAAGGGCTCCGGGTCGCGCTGGCGACCAACGGCACGCTGGTGTCGAAGGAGATCGCGCAGAAGATCGTGGACTCCGGCGTGAAGCGCGTCGCCATCTCGCTGGACGGCGCCGACGCCGAGACGCACGACTCGTTCCGCGGCATTCCGGGCGCGTTCGACGCCGCCGTACGCGGCCTGAAGAACCTGCGCTCGCTGGGCATGGGCGTGCAGATCAACATGACAGTCGCACGGCACAACGCGCACCAGTTGCCGGACGTCCTGGAGCTCGCCCGTTCCATCGGCGCCGACGCCCTGCACACCTTCCTGCTCGTGCCCGTGGGCTGCGGCGTGGAGATCGCCGACCGCGAGATGGTCCCCGCCGAGGAATACGAAAAGATCCTGAACTGGTTCTACGACAAATCGCTGGAAGGCGACATCGAGCTGAAGGCCACTTGCGCGCCGCACTACTTCCGAGTGGTACGCCAGCGCCGGGCGCAGGAGCGCCGCGAGGCGGAGCACGCCCCGGTCAACGTCGCGGGCATCGGCCCCACCGACGCCCTGCTGCCCGGCGCCACCGGCATCGTCATCAACCAGAACGCCGGACATCCGGGCGGGCATCCGGGACGCGTGCCCAAGGGACATCACACCGGCCACCCGGGCTCTGCGCCCGACGGCATGAGCGCCATGACCAAGGGCTGCCTGGCGGGCACGGGTGTATGCTTCATCTCGCACGAGGGAGAGGTGTTCCCCTGCGGCTATCTGCCGATGAAGTCGGGCGACCTGCGCACGCAGTCGTTCGCCGAGGTTTGGACCAGTTCCGAAGTCTTTGAACAGCTGAGGGACACCGGGAACCTGAAAGGAAAGTGCGGATGCTGCGAGTTCCGCAACGTCTGCATGGGGTGCCGCGCACGCGCCTATGCCGCCACCGGCGACATGCTCGACGAAGAGCCATTCTGCGTCTATCAGCCGAAGACGGCGGCGACGCCAGTCCGTAAGTGAACGTCAACCATTCGCCGTCCCCGCGGGCGGAGGCACCAGCCGGACGGCACTTGGACCCATAAGGCTCATAGCGGCGCACCCGCGCCGTGTTTTGGAGTGGATCCATGGACGCACTCTTAGTGGATCGTCTGCAGTTCGCGTTTACTGTCACCTATCACTACTTATTCCCGCAACTCACCATGGGGCTTGCGCCCCTGATCGTCCTGCTGAAAACCCTGGGCATCTGGAAGCAGGACGAGCGCTACCACCGCGCGGCGCGCTTCTGGGCGCGCATCTTCGGCATCAACTTCGCGGTCGGCGTGGTGACCGGCATCCCCATGGAATTCCAGTTCGGCACCAACTGGGCGCACTTCTCGCGCTTCGCCGGCGGCGTGATCGGCCAGACGCTGGCCATGGAAGGCATGTTCGCCTTCTTCCTGGAGTCGTCGTTCCTCGGCCTGTTCCTCTACGGCGAGAAGCGCCTGAGCCCGTGGGCACATTGGGTGACCGGCCTGCTGGTGTGGATCGGCGCCTGGATCTCCGGCTTCTTCATCATCGCCACCGACGCCTGGATGCAGCATCCGGTCGGCTTCTACCGGACGGCGGACGGCGCATTCCATCTTTCCAGCTTCTGGGCGCTGGTGCTGAACCCGTGGGCGTGGTGGCAGTACGCGCACAACATGAGCGGCGCGATGATCACCGGCTCGTTCGTGATGGCTGCGGTGGGCGCCTTCTACCTGCTCAACGGCAAGCACGTCGAGCAGGGGCGCATCTTCGTGGGCATCGGCGTGGCGGCCGCGCTCATCTTCTCGCTGCTGCAAGCGTTCCCCACCGGCGACACGCAGGGCAAGATGGTGGCGCAACACCAGCCGGTCACGCTGGCCGCCATGGAAGCTCTCTTCCAGACCGACACCGGCGCGCACCTGGTCATCCTGGGCCAACCCGACATGGAGCAGCTCAAGCTCGACAATCCCATCAGCATCCACGGGCTGCTCAGCTTTCTGACGTATAAGCGCTGGAACGCCGAAGTGAAGGGGCTCGACGCCTTCCCCCGCGAGACCTGGCCCGACAACATCCCGCTGCTTTACTACAGCTACCACATCATGGTCGGGCTAGGGACGTTCTTTATTGCTATATCTATCGTCGCCGCCAACAAGCTGCGGCGAGGCACGCTGTACCACTCGCGCGCGATGCTCTGGGTCCTGATGCTGTCGTTTCCCTTCCCCTACATCGCCAACACCGCGGGCTGGATGACCGCCGAAGTCGGCCGGCAGCCCTGGCTGGTGTACGGCCTCATGCGCACCGCGAGCGGCCTTTCGCCGCACGTCTCCGCCGGCAGCGGAATGTTCACCCTGCTGGGCTTCATGGGCATGTACACCGTGCTGAGCATGCTGTTCCTGTTCCTGATGTGGCGGGAGGTAGAGCACGGACCGGAGGTGGTCCCATCTCCTCCTCCGGACAAAAGTTTCGACGAACGCGAATTCTCGGCGGCGGGGAGGTAAAGCATGCCAACCTTCTGGTTCGTCATCGTCGCTCTGATGCTGGTGGCGTACGTGGTGCTTGACGGCTTCGACCTAGGCGCCGGGATCGTGCAACTGTTCATCGCCCGCAACAGCCAGGAGCGCACGCTGATCGCGCGCTCCGTCGGGCCCGTCTGGGACGGCAACGAAGTCTGGCTGCTGGCCGCCGGCGGCACCCTGTACTTCGCCTTTCCGTTGCTGTATGCCTCGAGCTTCAGCGGCTTCTACCTGCCGCTGATCATGGCGCTGTGGCTGCTGATGATGCGCGGCATCGGGCTGGAGTTCCGGCACCACATCAAGAGCGGCCTCTGGGAGACCTTCTTCGACGTGATGTTCGCCGTCGCCAGCCTGCTGCTGGCGATCTTTTACGGGGCGGCGCTGGGAAACGTGATCCGGGGCGTGCCGCTCAAGCCCGACGGCTACTTCTTCGAACCGCTGTGGACCACCTTCACGGTGACGCCCGAGGCCGGCATCCTCGACTGGTACACGGTGATGGCGGGGGTGGTGGCGCTGGTCACGCTGGGACTGCACGGCGCCCACTGGGTCGCCACCAAGACTCAGGATGAGCTCAACCTGCGTGCCCGGCGCTTCGCCCGCCTGGCGTGGATCCTGCTGCTGGCGCTGACGCCGCTGTCGCTGGTGGCCACGGTGTACGTCCGCGCGCAAATGCTGGATAACTACTGGCAGCATCCTATCGGCCTGCTGATCCCCGCGGTGGTCGTGGCCAGCCTGGTGGCCATGGAGGTCTTCCGCGGACGCGGCGACGACCGCGCTGCGTTCCTGACTTCGGCGGTGTACATCGCGGCCATGCTGGGGGGCGCCGCCTTCGGGCTGTATCCGAACGTGCTGCCGGCCAGCACCGACCCCAGCCTCGGGCTCACCATCTACAACAGCGCCGCCGCCGAACATGGGCTGCGCGTCGGCATGGCGTGGTGGTTCGTCGGCATCGTTTTTGTCATCGGCTACTTCGTTTTCGTTTACCGCACCTTCCGCGGCAAGGTGTCGCTGGAAGGAGGACAACACGGGTACTAGAGGCTTGTAAGGGCACCCGGGCTCCTATGGCATCCATGGATAGCGAAGTACATAGCTTGAACGGTGCGCGCCTGCGTACCCTGCTGTGGCCGCGCGAGCATGGAGCGTGGGGCATCCTGCTGGTTCCCCTGGTGACGGGAGCGGCGGTCGGGCTGATGCACGGCGGATCGCTTGCCGCCGTGCTGCTCTTCCTGGCTGCTTCGCTGGCCCTGTTCTGCCTGCGGACGCCGGTGGAGTCGCTGCTGGGAGCGTCGGCCATGCGGGCGCAGAAAGGCCCGGAGCGACAGTGGGTGCTGTTGGGCGCCGCCGTGTACGGCGCGATCGCGCTGGCCACCCTGGCGGCCCTGTTCTGGGGCGGACGCAACCGCGGCCTATTCCTGCTGGGAGCGGCCGCAGCCGTCTCCTTCGGCGTCCAGGCGGCGCTGCGCAAGCTGGGACGCTCCACCCGCACCGGTTCCCAGATCATCGGCTCCCTGGGCCTGACCTCGACCGCCGCCGGCGCTTACTACGTGACCACCGGACAGCTCGATGCGCACGCTCTGGCGTTGTGGGGCGCCAACTGGCTGTTCGCCGCCAACCAGATCCTGTTCGTCCAACTGCGGCTGCACGCGGCCAAAGTGGAGAGTGTCGGCAAGCGCTTCGCCCACGGCTGGCATGCCGTGGCGGGGCTGGGGATCACGCTCGCGCTCTTGCTCGGGGCCTTCGAGATGGGCCTTATGCCCAAGCGCGCGGTCCTGGCCTACCACCCCATGATGTTGCGCAACCTTTGGTGGTTTTTCCAGAAGCCCCGGCCATTGAACGTCCACCGGCTGGGGATCCGCGAGCTGATCTCCGCCGCGATCTTCGGCGTGATCTTCATTCTCGCGCTGGTGAGTTGGCACTAGAAAAACAACGGACGGGCAGGCCGCGGGTCCGCCGCGGCCTTTTTGCTTCAGGCCAGAAGATGGTCTACGGCGAGGGGCGCCGGCTCGGGCATGGGTTTCTTCGCGGGCACCTGCGTGATGCGCTCCAGATGCTTCTCGACTGCCAGAGTCGCGATCTCCTGGATGCTGGAGAAAAACGTCTGTGCTTCCGGAATGACGGCCAGTCGCGGCTCCGCCACGCGCTCGGTCAGGTCATGGAGCATGGTCGTGACCCGCTGCATGCGGTACTTCTGGAGAACTTCGTCCAGCCCGCCAGTCCGGCGGGCGGCCGCTTCCGCGTAGGGCCACAGCAGGTGCCGGACCCGGTCCACGGCGCTCTTGACGTCGCCCAGCAGCGCTTCCTCGCAGATGTGGATGGATTGACCGCCATTCTCCCGGGCGATCTGCTTGAGTTCATTCTCGATCTCCGCCAATTCGACGCAAAAACGCGACAACCGTGCCTGCAAGTCTTGCACGAGATTTCCTTGTGAGAGGGGATTAGGCCGGATACAGACGGCCCGTCTCGAACGCGAGTGCGTATCTTCGCTCCACCGGAGGCGCACCGCCAGATGTCAGCCGGGCATGGACGTAGGTAACAAGTGCCGAGAGCACATTTTCGGCCATTTGTCAGTGATCTAGATGAGGAATCAGGATAGTAAACAGAGGGGCGGCGATTTCCGGGTCCAATCCTCCGAATCGCCGCCTCTATACTCCCCCCTAGTGCGCGCCACGCACTCAGGAGAGAGCCCCATGAAGCTAGTCCTACGTATTCTTGCCTTCAGCCTGTGCCTGGTTGCCACCTACTCGGCAGCCAGCTTCAACACCACTCTGGCAGCAAATGCGCCCAACCCGCGGCCGTCGGCACCCATGCCGACCTGCTCGCCGTCGAACCCGGCGTGTTCGATGGCGCTGCGGTAGTAAAGCATTTGGCCTTTACCTAGCCAAGAGTACACAAGTAACTTGAGGGCCGCTGCTTGCGGGGGTAACATACCTGCAAGCAGCAGCCCTCTATGTCCTCCAGCCAGTTCCTGCGTGGCTTTTACTACGCGCTGTGGGTCGGCCAGCCGGTCCTGCAGTTCAGCGTGGCCGCATTGCTGCGCCGCCGGAAGCTGGAACGGGAATTCCCCTTCTTCTTCAAATATCTGATCTTTCAGGGCGTCGCCAATGTGCTGCTGTTCGCTTTCCTCAATCACTATCGCGCCTACTTCTACACCTATTGGACTCTGACAGCGATCAGCACGGTGCTGGAGTTCGGGATCATCTACGAGATCTTCGGCCAATTGTTCCGTCCCTACCCGCACCTTGGGGATTTCGCGCGCGTGCTTTTCCGCTGGGCGGGCAGCCTGCTGCTGCTGGTCGCCGTCCTGCTCGCGCTCACCGCCTCTGCGACGGAGGACCCGATCGTGGTGGGCGCCCTGTGGGCGGAGCGGAGCGTCCGCCTGGTGCAGTGCGGGCTGGTGTTCTTTCTGCTCTGGTTCTGCTCTTATCTGGGGATCACCCGCCGGCACTACCTTTTCGGTGTGGCCCTGGGCTTCGGGACGATCGCCAGCACCGAACTGGCGGCGGTCGCGACGCGCATGGTGACCGGGTATATCGACGACCGCGGATTCAATATCGCCTTGCTAGCCGCAGCGGATTTTGCCGCCATCGTGTGGTCCATCTATCTGGTTTCCCCCGCACCCGCAGTGAAACCGGCGCCCGTGCTCGCCCCTCCCGGGCAGAAGTGGGAGGATGGTGTCGCCGAACTCCTCTACCCCCACCCCGAGCCCGGCCTGTTGACACGCATCGACAAGATGGTCGAAGACGCTTTCGCCCACTCGCGCCCTGGAACGGAAGTCAGGCCGCCGGAGGCACCGGCCGCCCCGCAGGCTCCAATCCCGCCCCCACGGCCCAGCCACTAGTCCCGATTCTGCTTTGGAATGAGACCCTAGGCGATCCCGTCCCGCCGGCGATCCGTCGTCCCTACGGGACTTGAGTAAGCTGTACATGCCTACTCGCTGGCCGGGAGGTTGGATGGGAGGCTTGACGATTTCGCTTGGCCGGATGGAGAGTAGAAGCATGTGGTGGGTGGTCTCTCTCCTATTTGCACTCTCGGTCGCCCTAACTGGCGCTTCTGCCCAGAGCATCATCTTCACCCGGGTGCCGAAGGACGTGGTGGAACAGCGCGTACGTGAGCTCAAGAAAGACAATGCGGAACGAGAGGCCACCTTGAAGCGATCCTTCGCCGACGCCGGCTGCGATCAAGGTTCTCTGAAGGAACTCCCCGTCAAACACGAAAAAGTCCCCAATGTGCTCTGCATCCTGAAGGGGACGTCGGATTCTGTCATCGTTGTGGGCGCTCATACCGATCACGTCGCCCGAGGTGAGGGCGCGGTGGACAATTGGAGCGGCGCCGCACTTCTACCAAGCCTGCTGCAAAGCATCTCGAATGTTCCACGAAAGCACACGTTCGTCTTCGTGGGCTTCACGGCCGAGGAACAAGGGCTGGTTGGGTCGAAGGCCTACGCCGACGGGTTGTCGAAAGAAGATCGAGCGAACATCCGCGCGATGGTCGACATCGACACCTTGGGCCTCTCGTCGACCAAGGTATGGGCCACCCGGGCGGACAAGAAGCTGCTGGCGGAATTAGTGCGCGTTGCCCAGACCATGAAGTTGCCTTTGCAAGCTGTGAACGCAGACAAAGTGGGGGCTGCGGATTCGTTCAGTTTCGACAAGTACAAGATTCCTACCATCGCCATCCATTCGATCACGCAGGAGACCTGGCGGATCCTGCACACAGACAAGGACACGCTTGCCGTACTTCACATGGACGAGTACTACGACACGTATCGGCTGCTGGCGGTGTATCTGGCATACCTGGATAACGTGTTGCCGTGATGGCGGCCTCAGTGGCTAAAGCCACTCCGAGAGGAACGCTATAACGCGGGCCTGAAGGCCCGCGCTACCTCATTCCGTCGCGGTCGCAACGGGCGTCGCGTTCTTACGGGGTCGCTTGTTCGACTGAAGGACTTTCTTGCGCAGGCGCAGGGACGTGGGCGTGATCTCGACGAACTCGTCGTCGGCGATGAACTCGATGGCCTGCTCGAGGTTCAGCTCCTTGTGCGGGACAAGGCGGATGGCCTCGTCGGCGGTGGAAGCGCGCATGTTGGTGAGCTTCTTCTCGCGCACGCAGTTGACGTCGAGGTCGGCGTCCTTGGCGTTCTCGCCGATGATCATGCCCTCGTAGACCTCGACGCCCGGACCGGCGAACAGCTCGCCGCGCTCCTGGAGGCCCCACAGCGCATAGGCGGTGGTGGTCCCCGGCCGGTCGGCGACCAGGGCGCCGGTGGGACGGTGCGGAATCTCGCCCAGCCACTCGATGTAGCCGTTGAACAGTGAATTCATGACCGCGGTACCGCGGGTGTCGGTGAGCAGTTCGCCGCGGATGCCGATCAGGCCGCGGCTGGGGACGTCGAACTCCAGGCGCACACGGCCATATCCGTGATTGTGCATCTTGACCAACTGGCCCTTGCGCGAGCCCAGCTTCTCGATGACCACGCCGACGTAGCTCTCGGGCACGTCGATGGTGAGCTTCTCCACCGGTTCCATGGTTTTGCCGTCGACGTTGCGGGTGACGATCTCCGGCTTGCCGACCATGAGCTCGTAGCCCTCGCGGCGCATGGTCTCGATGAGAATGGCGAGCTGGAGTTCACCGCGGCCCATGACCTTGAAGGTGTCCATCGTGCCGGTCTCTTCGACCCGCAGGGAGACGTTGGTCAGCAGCTCCTTTTCCAGGCGCTCGCGCAGGTTTCGCGAAGTGACGTACTGCCCGTCGCGGCCGGAGAAGGGCGAGGTGTTGATGGTGAACTGCATGGCGATCGTGGGCTCGTCGATGATGATGCGGGGCAGCGGCTCAGGGGTCTCGGCGCTGGTGATGGTGTCGCCGATGGAGATGCCCTCGACGCCGGCGATGGCCACGATGTCGCCCAGCTCGGTTTCCGTGATGTCGGTGCGCTTCAGCCCGCGGAAGGAGAACAGCTTGGTGATCTTCGTTTTCTGCACCGAGCCGTCCACCTTGGCGATGCCGACCTCTTCTCCGGTGCGCAGCGTGCCGTTGAAGACGCGCGCGATGGCCATGCGGCCGAGGTAGTCACTGTAATCGAGGTTGGCAACCAGGATCTGAAGCGGCCCCTCCGCCGTTCCGCCCGGCAGGGGGATGTTCGCGAGGATGGCGTCGAAGAGCGGTTGCAGGTCCTCGCCCGGCAGGTTCATATCGGGCGAAGTGGTGCCGGCCTTGGCGTTGGTGTAGAGCACGGGGAAATCGAGCTGGTCTTCCTCGGCGTCGAGATCGATGAACAGGTCGTAGATCTCGTTCAAGACTTCCTGCGAGCGGGCATCGCTGCGGTCGATCTTGTTGATGACCACGATGGGCGGCAGCTTGGCTTCGAGCGCCTTGCCCAGCACGTAGCGGGTCTGGGGCAGCGGGCCTTCGCTGGCGTCCACCAGGAGCATGACGCCGTCCACCATCTTCAGGGCGCGTTCCACCTCGCCGCCGAAGTCGCTGTGGCCGGGTGTATCCACGATGTTGATCTTGATGTCGTGGTAGAAGATGGCGGTGTTCTTGGCCAGGATGGTGATGCCGCGCTCACGCTCCAATTCGTTGGAGTCCATGACGCGCTCTATGACCTGCTCGTTGGCGCGGAAGGTGCCGCTCTGGCGCAGCATGGCGTCCACCAAGGTGGTCTTGCCGTGGTCGACGTGCGCGATGATGGCGATGTTGCGGATGCTCAATTTAGTAGTTGGTAGCTAGTAGTTAGTAGCCCGTACTCGGTTCTTGGCAGCTAGTGTTTGGACGTACAGCTGGCGCTTGAACGGCTTGCCGAGCTACTGACGACCAACTACTAGCTACTGCTTTACAAAAAGAAAGGGCGGCTTGTGACCGCCCTTCTGGTGTAGCGAAAGTTTTCGTCTTACAGAGGACGAACGTTCTCGGCCTGCCAGCCCTTGGGTCCCTTCACGACGTTGAACTCGACCGCCTGGCCTTCCTGCAGGCTGCGGAAGCCCTGTGCCTGGATCGCGGAGAAGTGTACGAAGACATCCTCCCCGTTCTGGCGGCTGATGAAACCATAACCCTTAGCGTCGTTGAACCACTTTACTGTTCCTTGTTCCATGGTGTAGCTAATTCCTCTTCTGTGATTTTGTTTTACGCTGAGTTGAACCGGAAGGTACCGCGAGGCAGGCTGCTTGAAGCTTGTTTCTGCGGATACAACTTACGTTCGAACCAAACGCACAATTATTCTATCGCGAAAGCCCCAGGAAAGCCAGCGTCTGCCGATCCGGTTTTTCCCTGCAGAGCCGATATCAGGCGTTCCCCGGCCTCAGGGCCGGAGCGGGTGGATTGTTCAGCACCTGGCGGAATTGGGCCAGCAAAGAGGAATCGAGCCAGCCCTGGTTCACATGCTCTTGCATGATCTCCATGGCCTGGGAGCGGTTGAGGGCCGCCTTATAGGGCCGCTGGGTGGTGAGAGCGTCGTAGATGTCGCCGATCTGAAAGACGCGCGCCACCAGCGGGATCTGCGCGCCCTTGAGGCCGTCCGGGTACCCCGAGCCGTCGAAACGCTCGTGGTGGTGGCGGATGATGGGCAGCACCGGCCGCAACGAGGTCAGGGGAGCGCACAACTGCTCTCCAACCACGGGATGCTGGCGCACGAGCTGCCATTCGGCATCGCTGAGCTGCCCCTTCTTCAGCAGGACGGACTCGGGGATCACAACCTTGCCGATGTCGTGGAGGACGCCGCCGATGCGCAGCGCGCTCAGCTCCTCCTCGGAGCAGCCCACGCGCTGTCCCAGGCGGACGGCGTAGTCGGCGACGCGGTCGCAGTGACCCTGGGTGAAGGGGTCCTTCCCTTCGATGACGCGGGCCAGCATGAAGAGGGCGTCGGCGGCCTGCTCCAGCTCGTCGGTGTAGGCCTTCATGACGAGCAGCGAGCGGACGCGGGCGAGCAGTTCGGCGCGGTCGAAAGGCTTGATGAGCAAGTCGTCGGCGCCGCATTCCAGGCCGCGTACGCGGTCCTCGATCTGGGAAAGGCCGGTGACGAGCACGACCGGGACCAGGCGGCTGTCCGGGCGGTGCTTGAGGATGCGGCACACCTCGAAGCCGTTCATGCGCGGCATGACGATGTCGAGCAGGACCACGTCGGGCTGGAAGCGGTCGTAGACCTCCAGGGCCTGGTCGCCGTCCTGGGCGAAGGCGAGTTCGTAGCCCTCGCGCTGGAGCAACTCCCCGAGCACGTCGCGGATGGACTCGTCGTCGTCGACGATGAGAATCTTGCCTTTCATGGCTGGCCGCTTGCGGCAGACGGACAGGACAGCGTACCGTCCCCAAGAACAGGTTAACCTGATGCCCGTCCGGACAGGTTAGTTACGAAAGACCGTTGCACTACAGGCGGTGCGCTACCGGCGGTCCGCCTGGTCACGAACGTTCGGGAAAGGCGGCATGTACTTGTCGAACCAGTCCAGCAATCGGTGCATGATGTCGCGACGGTGCTCGGGCTGGGCGACGTTGTGCCCCTCGTTGGGATAGACCACGAGCCGAGTGGAGACCCCGAGGGTACGCAAGGCGTGCCAGAACTCGTAGGACTGCGGCGCCGGGCACTCGCCGTCGCGCTCGCCCACCAGCACCAGCGTCGGCGTCCGCGCCTGCTTGATAAAGGTCATGGGCGCGCTGCGGGCGTACACCTGGGGGTCATCGTAGACCGTGGCCCCGAAGAAGGGGACCATCCATTCGTCAATGTCGTTCTGGCCGTAGTAGCTGAGCCAATTGGCGAGGCCGGCGCCGGCCACCGCCGCCCGGAAACGATTTGTCTGCGTGACCGCCCACATGGTCATGTAGCCGCCGTAGCTCCAGCCGGTGATACCCACGCGTTTGGGATCGATGGGAAACGATCTCAGCGCGGTGTCCACGCCGGCCATGATGTCGCGGAAATCGCCGTAGCCGAAATCCTTGACGTTGGCGCGCGTGAACTCCTCCCCCTGGCCGTAACTGCCGCGCGGATTGGGCTCGAGGACGAAGTAGTCCTCGGTCGAGAGCAGCGCCGTCCCCAGGAACGGCCGCGGCCAGGTGTTGTGGGCCGCCGACGAAGGCCCGCCGTGCACGACGACCACCATGGGATACGTGCGCTTGGGATCGTAGTGGCGCGGGAAGAGGAGCCACCCCTGCACCGTGAACTGGTCGCTTTTCCACTCCAGGCTCTCTGCCTTGCCCCAGGAAGGACGCGCCTCCGCGTTGCTGTGTGTGATCTGGGTCCAGGAGCCGATGGGGCCAGCAAAGAGCTCGGGCGGACGCTCCAGGGAGTCGCGCACCAGGGCGGAGGTTCGGCCGTCGCCCGCCAGCGACACGCTGAAGCGGTAGCTGGCGGCGTGGATGGACTCGGCGGCGCGCCACAACTCTTCGATTTTCCCGCTGGCGGGGTCGAGGGTGGCGATCTGGGCCATGCCCCCGACGGTTGCGGCCAGCACGAGCTGCCTGCGGCCGGGATCCCAGGTGAGCGAGTTGGCGCTGGCGCGCATGCCCGGCGTGAGGTTGCGCGGCTCGCCGCCAGTGGCTGGAAGCAGGTAGACGTCGCCGCCGACCACGCCCTGGTCGCTCATCAATCCGCCGATGAACGCGATGTTCTTGCCGTTGGGCGACCAGAGTGCATCCGCCATTTGCATGTCCGGCTTCAGGAGGGAGGTGATCTGCCCGGTCGCGACGGGCATGGTGTAAAGCTGGGCGATCCACCAGTTGTTGTCGCCGGAGCCGTGCGCTGCGATCAGGGCCATGGTCTTGCCGTCGGGTGACCAGTCGTATTCGTACACATAAAGGTCGGCGGGCGAGACCTGCCGCGTGGTGTGGGCGTCCAGGTCGAAGATGGCGATGCGCTGCTCGAAGGGGTGTTCCTCGATCTCGCCGGTCTGGGGCGTCATCGGAGCCAGCGGGCCGGCCTCCCGGGGAGCGTTCTCGATGAAGAGAAAGGCGAGCCGGGTACCATTGGGGGACCAGCGAGGCTCGTCAAAGGCGCCGGTCATGTCGGTGAGGCGGCGCGGCGTCGCGGCAGGACGAGTGACGTCGGCGACGTAGAGCTGCGGCTGGCCGGAAGCATTGGAGACAAAGGCAAGCTGGCGGCTGTCCGGCGACCAGGCGATCTTCTGTTCGGCGGCGTCGCCATCGGAGGCCGCGGTGATGCGCTGTGGCTTGGTCCTCCCGGCGGCATCCGCGACGAAGATGGCGCTGTGGCCGGTGGGATCGCCGTTGGAGCCGTTGAGGGCCTCGACCCACGCCACGCGAGTTCCGTCCGGCGAGATGGCCGCCTGGCGGAAGGTGCGCGTGGCGAAGAGCGCGTTCAGATCAGTGTCGAGCGATGAGGCATTCGCAGGCGACTGTGCGAATGTCGCAGGCGACAGGACAACCAGGAAAACCAGGCAGACCAGAACCGGCCGGATCTTCATCGAACCCCCAGGCGGCCTATTCTAAACGGACGCTCCCGGAAACACGGTGAATCACCGATTCGGATCGAAGTGCAAGCGGATGGAGACGGGCGCCTCTACGGGAGTACCGTTGAGTCTGCAGGGCTCGTAGCGCCAGCGGTGGACCGCGTCAAGAGCAGCTCGCGTCAGCATCGCGTTCCCCTTCACGACCTCCACCTTGCCGATCGTGCCGTTCTCCCGAACCACGGCGTTCAAGAGCACGTCACCCCTGATCTGGAGACGGCGGGCGGCCTCGGGATAGACCGGCGCCACCCGCAGGACCAGCCGCGCGGGCACCACCCCTTGCGATTGGCGTGCTGGGCCCGGCGCATTAGGGACTTCGGCCCGGGGCTCGGTGAAGCTGGGCAAAGCCGCCGTGTCGGAAGCCATCTCGGGGGGCGTAACGGAGTCAGGGGCAGGCTTCTGGTTCGGACGGCGGATCGCAAACTCGGGCACATCGGCAACGACGGTAGAAGCTCGAGACTTCCCCGGCCCGCTCATCGGGTCGGTGCTGTTCGCGGCGGTCGCGGCCGGGACGGAATCCTTCACTTCGACCGGCTGGGGCGCTGCCTCGGCGGGAAGCGGCACAGGGGACATTGCCGGCACGGCCGGGCTCGAAGCCGGGGCCGCCGGCGCCGGGCGGAGCGTCTGCCTGCGATAGACGTAAACCCAACCGCCGGCCGCGACGACCGACGATGCGACCACGACCAGCGCAAGCCGCGCAGCGGATGACAGGCGTTGGCGCGACGGCCTCATCGATCCGGCGGGAGGGACCGGCCCGGTCACCGCCGCGGGGATACTGAGAGGGGCTTCAGCCGCAGGCATCGTCAAGTCCACTTTCTTCGGCGCCTCGCTGGCAGGTGATTCGATCTTCACCGCCGTGGCCGCGGCCTGGGCGGGCTGGAGAGTCTCCGCCGGCGTGGTCGGAGGGGAGATCCTGGCGGGAGTGGCCGTTGCCACGAGCGCAGGCGCCGCAATCGGCTCCTCAAGTCGCACCGGGGGGACCGTCGCCGCGGGGAATGCCACCGCGAAGCGGCGCAGCACCGTAGCGATCAACTCGCTGGCCTGGCGCAGACGATGCAGGTCGGCGTCGGCGAAAGCCCGCGGACGATCGGAAAAAACCTCCAGCACGCCGCAGACCTCCTCGCCGTCGTGGATGGGGACCAACACGGCCGAACGCAGGTCGAGTGCGCGGCAGACGGCGGCGTCGACGCGCGGATCGAACTCGGTGTCATGGCACGAGACGGGCAGCCCGCTGCGGACGCACTGGCCTGAGAGTCCGCTGTCGGCTTGCAGACGAACCCCGAGGCTCGGGGCGGCGCCCGAAGACGCCCGACAGGTCATCTCGTCCCGTCTTCCCAGCGCGATCGCGGTGCCGTTGGCGCGGCAGATCCGCGACGTGCGCTCGGCAATCAGTTGCAGGGCACCGTCAAGATCGGGACCGAGCGCGGCAATCTCGCTCTCAAGCTGGGCCACATCGAAGCTGAGTCTCGGCGCAGCGGTCGCCGGGGGCGTACGCTCCACTGCCGACGCGCCCGCGGAGCTTCGCGTCCATCGTCCCAGCGCCTCGGCGGAGCCTTCCTGGAATGAAACGATGCGTATCCCGGCACGTCCCGAGGCTTCCGCCCAGCGGACGTCACCGCGCGCGCGGATGCGCGTGCCGCCATCCGGGAGGGAGAACTCCACGTCGGTCGAGGCCCCGTGCGGAAGCCGAGCAACGGCCTGCACCGAAAGACCGCCCTCGC
This sequence comes from Terriglobia bacterium, assembly GCA_020073495.1. Classification (NCBI taxonomy): domain Bacteria; kingdom Pseudomonadati; phylum Acidobacteriota; class Terriglobia; species Terriglobia bacterium. The sequence continues at coordinate 218,261 of JAIQFD010000001.1, forward strand.
ACAGGTCGAGGACGAGCCCGCCGTTGTCGCCAGTGAGCGAGACCGGCACGATCTGCTCGTTCACGACAGCGCGGCGCGTGCTGCGCCGCCGTTCCGGCCGCGGTTGCGGCCCGGGGATCGGGATGCTGGGCGAAGCGGACATCATAGGCTCCAGACGAGATTACGGGAACTGCTTCACTTCTCCGTTGCTGGGCCTGGTTACGCCCGCAACGCCGGCGGCAGCGGCAACGACGTGCACAGGAGCGTTCTCGCCGTCATCGGCGAGAAGGCGTGCGGCGGCGCGCAGCGTCTCGATGTCGCTCTCCATTTGCTGGATCTCCCGCTTCTTCTGCAGGATGTCGCGCTCTTTCTGCTTGATGACCTCAACGATGTTCTTCATGACAGTCCTCGACAAAAGCTGGTAGGGACCAGGCTGGCGGTCCTGTAGTGCTGTTGCTGGAAATGGCGAAGCGCGGAGTACTGCGCTGATTGGAGTCATTTAACCACGCATCGTTGTGGAAATCGTGCTGAATTTTCGTCCCGGTGCCAGGACTGTGCGAAGAACTTCAGGCAGGGACCATGTCGGGAGTCACCGTGGCGTATGGCGGAGGGTGAGGGATTCGAACCCCCGGTGCCCTTTCGGGCACAGCGGTTTTCAAGACCGCCCGTTTCGACCGCTCACGCAACCCTCCGCGCTTGCGATAGCAAGAGTTTACCAGCACTTTCGCAGGGGCCCTCGTGCCGACTGGGGGACTCCTGTGTTCGCGAGTCACTGATTCAAGTGATATCAGTCACGGCGCGGGGGTGGCAGCCAACGGATACTGCGCATGTGGGGAGGTGAGCGATGCTTACCCTGCTCCTCTTGCTGCTTGCCGTTGTTGCCATCGTCAGCATCCTCATGCCGCTGCTGTTCGCCACGCAGGTGTACCGGATCCGCCGAGGCCCTCGGCATGTGAGCTGTCCGGAGACTCATGAAACCGTAGCCGTCGAGATGGACGCGATGCACTGCGCCACGACGGCGCTGAGCGGCACCGAATACGTGCGCCTGGCCTCCTGCTCGCGCTGGCCGGAAAAGAGAGCGTGCGATCAGGATTGCGTCTACGAACTATTCCAGGAGGGGCCCGCCGAGGAAAGGCGCGTGTCTCCGCGCATCCGTCATGCCGCGGTGCTGGCCGGCGCGGGGCTGGCCTGGCTGCTGGGCGCGCTCTGGTACGCGGAGCCGGTGTTCGGCCGTACGTGGATGCGGTTGACGGGTCTCACGGAAGAGGCGGCACGGGCGCGCGCCGAGCTGGTGCTTCCTTACCTGGTACCGCTCGCCGGATTCCTTGTGCTCGGATATGTGCTCGCATGGGGGATGGCGCGAAGCGGGCGAGAGGGCATGGTGCGCGAGGCCTGGCTGGCGGTGCTTTTGTGCGCCGTGTTCTTTGCCCTGGACCTGCTGGTGCGCGCGGTCATTCCCGGACCCTGGCTGGCGTTCACCTGGGTGGACGTCACCTACGCGCTGGCGGGAAGCCTGGTGACCGGCGCCGTAGTCGGCGGCTGGCCGGCATGGGCCCGCGCAATCTCCTGATCTTGGGGCGATCCAAGCAGAATCAGCAGGCTCAGGCGAACATCTTGGTCAGAACAGAAACCAGCAGGAAGCCGAAGATGAGGCCGAGCGACGGACCCTTGGCCTGCGGCTGCTGGCGGCTCTCCGGGATGAGTTGATCGGAAGCCACAAAGATCATGGCGCCGGCGGCCAGCGCCAGGGCGAAGGGAACCATGGGGCCGATAATGCGCACGAACCACACGCCCAGCACGGCGGCGATCGGTTCTCCCAGGCCGGAGCAGGTGGCCCACAAGATGGCGCGGGAACGCGAGAAGCCAGCCGCTCGCAGCGGCATGGCGACAGCCAGCCCTTCGGGGATGTTCTGGAGAGCGATGGCAACCGCCACGATCACGCCCAGCTTGGGCGCACCGCCCGCGAAAGAAACGCCGACCGCCAAGCCTTCCGGCAAATGATGCAGCGTGAGCGCTGCGGCCATGAGCAGGCCGAGCCGCTTGGCGGGGCCGGTCAGTTGCGGCGCGAAATGCGGTTCCAGGTGGGGGACCGCAAGCTCCAGGTGGAAGACCAGCAGGGCCCCGATGGCCAGGCCAAGAGCGACCGTCCAAACGCCGTTCTGGCGCAGCGCGGGGCCGAGCAGGGTGATGGAACCGGCGGCCAGCATCACGCCCGCGCTGAATCCGAGCAGCGTGTCATAGACACGGCGCGAAAGTGTGGGAACGAGCGCGATCAGCGAACCGCCCAGGCCGGTGGCCAGGCCGGCCAGCAGACTGGCGATCAGGGCCGCGCGCACGGCTCGCCTCCTCGGCGACAAAAAACGGGGTGCAGCGAGGCCGCACCCCGAACGATCGAGTTCTCACTTCTCCTCATGCTGGAGCCCGCCCCGGGCTAAACGGCCGCCGCGGTCTTCGAAGCCTCGATGTGGTTGCCGTTCTGGGCCAGCAGAGCCCTGAAGTTGTCGCAGTTCGGCGCAGCGCGATAGACCGGGCAAAAATAACAATCCTGCACCGAGACGACGGGGCACGCCGCACGATTCGCCCAGCACGGCTTGGAGGCGTCGGAGATCACCGGACAGTTCCGCTTGCTCTCAAAACCGCAGTGGCGGATCTCCCAGCAAGGTATAAGCGCTAATAGATGACGGATCCCGGCAAAGTTCAGGCGTGCCTCCCGAACCAGACGCATCACCGTGCTGATCCAAGGAAAATCATGCTCGGTGTAGTAGCGCGTCCCACGACTGGACTTCAGCGGGAGCACAAGGCCTTCCCGTTCGTACAAGCGAAGCAGATCCACCGAAATGCCGAATTGCCGAGCGACCGCCCCGATCTTCAGGCTGCCGTTCGGCAGGTGCCCTTGCTTCTTTTCCATTCCTAATCGCATACGTGGCCACCAGTTGGACCCAAAGATCCAAGCGAATTGCTGTTACTCCAGAAAGTGCAGTTTTCGCACCAGTGAAGATGACTTGAAAGTCGAGAGCAAGTTGCTGAAAACGTGTGACTTAGGCTGTGCAGCGGGAGGAGGAGTGGGATGGGAGCAAGGCCCATAGCGGGAATTGGCGCACAAAACCGTGAGTTTCCGCTCAAGGAGCCCACAATCCGGGTGATTTACGCTGTTGCGAAACCCAGCAGTCGTAGAAAAACGCGGAATTCCGAGGCGATCCGTCGGGGACGGACATTTTTTCGTAAAATGAAAAATCATGCCCACGACGCTGTTCGAAGCTCCGCCCTATGACCCCAAGCGCGAGCGTCGGCGCAACGCCATCCTCGGCTTGGTCGTGGGCACGCTGATCGTGATCGGTGTTCTGGGATACCTGTTCCGCTACCTGCCGTACGAACGGGTGGTGGACCACTTTTTCACGGCGCTGGAACAAAAAGATTTTGAGAAAGCGTACGGCATCTGGCTGAACGATCCGAGCTGGAAACAAAATCAAACCAAACATGCCAACTACAGTTTCCACGATTTCTACGTGGATTGGGGCCCGGGCGGGGAGTGGGGCATCATCCGCCAGCACCAGATCGTGGGGTCGGCGGCGCCCAAGGGGGGAAGCGGGGTGGTGGTCGTGGTGCGCGTCAATGACCGCGCCGAGGAAGCCCGCATCTGGGTGGAGCGAAGAGACAGGACGCTGACGTTTTCGCCCTACTGACCGGCTCTGGTCGCGGCGAGGTTCTCCAGCGTTCTCTGCAGCGATGCACCGTCTTCCACGTTGGCGCAAGTCTTCGAGCGGTCGATCTGCCGCATGAGGCCGCAAAGCACTTTCCCCGGACCAACCTCAACGAACGTGTCAACTCCCTTCCCGATCAGAGCGCGCATGGAGCGCTCCCACTGCACCGCGCCGGTGACCTGGCGGATGAGCGCGTCGCGCGCCTGCTCCGTGTCGGTGGTCGGCGCAGCGTCGAAGTTCTTGACCACCGGGACGCGCATAGGATGGAAGGTGAGCGCGCGCAGGTCGTGGGCCAGACGGTCCTGCGCCGGCTGCATGAGCGCGCAATGAAAGGGCGCGCTCACGGGCAGCATGATGGCGCGCTTGGCGCCGCGCTGCCTGGCGAGTTCGGCGGCTCGCTCGACCGCAGCCTTGCTGCCGGAAATGGCGATCTGGTCGGGCGAGTTGATATTCGCGGGGGAGCAGACCTGCCCCTGCGCCGCTTCCTCACAGACTTTTTGCAAATCCTCAAGCTTCATTCCGAGGACCGCGGCCATGGCGCCTTGGCCCACGGGCACCGCTTCCTGCATGTACTTGCCGCGATTGCGAACCGTGCGCACCGCGTCGGCGAAGTCCAGCGTGCCCGCGGCGACGTGCGCCGAGTATTCGCCCAGGCTGTGACCGGCGACGAAGTCGGGGGTGAAGCCCTTCGAGTGCAGCACGAGGAAGGCGGCTACCGAGACGGTCAGGATGGCGGGCTGGGTGATCTCGGTCAGCTTGAGCTTGTCTTCCGGGCCTTCGAAGCAGATCTGGGAGATCCGGAAGCCGAGGGCTTCGTCGGCCTGGTCGAAGGCATGCCGCGCGGGCGGGTAGATCGCCGCCAGTTCCTTGCCCATGCCCGCAGCCTGCGAGCCTTGTCCGGGGAATAAGAATGCGATCGCCATAATGAGAAGAGCTTACGTGGTGGCTGCGGGTTTGACCTTTCCGTTGATGACCGCCAGCTCGTGCTCGATCTTGGCATTGATGCCCGCGTTGGCGAACTCCGAGGCGACGCGCAGCGCGTTCTTGATGGCGTTGGAATTCGAGGAGCCGTGTCCGACGATGCACACCCCCTTGATCCCCAGCATCGGGGCGCCGCCATACTCGGAGTAGTCGAGGCGCTTCTTGAAATCCTTGAAGGCGCGGCGAGACAGCAGGAATCCGAGCTGGGAGCTGATGGTGGAGGTCAGGGTCTCCTTCAGCATGTAACGCACGGTCTCGACCATGCCCTCGGACACCTTCAGGGCCACGTTGCCGACAAAGCCGTCGCAGACGATGACGTCGAGCTTGCCGTTGTAGAGGTCGCGTCCCTCGACGTTGCCGACGAAATTCAGCGGCAGCCGCTTGAGCAGTTGGTAGGCAGCGCGCGTGAGCTCGTTGCCTTTCGATTCTTCCTCGCCCACCGAGAGCAATCCCACCTTGGGCTGGCGGATGCCGAAGATGGTGCGCGAGTAGATATCGCCCATCACCGCGAACTGCGCGAGGTTGTGGGGCTTGGAATCGACGTTGGCGCCGACGTCGATCATGATGGCGGCAGTACCCTGCGAGGTGGGAAAGACAGCGGCCAGCCCAGGACGATCCACACCGGGCAGCGCGCCCAGCACCATCTTGGCCGTAGCCATAGCGGCGCCGGTGTTGCCCGTGGTGACAAAGCCCGCAGCCTTGCCCTCGCGGACCAGACGGCAGCCGACGCGCAGGGTGGAGTCGCGCTTGGAGCGCACCGCCTGCGCCGCCTTCTCGTGCATGCCGATGATCTCGCTGGCATGGGCGATGCGGATGGGCAGGCCCTCGGCCGAGGGATGCAAAGCCAGTTCCGCACGCACGGCCTGCTCGGGGCCGACCAGGACGATTTCAACGTCGTGGTGGCGCGCCGCCAGGATGGCGCCTTCGACCTCGGGCTTCGGGGCCCGGTCGGAGCCCATCGCGTCCAGCGCTATGACGGTCGGCATCGCGATCCGTGAGGGCTACTTCGTCTCTGCGACTTCGATGATCTCGCGCCCCTTGTAGTAGCCGCACTTGGGGCAGACGCGGTGCGGCATCTTGCGCTCGTGACAGTTGGGGCACTCGGAAAGCGAGTGCGCAGTCAGAAAATCATGGGCGCGACGCTTGCTGGTCCGCGCCTGCGAATGTCTCCGCTTCGGATTTGCCATGAAAACCTCCGGGGACGAGCCGCGAACCTGTGCGGTTCCCCGGTCGCCACTTCTCTTTCGAATTTCACTAACCTGGTAGCTTGTCCTTGAGGTCCTTGAGGGCGTTCCAGCGCGGGTCCGGTTGCGAGGCGCCGCACTGGCAGCTCTCCAGGTTCAAGTTGCGCCCGCAATGCGGGCAAATCCCTTTGCAGTCCTCGCGGCAGACCGCCTTGATCGGCACCGCGAGCAGCACCTGCTCGCGCAGGACGTCCTGCAACTGCAAGCCTTCGCCGACGTAGTAACCGATCTCGGTGTCGGCCTCGTGGACCGCGCGTTCGTGCGTTGTGGCATCCACCCCCAGCGGCCGGTACAGCAGGTCGAAACTGCTGGCCACGTCGCGCAGCACCGGGTCCAGGCAGCGCGCGCACGGGAGCTCCACGCGCGTCCTGTAATCGCCGACCAGGCGGATGTCCTTGACCGTTTCTTTGCCGCCGCGATGCTCTTCGATAAGGACGGCATGGCCCGACGTCGTAAGGCCTGTCCGCTGGTGCAAGTCTGGCCCAAAATCAATCGCCTGAGGCCGGAACTCCTCCGCAAAATCGATCTGGTGGAGTTCTAACTCGTGGATACTGATGAACATACGTACACTTTTCGGCCCGGGTGGTGAGCACGTGGTTTCCACGGGCCAGCACCAGAAACGGACTTCAACCTGGGGGCAAAACTCAAGAATAGCGGCCCAGTGAAGGAGGTGTCAAGAAATGCGGCTCATTCGATCTGCTTGGTGCAGTTGGCGGCGCCGTTCGGATCGTAGGTGATGACGGTCATCTGGTTGGAGCAGAAGCCGCGCACACCGGTCTGGCCGACCGTCGTCGGGACTGCGGTGAGCCCGTAGGCGGCAATCGGGTTCCCCATCGGATTCACGATCGCGAATTGGTAGCCACTCTTGCCACAGGGCTGGTTGGCACAGCCGAGCACCCAATCGAGTAAGGAGGCATTGTTCGGCCCGGGCGGCCCCCCGCCCACCGGCGCTCCGAGCTTGGCCAGGTTGTCCGCGTAGCCCACGGACGGATAAGAGATCGAATAGGTGGTCTGAGCGGTCGAGATGGAGCGTAGAGAAGATACGGCGGAGGCCTCGTTGGCGGAGATCCGAGACTTGATCAGATTGGGAATCGCCATGGCCGCGATGACCAGGATGATCGCCACCACGATCAGCAGTTCGATCAATGAAAACCCGGTTTGTCTTCGCATAGTCCTACCCCCGTACAGCTCTGCGGCCTGGATCCTGGGGAGGGTACGGAGAGCGGCAACAATATATCACGGGGCCACGGGCGCAAGCACCCGCCTTTAGTGCAAGAAGATTAGTGGTAACCGGACGATGGTTACCAAGACCTTTGGGCACCCATTGGGGAAATCATCGGCATCGCTCCCGGCGCCGGTAGGAGGGGCCGCCGTGCCGGCTGCGGCGGAACTGCGCACGGAGGAGCGCCTGATAGACTGACCGCCTATGATCCCGGGGTTTGCGACCGCCGAAGGGACCGCGCGTTACCGCGATCGCTTTCCCCAGTTGCGGGACGCCGGGCATTTTCGCCGTCCCCAGCACGTCCCCGGCGCGGGCGAACTCTGGCTGGCTTCCGTCGGGCTGGGCACCTACCTGGGCGAACCCAGCGAGGCTGTGGACCGCCTCTATACGGAGGCGATCGCGGAGGCGCTGCGTACCGGCATCAACGTGCTCGACACCGCCATCAACTACCGGCACCAGCGCTCGGAAAGGAACATCGGGGCCGCGCTACGCCAGGTGCTGGATGCGGGCGTGCGGCGCGACGAAGTGGTGGTGTGCACGAAAGCAGGCTACCTTTCGTTCGACGGCGACATGCCCCCGGACCCGCGCGCGTATTTCATGAAAGAGTACGTCGAGCCGGGACTCTTCAAGCCGGACGAGGTCGCCGGCGGCATGCATTGCATGGCGCCGAAATACCTTGCCGACCAGATCGAGCGCTCGCGCAAGAACCTGGGGCTGGAGACCATCGACGTCTTCTACGTGCATAACCCGGAGTCCCAGTTGGGCGCGGTCCCACGGGAAGAATTCCGAGTCCGACTGAAAGCAGCATTCGAGGTGCTGGAAAAGGCGGTCGCCGCGGGCAAGATCCGCTACTACGGAACGGCCACCTGGAATGCATTCAGGGTACTGCTAAGCGAGCAGGAAGGCATCGATCTGGCTGACGTCGTGTCGCTGGCGCGCGAGGCCGGCGGAGAGCAACACCACTTCCGCTTCGTGCAGCTTCCCTTCAACTTGGGAATGCCAGAAGCGTACGCGCTGCGCAACCAGCATGCCGGAACCGAGGCGGGCTCGCCGCTGGAGATCGCGGCCCGGCTTGGGGTCGCGGCCGTGGGAAGCGCGACGCTGTACCAGGGCCATCTTACCCGGGATCTTCCGCCCTTCATCGGCGAGAGACTGGGAATGGCGACCGACAGCGCCAATGCCATCCAGTTCGCCCGCTCGGCGCCCGGGCTGGCGTGCGCGCTCATCGGGATGAGCGGCCGCGAGCACGTTCGGAAAAACATGGAAGTAGCCACCCACCCGCCCACGCCGCAAGCGGATTGGGAAAGACTTTTCGCTTCACACTGAGACCCCGCAAAAAATCCCGTGCAAGGACCCTAAGCGCCGGCGTTCTCCTCTTGCAGGCGGGAAGCACCCGCGTCTGCAAGGAGGAGTTATGAAAACCTGTTTCAGACTGGGGACGGCGCTGGCAGTGGCGGCGATCTTCTGCTTTGCCGCGTGGAACCGCGCCGACGCCGGCAGGCCGGCGCGCAGCGATTACCGCGTGCTGGCGCCCATCACGCAGGGCAACCTGACCATCTTCCCCGTGGTCGCTTCCACGACGTACGACACCAGCAAGTTCATCACGCTCGACGAGGGATTGCGCTCGGGCGACGTGGTCGTCACCGAACTGGGCAACGTTCGCGGGATGATCCGGCCGCGTCCCGGGCACGTCGAACCCGTCCCACATCGAGACAGAGGAGCCGAGGTCAACCGCCTGGTCCTGGTGAACAATTCGAACCGGCCGCTGCTTCTGCTGGCGGGCGAGATCGTCACCGGCGGCAAGCAGGACCGCGTCATCGGCAAGGACCGCATCGTCCCGGCGCAGAGTGATCCGCTGGACATGAGCGTCTTCTGCGTGGAACCTGGGCGCTGGACCGCGACCAGCGACAAGTTTGGCGGATTGCAGTCGCAGATGGCCCAGCCCGCCATCCGCTCCAAAGCCATGGGCGACAAGAACCAGCAGATGGTCTGGGATGAAGTACACAAGTCACAAGCCGCCATGGCCAGGTCGGTCCCGGCTCCCGCGGCGGCGGAAGTGAACGGCGCTGCCTCGTATGCGGGCGTGATGTCGAACGAGGAAGTGAAGAAGCAGGTGGACTCGGTGGCCATCCCGGTGCAGCGCTCGTACGACAGCGTGATCCGGCAGTTGCGCGCGCAGAATGCCGTCGGCGTGGTAGTGGCGGTGAACGGCCAGATCATCTGGGCCGACCTGTTCGCCAGCACCTCGCTGCTGGAAAAGTACTGGCCGAAGCTGGTGCGCTCCTACGCCGCCGAGGCGGTCACGACGCGACGCACGCGTTATTCCACGTCGAACACGGCCGACGCGCAGGATTTTCTCGAAGACTTCGAGGGACTGCGGCAGACGGTCGAGACCGAACCTGGGGTGTATCGCCACACGGAGATCGCGGGCAAGGGCTTCCGCGCGTTTGCACTGGCGTCGTTGCTTCCCAAAACGGGGTTCGACCTCCACATCAGCAAGATGGCGGAATAGCTGGCGATGGTAAAGATTTGTAAATCCGGGCAGGCGGTGCGGCGACACCGGAAAACGGATTTGGTTGCATCGGCGAGAAGAAATTTTGCCCGCAACTAACAGGGCCTCTGCCGTGTCTAATCAAGCAGGCAGAGGGAGTAGGGTCCTAAGGAGTCGGAGGTGAGGTGACATGGGGGAAAAGTTCTCAATTACGGAAATGGTCGTCTTGCGGAGTGAGTTGCTGCAGGGCGCACTGGATTCGCAGCAGGCCGCGGAAATGCTCCAGGTCTTCTTGATGGGGCATGGGTATGGGGTCTCTCCGGACGCGGCGCGCGCCGCCGCCAGCCGGGTCGAAGGCGCAGGGTGCTCTCTGGAAGCCATCCAGCAGGAGTTGGAACGTCTTGCGCTCGTGATGTAACCGCATCGGTACAGAGCGTCAGGATCAAACGCCGGGCCAACCAGCCCGGCGTTTCCTTCTCTATTCCCGGCTGTACTTGTTCTTCTTCTTGTCGGCCTGGCGTTCGAGACCGAGCTGGATGAGCCGGTCGATGAGCTTGGGATACGAAAGGCCGCTTGCCGCCCACAGCTTGGGATACATGCTTATGGACGTGAAGCCGGGCATGGTGTTGATCTCGTTCACGTAGATCCTGTGAGTTCTAGGATCCATGAGGAAGTCCACCCGCGCCAGGCCCGAGCAGTCCACAGCCTGGAAGGCGGTGGTCGCCATCTCCTGAACTTGCTTCATCTGTTTCTTGCTGAGCTTGGCAGGGATGTGGAGCTGGGAACCTTCACTCAGATATTTCGCCTCGTAATCGTAGAACTCCTTGCCGGGAACGACCTCGCCGACGACGGAGGCCTCGGGCCGGTCATTGCCCAGCACCGAGCACTCCAGCTCGCGGGCCTTGTGCCTGGCGCCGCCGACACCTTCCTCGACGACCAGCTTGCGGTCGTACCTGGCGGCCTCGTCCATGGCGGGGCCGAGTTCCTTCTTGTCATGCGCCTTGGTGATGCCCACCGAGGAGCCGAGATTGGCCGGCTTCACGAACACCGGGTACTTGAGCTTCCTGTCGATGAGCTTGCGCACGCCCTTGGGGTCGTGTTCCCAGTCAGCACGCAGCGCCGTGACGTGCTTGACGATGGAAAGACCGGCAGCGGCGAACAGGCGCTTCATCACATCCTTATCCATGCCGGCGGCGGAGCCGAGCACGCCCGCGCCGACGTAGGCGATGTCGGCCAGCTCGAGCAGGCCCTGGATGGTGCCGTCCTCGCCAAAGGTGCCGTGCAGGACGGGGAAGATGATGTCCACTTCGATGGGGTGTGCGGCATGTGCGCCATGGCCTCCGCCCTCGAAGGGAGCGAGCGCAGTCTCCGGTACCGGCGGGACGAGAACGTCCTCGCCTTTGGCCAGCAGTGCGGCGCCCGGCGTGGCGTCGGGATCCCCGGCGCGCAGGTGCCGCTCCTCGTGCTTCTCGCCGCGCAGCAGGCGCTCGGCGTGGTGCGCGGTCAGCCAGCGGCCCTTCTTGGTGATGCCGATAGGCACGACTTCGTACTTGTTCTTGTCAATGGCTTCGACCACGGACGCAGCCGAGAGCAGCGAGACCTCGTGTTCGCCGCTGCGGCCGCCGAAGAGGATTCCGACACGGAGCTTTTTCGTCATTACAGTATCTTCTTCCCAAACACTGAACACGCCAGCTCGACCGCCAGATCGGCGGTGCGGTTGTGCTCATCGATGACGGGATTTACTTCCACGATTTCGAAGCTGAGCAGGCGGCCATGGTCGGCGATGATCTCCATGGCCAGGTGCGCCTCGCGGTAGGTGGCGCCGCCGCGGACGGGAGTGCCGACTCCAGGCGCGTCTTCCGGGTCGATCCAGTCCATGTCGAGCGAGACGTGGTAGCCGGCGGTGTTGCGCCCGGCCAGGCGCAGCGCCTCTTCCATCACCGTGCGCATGCCACGCTCGTCGATGTCGCGCATGGTGAACACCTCGATCCCGGCGCGGCGGACGTTTTCCTTCTCCCGATCGTCGATGTCGCGGATGCCCACCAGTACGCAGTTCTCCGGCGAAACCTTGGGGGAGAAATCGAAGATGTTCCCCAGTTCCATCGGTCCCAGGCCCATGATCGCGGCCAGCGGCATGCCGTGCACGTTGCCGCTGGGAGAGCTCTCGGGCGTGTTGATGTCGGAATGCGCATCGATCCAGATCAGGCCGCATTTCAGGTTCTGGCGCCGGTAATACTCGGCCACACCGGCGACGGTGCCGGCGGCGACCGAATGATCGCCTCCCAGCACAACCGGGATCTTGCCGGCTTCGAGCGTCTTCACCACCAGTTCGGCGTGCTTGGTGCAGGTGGCCGTGATCTCCTTGAGGTACTTGGCGCGCGGATCGCCTTCCTTCTTCTGCTCGGCGATGGCGACGGCGACGTTGCCGGCGTCCTCGACCTTGTGCCCGATCGCCTCCAGCCGCGCCTCGAGGCCCGCCACGCGCACCGCCGACGGGCCCATGTCCACGCCGCGCCGCGATTGACCGAGGTCGAGGGGCACGCCGATCACACGGATCTTCTTCGGAGTGATGTTCGTAAATACCGGATTGCCTGCAGTTGCCATACCCTAAGATTTCACCGCCGTGATCGCCGAGACCGCCGAGCGAGGAAATTCATTGACGATCTTCTTCAATCCCTGCTTCAACACCCGCACATTGAAATTCAGTAGCAGCCCGACACGCCTTTCCGACATTCGCAAATAGGACATCACTTGAGCCTGGTGCACGGGCAACAACTGCTCAACCGCCTTTACCTCGACCACGATCTCATCCTCGACGAGCAAGTCGAGACGGTAGCCGCAATCAATCACGACCCCGCGATAGTGGACTGGCAATTCTCTTTGCCTCTCCACCTTAGAGCCAAGCTGAACTAGTTCGTACGCAAGACAGGCTTCATAGGTCGACTCCAGCAACCCCGGACCAAGCGCCCGATGGACATTGATGGCAGCACCAATGATCTTGCGTGTGATCCGATCCAGCTGTTCTGCATCTTGCATTTTTCATTCTCCTCGGCGATCTCGGCGTGCTCGGCGGTGAATGAAACCCGTTCATGGATACATCCGATGCAGCATGCGCGGGAAGGGGATGGTCTCGCGTACGTGCTCCAGGCCGCAGATCCAGGCCACCGCGCGCTCGATGCCCATGCCGAAGCCGGAGTGCGGCACGCCTCCATACTTGCGCAGATCGAGATACCACTTGAAGGCCGCCTCGGGCAGATCGTGCTCCCGGATGCGCTTCAGCAGCAGGTCGTAGGAGCCGATGCGCTGGGAGCCGCCGATGACCTCGCCGTATCCTTCCGGCGCGAGCACGTCCACGCACAATGCCAGGTCGGGGCGCACCGGATCGGGCTCCATGTAGAACGCTTTCACCGACGCCGGGTACCGATGGATCATCAGCGGCTTGTCGTACCGTTGGGAAAGATAGGTCTCGTCGGGCGAGCCCAAGTCGCTACCGTACTCGAACCTGGTTTCCAGCTCGCCGCGAGCGTGGCCGTCCTGGAGCATCTTCACCGCTTCGTCGTATGTGATCCGGGGGAAAGGAGCGGCGACCTTCTCCAGCTTGGAGACATCGCGCCCGATCACCTCGAGGTCGGCGCGGCGGCGCTCCAGCACCCGCTGCACGATGTGCGAAATGAACTGCTCGGCCAGTTCCATCAAGCCTTCGAGTTCGAGGAACGCTACTTCGGGCTCCACCATCCAGAACTCGGTGAGATGGCGGCGCGTCTTCGATTTTTCCGCACGGAAGGTGGGGCCGAACGAGTACACCTTGCCCAGCGCCATCGCGGTGGCCTCGATGTAGAGTTGCCCGGACTGGGTGAGGAACGCCTGCTCGTCGAAGTAATCCACCGGGAACAGCGTCGTGGTGCCCTCGCAGGCGGCGGGAGTGAGGATGGGCGGATCGGTGAGCACGAACCCCCGCTCGTCGAAGAAATCGCGCGCCGCCTTGATGATCTCGGCGCGCGTGCGCAGGATCGCCGCCTGGCGCGGCGTGCGCACCCACAGGTGGCGGTGCTCCATCAGGAAATCGACCCCGTGCTCCTTGAGGGTGATGGGGTACGGATCTTCCTCGGGCACGCGCTGCACGACCTTCAGGTCGGTGACCTCGATCTCGAATCCGCCGGGGGCGCGCGTCTCCCGGCGCACCTTGCCCCGCGTCACCACGCTGGACTCCTGCGTCAGGGTGCGGACGGTCTCGAACACCTCGGGCGTGACCATCTCCTTGAACACGACGCCCTGGATGACGCCGGTACCGTCGCGGAAGATGGGGAACAGCAATTTCCCGCTGCGGCGCAGGTTGTAGAGCCAGCCGTGGATGGTGACGATCTCGCCGTCATGGCGGCCGACACCCGCAATCGCCGTCAGCGGCGCCGGGACTTCATGCGTTCCTTCCATGAGTACGTCAGGACCTCAGGGCTTTCGCCCGACAAGTTTCTTCTCTGCGAGATGGCTCTGCCTGCTCCCCGCAACCGGTTCGACGGCCGGTTCCGCCGTGCCTCGCGGGTTTGACAGCAATGTAATTACGGTTGTGCCGCCTGCGCCGCCTGCTCCAGCCGCTTGAAGGCGTCCGCCATGCCGTTGGGGATGTCCGTCTTCCCCTCGCCGTTGATCTCCATCAGGAGAGCCGGCACCAGGGGCGCGGAGCGCAGCAGGGCAACCGCCTCGGCCCAGTCGATGTTGCCGTCGCCCGGCCACAGGTGCGTGTCGGCAGATCTGTCGTTATCGTGCACGTGGGTGGAGCGGATCTGGTTCTTGAGCTGCTCGAATGTCTCCTGTACTCCGGCTCCGAGGTGGGCGTGCCCTACGTCGAAGCAGAAGCCCACGTCGTCGAAGTGCAGCGTATTGACCAACTCGAGCAGCCGCTCCGGGGTCGAAAGCTCGTTGGGAATGTTCTCCAGCAGAAGGGTGACGCCGAGCGGCTTGGCAAAGGCGCGCAGGTGCTCGATCGAGGTCATGGCCGCCTCGAACTTCCCCTGGTCGAATTCATCGCCGGAACAGCCCACGTGCTGCACCAGGAACTTGTAGGGGATCTGCTCGGCCACCTCGATGGCGCGCTTGATCTCATCCATGGCGACGATGCGCTCGCGCTTGTCCGCGGCCGCGATGTTCACCGGCGGCGAGCCCTGACGTCCCCACTCGTAGTCGCTGTACATGGGCGAATGCATGGATTGCAGGGGGACGCCGCTGGTGCGGAACCAGTCGGCGATCTCCTTCACCTGGGACTTGCGATTGGCGTAGTCGAAGTGGCCGCGGGCGCCGAAGATCTCGATAGCCTGGGCGCCAGCACGCGCCAACCCGTCCAGCAGGCCGGGATGGAGCCGCTCCTTGATGTACACGTACGTGGACATGGCCCGGATCATGGTTCGTCGACCGCCTTTCCGTCCCCCATCACGACTTTCGCCCGGCTCACGCCAAGATTAATAATTGCAGCAGAATCAATGACTTGCAGGAGATTCCCAGCCTGTTCTGGGGTCGAGACAGGCGCTTCCCGCTCACTAGGGCAGACCATTGAGGCTAGCTTAGCGGGGCACCGCCAGTCAAATAAGTCGCTTTCGCGATTTCCAGCCGACCGGCACCGGGCCAACGACCAACGTTGAACCAACTCGAGCTCAACAACGTACCGGAAATACATAACTGCCGTGTGACGTCCGCGCAGCTTGCACGTCTCAAAGGGGGGTATGAAGAAGGCTGTGAGTCTGGCTGTGCTGATCCTGGCGGCTGCTGCCGTTCTGGCGCTGAACGCCCTCAGTAGTGAGACGGTAAGTGGCGCGCCGCGCTTCAACGATAAAGGCGAACTTCTGCCCCCGGAGGACTATCGCGACTGGGTGTATCTCACGTCGGGGTTAAACATGTCATACACGGAGAACGGGCGGCGAGCCGGACCGGCCGGCGAAACCGACGAGCCCCTGCCGTTTGACAACGTCTTTGTGGAGCCGTCCGCGTATCGCGAATTCAAGCGGACCGGCACCTGGCCCGACCACACCATGTTCGTGATCGAGATCCGCTCATCAAAGACGAAGGTGCACCCCAACCAGAGCGGGTGGGTACAGGGCGACGTTGTTGGCATGCCCGCCGCAGTGAAGGACGTGAAGCGCTTTGGGGACAAGAAGTGGGGCTACTTCAGCCTGATGAGCAATGGCAAGCCGACGCCCTCGCAAGCTATGCCCGCCGATCACTGCTGGAACTGCCACAATGCGAACGGCGCGGTGGACAACACCTTCGTGCAGTTCTATCCGACGCTGAAGCCGATCGCCGAAGAGAAAGGCACGTACAAGAAGACCGGTCCCGGACAGTGAGCGGGAGCGCGGGTCCTTCGACCCGCGCTGCTCCTACACTTGCTCGCGTGCCTCGCCCAGCGTGACCTTCACCTCCATCTTGCGCTTGCCGCGGTAGATGGTGATGGTGACCGCGTCGCCGGCGCGGTGGCTGTTCATGGCGTGCGAGAGGTCCTGCTGGTCCACCATCTCCTGCCCGTCGATGGCGACGATCAAGTCCCCGCCTAGCTGGATGGGGACATTCCCGACGTAGGCGCGCTCGGTGCCGCCACGCAGGCCGGCGCGTTCGGCGGCCCCTCCCGGCACCACCGAGATGATCAGCACTCCATAATCCACCGGCAGGCCGATCTGCTCGGCCAGCTCCGGCCCGATGGGCAGCGAGCGGATGCCCAGCGCCGGCCGCTTCACGCGCCCGAAGGTCACCAGGTCGTTGAGCACGGCCTTGGCGGTGTTGATGGGGATGGCGAAGCCGATGCCCGAGCTCTGTCCCGCCGTTCCTGCGATCATGGTGTTGATGCCGATGACTTCGCCGCGCGAATTCAGCAGCGGACCGCCGGAGTTCCCGGGGTTGATGGCGGCATCGGTCTGGATGGCCTCGTCGATGAACACTCCGTCCGGTTCGCGCACCGACCGGATGGAACTGACGATGCCCCGCGTCATGGTCCCGCTGAACATGCCGAACGGGTTGCCGATGGCATAGACCTTCTGCCCCACCAGCAGTCGGCTGGAATCGCCCAGCGTCGCCGGCGCGAGGTTCGGGGCGTTGATCTTGATGACCGCAAGATCGTGCGAGCGGTCGCTGCCGATCACCTCCGCCTTGTACTTCTTTTTATTCGAGAGCGTGACCTCGACCTGTCGCGCGTTCGCGATGACGTGGTAGTTCGTCAGAACGTGGCCCTCTTTGTCGATGACGAAGCCCGAGCCGGCGCCCTGTTCCGGGACCACACCGTAAAAGAAATCAAAACTCAAAGAAGTCGAGGTGATATTGACCACCGCGGGCAGCGCCTTCTTGTAGAGGTTGACGTTGTTCTGCTCCTCGGGATCGAGCTGCTGCGGGCCCGCGGCTTCGGTGATCTCCAGCGGCGCGGAGGGGCCGCTCCAGCGGACGGCCGAGAGCGGCTCGCCTCCACGGTGATGGGTGGTGAAGTAGTAGAAACCCGCCGCCAGCACGGCGGCGACGACGATAAGACGTAGCAATCTCATTTCCGTTACCCCGACCTTTGTCATCCTGAGCGCTGTCCCGGAGGGACAAGCGTGAGGACCTACAGCGTGCATCTCGCAGCGAGCCCCACGCAAGTGGGGCGATCTTCACTAGGCGCCCGCGAGCCGTTTCAGCTCGGCCCACACCGCGTCCACTTGCGGCCCCAGTTGCTCGATGGAGCCGGAGTTGTCGATCACAAAATCTGCGTTCCTGACCTTGAGCTCGTCGGGCGCCTGCGCGGCCATGCGGCGCTCGACTTCGGCGCGCGCGTTGGCATCGCTGACCCCGAGCCGCTTCGCAAATCGCGCCACCTTCTGCTCCATGCTGCACGTGACGACGATCAGCTTCTGAAACTGCCTGCCCGCGCCGGCCTCGACGATCAGGGCCGCCTCCACGATGGTGACCGCGTGCGGCTCACGCCGGCCGATCTCGTTCATCCATTCTTCCTGTCGCTGGATCACTGCCGGATGCACGATCTTGTTCAGCTCCTCGATGCGGTCGGGAAAGACGATCCCGGCGAGCTTCGCGCGATGGATCGTCCCATCTGGTTTGACGATCTCCGGGCCGAAATGTTGCACGACCGCGTCGTACACCGGCAGCCCCGGCTTCATCAGGTCCTGCGCCAGACGGTCGGCCTGGAGGACGTGCGCGCCGCGGGCCTGGAGCATCTCGCCCACCGTGGATTTGCCGCACGCCAGCCCGCCGGTCAGACCTACCTTCAGCAATCTATCCTCTTTTGCCCGACGCCGCGGGTACCCGCGTCCCGCGCCGCAGGCGGGCCGCCTTGACCGTGTTGACCATCAGCATGGCGATGGTCAGCGGTCCCACGCCCCCGGGAACAGGCGTGATCGCGCCTGCCACCTCGGCGACTTCCGGCCGCACGTCGCCGGTGACGATATATCCGTTCTTGGCAAACGCAGCTTCCTTCTTCGCGTCGTTGCGGAATAAGCGATCGAATTCCTCGCGGCTCTCGATGCGGTTCATGCCGACGTCAACCACCGTGGCCCCCGGCTTGACGTGCTCGGTCGTGATCAGGCCGGGCCGCCCGGTTGCGACCACCAGGACGTCGGCCCGCCGGCAGACTTGCGCCAGGTTGCGCGTCTTGGAATGGCACACCGTGACCGTCGCGTCGGCGTAGGTGAGCAGCATCGCCGTCGGCTTGCCCACGATGTTGCTGCGGCCCACCATCACCGCTTCCGCGCCGGCCAGCGGGATCTCGGAGCGCCGCAGGATCTCCATGACGCCCGCGGGCGTACAGGGCAACATCGTGTCCAGCCGTTCGGCCAGCCGGCCGAAGTTGAGCGGGTGCAGGCCGTCCACATCCTTCTGCGGCGAGATGGCCATCAGGACAGCGTTGGTGTCGACCTGCTTCGGCAAGGGGAGCTGGACGAGGATGCCGTCGATCTCGTCCCTGCGGTTGAGCTGGCCGACGAGTTCCAGCAACTCTTCCGTGGTCACCGAAGCCGGACGGGTGATGGTTTCGCCCAGCAGCCCGAGCGCTTCGCAGGTCTTCACCTTGCTGCGGACGTAGATCTCCGAGGCCGGAGTATTGCCCACCAGCACCGCGGCGAGCCCCGGACGCACGCCCAGATCGCGCAGACGGCTGACTTCCTCGGCCAGTTCTGACTTGATCTGGTCGGCGATCTCGGTGCCATTCAGGATCCGTGCGGACATGCGCGCCTCTCGGCGGCACCATTGTAAATGCTGGGTGCCCTACCCTTGTCGCGCCTGTGTTTGGCGCAACAGGGTGGGAAGAAAGCCCGGGTGCTGTGTGCCCTACCCTTGTCGCACCTGTGTTTGGCGCGACAGGGTGGGAAAGAAAAACTCGGGTTCAGGTAGAATGTCGGCCTGATGATCGCGAAGGAACTGCTCGACATCCTGATCTGCCCGGCCTGCCGCCGCGACCGCAACGCACAGGAGTCGCTCGCCTACGACCAGCAACGGCAGGTGCTGAAGTGCAATGCCTGCCGTCGCGCCTATCCCATCCGCGACGAGATCCCAGTTCTGCTCATCGACGAAGCGAAGATCGAGCCGTAGAGGAAAAGGCCCCCGCACGGGGAGCTCGTGGAAAACGGGTGATTGCTACTGCGGCTTCACGACCTGCGCGCGGGCGCTGGCGATCTGCCCCGCCACGCTGTTGGGGCTGTCCTTGTGGATCTGATCGTAGATGCGCGCTGCCTCCGCCGGCTGTGTGCTTTCGTACATGCCGGCGAGCTCGATCTGCGCGGTGGATTTGGGCACCGTGGTGCCCGGACGGTCGATCAGTTCCTTGTAGAGCTGGATGGCGGACGCATCCTTGCCCTCGGAGCGATACACCGAGGCCAGGGCAAACTTGGCCAGGGGCGCAAGCTCGTCGCGCCGCGAACCGGTGAGGCCTTTGAGCTCCGTCTCCGCCGTCTGATAGTCGGCCATGTCCATCGCGGTCACGCCCACCCAGTAGCGCGCGAACTCGGCGGACCGGGTGTGCGGATAGTCCTGCGCCACCTTGCGGAATTCCTTCTGGGCAGCCCGGGCCCGCTCGGCGGCCGAGGTGAAAGTCAGGACGTTGGGCTGCGCCGGGGCGTTCGCCGGCCGCAGTTGAGCGTCATAGATGCGCAGCGCCGCGCCCAGGGCGATGCTCGCCTTCTCGTCGCGGTTCTGCAGGTAGAAGAACCCCGCCACGCCCGCCAGCACTAGGACCGCCGCCACCATGCCGGCAATAGTCAATGGGTTCCGGTGCGCGACCGCCCAGAACACCTGATCCTGGACGGCCTCAGCGAACTTGTCTTCTTTCAGTTGGTGTCGGGTATAACGGGCCACGGATTTCCTTGGATGGAATCGAGGGACGCTTCCAAACTCTTGAGTTTAACAGCCGCAATTCCCACGGGTCAAACGCCGGACGGGGTAGTACTCTCCGGGAAAAATTCGGCTACACCCCCTGGGCTTGGGTGCGCGCGGGCGGATGTGCGGCCCGGTGCAGCAGCGGCCACAGGAGGGGCGCGGGCGGATCAGGGATGGGTGTTTGTAACTGGTGATAAGAGGATTTCTCAACAGTTACCAGGAAGTTCAATTCCTCTAGGGCCGACCAGCTACTCCCATTGACCAAAGCGGGGGCGAGATCGGATTGAATAACATATCGCGTTACGATAACATATCCGGGAGTTTGATCCTGCACTCAGCATGCCTAGCTTGACTTGGTTTCGGATGGAGGCGTGTAGGAGGTCCAGATGGTTCAGGAGGACCACGCCTCGCTATGCAAGTCCTGCCAGACCCGATTCGAGTACACGGACCAGCAAGCTGCCAACGGAGGACGACACATGGCTACCGCCCAAACAAAGACCTCCCGACAACCCCCTGCCGGGCACCAATTTATCGAGGGTACTCTCAGCAGACCCTTGCTCCGATTTGACCTAACCAGCGAACTCGACCAACTGCACCGTGATGAATCATGGGCGCAGGCCGCTGGACGAAGTTCCAAGACCCTTGTAAAGCATCCGGATCTCCGCATTGTTCTGATCGCGATGAAAGCAAACACTCGCATGCACGAGCACTCAGCGGCAGCGAGAATCTCCGTGCACACGCTCAGCGGCCACATCCGGCTCCATTTACCAGAGCAGGTCGTGGAACTCCCTGTCGGGCACCTGCTCGCTCTCGATGAGTGCATGCCTCACGACGTGGAGGCAGCCGAGGACAGCGGCTTCCTGCTCACGCTATCGTGGCCGCCGGAAACAAAGATTGAGGAATCCAAGACGGACCGGAAGAAGACGATTCGCCAGAAAGGGAAATAGCCGGAAGTCGCGCGTAAGATTCCTGCCCGCCTTCCTGGGGGTTCTTCCGCTCACCACGAGCAAGCCTTCTCGGGCAGTGCGACGGAGGGACGCGCTCATGGTTAAGGTAACCCTACGAGATGCCCGATGAAGCCACTTTCGTTGCGCGTTCTGCGGTTATTCGGAGAAATGGGGATGGACCGACTGGACCTGCATGTGCTATTCGAGGCGGCGGGCAACGAACCGTCCGAACGGCAGCGCGTGCTCGACGCCATCGATGAATTGACCCGCGAAGGTATGCTGGATGCGTGCGGTGGGGACTTCTACGCGCTGACGGAAAAAGGTAAGGGGCAATCGCTCAGTCTTAAGTAGCGGAGTTTGGGCCCGTTTCGAAGAAAAGACCTGTGGAGCCGGTGGAGAAGCCGGGTTGCGAATCGGGATAGAGTTCGGCGTGCTGTGGGAACCCAGACGATCAAACGAAATAATCGCGGCGGCTGAGGCGGCCAAAGATGAGTTCACAGCATTCACAAAGTAAGCGTGAATTGCCTATCGCGGAAGTGGTCCGCTTGATAGACCTCGTGAATTACCAAGAAGGAGCCGTTGTTAGCCGGACGCTCATCAACCGTGCGACAGGAACAGTCACGCTTTTCGCTTTCGATGAGGGCCAGGGCCTAAGTGAGCATACAGCCCCTTTTGACGCCTTGGCGCATTTGTTAGAGGGCGAAGCGGAAATTGTAGTTTCGGGCAAGCCGCTACCAACGCAGGCAGGCGAAGCGGTTCTCATGCCAGCACATCAACCTCACTCTTTGAAGGCTCTCACCAAGTTCAAAATGCTGCTGACGATGATCCGTTCATGACCCCAGAAGAAGAGGCAACACGGAAGTATCTATGGAAATGCCGGACAAACTCTCACCTTGGTGGAAGCATTCAGTCATTCTGACTGTCGTTGCTGGGTTCTCAATTCTGATCTGGCTCGCGACGAAGAGCTATCATGATGCGCCCCCCATCCCGGAAAAGGTTTTGTCTCCCGTGGGTGAAACTGTTTTCACTGCTCAAGATGTGCTCAAAGGGCAGCAGGTTTTTCTGAAGTACGGCCTGATGGAAAACGGAACGATTTGGGGCCACGGTGCTTATCTAGGGCCGGATTTCTCCGCCGAATACCTTCACACATTGGCCGACGACACCCAACATTTGCTGGCCCGCCAGCACTACCACAGGGAGATGATCGAGCTGACGCCGGAAGAAAGGCAGGCGGTCTACGCCGAAGTCCAGCATCTGCTGAAGACGAACCGCTATGACCCTCGAACAAACAGCCTTGCTTTCACAGAACCAGAATCAGATTCTTTCCGGGGACAAATCGCGAAGTGGAAGGCGTACCTTGCCCACCCGAAGACAAGCGCTGGCCTTCCAGCCAACTACATCAACGACTCCGAAGAGGTCCGCCAACTAACGGCTTTCTTCGCTTGGACAGCGTGGGCTTCTGCTGCGAATCGCCCTGGGAAATCGTATTCCTACACAAACAATTTCCCGTACGATCCGGCAGTCGGGAATCTGCCGAGCAGCGATTCAGTCCTTTGGAGCGCCCTGAGTCTCATTACGCTGCTGGGGGCCCTTGCGCTAGCACTTTTTATCGTTGGAAGATTCGACTTCCTGGGATGGAGGGGCAAGCCAGGCCACGTCCATCCTCAATTGATCCCGGGAGGCGCCACTGAAACACAGCGCGCACTCCTCAAGTACTTTGTCGTTGCGGCTCTGCTCTTCTTGGGCCAAGTGCTGGTCGGGGGAACCGTTGCACACTACCGAGCCGATCCCGGGAGTTTTTATGGGATTGACCTTTCCCAGATCTGGCCGAGCCACATTGCCCGCACCTGGCACCTGCAACTCGCCATTTTCTGGATCGTTACTGCCTATCTGGCGGGAGGACTGTTCTTGGCCTCTGCTCTCGGCGGCAGTGAGCCGGAGGGCCAGGTCAAAGGAGTCGGCTTTTTGTTCGGCGCTCTCGTCGTCGTGGTGGTCGGAAGTCTGCTGGGCGAAGTCATGGGCGTCAAGCAGCTGCTCGGGAACCTGTGGTTTTGGTTTGGGCACCAGGGTTGGGAGTATCTTGATCTGGGGCGTGCCTGGCAAGTCTTGCTCGCCATCGGGCTGGTGTTTTGGCTCTTTCTGCTCCGCCGCGCGGTCGCACCAGCCAGGAAGAATCCTGAAGCCCGCGAGGTTTCCTCGCTTTTCCTCTATGCGGCAGCGGCTATTCCGATCTTTTACCTCCCGGCGATGTTTTTTGACAGCACATCGCACTTCTCGGTCGTAGACATGTGGCGTTTCTGGATCATTCACCTCTGGGTAGAAGGATTCTTTGAGCTCTTTGTCACCGCGATGGTCGCAATCATTTTCTACAAAATGGGGATCGTATCCCATGTGACTGCGGCGCGCGTGGTCTACCTCGACGCCATCCTCTACCTGGGGAGTGGAATCGTTGGTACCGGACATCATTGGTATTGGACCGGCCAATCCAACATCACCATGGCTCTTGCAGCCGTCTTTTCGGCAATGGAGGTTGTTCCGCTGACCCTTCTTACGCTGGATGCATCTGACTTCGTAAAGTTGACGCACACGAAATGCGAGACGTGCGGAAAGGAAGTAGGCATTCCCCATAAGTGGACGTTTCGTTTTCTAATGGCCGTAGGATTTTGGAATTTTCTCGGTGCCGGCGTGTTTGGGTTTCTGATCAACTTACCCATCGTCAGCTACTATGAGGTGGGAACCATCCTTACGCCCAATCACGGTCATGCCGCCATGATGGGCGTCTTCGGGATGCTGGCCGTCGCGCTGATGGTGTTTGCTTTCCGGCAAATTCTCTCGGATGAAGACTGGCTGCGAATCGAGAAGTATGTAGGAGCATCTTTCTGGGGATTGAATCTCGGCCTCCTCTTGATGGTCATGACCAACTTATTCCCCGGCGGGGTGTTGCAACTTGCCGATGCGTTAAACAACGGATACTGGCATGCGCGAGGGCCCGAGTTCCTGAGTCAAAGAATTGTGCGTGTGATCGAATGGTGCCGGTTACCGGGCGATCTGGTGTTTATCCTACTTGGCGTGCTGCCGCTCATATACGCAGCGTGTGTAACTTGGAAATACTCGAAGAATTTACTCGCAGATTAGAGTGAAATCATGCGGAGAATATCAAGTACCATCAGCACCGCGCCCAGACCGGATTTCAGAGAACGATGACGAGACCGCGGCGCGCCGTTAGTCCCGGTGTTCGGCACTTGATTTAGTTGCATCTGGCGGGTGGCCCACCTTTGACGGCGAGTATAGAACCGGGCTGCCTCGCAGCAAAAAGACCGTGGGTGCCCCACCCAACGCGGTGTTCGTTGGGTGGGTCGTTCCGCGTTTTTGCGGTGAGTCTTTTCTCCCACCGCAACTCCCTGATAACACAGACGCGCTCCAAATCTGGATTTGTATAGCTTTCAGCTATGTCAAGCGATTTATTTTTCGGCCCGCTAACCCTCTGATTCCATTCGCTCTTTCGCGCCGTCTCTCTCCGATCCCTCTCCTTCGACTTGCTATTCTGGATGGAGCGGGCCCAGGCTCGCCCGAGGTTCAGGCGCTCTTCTGGCTGACCACTGCCCACTGCCCACTGATTCCTCGCCTAATTCCTTTAAAACGACATACCCGACATATCTTCGCGCCTAACCCCTTTGTTTCGACATATCGAAGGGGAGGGGGAGGGGGGCTGCATCTGTCGTCGACGCTCTATCCCGCCGACGACCGTTCTGAGCTGCCCTTCTTTGCCGAACGAAGTGAGCCCTGAGCGCAGTCGAAGGGGTTGCGAAGGGACTGACGACTGCTCGCTGCTTTCGCCGTACAATGTTTCTTGTCGAGAAGCTGCCCCGCCAGCCCTTCCGTCTGACTCGCAGCCGTGAGCGCAGACTCCCTGCGCTCGGGAGGTCGTCATGCGCAAGCTTGGTATCGCCATTCTCGTGCTCCTTGCTGTGGTGGTGATCGTCGCGCTGGCGCTGCCCGCGTTCCTGGACGTCAACCGTTACCACGACCGCATCCAGGCGGAGCTGCAGAAAAAGCTGGGCCGCCCGGTGTCGCTGGGCCCGATGCACCTCAGCCTCCTCCCTCTTGCCTTCCGGGTGGAGAACGCCGTCATCGGAGATGATCCGGAATTTCGCAGCGAGCGGCCGTTCGCCCAGGCGCAGGAGCTTTACCTCACCGCCAAACTCATGCCGCTCCTGCATGGCGACGTGCAGATGGATTCACTGGAATTGCGCCAGCCGCGGATTGAATTGATCCGCAACGCCCAGGGCGTGTGGAATTTCTCCAGCCTGGGCCATAAGGCGGTCACGCCGGCGACCGAGCCTCGCGCCACGGCGCCGCAGCCAGCGCCGCAGGCACAGCAAGAGAAGCCCGCGGCCCAGCCGGCACAGCCGTTCAGCATCCAGGACCTGAGCATCCGCGATGGCCAGGTCGCGCTCACCGACCTGCAGAAGCGCCAGCCGCGCGCCGTCTACGACCACATCGATCTTTCGGTGAGGGGCTACGCGCCCGGCAGGGCGTTCACCCTCGACGCGGCGGCACACCTGCCCGGCCAGGGCGCGCAGCAGGTGCAGCTCAGCGGCCAGGCAGGCCCGATTCCCGAGGGCGCGCTGGTCAGCATGCCCTTCGACGGCACCCTCAAGCTGGACCAGGTTTCCATCTCCTCGGCGCAGACGTTCTTGAACACGCAGGCGCTGACCGGGATGGAGGCCATCGCCTCCGGAGAGACCAAGCTCCGGAACGAGAGCGGGAAGGTTTCCACCAGCGGCTCGCTCAAGCTGGAGCAGGCGCGCGTGCACGGCGCCGACATCGGGTATCCCATCGCCCTCGACTACGACCTGACCGCCGACCTGGACTCCGACGTCATCCACATCGCGCGGGGAGACCTGAAGCTGGGCTCCACGCCGCTTTCCATCTCCGGCACGTTGAACATGCAACCCACGCCCTCGCAGCTGGACCTGAAGCTGAAGGCGTCGAATGTCTCGATTGAGGAGGCGGCGCGCCTGGCCGCGGCCTTCGGCGTGGCCTTTGACCCCGGCATGAAGATCGCCGGAAAGATGAACGCGGATATTCGCGCCCAGGGTCCCGCCACGCGGCCGGCGCTCGATGGCACGCTCTCGGCGCAGAACCTGAGCATCGTGGGCAAGGATCTGCCCAGCCCGGTGCAGGTGCAGGGCATCGACCTGGCTCTGTCGCCGCAGGCGATCCAGTCGAACAGCTTCACGGCGACCACCGGCTCGACCACACTCTCGGCGCAGTTCACGCTCAGCGATTACACCGCGCCGTCATCGAACCTCGACCTCGTGCTGCACACGGCGAACGCCAGGATCGGCGAGCTGATCAATATCGCCAAGGCGTACGGCGTCTCGGCGGCCGAGGGGATGTCGGGCTCGGGCAGCATCGCGCTCGACGTCCGTGCCAGCGGGCCGATGAAGAATACGGCCGCCATGACCTTCTCCGGCAACGGCGCCATCCAGAACGCGTCGCTGACGGCGCCGCAGATCACCAAGCCGCTCGAGGTGCGCAACGCCAACCTGCGCTTCTCCCAGAATTCGGTGATCTTCGAGAACGTGAGCGCCGGGCTGGGCTCGACCAACGCCACGGGATCGCTCACACTCCGCAACTTCAGCGAGCCGCAACTGCAGTTCGCCATCAATGCCGACCGCATGATCGTCGCCGAGTGGCAGCAGATGTTCCCCACCGTGCAGCCCGCGAAGCAGGCCGCGTTCTCGCTGGTTCCCGTGGCCTACGCGGCCAACCCGACGGAGCCCAGCCTGCTGTCGAAGACCACTGGCACCGGCTCGCTCGCCGTCGGCACCATCCAATACGACCAGCTGGTGCTGACCGACGCGCGCAGCAGCGTCACGCTGGATCACGGGGTGATCCGCCTCGCGCCCATCACCGCCAACGTGTACAACGGCAAGCATACCGGCTCGGTCGTCATCGACACTCGCCCCACTCCGTCGGTCTACACCGTCACCAGCAAGCTCGACCAGGTGGACGCCAACAAGCTGCTTTCCTCCACGTCGTCGCTGAAGCAGACGCTGTACGGGCTGCTCGCGGCCAACGCCAATGATCTGACCTTCACCAGCGGCGGCAATGCCGACCAGATCGCGCGGTCACTGAACGGGACCCTCGCGCTCAATCTCACGAACGGCAAGCTCGTCGGCATGGACGTGCTGCACCAGTTGTCGGAGATCGCGAAGTTCATGGGAGGCGGCCAGCAGACGGACCGCGGATTCACCAACATCGTGCAATTGACCGGCAATTTCGACGTGCGCAATGGCGTCGCGCAAACCAACAATCTGAAGGCCGTCATTGACGGAGGCACCATGGGCGCGGTGGGTGCGGTCAATCTCGCGGACCAGTCGCTCAACATGCGCGTCACGGCCGTGCTCTCCAAGGCGATGAGCGACACGGTGGGCGGCACCGGCATTGGCGGCTTCATGAACACGGCGCTGGCCAACAACAAGGGCGAACTGGTGATCCCGATCGTCGTCCGAGGGACTTTCCAGCGCCCCAGCTTCGCGCCCGACCTCGAGCAGATCGCGCGCATGAAGCTACAGAACATGCTGCCCTCCCTGAATAACCCCGGGGCGCTGACCACCGGCATCCTGGGCGCGATCCTCGGACAGAAGGGCCAGCAAGGCGGCCAGCAGCAGAACCAGCAGGGCGGCCTGCAGGAGATCCTGGGCGCGATCGGGGGAAAGCAGCCGCAGCAACAACAACAACAACAGCAGCAGCAACCTCAGCAACAGCAGGGCAGCGGCCAGCCGCAGCAGCAACAGAAAGGAAATATCTGGCAGGACATTCTCGGCGCGGCGATCGGCGGGCAACAGAAGAAACAGCCACCGCCGCAACAACAGCAAGGCGGGCAGCAGCAGAACCAGCAACAGCAGCAACAGCAGAACCAGCGGCAACAGCCCGATCAGCCGCCGCAACAGCCGCAGTGAAGTCGGTCAGCGGGCAATCAGGCCATCCGGGGAAGCTGGGAAAATGGTTCGATGGCCAGATCCAACTTGGCCCGAGCAAACGAAAACGCCGTCGATCTCTCGACGGCGTTTCATATTCCAACACGATCAGCTACCGCGGCGTCTCCTGGATCTGCCCCTGCTCAATCTTCTCCTGGCAAGAGATGCAGTAGCGCGCCCAGGGCACGGCTTCGAGCCGCTTGGGGTTGAGTTCTTTGCCGCAGTTGATGCATCCTCCGAAGGTGCCGTCCCGGATGCGAGCCAGCGCCTCTTCCACGCGCGCCAGCAGCGCGCGGTCGTTGCTGCTCTGCGAGAACAGGAACTCCTTGGTGTAGGAGTTGGCGGCCTTGTCGGCGATGTCCTGCGCGATGTCCTCGCTGTCGGCGGCGCGGCCATCCTGCACGTTACGCGACATGGTCCGGCGCAGCTCCTGCTGCCGTTGCTCCAGCTTCTTTTTGAATTGTTCCAGCTTCTTCTTGTCCATGAATGATTGCTCGAATAAAGAGAGGCCCTTCGGTGTCCTCGTTACCCGTAGGGCTAAACTTAAGATGATAGGCTGCGGAGAAAGGGAGCGTCAATACGTGCTGGGGCCTTACAAATAGCGGCTCGGCGCATCGGCCCGTGCGCCGGGTCTCCTCCCATGCCTCGGTCAAGTGATCTCCCCATCCAAGTTGCGTCGCGGAGAATGGGCCTTGGGGGCAACACGCAGGCCGCCGTTTCCGGCGGCCCGCGGTTGCGAAAGGTGTCGGCCTAGCTCGCCCTGATCTTGTTGGGCATGAAATGGTAGGGCGGCCAGGGACCGCTGATCTGCACCTCGATGTCCTTCAACTGGCGGGCGGCGGTGCTGTAGCGGTTCTGGTACTTTTCGACGGACTTATTGTCGATCAGGTGGGCGATGTCGATGAGCATACCGCCCGAATCCACTTTCTTGCAGCAGATTTCCTCGTCGAGCGGGTTGAACAGCTTGTGCACTTGCACCGAGATGGCGCGCGCCCGTGTCTGGCGTTCCCGCTGCCGGACGGCCTTCTCGCGCAGCTTGGTCAGGTACTCGCCGCCGGCGGTGGTGGGCAGTACGATCTCCGTCAGTGCCTCGCGCAGCGACCCGTCCTTCACCAGTAACTTGAGGTGCATCTCGGCCTTGCCGCGCAGCTTGCTGACGCTGTCCACGAACGCCTTGCGGTTCGAGCGCACGGCGCGCCGCAGCGAGTCATCGGTCTCGAACACCGTACCAAACCGGAAGGGCAGCACGGTGGTGTTGCGGAAGCACTCGCTCACCACGCGCGCGTGGTCAAGGATGGCCCGCTGGTCCAGCTCCTGGCCTCCTCGGTCATACTCACTGACGATGATTGCGAATTCCCCGCTCGGATACCCGAACACCTGGGCACCCAGGATCCCCTTCAAACCTTCGATTGGAAATGGTCTGCGAGCTCGAGTCTCGCCTTGGAAAGCCTGCTGCTCAGTGATGCAGTACGCGTACCACGCCATATCATCGCTCCGAAACAAAGGGCTGACGCGACGCACCGCGTCGCGGATACAGGGGCCGACAGATGTGGAGTAACGGGCTGTGTAGCGAGATGGCGTCCGCCGCAGCCGGGAATCCGGCGCCGAAAACCCGCACCGCAAGGCCATCGGCGAACGGCCACCATTTATCCTAGCCCCTCCGGGGACAAATAGCAACTCTTCCGCTGCATAGCCCCCAGCACTGCGGCGAGGGCATCGTCCGCAGCCGCCATGCCCGCTCTGCGAGGAGTGCCGAAAGGTATGGACTGGGAAGTGGCCGCCAATCGCCCTTGTTCCCTAAGCACGTGAATTTCCAGCCAGTTGCGGAGAGGATGATGGAAGCGTCACCCTCGCCGAGCGACCACACACGGAAGTATCTTGCAGCCGGCGGACGCCTACGACGAAGCGGTTCGGGCGCGCGCTTGCTCGAGCTGCTTCTGCAAGTCCTGGTTGCTTCGCAACAGCTCGCTGATCTCCTGGCGGGCGCGCTGGTTGACCTTCTCCTGCTCGCGTCGCGCCACCTCCTCCGCCCGTTTGCGGAGCTGGTCGGCTCGTTCCAGCGACTTGGCGTTCGCCCAGATAAGCGCGACCAGGAGGATGATCTGGATGGCGGTGGATAAGGCCACGCCTAACTCGTTATCGTAGTAACCGACTTCCTCGCCCTTCCAGCGTAACCACGCGATGATCAGCGAGAGCACGATGGCGGCGGGCAACAGCCGCCGCGCCATGCTCCCCCCAAAACTCTCCCCCGCTACCACGCTCACAAGCCCCTCGGTGGGCCGGACCAGTGCGATCGCTAGAGAGATTAGAGCGATGTTGAGCACGGTCAAAATCGGCATGTGCATCTGGGAGAGCGTCGGGTTGAGAATGCCGTCCAGCAGGCCGAAGACGCAGACAAGAAAGGTCAGGCACGCAATCCATTGCGCGCGGTATGCACCCTGCACTCCGCGCTCATGGATGGCAAACAGAGCCGGTCCGAGGAACACAAATGCGGTGGCGGTCGCCGCCGCCATCCGCCACGGATCCTCCAAGGCCAGGTCCGCGGGCATGCCGGTGACCAGCAGGTGGTCCAGGTGCAGGTGCACGCCGAAGATGTATTCGACCGTCGTCAGGATGCCCAGCAGGAATACCACTGCACCAGAGATCCGGCCCACCGTTCTCGCGATCCCACCTCCGGCTCCTCCGTCTGCCCACCGCCGCCAGGTCCACAGCGATACCGCGCAAAGCATGAATCCCAGCGCGGTGTTGGGCTTCATCACGATGATCCGCGCCTCCGGCCGGAAAAAGAGGGACAGCCTCACGAGCCAACCGCTCAGAACAACCGCACCGATCACGAACACGAGCGTGCTCGACAGTCGGGAAAGAAACTGCAGTGACGAGATCAGGCAGGGATTGAAGCCTTCGGATTGATTTTGCATACCGCGGGAGTGCTCTCGGGGATGAATGCTGATGGTGACGGAATTCGCAGCGCCTGTCAACGCGCCTTCCCGCACGCCGCTCACTTCTGCTTGGGCTGGAGCGCGGACGTGACCACGCGCTGCATCTCGTCCACCGGCGCCGGCTTCCCCGTCCAGATCTCGAATTGGCGCGCCCCCTGCTGCACGAACATCTCCGCGCCCGGGATGACCTGCACCCCCTTGGCCCGCGCCAGCTTCATCAGCTTGGTCTCGGCCGGGACGTACACCATGTCGAGCAGGTACCGGGCGTTGATCTCGTGCTCCTTCAATGGCGACTGCTTCGGGCTCCCCAGGCCCACCGGGGTAGCGTGCACGATGGCGTCGAACTGCAATTTCCGGAGCTGCGCCCGCGTGACGAACTTGCTCTTGGATTTCTTCGCCAACTTCTGTCCCGCCGCCGAGGTGCGGTTGCTGATGAACACTTCCGCGCCGCGCTCCTTCAGCCCGAACGCGGCCGCCCGTGCCGCTCCTCCCGCTCCCAGCACCAGCACCTTCGCGCCATTCAGGGTCATGCGCTGTTCCAGCGGACGGACTACTCCTGCAACATCGGTATTGAACCCATACAGATTACCGTCCTGCGCCCGGACGACGGTATTGCAGGCCCCGATCTTGGCCGCCAAAGGCTCCGTGTTGTCGAGGTATTCGACGATGTCTTCCTTGTAGGGCATGGTGATACTGAGCCCGTGGATGGGGATCTCGCGCACACAGCTCAGCAGGTCGTCCAGGCTCTTCGCGTGCAATCCGAGATAGACGGCATTCACGGTTTCGCGGCGGAATGCGGCGTTCATCATCGCCGGCGAGAGCGAATGCTCGATGGGATCGCCGGCCACGCCGTAGACGCGGGTCGAATTCTCCACCTGCTCGATGCGATAGGTGTCACGCAGGGTCCGGCTGTCGAGCTGTCCCGGCGCGGTTTCCTCTCCGGGGGTGGACGAGGCGAAGGTGAACGCGCTTCCGGCCCTCACTCCCAGCACACGGCTGATGATTCCCTGCTCCCCCATGCACACACCGATCACCGAGCGCTGGTGGCTTTTCTGTTCCAGGAATTTCATCATGACCACGTTGTCGGCGAGACAGGTCGCCGTGGCCACGATCTTGTAGAAGTCGGCAGGAACCGCCGTCATTTTGCGAAAAGTTTCTTCCAGCTTCCGGGTTGCACGGTAGTCGTGGAAGGAAAGGATCAGAGCGGCGGCGCCCCGCACCCGCTGCATATCCTTGGGTTTCATCGCTGCGGCGCTCTGCAGTTCCACATCCACCAACTGGCAGCCTGCAGCCGCCGCCTTCACCAGCACGTCGGCCTGCGCCGCGACCGAACCCCGGAACTTGCCCCCATTCGCAGCCCGGCGACAGGTCCCGATGGCCAGTACCTCGGGATGGTATTCCAAGAAGCGGCGCAGCCGGAGAAACGCGCTGGCAGGCTGCCGGATGTAGTCTAACCTGAACTCAATAAAGGGGTTATCGCGAACCAGGGAATCAGCCTTGGCGATCATTTCGGCGGGGTTGGAGGCAGCCACGGCCACGCACACCCGGGGCAGGCGAAGCGGCAGATGCCGCGGCAACGTTGTGGCCGTCGTTCCCATGCGCAATTGGCGCGCAGTATTACAGATGCACCATTCCCTATGCAACCAGACTTTGCCCCACGGCCACTGGGTGTCCCATCCCTAACGTACCTTTCCGGTAACTAGCGCGTCCTTGACCCGCTCCATTGGGGATGCTACGTTTCGACGCGAGATACAAGGTGGGCGCAGTGTCTGACTGCGTTCCGGAAACCCCGGCGTAGACCTCATTCGAGCCGGGGTGGAGTGTTGGGAAGCTTCCGCCCGCCGTGCGGCTTCGGAAGTCCGGAGGCAACATGAAACGAATCCTTCTCGTCGTCCTGCTGGCGACTGTGACAGTGGCTCAGCAATCGGCGCCCGCGAATCCGTCCGCCAGCGTGCCGCAGGTAGCGGTGACCAACATCGCCATTCGCGCTCAGGCGCCGACCTACTCTGACGTCAATTGCGCGGGCTTCATCGCCGACCAGACGCTGCCGCATGACAAGTTTGTTGCCGGCGGTTGGGCCACGCCGCACCAGACCAAGTTCGGCGACCGCGATTACGTCTATCTGACCGGGGGAGGGTTCCAGGAGGGCGCGCGCTATTCGATCGTCCGCCGCTTGAAGGACCCCAACACCTCCGAATCATTCCAGGGCCAGAGGGCCTTGCTGACCGGACTCGGCGAGCCTTACGCCGAGATGGGTCGTGTCCTGGTTGTCGGCGTCAACGACACCACAGCCATCACCCAGGTCGAGTTCGCTTGTGATGCCATCGTGACCGGCGACGTGGCTGTTCCCTTCGCTGCCAAGGAGATTCCCTCGCTGCGGCCCGCCGTGAGATTCGATCGCTTCGCGTCGTCGAATGGCAAGCTCAGCGGCCACATTGTCATGGCCAAGGATTTCGACACGCTCCTCGGCACCGGCCGAAAGGTGTATTTGAACGTGGGTAGCAGCCAGGGGGTGAAGGTCGGCGACTACTTCCGCGCCGTGCGCACTTACTCGGAAACCAAGAGAGACCGCGCCGATTCGCTCTCCTTCCACGTGGACCAGATGGAGGATACCCAGAAGAGTCCGCCGATGTTCCCCAACACGCGGATCGGCGAGCTTCCGCGCCGCAGCCTGGGCGAGATGATCGTGCTGGGCGTGACCCCGAAGAGCGCGACCGCGATGATCACCTTCGCGGTGGAAGAGATCCACGTCGGCGATGGAGTGGAGCTGGAGGAAGCGCCTCCACCTCCGCCCCCGCCGCCCGCCGCGCCCATGAACCCGCCGACGATCTCGTGTGCGGCGAATCCGGCCACGATCCGCGTGGGTGAGACCAGCGCCGTCACCTGCGAGGCGGCCAGCCCGGACAACCGTCCGCTGCAATACGCCTTTGCTTCCAATGGCGGGCAGATGACGCAGCGGGACAATGTCGGCACGCTGACCTCCAACGAACCTGGGACCATCAGCGTAAAGGCCACCGCGACCGATGACCGCAACCTCTCGGCCGTCGCCCTCACCACGGTGAACGTCGAAGCCCCGCCTGCGGCGCCGACCGCAGCCAAGACCAACGAGATCGCCTTCAAGACCAACAGCGCCTACGTGGACAACCGCGCGAAGGCCGTGCTCGACGATGTCGCGCTGCGCTTGCAGCAGGATCCGAACTCGAGCACAACGCTGGTCGGCTTTGCCGATCCCAAGGAAGCGGGCGCCAAGCGCCTGGCCGCGCGCCGTGCCAGCAATGCCGCCGCGTATCTCACCAAGTCCAAGGGCCTCGACGCCGCTCGCGTCCACACCAAGACCGGCGCCGAAGCCGGCAAGAAAGCCGACATCTGGATGGTGCCCGCCGGCGCGCAAGCCCCCTAACACTCCAGCCGTTTCGATCGCGCCGGCGGCCCGGGCCGCCGGCGATTTTCGTTTGCTGGGAGATTGCGCCTGCGCGCTCTTGTGCGTGGATCATCAGGTCCGCTCCTCCGAAATGCAAGGAGCCGCGCGTGCGCGCGGCTCCATGCTTCTTCGCTCGAGCGCTAATTCGCTCCCATGCCCTTGCCGATGATATTGGCGATGGTGATCTTCGTCTTACCGCCCTCGTCCTGGATGTGGATGGTGATCATCGATCCTTTGCCGCCGACGACTAGGGTGTGCTCGCTGCCCGACGCCGTATACATGCCCTTGGGATATCTCTGACGATAGAACTCGCCGACCTTTTCGGCGGGGTCGCTGGTCTCGAAGATGCCGGTCACCGTGTGCATGCCCATGGCCTGGACGTCGCTGCCGCCTTCGGTGGCCTTGGCGCCAGGATAGATATCGACATCCAGTTTTTCGGCGATCTTGGCCGGATCCTTCGTAGTCTCGACCGTGCCGAATGGCGTGACCACGCGGGCATCGCCCTTCGACTCCGAGATGGCGACTTTGGTTTCCCTCGCGATTCTGCGGACGATGAGCAGGCCGACGACCGAGCCGACAACACCGAGCAGGACGATGCCCGCGACGACGATGAGGACGATCTTCACCGCGCTGCTGGTGCCCTGGGAGGGCGCCGCAGCGCGAGCAGCCGCCGCGCCGCCACCGCCGACACCAGCCGCCTGCTTGGTGCCGCACTTGACGCAGAACTGCGAGGTCGCATCGAGCTGCGCTCCGCAGGATGTACAGAAGGCCATTTCTCACCTCGGGGTGAATTCTCCGCAAGACAAACCGCAGTATATCCCACTCCGAAATCCGCCTGCGGCCCGCGCGCCAATCCGGGCCAAGGCGTCGCCGATGCGAGCTCTCGCCGGTGCTAAACTAAGACCCTCGTTATGGCAAATGATGGCCGTCCTCGCACGCTCCTGTGGGTCGTTGTCGGCGGAGGCGCGTTCTTCCTCTTCCTGATCGCGGTCTTCACCCTGGTGTACATCAGCATGCGCAGCCAGCGCACCGACGGCTTCGGTGGCTTCGGCGACAAGATCGCGGTGGTGGACCTTGAGGGCGTGATCCTGCAACCGAAGACCGTGGTAGAGCAGCTCAAGAAGTACAACGACGACAGCTCCATCAAGGCCATCATCCTGCACGTCAACACGCCCGGCGGGGGCGTAGCCGCCTCGGAGGAGATGTACGACGCGGTCAAGCGCATCCGCGACCAGAAAAAGAAGCGCATCGTGGCCTCCATCGAGACAGTCGGGGCCAGCGGCGGTTATTACGTGGCTTCGGCGACCAACAAGATCTTCGCGGATCGCGGCTCCATCGTGGGCTCCATCGGGGTGATCGCGCAGTGGGTCAACTACGGCGACCTGATGCGCTGGGCCAAGCTGAAGGATGTCACGCTGAAAGCCGGCGAACTCAAGGACGCGGGGAACCCCTCGCGCGAGATGACCCCGGAAGAGAAGGCGTATTTCCAGGAACTGATCGACCAGATGCACGGCCAGTTCATCCAGGCCGTCGCCGAAGGACGCAAGCTGAAGGAGGACGACGTGCGCAGCATCGCCAACGGGCGGGTCTGGACCGGCGAGCAGGCACTGGGCCTGAAGCTGATCGACCAGATCG
The DNA here is from genome assembly GCA_020073495.1 of Terriglobia bacterium. Taxonomy (NCBI): domain Bacteria; kingdom Pseudomonadati; phylum Acidobacteriota; class Terriglobia; species Terriglobia bacterium. The sequence continues at coordinate 254,142 of JAIQFD010000001.1, forward strand.
GCGACTTCCAGGCTTGCGTGGACGATACGGCCAAATCGGTCGGCATCAAGGGCGAGCCAGTGCTGGTCCGGCCGGAGAAAGAGCGCCACACCCTGCTGGATATGCTGTTCGGGGACTTCTCCGACTTTATCCCCGACAAGGCCAAGCTGCTGCAGAACAATCCCGGCTTCTATTACCTCTGGAAGTAAGTTCCGGGGTGAAGGAAAGTGGTTCCCGACCCGTCTTTGCCATCTCCGCCTAGCGCGGTGCCTGGGGCGGGTCCCAGAGGCGCACTCCCCAGCTGTGAAAAAATCGCCTACTCTCTGCATTTTGTGTAAGATACGAGGCGAACTCCCGACCGAGGTAGACCGTCATGACCAAAGCCGACCTGATTGAAGAAGTCTCACGGCTGGTAGAACTTACGCGCAAAGACAGCGAAGTGATCGTCGAAACCATTTTCGACAGCATCGTGCACTCGCTGCGCGCCGGGGACAAGATCGAGATCCGCGGCTTTGGCAGCTTCCGCACGCGGCAGCGCAAGCCGCGCGTCGGGCGCAACCCCAAGACCGGCGACCGCGTCGAGGTCCCGGCCAAAAAGATCCCCTTCTTCAAGCCCAGCAAGGAGTTGAAGGACCTGGTCAATAACGGAGCCGGCCAGCCGGCGGCGTCGGCCCCGGGTTCCCACGGCTGACTCGAAAGCAGCGAGTTCGAACGCATGTAGGCCGGGCAACGCGACCGGCCTTTTTCATTCTTCGGCGAGGAAAAGGGATTCGTCCGGAGTCAGATAGCCCTTGCGCCGGAACCAGTCTGCCATCGCTTCCTGGAGGCGGGGGAGCGGGACTCGCGCGCCGACTTCCATGAGGCCGTCGCCGACGGGGAGCGTGTCGTCGAAAATCTGGTCGTTGGTGAAGTTGCGCATGGAAAAGCTGTCCAGCCATTTCAGCGGAGCGGGCGCGCGCTTGCCGCCGGCTACGTATTCCACGCGGATCTTGCGGGCGAACATCGGGACTCAGAATAACAAAAGCGCCCGGATCGCTCCGGGCGCTGTGGTGAAACGGAGCCTTACTTCTTCGCTGCCTTGAGCCGCTGCTCGAGCTTGTCCACCTCATCCTTCAAGCCCTGAGGCAGGTGCGAGCCGAACTTGGCGAAGTGCTCGCGGATGAGCGGCACTTCGGCCAGCCAGCCGTTCACGTCCACATTGAGCAGTTTCTCGAGATTGGCAGCCGGGATATTGAGGCCGCTCATATCGAACTCACTGCGGACCGGTAGACGTCCGATGGGAGTCTCCTCCGCCTTGGCGGTGCCGTCCACGCGCTCGAAGACCCACCTCAACACGCGGCTGTTCTCGCCGTAGCCGGGCCAGAGGAACTTGCCGTTCTCGTCCTGGCGGAACCAGTTGACGTAGTAGATCTTCGGAAGCTTGGCGCCGGAACGCTGCCCGATCTTCAGGTAGTGCCCGAAATAGTCGCCCATGTTGTAGCCGCAGAACGGCAACATGGCCATGGGATCGCGGCGCAGCTGGCCGACTTTACCCACGGCGGCGGCGGTCGTTTCGCTGGACGCGGTCGCTCCCAGGAACGTGCCGTGCTGCCAGTCGAGCGATTCGACCACCAGCGGCACCACGCCCGCGCGGCGTCCGCCGAACAGGATGGCATCGATGGGCACGCCCTTCGGATCCTCCCACTCCTTGGCGATGCAAGGACACTGCTTCGCCGGCGCGGTGAAGCGGGCGTTGGGATGGGACGACTTGCGTCCGCTCTTCGGGGTCCACGGGCGGCGGAGCCAGTCCACCAACTCGGCCGGTGGAGTATCGGTCATGCCTTCCCACCACACGTCGCCGTCCCGCGTCATGGCGCAATTGGTGAAGATGGCATTGCGGGTGACGCTGCGCATCGCGTTCTCGTTCGACTTCATGCTGGTGCCGGGTGCCACGCCGAAGAAGCCGGCTTCGGGATTGATGGCGTAGAGGCGTCCGTCGGCGCCGAACTTCATCCACGCGATGTCGTCGCCGATGGTCTCGACCTTCCAGCCGGGGATGGTCGGGATCAGCATGGCGAGGTTTGTCTTGCCGCAGGCCGAGGGGAAAGCGGCGGTGACGTACTTCACCTTGCCCTGCGGGTTGACGAGCTTGAGGATGAGCATGTGCTCGGCCATCCAGCCCTCGTCGCGTGCCTGGACCGAGGCGATGCGCAGCGCGTGGCACTTCTTGCCCAGCAGCGCGTTGCCGCCGTAGCCGGAACCGAACGAGATGATCTCGCGCGTGTCCGGGAAGTGGCAGATGTACTTATCCTGGCGATTATTGGGCCAGGGTTTATCCGCGTCGGCGGGGCCCAGCGGCAGCCCGACCGTGTGCAGCCCCTTTACGAATTCGCCGTCGGTCCCGAGCACGTCCAGCACCTTGGTCCCCACGCGGGCCATGATGTGCATGTTGGCGACCACGTAGGGCGAATCCGTCAGCTCAAATCCGATCTTGGCAATGGGCGAGCCGATGGGGCCCATGCTGTAGGGGATCACATAGAGCGTGCGACCGGTCATGCAGCCGGTCAAGAGCTTGTTCAGAATGCCCTTCATCTCGGCCGGATCTTTCCAGTTGTTGGTCGGCCCGGCTTCGTCCTGCGTTTTCGAGCAGATGAAGGTGCGGTCCTCGACCCGGGCCACGTCGGCCGGTGTGGAGCGGACAAAGATGCTGTTCGGCCGCTTCCCGGGGTTCATGGGGATGGCGGTGCCGGCCTGGATCATCAGCCGGAGCATCTCCTGGTATTCGGCGGGAGAACCGTCGCACCAGTGCACGCGCTCCGGCTTGCACATCTGTGCGACTTCGTTCACCCATCGAGCTAGTTTTTTGTGTTTTGCTTGGTCGGTCACTTGTCCGGCTGTCGGTTCATGAGTAGCGGTTGCCATGATTGCCTCATTTATCCCCGATCAACTCGGGGAACGATATGAAAAAAGAATGAATGCGCAACGCATTATTGTGCTCCTGCCGGGGCACAATTCCAAGCTGAAGTTACTGGGGTGCGGCTCAGGCGGGCTGGGGAGTCTGTTGGGAAACGACCGCTTCCAGGTGGTCGAGTGTCTCCTGGACCGAGAGGCTGTACATCTCGCGGCCGCCCTCCAGGCCGGACTCGATCGCTTCCTTGAGATAGTGGCCGGCAATCTGGATGGCCAGCGGATCGGTGATGGCCTTCCCCGTGCGCCGTTTGTACTCGCCCCACGCGGGGTGCGGCAGCGCGATCCACGCGGGGCGGCCGTTGACCAGGAACTTGATATCCACAGCGTCGGCGTGGCGGGTGGCGATGGCCACGATCAGCGCCTGGAAAATGCAGTGCACGTCTTGCCCGGTCCAGCGGTCCCTCACATGGAAATCGTCTAACGTCATGCGTAGATGCCGCGCTGGCGGATGGTGTAGGCCACGCGGTTGATGGCCAGCATGTAGGCCGCGATGCGGTTGTTCACGTTGTGTGTCTCGGCGTAGGCTACCACGTCCTCGAACGAGCTGCGCATGATGTGCTCCAGTTGCTCGTTCACTACCGATTCCTTCCAGAAGTAGCCCTGCCGGTCCTGCACCCATTCGAAGTACGAGGTGGTGACTCCGCCGGCGTTGCACAGGATGTCGGGTATGACGAACACCTTCTTGTCCTGAAGGATGTCGTCGGCCGCGGACGTGGTCGGGCCGTTGGCGCCTTCGGCCAGGATCTTTGCCTTGATGCCTTCTGCGTTCTGCGTCGTGATGACGTTCTCGGTGGCGGCGGGAAGCAGGATGTCGCACTCGGTGGTCAACAGCGCGGACGAATCGTGCGCCTCGGCGCCCGGGAAGCCGACGACGGTTCCGTTGCGCTGCCGGTACTCGACCAGCTTGTCGACCTCGATGCCCTTGGGGTTGTACAAGCCGCCGTCCCACTCGGCGATGCCGATGATCTTGTAGCCGTGTTGGTACATGAGGTTGGCGGCGTTGGAGCCCACGTTGCCGAAGCCCTGCACGATCACCCGCGTCTCGTCGCGGTTCATGTTCAGCTTTTTCAGGGACTCGTCGCAGACCACCATGATGCCGCGGCCGGTGGCCTCGCGTCTCCCGCGCGAGCCCCCCATGTCGATGGGCTTGCCGGTCACTACTGCGGTGACCGTCTGCCGCATGTGCATGGAGTAGGTGTCCATCATCCAGGCCATGATCTGCTCGTTGGTGTTCATATCGGGGGCAGGAACGTCCTTCTCCGGGCCGATGAACTCCATCAGTTCCGCGGTGTAGCGGCGGGTCATGCGCTCCAGTTCGCCCATGGACATCTTCTTCGGATCGCAGATCACGCCGCCCTTGGCGCCGCCGAAGGGGATGTTCACCACGGCGCACTTCCACGTCATCCACGCCGCCAGCGCGCGCACTTCCTCCAGGGTGACGTCGGGCGAATAACGGATGCCGCCCTTGGACGGGCCGCGCGCGATCGAGTGCTGCACGCGGAATCCGGTGAAGACTTCCAGCCGTCCGTCGTCCATCGAGACCGGGATGTGTACGATGAGCTCGCGCGTCGGGTAGCGAAGGATCTTCCACAGCCCTTCGTCCAGGTTCAGCTTCCGCGCCGCCAGGTCGAAGCGCGCCGCCTGCGATTCCCAGGGATTGATCTCCTGCTCGAGGGAAATGGTCTTAGCCATGAAGTTTCTCCGATGAGTGCCGGACGCGGATCGGGAAGGTACAAGACATCGCGCTCAAGTGTGCGGCAGACAAACGGCAAGTATAAGGAACGGGAGGAACAGGAGGCAAGCAGCGGTTGTAAAGGTCAGGCGGCTGTCGGGCTGATCCACTCGTGTATCTCTTGCAGGGATGGGATGCGGCCGGAAGCCTTGACCACCCCGTTGACCGTGACGGCGGGGGTCGTCAGGACACCCGTTTTCGCCAATTCGACGATGTCCGTCGATTTCCGTACGACCGCTTCGACGCCTTGTTTCTGCACGACATCTCGGACCCTTTTTTCTGTCTCTTTGCATCTTGAACATCCTGGCCCGTACACGACGATCTCCAACATGGTCCCTCCATTCAAAGCAACACATTGAACAGGTAGCCGACGATGAGAATGCCGGCCGCGACGATGCTCACAAAGACGGCGATCAACTGCGGCCGCAACACCTTGCGGAGGATGATGGTCTCCGGCAATGAGAGGCCGATCACCGACATCATGAACGCGAGCGCCGTGCCCAGCGCTGCTCCTTTTCCCAGCAGGGCCTGCACGATGGGGACGATGCCGGCAGCGTTGGAATACATCGGGACGCCGATGAGGACGGCCAGCGGCACCGACCACCACGCGCCCTTGCCCATGATTGAGGCCATGAAGTTCTCGGGCACGTAGCCGTGAATGCCGGCGCCGACCGCTAGTCCAAGAACGACAAACACCCAAACCTTACCGACGATCTCGCGCACGGCATCCGCGCCGTAGCGCAAGCGCGCCGGCCAGTCCAGAGACTCTTCTGTGCCGCTGCCCTCGCCGAGTTGCGCCGCGAACACCCATGCCTCGACGTACTTCTCCATCTTGAGCCGTCCGATGGTCCAGCCGGCGACCAGCGCAATCAGCAAGCCGGTAGCGGCATACAGGCCGGCGACACGCCATCCGAACAGACCGAACAGGAGCACCAGCGCGACCTCGTTCACCATGGGAGCGGAGATCAGAAACGAGAACGTGACCCCGAGCGGAACGCCCGTGGTGACGAAACCAATAAACAGGGGCACGGCCGAGCAGGAGCAGAACGGAGTGACGACACCGAGCAGGGTGGCCAGCACATTCCCAGTAAACTCACGACGCCCGGCCAGAATGCGCCGCGTGCTCTCGGGAGTGAAGAAGGACCGCAGGACCCCGACGCCGAAAATCACGAGGGTGAGAAGCATCAGCACCTTCGGGGTCTCGAAGGTGAAGAACCGGACGGCGGATGCAAGGTGAGTGCCCCGGCCCAGGCGGAGGATGGAGTAGGTCAGCCAGCCCGCAACCGCGTCCAGTTCACGGTAGACGAACCACCAAGCAATCAGTACCCCGCCTAAAAGTGCGAACTGCCTCTCAGCGGAGGGGAAAGGGCCGCGTGCTGCTGTTACTGCTTCAACCTCTCCGACCGGGCAGATTTCTGTCGACACTAATGAGCTCCTCTGGACTCACAGAATAAATGCAGCCTGACTCGACTTCGTTACGAAGAAATCCCTGCGATGGTCGGTGCACAAGAAGCCCATGGGCCGTCTCCACTGGCAATGCGTTTCCTTTCCCTTATCCGATCCGTACCGGCTCGTTCATTTGCGCTCGCAGGCGCTTCATGGTCTCTCGAAGCTCATCCTTGCTAGGAAAGCTGATTGCCTGAACCGGACACACATTGAGGCAAGCCTGGCAACCGACCACGCAGTTGTACGGATTGGCGACGACGGGATGGTTGTTTGCTTCGTCCCAAGTGAAAACGTTGTTCTTGCAGAATTCGAAGCACTCCTGGTCTCCCGTGCAGAGATCGATATCCACAGTGGGAAACCACGGAATCTTTTCTCTCGGAATCGTTCCTGCTGGCATGGCATTTTCCTTCCGTGATCCGAACCGTTCCGAGCAGTGGCATCATGCCGCTGCCGCCAGCCGCGCTTGCGCCTGGGAAAAGGCCTCTTTCACCTTTTCAATGGCTTGGTCGGTCGGCATCGACCGGAGATCAAGCGGAATCACCTGCTTGTCGAAGTCGATCCCGGCTTTCTCGAAGGCATCGCGGAACATCTTTTTCTGCATGCGGGGATCGCAGGCACCGATGATGTAAAGCGCGCCCGGTTTGAGGATTTCCTGGAAGAAGCGCTCGCCGTCGTCCACACACAGTTGCGGATGAAGAATGGCGTACTCGGAGTCCAGTTCATTGCGGATGAAGTTCAGCAGTTGCCAGAAATTCATGTCCTTGAATCCCGGGCACTCGCCCGTGCAGTTGCACATCACAAAACGCGGTTTTCCAGCCATAAGCGGCCTCCTCAGTCTTCAGCGACTTCGCTGGCGACGGTTTCGAGCGGCAGAACGGCCTCTTCAGCAGGCGCGAACCAGTGCCGCGTCCGATTGCAAAAGGAACATACGGAGAGCATCACCGGGACCTCGACTAGGACGCCGACCACGGTGGCCAGCGCAGCTCCCGAACCGGCTCCGAACAGGGCGATGGCCGTGGCCACGGCCAGCTCAAAGAAGTTGCTGGCGCCGATCAGCGCCCCGGGAGCTGCGACGCTGTGCTCCACTTTCAGCAGGCGCATCAAGCCATAGGCCAGCGCCGAATTGAAGTACACCTGGAGCAGGATGGGGACCGCGATCAGCAGCACGTGGAACCAACGTCCGGTGATGTTGTCGGCCTGAAAGGCAAAGATGAAGACCAGCGTAGCCAGGAGCGCTGCGATGGTGACCGGCGCAAAACGGGGCAGAAGCACGCGCTCGAACCAATCGCGCCCCCGGCGGGCGAGAAACCATTTGCGAATCGCCGTGCCCGCCGCCAGCGGGATCACGATGAATGCGACCACCGAATACACCAGCACCAGGAAGGGCACGCTCAGCGACGACGCTCCGCTCACCAGGAAGCGCACGATGGGCGCAAAAAGAAACAGCATGATGAGATCGTTCACCGACACTTGCACGAGTGTGTACGCCGGATCCCCATTGGTCAGGTAGCTCCAAACGAACACCATGGCGGTGCAGGGCGCCGCGGCCAGGATGATGACCCCGGCGATGTACTGGTCCGCCTGCGCCGGCGCGATCCAAGCGGCGAATACATGCCGGAAGAACAGCCAGCCGATCAGCGCCATGGAAAAGGGCTTCACCAGCCAGTTCACGAACAGCGTCACCATCAGCCCGCGGGGCCGCTGGCCCACGTTGCGGATGGAGGCGAAGTCCACCTTCATCATCATGGGCGTGATCATGAGCCAGATGAGCACCGCGATGGGCACGTTGACCTGGCTGCCATGCCCGAACTCCATGCCGCGCAACGCGTCCACCAGGCCGGGCGCCCCTTTCCCTAGCGCCAGCCCCGCGACCATGCACAGCCCGACCCACAGAGTGAGGTATCGTTCGAAAAAGGCCAAGCGCCGTGGGGCGGCGAGTTGCGGGGTAGCCGCCTCAGCGACCGGCATGGGTGTGGGCTTTCTCGCCGCGCAGGGCGGAATAGGGGTGGAACGCGCTGGCCGTGCAGGCGCCATCGCGGATGGCCCGCTTCAGCATTTCGGTGTCGGCGCGCAGTCCGTCATCGTGCTTGCACGCCTGACGCAGGAAATCGAACAGGAGCCGCGCCTCACCGTGGCAAGCGTCGGCCAGGCGGTAGTAGACGCGGAAGCCCTCGCGGCGGTCGAGCACCAGACCGGAGTTCCGGAGATAGGTGAGGTGGCGCGAGACGTTGGGCTGGGGAGACGCCAGCACGTGCTGGATGTCGCACACGCACAGCTCGCCGTGCAACAGCAGGTTCAGGATGCGCAGCCGGTTGGTGTCCGCCAGGCCTTTGAAGATCCGCTCCAGTTCTTTCATCCGGTCGTCCCTCTTGTGTATATTCGCATATACATATATAGTTGTCCACCGGCTCGCGCTGTGACGTAGGTCACCGCTGCGAGTGACACGAGGTCAACACCCGATGAAGCCCAAAGTGCTCTTCCTTTGCACCGGAAACTCCGCCCGCAGCCAGATGGCGGAGGGATACCTGCGCCACACGGCAGGGGACAGATTCGAGACGCTCAGCGCCGGAATCGCGCCCAAAGGACTGAACCCGCTGGCGGTCGAAGCCATGCGCGAGATCGGTATCGACATCTCGCAGCAGCAATCGAAAGACGTGGTGACACTCCTCGGCCAGCACATCCCCTACGTAGTGACCGTGTGCGACAACGCCAAGGAACGCTGCCCGATCTTTCCCGGGACCTGGAAGTTTCTGCACTGGAGCTTCGAGGATCCGGCAGCCGCCGAGGGCACCCACGAGGAGAAGCTCGCGGTCTTTCGCCTGGTGCGCGACGAGATCGTTGCAGACGTCGAGCGAGAGTTCGTACAAGGAAGCGCGGACAAGCGACGAGCTTGAGAGGAAGAATGCCGCAGCCGAGGCTTGTTCACTTCGCCATGGCCGCTTTGCTCGTCGCCTTACTAGCGACGTCATGCGCGCGGTCCGACAACTTCCAAACGGAACTTCGAAGGGTGCAGAGCGCGCTAGGTACCGACAGTTTCACGAACCACTCCCGGCCGAGCGCATCAGGATACGGCATAGTTGCGGATTGGCATTATCAAGTGGTCGGCGATGTCGCAGGAGTCGGAAGCGACCTCGCGCGACGTGTCCCGAAGGACTACCGCCAGGTAGAACAGTCCATCGGCATCCTTGAGTTTGCAAGAACTGACGGAGATGACACTTACTACCTGAAGTTGGTGCTATCAGCTGCCGGCCCTGGCAGGATTGCGATTTCAGCTACTCTACGCTGCTTGCCTGATTAGCAAGGACGAAGCGCCGAGTCAGACCTGGATCTCCATGCCCTCGCTGGCGGCGCGCACCTTGGGGTAGTGGTCGCGCGCGGTCTTGACGATGCTGTCGATGCACTCGTCGGAGTGGTCGGGGTCGTGGTGGAACAGGACCAACTCCTTGGTCCCGCTCTCCATCACGATGTTGACCGCCTCGCGCCAGTGGCTGTGGCCCCAGCCGCGCTTCTTGGCGGCGTACTCCTCGGGCAGGTACTGCGCGTCATAGATGAGGACGTCGGCGCCCGCGGCCAGCTTGCGCACATTCTTGTCGAAGATGGGATGGCCGGGTTCGTTGTCGGTGGCGTACACCAGCACGTGGTTCTCGGTCTCCAGGCGGAAGCCGAGACAGCCCTGCGGGTGGTTCAGCCACATGGATTGGATCACGCAATCGTCGAAGGCGATGCGGTCTTCCTCGATGTCGTAGAAGTGCCGGTGCGCCGCCATCTCGCTCATGTCCACGGGGAAGTAGGGGTCCGACATCTGTTCCTCGATGGCGCGCTGCAGGCCCCGCGAGCGGCTGGATGAGTGGAAGAAGAAATAGTTCTCCGGATTGTCGTACAGCGGCTGGAAGAAGGGGATGCCCTGGATGTGGTCCCAGTGGAAGTGGGAGATGAAGATGTGCGCGTGGATGGGCTTGTTCTCGAATTCCTTGGTCAGCTGCTTGCCCAGGTTGCGGAAGCCGGTGCCGCAGTCGAAGACGTAGATGTTCCCATTGACGCGCACTTCGACGCACGAGGTGTTGCCCCCGTATCGCAGGTTCTCCGCCTGCGGGGTCGGTGTCGATCCTCGCACGCCCCAGAACTTGACTTGCATGCGTCTCCGCCGGCTTTAGCGGCCGGCCCTATGATCGTGCGTACCAAGGGCGCCCCTGATAAACGCACCAATCCTTACGTGCTCATCGCCAGTATATGGCAAGGCTGTGGCACAGACGCTCGTATGGATCCGCGCCGATGCGCTTAGGGGAGAACGATTTGCGCCATGAGCGGCAGAAGTATAAGCCAACTAAGCCTCGGCAAGTCAATACTTTCGGAGGCACCAGACGTGCCGGAATGAGTACTCAGCCCTGGGTACTCGGTTCGGGGCAGGCCTAAAGCAGATGGCCTCGCCTGCCCCTAACCGGTCGAAAACGCTTGGGAGCATGACGAGTCCGTATAATCACCCGAGATTCGACTGAGAACTGAGCACCGGGTACTGGGTACTTCTTTATGCTGCGCCCCGATTACAACGAATTCGCTCGGGTGGCCAAGGATGCCACGCTGGTGCCGCTGTCGCGAACCATCACTGCGGACCTTCAGACCCCGGTGTCGGCCTTCCTGAGCGTTGCGGCCAAAGAGCCGTATTCGTTCCTGTTGGAATCGGTGGAGGGCGGAGAGAAGATCGGGCGCTACACCTTCCTGGGGGCGCGACCATACATGATCGTGAGGTCTCGGGGGCCGGAGGTCGAGGTCGAGCGCCGCGGCCGCTGCGAGCGCCGCGAGGGAAACGTCTTCGAGGTCGTGCGGCAGTTGCTGACCGCGCACCGCCCGGCGCACATCGAAGGCCTTCCGCCATTCACCGCGGGCGCGGTCGGGTTCTTTGCCTACGACATCGTGCGCCGGTTGGAGCGGCTGCCCGAGCGCGCGCGCCGCGATACCGATGTGCCGGATTGCGTGCTGATGTTCTTCGACCGCCTGCTGGCGTTCGACCACGTGCGCCACCAGATCCACATCCTGGCCGCCGCCGACGTCAGCCGCGAGAAGCCGCGCCAGGCCTACGACCGCGCCCTGCGCGACATCGCCGCCCTGGAGAAGAAGCTGCGCGCTGGAGTCCGCGCCGCCGATCTGCGCGCCAAGCCGATCCGCGGAGCAATGAAGACGAAGTCCGCCACCTCGCGCGAGCAGTTCATGAAGAGCGTAGCGCGGGCGAAGGAGTACATCGCCGCCGGCGACGTCTTCCAGGTGGTGCTCTCGCAGCGGCTGGAATTCGTTCCCGGGGCAGCTCCGTTCGACATCTACCGCGCGCTGCGCACGGTGAACCCGTCCCCGTATATGTACTTCCTGCGCATGGGCGACAACCGGGTCATCGGCTCGTCGCCGGAGATGCTGGTGAAGGTGACGGGCCGGCAGCTCGAATACCGGCCCATCGCGGGCACACGTTGGCGCGGCAGTGACGACGCTGAAGACAAACGCCTGGAGCAGGAATTGCGCTCCGACGAGAAGGAACGCGCCGAGCACGTCATGCTGGTCGACCTGGGTCGCAATGACATCGGGCGGGTCAGCGAGTACGGGACGGTGAAGGTGCGCGACCTGATGTACGTGGAGCGCTACTCGCACGTCATGCACCTGGTTTCGGCCATCGAGGGCAAGCTGCGCGAGGGCCTGGGCCCGCTGGACGCCTTCGCCGCCTGCTTCCCTGCCGGCACGCTGACCGGAGCGCCCAAGGTGCGGGCCATGGAGATCATTGAGGAACTGGAGCCGGTGCGGCGGGGCGTGTACGGCGGGTCTGTGCTCTATGCGGATTTCGCGGGCAATCTGGATTCCTGCATCGTCATTCGAACGCTGATGATGGATCGCAAGAAGGCGTTTGTGCAGGCGGGCGCGGGCATCGTCGCCGATTCCGATCCACAGCGCGAGCACGAGGAGTGCCTGAACAAAGCGCGCGCCGTGCTGCGCGCCGTCGAGCTCGCGCGCCAAGGGCTATAAGTAGTCACAGAGCTACTGAGCGCCGACGACCATGGCGACATTCGACGAGCTCGAGCACACCGCCGATTGGGCCTTCCGCGCACGCGGTGAGACCCTGGCGCTGCTGTTCATCAACGCGGCTTTCGCCATGTTCTCCCTGGAGGGGATCCAGGCCGAAGGGAAAAAGACTGGACAGACGATTATCCGCGAGCTCGAAGTGCAGGCCGTGGACAAGGAGGGTCTGCTGGTCAACTGGCTCAACGAGCTCCTGTATATCGCCGAGGTGGACCGCCAGTTCCCGGTGGGGATTGAAATCCTGGATCTCGCACCGCAGCGCCTGCGCGCCCGGCTGGAACTGATCGCCGAAGAACGGCCCGACCGCCGCATCAAGGCGGTGACCTTTCACAACCTCAGAGTCGAGCAAACGCCGCACGGCTGGGAGGCCACGGTCGTCGTGGACGTGTAGAGACGCCCGCACGGGCGTCTTTGCAAGACTAGAATCTTCTCGTGGCTATTCAGCGCAGCGACGTGCGGCAGATCGGCCCCACGCTGTGGGAGATCCCGCGCGGGTACCGCGACGACATGCGGGTGCCGGCGCGGCTGTACGCCGACGAAGAACTGCTCGAGGACGCGCTCCGGGATGCCTCAATCGAGCAGCTCATCAACACCGCGACCCTGCCCGGAGTCACGCGCTATGCGCTGGCCATGCCCGACATCCACCAGGGCTACGGGTTCCCTATTGGCGGCGTGGTGGCCACGCGCCTCCCCGACGGCGTCATCTCGCCCGGCGGCGTGGGATACGACATCAATTGCGGCGTGCGGTTGATGGCCTCAGCGGCCATGATCGAGGAGATCAAGCCGTTCCTCGACGACCTTGCGACCGTGCTCTACCACAACTGCCCCAGCGGCATGGGGACCCGCGGCTCCCTCCGGCTCAACAAAGATGACCTGGACCGCGTGCTGCACGACGGCGCGCGCTGGGCGCTGGACGAGGGCTACGCCCGCCGCGAGGACCTGGAGCACACCGAGGAACGCGGCTGCATCCCGGGCGCGGACGCGGAGTTCGTCTCGCAGAAAGCCAAGGACCGCGGGCGCGATCAGGTGGGCACGCTCGGCTCCGGCAACCACTTCATCGAGGTGGACCGGGTGGCCGCCATCTACGACGAAGACGCTGCCGCACGCCTCGGGCTCTTTCTGGACCAGGTGGCGGTGCAGATCCACTGCGGCTCCCGCGGGCTGGGACACCAGGTCTGCGAGGACTACGTCGGCAGGTTCCAGAAGACCGTGCTGGAGCACAAGATCGAGTTACCGGACCGGCAGCTGGTGTGCGCGCCCTTCAGTTCCGGCGAAGGCCAGGACTATTTCCGCGCCATGGCTGCGGCGGCAAACTTCGCCTTCGCCAACCGCCAGGTGCTCGCCGCCCACATCCGGCGCTCCTTCGAGCAGGTGCTCGCGGGCAGGGTGAAGGATTTCGACCTGCACCAGGTGTACGACATCGCGCACAACATGGCGAAGGTGGAAGAGCACGACGTCGAGGGGCACCATCTGCGGCTCTGCGTGCACCGCAAAGGCTCGACGCGCGCCTTCGGCCCCGGCTCGCCGGTGTTACCCGACGACCTGCGCGACCTGGGGCAGCCGGTGCTGATCCCCGGCTCCATGGGGACCGCGTCTTACGTTCTGCTAGGGCAGACCGGCAACATGCAGCAGACCTTCGGCTCCACCTGCCACGGCGCGGGCCGCGTCTGGAGCCGCTCCCGGGCCAAGAAGGAAGTGCGCGGCGCCGACCTGCGCGGACAGCTCGAGGCGCGCGGCATCCACGTGCGCGCCGGCTCCATGAGCGGCCTCGCCGAAGAAGCGCCGCAGGCTTACAAGGACGTGGCGCGCGTGGTCGAGGTGGTGCACCAGGCCGGCATCGGCAAAAAGGTCGCGCGCCTGGAACCGGTAGCAGTAGTGAAAGGCTAGTGAGTAGTGGGTAGTGAATAGTGGATAGCTGGGGGTGAGAAACGGAGACCACCTATGGCGGTGCAGTCATACCGCGAACTGATTGCGTGGCAAAAGGCGATGGATCTCGTGAGTCACGTTTACGATCTCACTGCGAGATTTCCGGAACGAGAGGCCTTTGGCCTTACCAGTCAGCTGCGCCGTTGCTCGGTGTCGATTCCGAGCAACATCGCCGAAGGCCAGGGCCGCTTGACCCGCGGTGAGTTCAAACTCTTCCTCGGCCATGCGCGAGGATCGTTGTTCGAACTGCAGACTCAAATCTCTATCGCCGAGAGGCTCCATTACATCGATCACCAGACTCATGACCAGACTCTTGTCCAAGCCGTCGAAGTCGGTAAGATTATTAACGGATTGCTGGCAGCACTCGACTAACCACTACCCACTATGCACTACCCACTAACGTGATCTTCGTCCTCGATAATTACGATTCCTTCACCTACAACCTCGTCCAATACCTGGGTGAGATGGGACAAACGGTCGAAGTGCGCCGCAACGACCAGATCACGGTAAGAGAGATCGAGCGGCTGGATCCTTCGCACATCGTGATCTCGCCCGGCCCATGCACGCCGCAGGAAGCGGGCATCAGCATCGAGCTTATCCGCCACTTCAGCGGCAGGAAACCGGTGCTCGGGGTCTGCCTGGGACACCAGGCGCTGGGGGCGGCCTTCGGCGGCAACGTGGTGCGGGCCAGGAACCTGATGCACGGCAAAACCAGCGCCATCGAACACGACGGGCGGACCATCTTCCGCGGCGTGCGCTCACCCATGACGGCGACGCGGTATCACTCCCTGGTGGTGAGCGAGGAAGGGCTGCCCCCGGAACTTGAGATCAGCGCGCGCGCGCGTGAACGCGACGGTTCCTCCGTCATCATGGGACTGCGCCACCGCCAGCACCCCACCGAGGGCGTGCAATTCCACCCGGAGAGCGTCCTCACCGAAGACGGCAAGAAGCTGCTGGCGAATTTCCTCGCCCTGTGAGCGGCGCGGCGAGTATGTCGCTGACCTGTTCCGGCCCTATGGTCGATGTCCAAAATGCATCTTGACACTTGCGCGACGGGAAGGCGATTCTACCTTGGCAGGGAGACTTGGCGAGCGCGCTGCATCGGCTCGCCGGGCCGGAGGCATCGGTATGGCCGAGGGTTCGCAGGAACAACGGGCAACGCGGCGGTTTGCGCTGCGCCTGCCCGTCACCATCAAATTCACCGACGGAGCGCTCGCTGAGGCGCAGGCCCAGACCCGGGACGTCAGCGCCCGGGGCGTTTTCTTTTACATGGATTCGAAGATCGAAGAAGGCTCCACCATCGAATTCACCCTCACGCTCCCTCCGGAGATCACCCTGACCGAGAGTATCCGGGTGCGCTGCCGAGGCAAGGTGGTGCGCGTGGATCAGCCCGGCGCCGGATCAAAAGTGGGCATCGGCGCCGTCATCGAGCAGTACGATTTCGTCTCCGAAGTCTGATCCACTCTACGTATCTTCGAGGCGGCCTGCGGGCCGCCTTTGAGTTTTGTGGGGACGGATCTCGCCCGTCCAGGTCCGAGACCTGCGCCCACCCAACCCCATTTGCTGCTAAGATGTGGCGCATCCCATGAAGTCCCCGCTGTCATCCTGCTGCGCCGCCGCCATCCTCTGCATGCTTCCGCTTACCGCTAGCGCGCAGCAAGCGATCGGCGAGGTATACGCCACCGATGCCACGGTGAAGGGCTCGGTGATCCTGGCGGGCGGCGGCACGCGCCTGATGAGTGGATCTTCCGTGACCGCAGGGAGCGCGACCGCGGTCCTCAAGCTGGCGCGTGGCGGCGAGGTGCGGGTCTGCTCGAACACCAGCATCTCCGTGGCTTCCTCGCCCAGCGGCCGCGATCTGCTGCTGGGCATGGGTACCGGCGCCATCGAGACCCACTATGACCTGGGAGCGAGCACCGATTCCCTGCTCACCCCCGACCTTCGCATCCAGTTGCCGGGACCGGGAGGATTCCATCTCGCATTCGGCGCCGACTCCCGGGGCAACACCTGTATCCGCTCCCTACCCTCAAACACCGCCGCAGTGATCGTGACCGAATTGATGGGCGACGGCAGTTACCAGGTGAAACCGGGTGAAGAGGTGCGATTCGCAGGGGGACGCGTCTCCGCCGCCTCGGCGGATGCGGGCGATTGTGGATGCCCGGCGCCTCCGCCGCCCGTGATCAAGACCGAGGCGCCCGCACCGGCAGAGCCGAAGAAAGTGGAATCGGCGGTGGTCGCGCAGGCGACCTCGCCCAGCGAGAGCAAACTGACCGCTCCCCCGCCGCCCGCCGATCCGGGACAGTTGCACATCGTCGTGGATGCACCTTTTGTCTTTAGCGCCGCAGATCCTGCACCCCTGCCCCCGCCCGCCGTCGTGAGCATGGATCTCTCCAGCCTGCCCAAGGTGCCGCAGCCGCAGGTGTCGCCTCCTCCGCCCCCGCCGCCCCTTCCACAGCAGGCCGCTAAAGAAGAGAAGAAAAAGCCAGAGCGGCGAGGATTTTTCGGCAAGCTCCGCGGCTTCCTCGCGTCCGTTTTCCGGGGATAGGCCCCGGGGCCGGAGAGATTCAGTTGACAGTGCCGGCAAGCCCGATTTGCGCGATAATACTTTCAGGCACGGGGATGCTTGGGTCCGCGGCTGCCTGGTACCTATTTGGGAGTAGAAGGCAGGGTTCCCCCGGATTTCGGGAAACGTTTTGCGCTGTTCGGGGTCTATACTTAGGGGATTGATGTCCGCATCTGAAGTAAAGTCGGCGCCGGCCGCATCGGGGGCGATGCTATCTCGCAACGAGACGGTGCTACCCACCCTGTTTGGCGTGGGCTACCACAACTATGACGTCCAGCCGAACAACTTCATCCTGTCGTTCCTGCTGCACGCCCTGATGGCGGCGGCCTTGTTGTACTCGGGGATCTACATCCAGGAGCACAAGGTGGAGATCAAGCGGCAGGTCATCGGCATGGTGACGGACATCAGCCCGTACGTGCTGCCCCCGGCCAAGGACAAGGCGGGTGGCGGTGGCGGCGGTGGCGATCGCGACAAGCTGGCCGCATCCAAGGGTGCGCTGCCCAAGCTCAGCGACAAACAGTTCACCCCGCCCGCAGCGGTGATCCGGAACGAGAATCCCAAGCTCGCGGTGGACCCGACGGTGGTCGTGCCGCCTCAGATCAAGCTGCCGACTACGGGACAACTGGGCGACCCGTTGTCCAACGTCCTTGGGCCGCCCTCGAACGGCACCGGCTCCGGCGGAGGCATCGGCAGCGGAAGCGGCGGCGGCGTCGGTTCCGGCCGTGGTCCGGGCGTCGGACCGGGCTGGGGCGGCGGGATCGGAGGCGGCGCCTATCGTGTGGGCGGCGGAGTGAGTGCTCCCCGCGCCATCTATGATCCCGAGCCGGAGTATTCCGAAGAAGCGCGCAAGGCCAAGTACCAGGGAACCGTAGTGCTCTGGGTAGTCGTGGGACCCGATGGGCGCGTGCGCGAGATCCGCGTTTCCCGTTCCCTCGGCATGGGCTTGGACGAGAAGGCCATGGAGGCGGTGCGGCAGTGGCGCTTCGATCCCGCCCGCAAGGACGGCCAGCCGGTACCGGTCCAGGTATCGATCGAGGTCAATTTCCGGCTCTACTAGCCGACAGCATCGAACAGAAATGCCGCGGGTTTTCCGCGGCATTTGTTTTCTCTGAGTACTGAGTACTAGGTACTGGGTACTTCGTCTAGCGGTCGAAGACCTTGCCGAGAGGAGCGACCCTGTCCTTCACGTCGTCGGCCCACTCGCCCCCGCGCTTCGCCCACTCGCTGCCGCGCTCCATCAACTCGTCCGCGCCTTCCACGGCGTCTTCGTACTTTCGCCGCAGGAGACGGCGCATCTGTTTTCCAGTCTTGGGTGCAAACAAGAGCGCGGCCAGCGCGCCGACGCCCAGTCCGATGAACAGGAACGTGATTGCCGTGCCCACCGTGCTGCGGTCCGAGGCCCGGTATTCACCGAATCGTTCGTAAGACATAACGGGTTCACCTGTGGACGCACATTCTACCCGCTTGAAGTAAGAAAAAACATTGCAGAAGTCAGATCGAGGAATGCAGAAGCGGGAACCCAAACTTCTGCATTCTGACTTCTTCGTTCTGACTTAATTGTTTCCGTCGGCCTGCCCAGCGGCGCCCTCCTGACGCACGTGTGCGGGAGGGCTGCCGTGGAATCGTCGTCTGGGGTAAAATTGCTTGTTTGTCTCTGAGCCGCGCGGCGCGTCTGTCCCTGCCGCTGCGCTGTGACCCGGTCCAGCGGGCTCTTCCGACAGCGAAATACGACAGGAGCTTTCTCTTTAATTATGGCGATTTCAGCGACCCAGATGCGTCCGGGGATGATCATCAAGCACAACAACGACCTGCACCTGGTCTTCAGCGTCGAGCACCGCACCCCCGGAAACCTGCGCGCCTTCATCCAGGCCAAGCTGCGCAACCTGCGCACCGGCGCGATGTTCGAGCACCGCTTCCGCTCCGCCGACTCCATCGACCGCGTGGTCGTGGACGAGACCGAGATGGAGTACCTCTACCAGGACGGTGACGATTACCACTTCATGAACACCGAGACCTACGACCAAATCCACCTGACGAAGGAGACCCTCGGGGACGCCACCGACTACCTGACGCCCAATCTGAAGATCAAGGTCGAGTTCCACGAGGGCCGTCCCCTCGGCGTCGAGCTGCCCCAGACCGTGGACCTGCAAGTCGTTGAGACCGAACCGGGGCTGAAGAGCGCCACCGCGTCGTCGGTGATGAAGCCGGCCAAGACCGAGACCGGCCTGATCGTGCAGGTCCCGCCGTTCATCGGCGAGGGTGAGAAGATCCGGGTGGACACTGCGGAGGGCACCTACCTGGAACGGGTGAAGTGATTAAGCTCGGCGGGCGGGAGCGTAGCGGGAACCCGCCGCGGCCAGCCTGACCCTGGGCGGAGCGCAGGCGATGGATCTCTGGAAGCAATGACCAAGGCCGAAAAATCGATCGCAGCGCGCCGCTACATCGTCCACGGACGCGTGCAGGGCGTCGGCTTCCGCTGGTTTGTGGAGCGCGAAGCGCACCTGCTCGGCGTCTCCGGCTGGGTGCGCAACACCTCGGACGGCAGCGTCGAGGTGATGGCCCAAGGCACGCCCGAGCAGTTGGCCGGCCTGCACGGGCGCCTGCGCGAAGGCCCGCGCGCCTCCCGCGTCGACGCCGTCGATGTCTCCGAGGCCGAGCCGCAGTCCGGCTTGAGTTCATTCCGCATCGAAGGAGTGTGGTGAGCATGCAGCCGAAGACCGCCACCGACTGTTCCGGCCTGAAAACACTGATCCGCGAGGTCCCGGATTTCCCCATCCCCGGCATCCTCTTTTACGACATCACCACGCTGCTGAAGGACAAGAAGGGCTTCGCCACGCTCATCGACGCCCTCTCCGAGCACTACATCGACAAGGAAGTGGACCTGGTGCTGGGCATGGAGGCGCGCGGCTTCATTTTCGGCCCCGCCGTCGCCTATCGCCTGAACGCCGGCTTCGTGCCCGTGCGCAAGCCCAAGAAGCTGCCCGCCGAAGTGGCTCGCGTCGAGTACGCGCTGGAATACGGCAAGAACACGCTGGAGATTCACAAGGACGCCGTCCGCAATGGGCAGCGGGTGATCATCGTGGACGACCTGCTGGCCACCGGCGGCACCGCCGCCGCCACGATCGAACTGGCCCAGTCCCTGGGCGCAGAGATCGCCGGTTTGGGCTTCGTGGTCGAGCTTGACTTCCTCAAAGGCCGGGCAAAGCTCGCCGGACACGACGTCTTCTCGCTGCTTCACTACGACAAGTAGATAGCCGACTAGGCGGTAGTCTGTGCAGCCGGCTCCCGCCAGCTACCAACTACCAGCTACCTCCTAGTGTCGTATTTACAAACCCCACGTTCCTGCTTATAGTAACGGCGCACTGGAACTCCCCCTCGGAGCGGCAAATCCGCGTCTCGGGCCCATTTTCCGCAGTTGCCCGGGGCGTACAGGACTGGAAAGGGTCTGGACGTGGAATCACCGGCAGCGGCGGCAGAAAAGGCGAAAGCTGCTCGCAAGGGATACATCAGCGCATTCGGCGAGGCAGTCGCCCGCCTGACCTCCGCTCCCTCGGGCGAGGAGGTGCTGAGCAGCATCCCCACCATCCTGGTCGCGGAATTCGGCGCTGCCCGCGGTGAGCTGTGGCTTTGGGACGAATCCTCCGGTTCTGCCTACCTGACCCACGCCGCCGGACTGAACGTCGGCCACCGCAAGGATTACAGAAACCCCGGGCAGGGCTTCATCGGCGCGGTGATCCAGTCGCGGCAGGGGAGCGAGAATGTCGATCTGCCTTCGCTGGGCGACGCGGAAGCCGATTTCGCCGCCCTGACCAAACTCGCGTACGCCTCCGCCTATCCGCTTCTGGCCAAGGGACGCCTGGTGGGCGTTCTGGTGGCATACACCCAGGCCGTCGTGTCGGACACCCAGCTCGAGTGGTGGCAGCTCTACGCCGAGATCTCCAGCGTGGCGGCGCAGGACGCCCTGGCCGCGCAGGAAAGCCAGAAGACCATCACCCAGCTCTCGTTGCTCTTCGAAGCCACGCGCCTGCTGAACTCCACCCTCGATCTGGCCGAGCTGCTCGACCTCATCCTCAAGATCGCGCGCACCGAAGTGAAGGCCGACCGCGGGACCGTCTTCCTGGTGGACACCAAGCACAAACAACTGTGGTCCATCGTGGCCAGCGGCCTCGACCACCAGGAGATCCGCGTGCCCTTCGGCAAGGGCGTGGCCGGCAAGGTGGCCGAGACCGGCCAGGAGATCAACGTCGAGGACGCCTACACCCTCGAGTTCTTCGACCGCAGCTTCGACCAGAAATTCGGCTACAAGACCGGTTCGCTGCTCTGCCTGCCCATCCGCCATCACACCGGCGAGGTGGTCGGCGTCATCCAGTTGCTGAACAAGACCACGGGGTCGCGCTTCTCGGTGGACGACCAGGATTTCCTCTCCAAGCTCTCCGGCCACATGGCCATGGCGCTGGAGAATGCGCGCCTGCACCGCGAGGTGGTGGAGAAGCAGCGCCTGGAGAAGGAATTGGCCCTGGCGCGCGGTATCCAGCGCTCACTGCTGCCCGACGCGCCGCCGGTGGTTCCCGGCTACGACATTGCCGTCATCAACGAGCCCTGCTACGAAGTCGGTGGCGACTACTACGATTTCCTCAATCTGGGGCCGCAATCGTTGCTGCTGGTGGTCGCGGACGTCGAGGGCAAGGGCGTTTCGTCGGCGCTGGTGATGTCGAACCTCCAGGCCACGCTGCGCGCCCTGGTCATGCACCTGCATTCGCTCGAGGTGCTCACCCTTTCGCTCAACGAGATGATCTGCAACGACACCAAGTCCCAGAAGTTCCTCTCCATGTTCCTGGGGCTGGTGGACACCCGGCGCAACGGCCTGCACTACATCAACGCCGGACACGTGCCGCCCATCCTCATCGACGGCGAGACGGGAAAGTACCAGACCCTGGAAGATGGCGGCACTGTCATCGGCCTGTTCCTGGCCACCGAGTACGAGCGCGGAGCGGCCAAGCTCAAGGCGGGAGACATCCTGGTGTGCTGCACCGACGGCATCATGGAAGCAAACGACGAGAAGGACGACGAGTTCGGCACCGAGCGCCTCGCGGCTTCCGTGTTCCAGCACCGCAACAAATCGGCGCAGGAACTGGTGGACTCTGTGCTGGCGGACGTAAACGCCTTTTCCGTCCGCGGCACCCACGTGGACGACAAGGTCCTGATGGTGCTGAAGGTCACCGGCTCCGGCGCGGTGGCTGCGGCTACCGCCAAGAAGCACGAGAGCCTAAGACACTCGTAATGAAGTACTCAGTACCCGGCACCCAGTCCTCCGTTAATTCCTGATCCCGATCGCCCCAACCTGACGCCCCGTCACGCCCTTCTCTTTGCGGTGCGAGAACAGTAGGTCGTTGTGGCAGGAGGTGCATTTCCCGGTTGCGGAGATGTGTTTGTGCGGGACGCCGGCATCGAGCAACTGGCGCTGGGCCGCCATGGCCAGATCGAGGTGAAGCTTGCGGCCGAGCGGATGGTGTCCGGGGGCGCGCGCCGTCAAGAACAGGAGCGGATATTTCTCGCGCACCTCGTCGTGCTCCATGACTTCGTGGAAAAGCTCGGAGGAGTAGACGAACTGCGATTCAAAGGCATCGCGGACCTCGTCTCCCACCGAGTAGCAGCAGGCGGCGATGCCCGGCCCGATGGCTGCCCGGATGTCGCGGGGCTTGCTGCCGTATTCGCGGCGCAGCACGCCGACCGTCTTCTCCACGATGCGCTTCACCAGGCCGCGCCACCCGGCGTGGATGGCAGCGACCGCCCTCTTCTTTGCGTCCACCAGCAGCACGGGCACGCAATCGGCAGTCTTGACCGCCAGCACCGATCCGGGCACGTCCGTCACCAGCGCATCGCCGGTGAGCGGCTGCGTCGGCGGGCCGTCCACCCGCACAATGAAGTCGGAGTGGACCTGCCGGCCGGTGATCATCGGCCAGGTGCGTCTGCCGGTCTTCGCGCCGATGGCCCTGAGGAACGCGGCCCGGTTTCGTTCCACAGCCGCGCGCACGTCGCTATGGGTGAAGCCAAGGTTGAGGGCGCCGCCACCGTAAGCCGCAGAAAAGCCCCCCAGCCGCGTGCTGAAGCCGTGCACTAGCCAGGGCAGCCGTTCGAAGTCGGGGACGGTCAGGAGAGTCAGCGAAGTCTTGCTCTTGAGCCCGGACACTGTTCGCATTGTAAATCGCCGCTCCGCTGCGTTGCTTTCACCCAGGGTGTGGGGGATAATCGGCTGTTAACGTGTCCCGTTTTTGCGCGTTCCTGCGCGCGGCGGGATCCTTGTGTGAATCTTCCCAATTACATCACGCTGACCCGCATCTTCAGCGTACCGCTGCTGATCTGGATCCTGTCCAGCCACCGGTTCGCAAGCGCCGATGGCACACGCGAGGTCCTCGCCTCCGCGCTCTTCATCGCCGCCTCCATCACCGACGGCATTGACGGCTACCTGGCTCGCAGGCGCGGCCAGATCACCACCCTGGGCATGCTGCTTGATCCGCTGGCCGACAAGCTGCTGATCGCCGCCGCCTTCATCACCCTGGTGCAGTTCAATCCCTCGATCGTGAAGGCATGGATCGCGGTGGTCATCATCGGGCGCGAGTTCCTGGTCAGCGGACTGCGCTCCATCGCGGCTTCGGAAGGCTTCACCATCGAGGCCAGCGACTTCGGCAAGGTGAAGATGGTGGCGCAGATCGTGGCTGTGGTCGCCGCCATCGTCGAGCACCATTGGTTCTATTGGGATTTCCGCTATTTCATCCTGGACATCAAGCTGGTCGCGCACATGGCCATCTGGTTCATGGTGGCTCTGTCGCTGGGCTCCGCGGTGGATTATTTTGTGGGGTTCTGGTCCAAGATCGACCGCACCGTGAGGGTGCGCCAGAGGCGCCGCCGCTTCATTCTCCGCCGGAGGAAGCGCGATGTTCCCGCAACCTGATGCCACACCGTCTGCCGACACCGACGCCGAGTATTCCCAGGACGAGCGCCGGTTCCTGCTGAAAATGGCGCACGACGCCATCGACGCCACCCTGCGCGGGCAGGAAGTGGACACCACCCCACCCTCGGACCACCTCGCCGAGAAGCGCGGCGCGTTCACCACTCTGCACCTGCATGGCCAGCTTCGCGGATGCGTCGGCTACGTCTTCGCCGTGCGCCCACTGGTGCGCACCGTCGCCGAGACCGCGGTCGCCGCCGCCTTCCACGACACCCGCTTCCTGCCGGTGTCGGAGGAAGAGGCGCGGGAGATCGACGTGGAGATCAGCGTGCTCTCGCCGCTCCAGCCCATCGCCCCCGAAGACGTGGAGGTCGGCCGCCACGGCCTGGTGGTGACGCTGGGGGCCCGCCGCGGGCTGCTCCTGCCCCAAGTGCCGCTGGAGTACGACTGGGATCGCGAGACCTTCCTGGCCGAGACCTGCCACAAGGCGGGCCTGCCCGGCGATGCCTGGGAGCACGGGGCCACCCTCGAGGCCTTTACCGCCGAGGTCTTCAGCGAGCTCCCCCGCCCGGCTCTCAAGCACAAGACCGCATAAACGAAACCCGCCCTTCCCCGTCGAATCAGGATTGACGGGGAGGTGTGTGGATAATAAAGTAAGTAACCACTTACTATATGGCCACGGCACGAGTGCGGTTCACCGCCGACGATCGGCGCCAGCAGATCCTGGAGGTCGCCAGCGGTCTGTTCGCCGGCCAGGGCTTCAACGGCACCACCACGCGCCACATCGCCGAGGCCGCCGGCGTCAACGAAGCCCTCATCTTCCGTCACTTCCCCAGCAAGGAAGAGCTTTACTGGGCGGTGATCGAGGAGAGGTGCAGAGTCGCCACCTGGCGGCAGGACCTGGAGGCGCGCCTTCTCTCGGGAGAATGCGACCGGGATGTGTTCCAGGGGATCGCCGCGGACATTCTGCAAGCCCGGCGCAAGGACTCGAGCCTGAGCCGCCTGTTGCTGTTCAGCGCCCTGGAGAACCACACGCTCTCCGAACGCTTCTTCCGCACGAACGTGGCGCAGTATTACGAAGTTCTCGCGGAGTACATCGCGCGGCGTATCCGCCAGGGGGCGTTCCGTAAAGTGGACCCCATGCTGGCGGCGCGTGGCTTCTTGGGGATGATCAGCTACCACTTCCAGATCCAGGAGCTGTACGGGGGCAAGCGATATCAGAATTATGACGACGCCGAGGTCGCCGCAGCGCTGACTGACCTGTGGCTGCACGGGATGACGAATCCCGCGACGCGCGCCACCATCGGCGGACGCAAGAAACGGGCACGCAAATGAACCGAGTCCTCACTCATAACAAGCTCTTCTCTGGCGCAGCGGCCGTGCTGCTCTCCGCTGCCTGGCTCTTGAGCGGTTGTTCCGCGGATAAGGTCCAGTCGGCCGGGCCTCCGCCGGTGGCGATCACCGTCGCCACCGCCGAACAGAAGACCGTCCCCGTGCAGGTGCGGGCCATCGGCAACGTCGAGTCCTATACCACCGTGGGCGTGAAACCCCAGGTCACCGGCGAGATCATGGAAGTTCACTTCACCGAAGGCCAGGACGTGAAGCGGGGACAGCTCCTCTTCACCTTCGATCCGCGCAGCTTCGAAGCCGATCTGCAACGCGCCGAGGGCACCCTGGCCAAGGACAAGGCCACCGCCGACAACGACATCATGCAGGCCAAGCGCTACGCCAGGCTCTACCAGGCCGGGGTCGTCGCCAAGGAACAGAACGACGACATGCAGTCGAAGGCCGAGTCGTCGCAGGCCAACGTAACCGCCGACAAGGCCGCGGTCGAGTACGCTCGCGTGCAGCTCTCCTACACAAAGATCTCCTCCCCGGTGAACGGCCGCACCGGAAACCTCATGGTGCACCGCGGCAACGTGGTCAAGGCCAATCCCGACAACCCGATCGTGACCATCAACCAGGTCGAGCCCATTTACGTGACCTTCTCGGTCCCGCAGCAGGAGCTGCCCGAGATCAAGCTGCGCAAGGACTCGGGCAAGCTCAAGGTGGAAGCCGTCTTCCCCAACAGCGACCAGCGTGCGCTGGGCACGCTCACCTTCATTGACAACGCCGTGGACCTCACCACCGGCACCATCAAGCTGAAGGGAACGTTCGACAACCACGACCGGCGGCTGTGGCCGGGTGAGTTCGTCAATGTCGTGCTTACGCTCTCCGAGCAGCCCAACACCATCGTCGTGCCCTCGGCGGCGGTGCAGACCGGGCAGCAGGGGCAGTACGTGTTCGTGGTCAAGCCCGACCAGACTGCCGACATGCGTCCCGTCGAGGCGGGGTGGACGATCGACAACATGATCGTCATCAAGAAGGGCGTCCAGGCCGGGGATCGGGTCGTGACCGACGGCCAGGTGCGTCTGGTTCCCGGGGCCAGGGTCGAGATCAAGCAGCAGCCGCAAAGCGCGTCAGGCGCGGGGCAGGAACCTCGTTCATGAGCGTCGCAGAACTATTTATCCGGCGCCCGGTCATGACCACTCTGGTCATGGCGGCGATCCTTCTCTTCGGCGTCATGGGCTATCGGCTCTTGCCGGTGAGCGACCTGCCGAACGTGGACTTCCCCACCATCCTGGTCTCGGCTTCACTGCCCGGAGCCACGCCGGAGACGATGGCCTCGGCGGTCGCACTACCGCTGGAGAAGCAGTTCTCCACCATCGCCGGTCTGGACTCGATGACCTCGAGCAGCTTTCAGGGATCCACGCAGATCACGCTCCAGTTCACGCTCGACCGCAACATCGACGCCGCCGCCCAGGACGTGCAGGCCATGATCTCCAAGGCCAGCCGTGACTTGCCCCAGGACATCCCCACCCCGCCCTCCTACCAGAAGGTGAACCCGGCCGATCAGCCCGTGCTCTACCTCGCGCTCTATTCGCCTACGCTGCCCCTCTCGCAGGTGGACGAGTACGCGGAGACCATGATGGCGCAGCGCATCTCCATGGTTTCCGGCGTCGCCCAGGTGCAAGTGTACGGCTCGCAGAAGTACGCGGTGCGGGTGCAGCTCGACCCGCGCGCCATGGCCACCCGCCAGATCGGCATCGACGAGGTCAACACCGCCGTCCAGCGCGCCAACGTGAATCTGCCCACTGGCATCCTCTACGGCCACAAGCAGGCGTTCACGGTCCAGGCCAACGGCCAACTCACCGACGCCAGCGAGTACAAGCCGCTGATTGTCACTTACCGCAACGGTTCCCCGGTGCGGTTGCAGGACATCGGCAACGTCATCGACTCGGTCGAGAACGACAAGATCCGCGGCATGTTCTACACCGATAAGGGCGGGCTGCGCTCCGTCGTGCTCGCCATCCAGCGCCAGCCCGGCACCAACACGGTCGAGGTGGTGGACAGCATCAAGGCGCTGCTGCCCAAGTTCCGCCAGCAGATGCCGGCCTCGGTTTTCCTCGACGTCCTCTACGACCGCTCCGTCTCCATCCGCGACTCGGTGCACGACGTGAAGTTCACCCTGATGCTGACCGTCACCCTAGTCGTCATGGTGATCTTCATTTTCCTGCGGAATTTCTCGGCGACCATCATTCCCAGCCTGGCTCTGCCCATGTCCATCGTGGGAACGTTTGCCGCGATGTACCTGCTGGGCTATTCGCTCGACAACATGTCGCTGATGGCGCTGACGCTCTCCGTGGGCTTCGTCGTAGATGACGCCATCGTCATGCTGGAAAACATCGTGCGCCACATGGAGCACGGCGAGCAGCCCTACGAGGCCTCGGTGCGCGGCTCGCGCGAGATCGGCTTCACCATCATCTCCATGACCCTGTCGCTGGCCGCGGTGTTCATCCCCGTGCTGTTCATGGGCGGGATCCTGGGCCGCCTGCTGCACGAGTTCGCGGTGACCATCGGCGTGGCCATCCTGGTTTCGGGCTTCGTTTCCCTGACCCTGACGCCCATGCTGTGCAGCCGCTGGTTGCGGCCCTCGAAGGAAGCGCACCACGGCACGCTCTACCGCTGGTTCGAGCACGGCTTCGACGCCATGCACGGCCTGTACGTCCGCACGCTGGGGCCGGTGTTGCGCTTCCGCAAGACCGTCATCCTGTTCTCGACCATCATCCTAGTCGTGACCGTGTACATGTTCATGGCCATCCCCAAGGGCTTCCTCCCCAGCGAGGACACCGGGCAGATATTCATCATCACCGAGGCGGCGCAAGGCATCTCCTTCGACTCCATGGTGCAGCACCAGATGCAGGTGGCGGAGATCATCCGCCGGCAGTCCTGGGCCTCCGATTTCATGTCCTTTGTGGGGGGCGGCGGCGGCAACACCGGACGCTTGTTCGTCCGCCTCACGCCGCGCGGCACCCGTCCTCACGTGGACCAGATCATCCAGGACCTGCGCCGCAAGGTGGGCTCGGTCCCGGGGATCATGGTCTTCGCGCAGAACCTGCCTCCCATCCGCATCGGCGGACAGCTCACCAAGAGCCAGTACCAGCTCACGCTACAGAGCACCGATACCCAGGAGCTGTACTCCGCCGTCCCCAAGCTCGAGGAGAAGATGCGCCAGGTCCCCGGGCTTCAGGACGTGACCAGCGACATGCTGGTCAGGAACCCGCAGGTCAACGTCAACATTGACCGCGACAAGGCCTCCGCCCTGGGCGTCACCGCGCAGCAGGTTGAAGACGCGCTTTACACCGCCTACAGCATGCGCCAGGTTTCCACCATCTACGCCCCCAACAACGAGTACCGCGTGATCATGGAGGTGAAACCGGAGTTCCAGCGCGACCCGGCGGCGCTTTCCCTGCTCTACATCCGCTCGGACAAGGGCGCGCTGGTGCCGCTGAACGCCGTCGCCACGCTGACGCCCACCCTCGGGCCGCTGTCAGTGAACCACCTGGGCCAGCTGCCGTCGGTGACCATGTCATTCAACACGCGTCCCGGAGTGGCGCTGGGTGACGCCGTCACCGCCGTACAGAAGGTCGCGCGCGACACCCTGCCCAGCACCATCACCACCAGCTTCCAGGGCACCGCGCAGGCCTTTGAGTCCTCCATCCGCGGACTCGGCGTGCTGCTCATCCTCGCCATCCTGGTCATCTACATCGTGCTGGGCATCCTGTACGAGAGCTTCATCCACCCTTTGACCATTCTTTCCGGCCTGCCCTCGGCGGGATTCGGCGCGCTGCTCACGCTGATGATCTTCCACATCGATCTGAACATCTACGCCTTCGTGGGCGTGATCATGCTGGTGGGCATCGTGAAGAAGAACGCCATCATGATGATCGACTTCGCGCTGGTGGCGCAGCGCGAGCACGGCAAGAACGCCGCCGACGCCATCTACGAAGGCGCGCTGGTGCGCTTCCGCCCCATCATGATGACCACCATGGCGGCGCTGATGGGCACCCTGCCCATCGCGCTCGGCTTCGGCGCCGGCGCCGAGTCGCGCCGCCCCCTGGGCCTGGCCGTGGTCGGCGGCCTGCTCTTCTCCCAGCTCATCACCCTCTACATCACCCCGGTGATCTACACCTATATGGACTCGATGCAGACCTGGGTACAGAAGAGAACGAGCAAAGCGGCCAACGGCCAGGAGATCCCCGAGGAAGTTCCAGCCGGCAACGGCAACGGCGAGCTGGTCGAGCTCTGAATCAGACCTGAATTCCGGTAGAGACGCCCGTCAGGGCGTCTTCAAAAACTGACGACAGCGCGATAGCGCTGTCGCTTTCATTCACGGAGCGGTTTCACTTGCAGTGCCTTAGCCTTTCACGGATGCGGGAACGTTCTTCTTCATTTCGCTTCCTGAACGGATCAAGCCGTATTGTCCTGCCCTGTGTTTCGGCGCGGTCGCCCTGTAGCCGCGGGATCAGACCCTCGAACACCTCCATCGCTCTTCGGTAGTACTCGCAACCTCCGGTCGAAAGGTCATCTCCCACAATCATGTAGTTCACGCCGACGTTGAACACGTTTGCAATGTCCGTCGGGTTCGCATCGCGGGCCTTCTCAGAGTACTCGGCTGCGAGCTTCGCCCAATCGCCACTGCGGTCCTTATCTTGGAAGGCGCGTGTGAAATACGTGGTCGCAATCATCTGAAAAAGGAAATCGTCACCTTGCCCTTTCATGGAATGCAGACCGAGTTCGACTGCTTCATCGAAATGACCGTTGTTCCTCAGTTCCGCCATTCTCGTTGCGGCGTCAACGTATTGGCTGGGAGCAACGAGAGACCACGGCAAGTCGCGGGTGTCGTAGTAGTGCTTAATTGCAAAAACTGTGAACAACAGCATCGCTGCTGCGCCCAGTGCAACCCACGCTCGCCGCCACCTAGATTTCGTCTCTGTCATGTTGCTGTTGCTGCTGGCTTTCTGCAGATAAGTGCGAAGCAACATGCTAGGCCGGAATCGCCCGGAATCCAAACGAACCGTGCGCGCGAGCGGATTGCTATCAGTGCGCCGCCACTTCCATCTTCTGCGGCCGCGTCTTCTTCATCAGGAACATCAGCGGGATCATCAGCAGAAACACCATGGCCAGCACCCAGAAGCTGTCCACGAAGCCCATCATCGCCGACTGGCGCATCAGCATGCCGTACATCAACCCGTGCGCCTGCTGCGTCGCCTGCACCGGATCGGAACCCTGCGCCACCAGCATGTGACCCGCTCCATAGATCATCGAGCGGTAGCTTTCTTCCATGCCGGTGATGTGCCCGGCCAGCATGTTCTGATGGAAGGCGGTGCGCCGGGTCAGCATGGTCATGGTCAGCGCGATGCCCGAGCTGCCGCCGATGTTGCGCGCCAGGTTGATGATCCCGGTCGCGTTGTTGGCCTGCTCCTTCACCAGATAGGAAAATGCGGCGGTGTTGATGGGCACGAAGAGGAACGCCATGCCCACGCTCTGCACGATGCGCGCCATCATCGCCGCGTGGTAGTCGGTCTCCAGGTTGAACTGCGCCATCTGGTACATGCCCAGCGAGCACATGGCCACCCCGAAGGTCACCAGCCAGCGCGCCTCATATTTCGAGAGCAGGAAGCCCACGATCGGCATCAGGAACAGCACGACGACCCCGCCTGGGGAGAGCACCAGCCCGCTCAGCGTCGCGTTGTAGCCCATCAGGCTCTGCAGGTAGATGGGGAGAAGCACGGTGCTGGCGTAGAGCACGACGCCGAGGAAGTACATGGTGATGGTCGCCAGCGTGAAGTTGCGGTTCTTCAGCAGGCGCAGCTCGACCACCGGATGCTCGGCGTGCAACTCCCAGAGCACCACCGCCAGCAGGCACAATCCGGCGACGATGGCGGCGGCGGTGATCCCGCC
Source organism: Terriglobia bacterium (assembly GCA_020073495.1). Lineage (NCBI taxonomy): Bacteria > Pseudomonadati > Acidobacteriota > Terriglobia > Terriglobia bacterium. The sequence goes on from JAIQFD010000001.1 coordinate 285,027, forward strand.
AGACTCGAACCAATCGTTGCGCTGCCCTTCATCGAGCATGATCTCCAGCGCGCCCAGGCCCACAGCCAGCAGACTGAAGCCGAGGTAGTCGATCTTCAGTCCCTCCCTGACGCTGTGCCGCTTCAGGTACGGCGGATCGAAGATGAGGTACAGCGTCATCAGGATGGCGAAGATGCCGACGGGGATGTTGATGAAGAAGATCCAGCGCCAACTGTAGTTGTCGGTGATCCAGCCGCCCAGCGTGGGGCCGATGATGGGGGCAAAGATCACGCCCATGCCGTACACCGCCATGCCCATGCCGCGCTTCTCGTGGGGGAAGCTTTCCACCAGGATGGCCTGTGCGATGGGCTGCATCGCTCCGCCGCCGATGCCTTGCAGCACGCGGAAGAAGATCAGCGATCCCAGGTTCGGCGCCAGGCCGCACAGGAAAGAGGTCACAGTGAACAGCGCCACGCAGATCATGAAGAAGCGCTTGCGCCCGAACAGCGACGAGAACCAGCCCGACATGGGGAGGATGATGGCGTTGGAAACCAGGTAGGAGGTCAGGACCCAGGTGCTCTCGTCCACGCTCGCCGACAGGCTGCCGGCAATGTGATTGAGCGCGACGTTGGCGATGCTGGTATCCAGCACCTCCATGAACGTCGCCAGCATCACCGTCAGCGCGATCACCCAGGGGTTGATCTCGCCGTCGCCGTTCTTCGCCCGCGCTAGGAACCGCTGCACCACGTCAGTTCCGCGCCTCCGGCCAGGCCACGGGGGAGAGCGCGGTGGAGTGCGCTTCGCTCTCGTCGGCACCCACCAGGATCTGCACTCCCTCCTGCTGCATGAAGAAGAGCATCTTGCGTCCGGCGGCATCGATGTGCGTCAATCCGCGCACGTCCAGAAGCAGCACGCCGCCCGTCTCGATGTGCTCGATCCAAAGCCGTTCCAGCCGCCGCACCGCGTTCCCGTACAGCTTCCCTTTCAGGCTGAACTCGGTGATGTAGCGGTTCTCGCGGACGTTGATGTCGAGCTGGTCGCTGCCGTCGCGCCGTTCTGCACTTCCCATCCGCATCGCTTGCCTCCTACTTGGTGATGATGGTGGCTTCCACGTTCATGCCCGGCCGCAGTACCGCACCCTGCTGCGGGTCGAGCACGATCTTGACCGGGATCCTCTGCACCACTTTCACGTAGTTTCCCGTCGCGTTCTCCGGCGGCAGCAAGCTCAGCCGAGTGCCCGTCGCGCCCGCCACCGAATCCACTTTCCCGGTAAACGTTTTCCCGTACATGTCCACTTTGACCTCGGCCCTCTGGCCCGCACGAACCTTCGCCAGTTGCGTCTCCTTGAAGTTGGCGGTCACCCACACGTCGTGCAGCGGGATGACCACCAGCAGCCCCTGGCCGGGCTGCACGATCTGGCCGGATTCCACGCTCTTCTTGGTGACCACGCCATCCACTGGCGCAACCACTGTCGTATAGCTGAGTTGCAGTTCGGCGGCGGCGAGATTGGCCCGCGCCTGGTTCACGGCGGCCTGGGCCGACTGCGCCTGTGCCGATTGGATATCGGCCTGCTTGAGCGAGGCGTGGGCCTGCGTCACGCCCGCCCGCGCGTGATCGATGTTCGCCTTGGCAGCGACCACGGCAGCTTTGCGCAAGGTCACGTCCTTGGCAGAGGAATTGAATTCCTCCCGCGCCGCCTGCACCTCGCTCTCGGCAACGCGAGCCTCAGCCCGCACGGCGTCGTATTGCTGCTTCGAGATCTCTTCCTTCTCCATCAGGGGCTTCATGCGCGCCAGGTCCGCTTGTGCGCGCTCACTGTTGGCCTCGGCCGCCCCCACCTCCGCCTTCGCCTTCGCCATGTCCGCCGCACTCTTGGCCTCGGCGGCTTGCGTGCGCTCGTGCTCCGCCTGGACAGCGGCCAGCGCCGCCGCCGCGCCCGTGGTCCCACTCAGCGTCGTCTGCTGCATCATCGGGACCCCGATCTCCGCCGCCCTGGCCTGCGCCTCCGCCAGCGCCAGCGTCGCCCTCGCCTGGTCCAACCGCGCCTGGTAATCGCGCGCATCGATGCGCACCAGCACCTGCCCTGCCTGCACCGCCTGGTTGTCGTTGACCAGCACCTCGGCGACATTGCCGTACACCTTGGAGGCCACGGTCGCCAAGTGTCCGTCCACCTGCGCGTCATCGGTCGAGACGCGGTTGTGGTAGTAGAGGAACGAGGCCAGGACCGCCGCCAGCACCAGCGCTCCTGCGCCCAGCACCGCGTGCCGGAACTTCGGGTTCGCCCAGCGGTCCCTCAGCGGCGTGGTGCGCGCTTCCGCCTCTGGCGCTTCCACCTGCGGTAGTTCAAGTTCTTCCAATTCGGTTGGCATCGACGTATTCCTTACTTGCTATATAGCGATTCCATCTGGCCGGCGGCGTGCGCCAGGTCGGCCCGGGCCTGGTTGTAGCGATATAAAGCCGCGATCTGGTTGTCGCTGGCGCGGGACAACTCGTCCTGTGCCGTGATGACCTCGATATTGTTGGCTACGCCCGCCTGGAAGCGGTCGCGCGCCTGCGTGACCTCCTCCTGCGCCAGCCGCACTCCCTGGTTGGCCACGTCCACCTCGTTGCGCGCGGCCGCCAGTTCGGCCGCCGCCGTGTTCACCTGCAGCGCGATCTGGTTTCGTAGTTCCTGCCGCTCCTGCTCGACCTTCTTCAGCTCCAGGTCGGCGCGCACGTTCTCCGCCTGGATGCGGCCGCCGGTGAAGATGGGAACGTCGGCCGTGATCTGGACTTGGTACGCCGGGATCGTGCTCCCCCAGGTCAGCCCTTGGTATCCCCAGGTCCCCACGGAGGCGAACCGCGGCAGGCGCTGCTCCCACGCGGCGCGTTTGGCCGCCTGCGCCGCTTGCTCGCGGGCCAGCAGCGCCTTCAATTCCGGGCGCGTCTCCCAGGCACGCTCCAGGGCCTGGTCGCTTTCGATTTGCGGCGTCTCGAAGAAGCTGACCTCATCGGTCAATTCGACGGATTGGCGCGAGTCGAGGTTCAGCAGCCGCTGCAGCCCGAAGATCGCGGTCTTGCGCGCCGTCTCCGCCTGGATCAGCCGCTGCTTCTCGTTCTGTAGCTGCACGTTGGCGCGCAGCGTGTCGATGCCCGTGCCCACGCCGTTCTTTTGCAGATCAGAGGCCAGGTTGTAGAGCGCTTGCGCCAGCTCTACCCGCGACTGCGCCGCCTTCACGTCCGCCGAGGCGCGCAGCACGCCGAGATATTGCGAGACGGTCAGCAGCACCATCTCCTCCCGCACGCTCATCTGCTGCGCCTGGCTGCCGCGTACTCCGGCCCGTGCTCCCTGCAGCCGCCGCCACAGCGTCAGGTCGAAGATGGAAGCGCTGTACACCGGGCCGCCCTGCACCGACTGGAACGGACCAGCGACCTGCGGGAACAGAGGCGACTGGGTCCCGATCAGCGAGGCGGTGTTGAAGCGCTGGTATCTCCAGAACGCTTCCGCGCCCACCTGCGGCAGCAGTGCCGCGCGCGCGATGTTCTTGTCTTCATTCGCCTGCGCCGTGCTGAGGACTGCGAGCTGGACTTGCGGGTTCTGCTTCAGCGCCATCTGCACCGCATCGCGCAGCGTCAGCCGGACGGACCCGGCAGTGGCTTGCGCGGCGGTTGCCGGCGCGGGCGCGGCCTGCGCATCCAGCCGCGGCACGGTCCACAGAAGCAGCAACGGGAGGAAGATAACGATGATTGCTTCCCGCTTCCCGAAGAGTGCCTTGACCGCGGCGTGGATTTGCCGGTGTCGCGCCCGGATCTCGTCGCAGATGCAGCGCGTCAGCGGCGCTCCCGCTTTCAGGGCCGCGCCCTCGTCCGCCATGTGTTCCAGCAGGTTCCTGCCGGCCGCGTCGATGAACGTCACGCCGTCTAGGTCCACGGTCACCGCCTTGCGGTGGGCGCCGGTCATTCTCTGCCACGCCCTTTCCAGCTCAGCGACCCACGGTCCGGCCAGCCGGCCTTCCAGCTTCAGCGTCTCCAGTTCGTCCAGGATGGTGATTCGTAGCATCTTCCACTCCCGAATCCATCCGTACTCCTCGCAGTTTCTTTGCCAACGCGAGACACTAACTGTCGAAAAGTATGTCTAGGGAAATCAATTACTTAGGAAGGTCTCGTTGGGGAAGAGTGAGGTTGGAATGACGAATTATCGGCATCTGCCGAAATACCGGCAGTCAGCGCGCGCGCGCGATGCCGAGCTTCTTCATTTTGGATTGCAACGTGGTGCGCTTCATCCCGAGACGGGCCGCGGCGCCGCGCCCTCCCGCCAGCACCCACTCCGTCTCCTTGAGCACGTTGAGGATGTGCTCGCGCTCGGCCGCCTCCAGCGTCTTGCCGCTGCTCACCACGGCGGCGCCGCCCTTGAGCTCGGCCAGCGCGATCTTCAGCGCCGGCCCGGGCGACAGGATCACCGCGCGTTCGATGAAGTTCTCCAGCTCGCGCACGTTCCCCGGCCAGGCATAGCGGCCGATCGCTTCCAGCGCCTCGCTGGGGATGGTCTCGATCTTCTTGTTCATGCGCCGCGAATGTTTTTGCGCGAAGTAGCGCACCAGCAGCGCGATGTCTTCCTGCCGCTCCCGCAGCGGCGGGATCACGATGGGAAAGACGTTCAGCCGGTAGAACAGGTCGGTGCGGAACTGCCGCTCCGCCACCATCTGCGACAGGTCGCGGTTCGTGGCCGCGATCAGTCGCACGTTCACCTTGATCGTCCGCGTGCTGCCCAGCCGCTCGAACTCCTGTTCCTGGAGCACGCGCAGCAATTTGGGCTGAAGCTCCGGCGGGATGTCGCCGATCTCATCCAGGAACAGCGTGCCGTCGTGCGCCAGCTCGATGCGCCCGATCTTGCGCTCGATGGCCCCGGTGAACGCGCCCTTTTCGTGCCCGAACAGCTCGCTCTCCAGCAGTCCGGTAGGGATGGCGGCGCAGTTCAGTTTCACCAGCGTGCGCTCGCGCCGCGGGCTCAGGTTGTGCAGCGCGCGCGCGATCAGCTCCTTGCCCGTCCCCGTCTCCCCCAGGATCAGCACCGTGGCGTCGCTCGGTCCGACGATCTCCACCTGCTTCAGCACCCTCTTCAGCGCCGCGCTGTCCCCGATGATCTCTTCGAAGTCATATTCCGTGCGGATCTCGTCCTCGAGGTAAAGCTTCTCCTCCGCCAGCCGGTTCTTGAACTCGGCGATCTGGGTGTAGGCGCGCGCGTTCTCGATGGCGATGGCGATCTGGTTCGCCACCTGCGTCAGCACGTCGGCGTCTTTTTCGTCGAAGGCGTTGGGGCGCATGCTGGCCACGTTGAGCGTCCCCAGGACCCGATTGCGCGTGATCAGCGGCACGCAGCACGCCGACTTCACTCCCGCCTCCAGCAGCGTGCGCGTGATCTCCGAGGGGAAGCGCTCCAGCAGATTCTCCTCGTCCGCGTTGTGGCAGAGAAACGGCTTGCGGGACGAGAACGCGATGCCCGCGACCGTGTCCGCGATCGGCGCCATCGTCCCTTCGGGGATCGGCGGAATCTGGCCCGTGGCGTCCACCGCGTGCAGCCGCAGCGAGTCCGTCTCCGCGTCGTACAGCGCCAGGCTGGTGTACTCGTGCTGCATCACCCGCCGCATGCACGACGCGATGGCCGCGAACAGCTCCCGCGTCTCCAGGTTCGCCACCAGCGCATTATTGATTTCCAGCAGCATGCGCAGGTGGTCGCGTTCGTGTTCCAGCTGGATCTGCGACGTCTGCGCCTTCTCGAAGTTCAGCGCATTGTCCACGGCGACTGCGACCTGCGCCGCCACCCGTTGCAGAAAATCGAAGTCGGTATCGCGATACACGCCGGGCTGCAGCGAGCCGATGCCCAGCGAGCCCAGCCGGCGCTGCGCCGTGGTCAGCGGCAGCAGGCAGTAGGAACGGACATGGTTCCGGCGCAGCAATTCGCGCACCCGTGGGTAGCGCATATCCTGCTCCACGTCGTCCACGACCATCGCTTTCTGATGCTCGAGCACCCAGCCAGTGGGCGTCTCTTCGGCGCGCAGCTCCAGGTCCGGATCCACATGCGCCGGCCGTGACGCCTCCAGCACGTGCAGCTTGAAGGTTTTCTTCAGCGGGTTGTAGAGCACGACGTTGATGAAATCGAACTCCACCACCGCGTGCAGTTTCTGCGCCAGGTCGTGGAAGAGCGCCTGCGTGTCGCGGTGCGAGGCGATGGAATCGGCCACCTCGAGCAGCGCGCGGTAGCGCTGCACCGCCTGCTGCTCCGCCTTCTGTGCCGTGACGCGCATGCTGTCCCGATTCTACCCACCCGGCGCGCCCGCGCGCGACTCGGCAGAACAAATCGCCGGTCCATGCCGTATCCTCTAGAGCGTCCATCCGGAGGGAGTCATGCGCAAGCGTCTGTCCCATTTCTTTGCCGTCATCGGTTTCGTAGTCGTCATGTACGCACTCGTCATCCTGGTGGTGGTGCTGGTGTCCAAGGGCCACGTTCCCAAGAAGACGGTGGTCGAACTCAACCTCGAGCAGCCGCTCATCGAGGCCGTCCCCGACGACCCGCTGGCGCAGGCCATGAACCGAGACAACACCACGGTCCGCGACATCGTCGAGACCCTGGAGCGCGCCGAGAAGGACGACCGCGTGGTCGGCGTCGTGGCCCGCATCGGCGCCACCAGGATGGGCCTGGCCCAGGCGCAGGAGATCCGCAACGCCGTACTCCACTTCCGCCAGACCAAGAAATTCGCCATCGCCTTCGCCGAAACCTTCGGCGAGTTCCGCAACGGCGGTGGCTCGTACTACGTGGCGACGGGCTTTGAGCAGATCTGGCTCCAGCCGTCGGGCGACATCGGCCTGACCGGCATCATGCTGGAATCGCCGTTCATCAAGGGCACCCTGGCCAAACTCGGGCTGAGCTTACACGGCGACCACCGCTACGAGTACAAGAACGCGTTCAACTTCTACACCGAGACCAAGTACACGCCGGCGCACCGCGAGGCCATGCAGAAGATCCTGGACTCGTGGTTTGGCCAGATGCTGAAGGGCATCGGCGAGGCGCGGCACAAATCACCCGACGAGGTGAAAGCGCTCATCGACAAGGGGCCGTTCCTGGGCAAAGAGGCGCTCGACGCCGGCCTGGTGGACAAGCTCGGCTACCGCGACGAGGCCTACGACGAGGTCAAGAAACTCGCCGGCAGCGACGCCGAACTCCTCTATTCCGAGAAGTATCTGAAACGCGCCGGCCGTCCGCACGATAAGGGCAAGAAGATCGCCCTCATCTACGGCGTGGGCACGGTAGTGCGCGGGAAGAGCGGCTTCGACCCGATCCAGGGCGACTTCTACATGGGCTCCGACACCGTGGCCGCCGCCTTCCGCGAAGCCGCCGAAGATAAGGACGTGAAGGCCATTCTCTTCCGCGTGGACAGCCCCGGGGGATCGTATGTCGCCTCCGACACCATCTGGCGCGAGGCCGCAAAGGCGAAAAAAGCGGGCAAGCCCATCATCGTCTCCATGGGCGACCTCGCGGGCTCGGGCGGCTACTTCGTCGCCATGAACGCCGACAAGATCGTGGCCCAGCCCGGCACCATCACCGCTTCCATCGGCGTGCTCGGCGGCAAGGTGCTGACCTCCGGTTTCTGGGACAAGATCGGCCTCACCTGGGACGAGATCCACACCAGCCAGAACTCCACCATGTGGACGGGCACCCACGACTACTCGCCCGCCGAGTGGGCGCGCCTCCAGCAGTGGCTCGACCGCGTGTACGTGGACTTCACCGGCAAGGTCGCCGACGGCCGCAAGCTGCCCAAGGACAATGTTCTTCAGATCGCCAAAGGGCGCATCTGGTCGGGCGAAGACGGCAAGGCCCTCGGCCTGGTTGACGAACTGGGCGGCTTCCCCGAGGCGCTGGCCCTGGCCAAGAAGGCCGCCGCCATCCCCGACTCCGAGGAAGTGAAACTGGCCGTGTATCCAACGCCCAAGTCGATGCTGCAACAACTTCTCAAGAAGGGCGCGGAGAACAGCGAGCGCGACGCCGCCGTCGAAGCCATGGTTGGCATGCTGCGCACCATCCAGCCCGCCATGCGCCAGTTGCACGCCATCACCGCCAACCCTGCCGACGACGTGCTCAAGACCCCGGAGTTCGAGGTGACGCGATAGGAACTTCATCGCCACGGATCAACGCGGATGAACGCAAATGAAGGAACCTGAGGTAGTGCGGGCCTTCAGGCCCGCGTCATGGCGCGTCAACAATGGAATCGGCTTTAGCCGCTGAGGACAAATCTTGCCAAGTCTGCGGAACCCCAGTGGCTAAAGCCTCTCTCAACTCGCCGTGGAAGCCCCCGCTTTTAGGCTCGATTCACCTTCCATCCCGCGACCATGCGTGCGCCACCGTGGAAGCCCCCGCCTTTAGGCGGGGGTTCAGTTTGGCGTTAGAAAGACCCGGCTTTAGCCGCGGTCAGATTGAATTCGTCGGTGATCTCTGCGATCTCTGCGGTGGAATCCGCATACGCCGGATCGGCGCACGCTCGGATCTCGAGGCCTCCCTCGCTCCGCCCGCGCCGCGGACGCAGTAGCAGGTGCCACGCTTCCCGGTACTTCTCCAGCCGTCCCCGGCTGTTCGGAATGTGCGGATAAAAACCGAGGCCCTTGTTGCGGCTGGCCACGGCAGCCGGGATGATGTACCAAGCCTCTTCCGGTACGATGCATACGGCGACGAAGTCCACCGCTCCCTCTCGGTAGCGAGGCCCCGTCACCACGCTGTACTCCCCGTGGTTCGCCCGCCGCCAGCACGACTTGACTTGGATCGCCAGCACTGCCCCGCTCGGGGTGCAGGCCAGGAAGTCAAACGCTTGGCTGTCGCTGAACGGCCGGCAAACCACCAGCCCCATGCCGGTCGCTTTAGTCATGAAATCCATCTCTGCCCATTCCCCCTTCCGCTTCTGGTGAGACACACGGGGGCGCAGGCGCGCTTGCGCATAGTTTTTCTTTTTCATTGTCTTGGGAGGAGAGGCACGACCAGACCTTCTCTTGCCCCTCTCTGATTCCAGTATGGCAGATGGGGCGGGGTGAAAGTACCACGCTCCAGATTTTTGTTTCCCGATTGTTTGCAGAAACTTACGGACGAATCCAGATTTCCAGCGTCTTGACAAGAGTTCGCTGCCGACTGACGACCGCCGACGGCTTTCCTACTCTCTACTTCCAGTATGACAAATCGGAGGGGGTGAATCCGACATTTTCCACAAATTTATAGTCGGAATGGAATCAAAGGGTTGCGGCAAAAGCGCGACTGGAGGGGGCTTGACAAGATTCCGCCCGGGAAATTCCGCGGCGCCATTCGCTGTACACGATCTGGAGCCGCTCCAGATTTTGTGTTCATCCCCTCGTGGCCTGGATCACGGGCCACCCTCTTGGAACGGTGCCCCAAAAGTCGTAACTGGTGATATGGTCTGTTCTCGACAGTTATCCTGCATCTGCTGGATTGACCAAGAGCTACATGCGCCAGCGGCCAGTGACGGCCGTCACAGACGCCCTGCGCGGTCGCCTAGCTCCTCAGCTGCCGCGCGCCGATCTTTATGCGACTCGTTGCGTGGCTGGCCGGTGGTAAGCTCACACTTTTTTCCGGGCTTGGCGCCACAGGTGGGGCAACGCACCTTTAGGGCGTGATTCTCTTTGCCGGTTTTCATGGCGGCATTAATGCACGTTGCTCGGTGACACGATGTTCGGTTTTGACCACAGTGCCCGTGGATTTCAAACTGACCCACTACCAAAGTTTCCCACCGTTCGCACCCGAGCGCAGCACCATGCACGCTGACCGTCATGCGCTCGCTTGTGCTGGTTGCCGGTGAGAAGGGCATTAATGAGATGTTCCGCAGGGCCCTCTTGTGGTCGCTGAGATCGGATACACAATCTGTGGAGGAGCATTTTGTAACTGGCGATATGGTCTGTTCTCAACAGTCAGCCGCCGAGCACTCGTTTCTGAGTAGCCCGTTACACGTCCAGTTGACTGCGAGAGCTATCGAGCGGGCCTGAATTGGGAACCGGGTTGCTCGTTTATGCCACCGGCTTATTGAGCAGCCGATCTGGCGGTGGCTGCAATTCCTCGGGCGTCGCGGCGCGCAATTCCCGTTCGATGCTGGCCACCGACTCTTGCAGCACCTGGAACAGCTCGCGCTCCGACGGCGCATAGCTGGCGTAAGCAATGGCTTGGAGCGCGTTGCGCACCCGATCATTGAGGCGGATTAGCTTGGACAGGTGCTGGTACAGGTCGGCTTGACGCTGTTCGATGGCTTCGTGCCTGGCGTTCCAAGCGGCGAGAAGGACCCAGACCACACCAGCGCTGGCCAGCGCTGGCGGAGACGAGGCAAGCAATACGTAGGCCCACGGCGGCTGCCGCAGCAGCAATAAGAAGTGGATGGCCCACCAGACCAAGCCGGAGAAAAAGGCCACGATACACCAGACTACAACCATCGTCAGCCATACTCGGGCGCGGGTGGAACAGCAGGTAGCATACAACCACTCCGAGGCGGGCACCGTCCGTCTCCCTTCCTGGAAATTATTCCAATCCTGTTACCTGCAGTCTTGCGCCCTTTCTTCTTCATGACGACAGGGCGTTTGACAGCCAGGGAATCTCCTTCACGGAGACTGTGTGCACCAGCCCTCGCCAAGTAAAGCAAATTAGAGCCCAGTTGCGATTCCTCCATCGGTCCTTCCCGATTTGGAACCCTCAAACCGACAGGCGCGCTTGGGCCGCCCTGAAAACCTGCTCGGATTCAGTGCTATGACGAGCACGATGCGGAGTCCTTACGCCGAGCTGGCCTCCTTCGACGGCGCGCCAACCCGTCGCCGATCCCGCCCGCTCAACATGGGGACATTGGATATGTGCGCTGACGTAACCAAGTCTGATTCTTGGCACGGCCGCCGATTGCAACCATAATCAGCCCCCGATGGCCTCCAACCGAATTGCTTCCGGCTGCCTCGTGCTGTTCGGTCTCCCATTCGCCGCCGCCGGCCTTTTCTCCATCTGGATGTCCTCTCAGGCCAAGACTCCCAAGGAAGCCCTGGTCACCATCCTTGTGGGATCCGCCTTCACGTTGGTCGGCTTCGGTCTCATGGTCTCCTCCTTCTTGGGCAGCAAGAAGGCCTCCGAGACTGATCGCCTGAAGTCGCTCTATCCCGGCCAGCCCTGGATGTGGCGCACCGACTGGGCCAGCGGCGTTTCCCGCAGCCGCAACGCCTCCGCGGCCGTAGGAATGTGGGCGGTCGCCATTCTGTGGAACCTTGTCTGCGCCCCGGGCGCGATCCTGGTCTTGCCTAACCTGGCTCGCAAAGGAGACGCGCACGCGCTCTTCTTCCTTCCCTTCATCGGCGTTGGGATCTGGCTCCTGATCGACGCTCTTCGCAAGACCATTCGCCGTGTCGAATTCGGCGTCGGGGTTCTCGACTTGCGCTCCCCTCCCTACAAGCTGGGTGGACCGCTCGAGGGCGCCATCCACGCGCGTTTCCACCACATGCCGGAAAAAAGCGTGAATCTCCGCTGCACCTGCATCCAGCGCACCGTTTCCGGCTCGGGCAACAGCCGCTCCGTCAACGAGCAGATTCTGTGGCGGGATGAGGCCTCCGTCCCGCCTTCCGCTTTGGCCCAGACTCCCGAGGGCGTGACCATCCCCATTTCCTTCCATATCCCGCCCGACCAGCAGGAGACCTACGCGGAAGATCCCAGCAACCAGATCGAGTGGACCGTTCAGGCCACCGCCGACGTCCCCGGCGTCGACTACGACGACTCCTTCGAAGTCCCGGTCTACGGCAAAGTTGCGGCCCCGGGCACCGACGCTGGATCCGCCGCCGACGCCGCCGCGCCCGGTTCTGTCTCTGAACCTGAAAGCCACACCATCCTCGTCCAGCCGACCGCCGAAGGCGTTCAGTTCTACTTCCCCGCCGACCGCAATCCCGGCGCAGCGGCCGGTATCACCGTCTTCTTCCTGATCTTCACCGGCATCGTCGTTTTTCTTGTGCAAGGCGGCGCGCCCTTGATCTTTCCTGTCGTCTTCGGTCTGGCCGACGCGCTCATCTTCATCGCCGCCTTGTATCAATGGTTCGGGACGTCGAAGGTGACGATCGGTCCGGGCCAGCTCACCGCCCACGGCGGGATCTTCGGCATCGGCCCCACCCATGTCGTTCCCCTCTCCGACATCGCCTCCATCGCCTACGCCATCGGCATGCAGTCCGGCGGAGCCCAGGGCACTCCTTACTACGACATTCGCCTCACGCAAGCCTCCGGCAAGCAGATCACCCTCGGCAGCGGCGTGAAGGACAAGAAGGAACTCGAGTGGCTTCTGGCGCAGATGCGCACCGCCTGCGGTCTAAAGCCCCGCAGCGGCGAATGATACTTTCTGCGCCTTGGTACTCGTGCGGCTGCTGTGTGACAATGCACTATCGGCCGCCCGGGTGGCGAAACTGGCAGACGCACGGGACTTAAAATCCCGAGGGGCTCACCGCTCCGTGAGGGTTCAACTCCCTCCCCGGGCACCAAAATCCTCCAGCCCCGGATTTCTCCTCGGTCTTATGCGTAAGCGCTTATGAATCAATGGCTTAGCCTATTCCCAGCACTGAATTACCGTTCACTTTGCCCTTGCTTTCCGCAGCCAAAGGCGTAGAATATCAAGTTTTGGCGCGAGCCTGTCGAGCCCGTGAATACGGCTTCGTTGAATCATCCGACATTCGCCCGCATCCAACACTTTAGGTACCTCTCATAAAGGCAGGACGAATAGACATAATGGCAAAGCGACGTGGAAATCCAAATTGGGGAAAGCCGGAGCCGATCGGGCCGGTGATCCCCACGGTGACTTCGTTCGAGCAGGCGGTGAAGGAATTCAAGCTCGAGCCGGACCAGTACCTGCGCTCGACGCGTCTGCGCGAATGGGCTCGCCGCAACAAGAATTCGAAGTACATCCCCGAGACCCTGCTGCAGGCCTGGGGCTTCGAGATCGAGTCGACTCTGTAACGAGCCGACCGCCGACGCATCCCCATGGGCCGCCGCGAGGCGGCCCATTCTTCTTGTGCCACACAAGACCGAGGTTTGACGTGGTTTCCCCGCGAATGAGATAGTGGTGCGCTTGAGGGGACGGGAGCAGAGCCGTCCGCGAAAACGAGGAGCGAGCCCATGGTCCGGCTGGTGCCGCACGAGACGAAATTCTTCGAAATGTTCGCCGACATGTCGGCGAACCTGACGGAGGGCGCGCGGGTGCTACTGGAGCTGCTGCGCACCGGCCAGGACATCCCCATCAAGGCGCAGCGCATCAAGGAGCTGGAACACCGCGGCGACGACATGACGCACGCGGTCATCACCAAGCTCAACCAGACCTTCATCACCCCCTTTGACCGCGAGGACATCCACAAGCTGGCCAGTTCGCTGGACGACGTGCTGGACTACATCCACGCGGCCGCCGACCGGCTCATCCTGTACAAGATCATCCGCATCCCAGCGCCGGCCATCGAGCTGGCGCAGATCGTGGTCAAGCAGTGCGAACAGCTCTCGCAGGCAGTGGCGCACCTGGAGAAGCACGACAACGTGCTCGACTACTGCGTGGAGATCAACCGGCTGGAGAACGAGGCCGACCACGTGGTGCGCCAGGCCATCGCCCGGCTCTTCGACGAAGAGAAAGACCCCATCGCCCTGATCAAGATCAAAGAGCTGTACGAAGTGCTGGAGATGGCCACCGACAAGGCCGAAGACGCGGCCAACGTGCTGGAGTCGGTGGTGGTCAAGAGCGCCTAACAGGAATTGGTAATTTGTGATTGATTGGCCGCCTCCTCCATTCCCTCCTTCGCTACAGAGACGCAGACGCACCGGGAAGTCTTTCGACCTGTATCACCACCGCGTCATCTAATCGGCCACGGAGAGACCGCGATGGCGGAGAAGATAAACAAAACCGAAGCTGAATGGCGGCGCGAGCTTTCGCCGGAGCAGTATCACGTTCTCCGGGAGAAAGGGACCGAGCGCGCTTTCAGCGGCCAGTATGCGCACACGAAGACGGCGGGGGTTTATCGCTGTGCTGCCTGTGGACAGGAGTTGTTCGCCTCCGACACCAAGTTCGAATCGGGCAGTGGGTGGCCGAGTTTCTTTCAGCCAGTTGCACCCGACCGGGTTGAGTCGCACGAAGACACCACTTACGGGATGCGTCGGGTCGAAGTGATCTGTTCCCGGTGCGAATCGCACCTGGGGCACGTGTTTCCGGACGGCCCGCGCCCGACGGGACTGCGGTATTGCATCAACTCGGCATCGTTGAAGCTGGAGGAGAAATAAAGTACCCAGTACTCGGTACTCAGTACCCAGCTGAAGAACTTCATCTCCGCGGATGAACGCGTCGCGGTCAGTGTGCCTTCACCGAAAAGAACCCGCTCACGTTCTCCCACAGCAATTGCGGGAAGGTCTTGTCGAGGTAGGAGCGGATGGAGACGTAGCACTCGTCGCAGTCGTTGGTGGGGGTGAACTCCGCCGCCATGCGCGCGTACTCCTCCAACCGGTAGCGCTGGAAGACCATGGAGCAGGGCTGCAGCCAGCCGTCGCAGGTCACCACCAGGAAGCGGTGGCCGGCCTTGCAGCCCGCCATCCCGCCCTGCTCGAAGAAGCGCCGGGTGGAGGCCAGGGTGGTGGGCGAGTTCACGATCCAGTTGGTGCGGTCGCGGCGGGCCTCCACCGCATCCAGCTCGCGGCTGAGTGCGGCCAGTTGCTCGGGCGTGGTGAGCGAGTAGTCGCGGCAGCCGGTACGGCGCGCCGAGTACGAGCTGTAGCAGATGTTCACGCCCCACTCCCGCGCCTTGTCCGCCAGCCGGCCGATCTCGCCGACATTCTCGCTGGTGATGCAGGAATTCAGCACGATGTCGTCGTAGCCGTGGCGCACCAGCCGTGGCACGAGGTCGCTGAGATGCCCGTACAGCCCGGGATATCGGCGGAAGTCGTCGTGCCGTTCGTCGGGAAAATCCAGGCTGACGGAGAACTGGTCCACGCCCGCCCGGTGGAGCGCCAGGTACATCTCCTCCGTCATGTCCGACCAGTTGGAGACCAGGATGGTGTAGGGCACGCCCGAGCCCGCCTTGATGCTGCGCACGATCTCCACCAGGTCGCGGCGCAGCAGCGGCTCGCCGCCCGACACCTGCACCACGCACGGCCGCAGCACATCCATGTAGCGGCGGTAGTCGGCGGGCTTCAGTTGGCGCGAATCGTCCCTGGGGCCGCCGTGGTCGCAGTGCCTGCAAAAGCACGTGCAGGAGTCGGTGACTTCGAAGGAAACGACGATGGGCCGTCCGGCCGGCCAGTTCCGCGAGCCTCGCCCGATGATGTGCAGCGAATCGACGAAGGAAACCTTGCGCATGCGACGTGATCACCTCGTACGTTAGTGCGCGAAGCTGATGCTAGTCCCGCGCAGCAACCTGGCGCAATCCGAAACCGTTCACCGCCATTCCCACTGCAGGAAGCCGGGCCGCACCGCCGCAATCGAGTTCGCGACCAGCTCCGCCAGGCCGCCATACAAGATCCGGTTCTTCTCCCAGGGAGCGTGTTCCGCCAGCAGGTCGCGCAATTGCGTTTTGCAGTCGCCGCAGGGCGCGCACAGGTACTTGCGCGTCTCCGCGTCCAGGCACTCGGAGAAGGCGTCCAACACCTGATCCATCTTCTTGCGCCCGGCCACCCGCACGCGCCAGTCGCGGGCTTCCTTGATGTGGACGAGCCCGCCCCCGCCGCCGCAGCAGTAGTTCCGCTCCGCCCACGGATCCATCTCGCGGAACTGCGGGCAGAGACGGCGCAGGACCTCGCGCTGCGGCTCCACCACTCCGCGCCGCACCAGGTTGCAGGAATCGTGCAGCGTTACCGGAAAGTCGTTGCGGAGCGGATCGAACTCCACGCGGCCGCTGCGTACGACGTCGCGGATCAGCGTCACCACGCTCTGGCGCGGCACATTCAGCTCGCCGTGGGCCAACCGCTCATCCTCCACGCAGAGCGCGCGGCAGGCCTCGCCGGACTCTCCGACCACGATCTTCTTCGCCTTCAAGCCGCAGGCAATGTGGGCGTAGCGCCGCACCGATTCCAGTAGCTGAGTCCCCTCGCGCGAGAATGTATCCCCGAGATCGTCCCCGGCCAGCTGCGACGACATCGTCCACTTGATCCCGGCGCGAGTCAGGATCAGGCCCAAGGCGCCCACGTTTTCCGGCCAGTCGAGGACGGCGGACGCGGGCTGGACCAGCAGCACCTCGGCGCCCTCGACGTCCCACGGCGTGTGGAACTCGATGCCTGCGCGCCGGCTGGTGTGCTGGTCGATTTCCGCGATCCGGCCGCGCACCCCTGCCGCGTCGGCGTGGCGTTCGACAATGGGGGCAACCCCCATCTCGTGAAAGACGGTACGCAGCGCGCGGGCCACCAGGGCGTGGCCGGCGGCGTGGCAGCTCTGGGCGCATCGGCCGCACAGGTTGCACCGGTATGCCATCTGCGCCAGCCGGGCGACCAGAGGCCAATCCAGCTCCACGTCCCCGCGCCACCAGGTCGAGACCCGGCCGCCGCTTTTCACATGTTTGAAGTAAAGGCGTCGAAGGATGTCTGCCCGCAGCCCCGGCCGGTAGCGCTCGTCCCGGCCACTGCCCTCGAAGACATGACACGCCGCCGCACAACGCGGACAGCTCGCCGAATGTCGCAGCGCATGCAGCAGCCGGCCACTCAGTTCAGGGTCGCTGCCAGCTTCGAAGAGCTTCCTTACTCCTGCGAGGAATCGCGCGACCAGCGCCCGCTCTTCCTCGGCGGACTGCGGCCGCGGCAGCGCGACGACACAGTCCAAGCGCGAGTTGTCTACCGCCAGGCTCATGCCTGCCCGGCAGCCTACCCCCAGCGTGCACGCGCCTGTGTGACGCACGTCACCCCTCATTGTGCACAGCGCACGCCAGCCCGATGGCTGGAACGGATCGTGAGGGCGGGTGACGGGTGAGAAGGTCTGTTATCACCAGTTGAGGTATCCCGCGCGCGTGGCTTTCGGATAGGTGTCAGCTTGGCCACTACGACTTTGGCAGGTTCATGCGGCGGACCAAGTCCTGGAAGCGTGGATCGGAGCGTAGGGGCTTGTAAGGGATCTCGATCCTGATCCAAGGCATATAGCCAGCGTGGGAACTGAAACACACTTCCAGCCATCGGAATGCAGCATCCTTTTCCCCTAAGGCTGTGTAGATTTCGGCTAGACCCCACGGATTCAAGCCCACGGGTTCCTTTTCCAGTTCAGCCGCTACCCTCCGCGCCGCTTCCCACTGGCCAGCTAAGGCGTAGGTATACCCGAGGGGCCATCTCCAAGCAGAGCTGGCGACACCCGCTTTTCGGTGCGCGGCGATGGCCTGCGGGTACATCCCCTTCTGTGCGTAGGCGGCTCCTAAGATGTAAAGCCCGACCGGGAAATTGGGATCCAATTCGAGCGACTTCTGGGCTGCGTCAATCGCCTTGTCGCTTCTTCCTGCCTCCCAGTACTGCCATCCTAGCCATGCACTCCAGAGGGGCGTCAGCGGATCCAATTCTCGGGCTCGTTCCATTTCTGCGATGGCTTCATCTAAGGGACGAACTAGCTGGAGATACCACGAATAGTGGACGTGCCCTTGGGCTAGATTGGGGTTGATCTCCAATGCGCGACGGAAAGACTGTTCCGCACCCGGCCAATCCCAATCCTGATAGAGTTTGATCTCGGCTAGGGCTTCATGGGCTTCCGCCAGCGATTCATCGAGTTGCAATGCCTTAAGTGCTGCCGCCCGGGCTAGAGGAAAGGTTTCAGGCGCCTGCTCATGACCCATCATGCCGTAACCGAGCGCCAGTTCGGCGTACGGCAAGGGGTTCATCGGGTCTTTCTTGATTGCCTCTTGCAGATATGCCAGACCTTTTTGGAATCCTTCCGGCGTGTATTTGTTCAGATAGAACTTCCCCTTGAGGTAGGCCTCGTAAGCTTCGGGATTGACGGGGCGAGCGGTTGCCAGCCGCGCCTTTTCCTGCGGACTGAGCTGGAGTCGGATTGCCTGCGTGATTGCGGAGACGATGTCGTTCTGCAGCGATAGAACATCGCGCAACTGGCGCTCGTAGCGGTCTCCCCACAGTTGTTGTTCGGAAGATGCCTGGATAAGGTGGGCCGTGATTTGCACCCTGTCTCCGGAGCGCAGCACCGATCCGCTGATCAGAGCATCTACCCCAAGTTCCTTTGCGATCTGTGACAGCGGCTTGCTGGTCTTGCGATAGCCCATCACCGACGAGCGAGCGATCACCCGTTTGATGCCCCCGAGCTTAGCCAAGTCGGTGATCAGAGCTTCGTGGACGCCGTCGGCGAGGTAGTCCTGTTCCGGATCGCCCGACAGATTCTCCAACGGCAGCACAGCCAGCGACTCGACGCGTGGCACGCCCCCAAGCACGCGAGTACGAATGCGCTCGTAATTCGCAGCCGCAACAATCAACAGCAGCAGCGCGATGCTAGCAGCGGCCATCAACCAGCGCCGCCGGGCCAGCGCATAGCGCCAAGCGGCCCACGAAACCTCGCCCGCTCGAATCGCCTCCAGCGCCGCCCGTACTTCTCCGGCCCGCTGATAGCGGCGGCCGGGGTCCTTCTCCAAGCAACGACCGATCACCGCACGCAGTTCCAAGGGGAGTTTGCTCGGCAGTTCCCTAGGTGGCTGGTCGAGGATCGCTGAACTCACCTCGTAACCTGTCTGCCCGCGGAAGGGCAGCTTACCCGTGGCCATCTCATAGAGCACCACCCCCAGGGCCCAGATGTCGCTGTGCTCGTCGCCCGGCTGACCGCGCAACTGTTCGGGAGCCATGTAGGCCAGCGTGCCGGCCACCGTCCCCGGCGCAGTCAGAGACTCCTCCGAGCGCGTTACTTCATCCAGCACCTCCCGACTAAGCCGCTTGGCCAAACCAAAGTCCAGGATCTTGGCTCGACCATCGTGCGTGATCACGATATTGGCGCTCTTCAGATCGCGGTGCACGATGCCGCGTTCGTGTGCGTGCGCCAATGCATCGGACAACTGTGTGCCCAGGCGCGTGACATCATCGGCTGACATCGGCCCGGGTGTAAGTCGCGCACTTAAGGTCGTCCCCTGGACCAGCTCCATCGCGATATAGGCCTGGCCATCGTCCTCACCGACTTCGTAAACTGTGCAGATGTGGGGGTGATTCAGAGCAGCCGCCGACCGGGCCTCACGCAGCAGACGGGCGCGCGCCGCGGGATCGGTGAAGGTGCTCAACGGAAGGACTTTGAGGGCTACGTCGCGCTGGAGTTGCTCATCATGAGCGCGGTAGACCACACCCATACCACCAGCACCGATTTGCCCCAGAATGCGGTAATGGGATAGCGCGGCTTCCATGGCGGCCTCTCCTGATGGCCCGCCTGGGTTCGCTCCCAAAGCTGCGTAAACAATAGTGCTGGCGAGAGTTCTCGGCAGTGATGGCGGTCACGCGGCAGAGTATCCGCGTAACTGTCGATAAATCCTCTTCTCACCAGTGATCCCTCTCTAGGTATCAACCACAAAGGTCGCAGGCAGCGGACAGCAGTTGCCAAGCATCGCGATACCGCTCCCACTGGCCTCGGGAGTTGGAGCGGTGGGGGAAGAAGGCGATCTTCTGGAGGCCTCGGATGGCGCTGGTGGGGATGATGTACCAGGCGTCGTGGGGGACGATGTAAACGGCGAAGAAGTCGACGGCGGATTCGGGGTACGGGGTCTTGTGCAGGCCGCCGCCGGTGTTGACGGCGAACCAATGGCGGTTCTTGACCCAGCAGGAGCGGACCTGGACACGGGAGAGGCGTCCGGCGGCGTCCACGATGAAATCGTAGGCCGTGGGGTCGCCGTAGGGCCGGGCAACGCGCATGCCCAGACCCAGCGCCTTGAGCGTGAAGCACAGTTCTACCCACTCGCCTTTCACTTTGTTGTGGGCGAGAGAAAGCATGAGGGATCTCGGATTTGCCGTAAAGATAGGGGTCCTTCGACTCGGCGCGCCCAACCACAGGTCGCGCCTCGCTCAGGATGACACCCTCAAAATTCAGAGCAAGATGTAAGAGGCAGGGGTCCCCCCGCTTCAGCTCGGGGCAGGCACTTCGACTTGGCGCGCCCAACCACAGGTCGCGCCTCGCTGAGGATGACACCCTCATCCCTAGCTGATTGTTGATTTGAGGGTGAAGAACTCTGGAATGGGTGGGGGCACAAAAAGGCCGGTCGCGGCGGACCGGCCTTCTTTCCTTACTCTCTAAGTTAATTATAGCACACCGCAGGGGTCAAGAGTGCCATTTTCCACAAAGATATATTTCCGTTGTGGTCAGCAAGATAGGGGGAATTGTGGAGTTTTTGCCTATTGACCACAATCTGGAGCGGCTCCAGATTGTGCAGTCAGAAGGCCAGCGCTGAAGCGCCAGTCCGCGCGGCCATCGTTGGCCGGCCTAAAGGCCGGCGTTTCCACCAGCAGTGCCTGGAGGTTTGACGCTGGTTGGGGGCGGATGAGATATTCTCCCTTCGATGAAAGGCCCTCATCCAGAGATGTTCCCGAACGCGGCGCGCGCCGAGGCAGCATAAGTGGACACTGGATTTCTGCTGCTCTTGCTCACCGTCGCCTTTGCGCTGATCTTCGATTTTCTGAACGGCTTCCACGACGCCGCGAATTCCATCGCCACGGTGGTTTCCACGCGGGTGCTGTCGCCCAAGCTGGCGGTAGCCTGGGCGGCATTCTTCAATTTCGCCGCCGCCTTCCTGCTGGGGACGGCGGTGGCCAAGACCATCGGCAAGGGCATGATCTCGCTGGATATCGTCACCCAATACGTGGTGCTGGCGGGGCTGCTGGGGGCGATCGTGTGGGACCTGCTGACCTGGATATGGGGGCTGCCGACCTCGTCGTCGCACGCGCTGATCGGGGGCTACGCAGGTGCGGCCATGGCGCGCGCCACCATCCTGCACGGCTTCGATCACGCCTTCGACGTCATCATCCCCGGGGGCTGGACCAAGACGCTGATCTTCATCGTGGTGGCGCCGCTGATGGGCCTGGTGCTGGGGTGGACGATCATGACCGCCATCTACTGGACCCTGCAACACAAGACGCCGCGTTCGGTGGACACCTGGTTCCGCAAGCTGCAACTGCTCTCGGCGGCGTCGTATTCGCTGGGACATGGGGGCAACGACGCGCAGAAAACGATGGGCATCGTGGCCGGGGCGCTGTACACCGGCGGGATCATGAGCAAGGCCGACTTTGCCGCCGACTGGGGCAAGTATCATTGGCCGATCATCCTGGCGGCACACGCCGCCATCGCCGCGGGCACCTACCTCGGGGGCTGGCGGATCGTGCACACCATGGGGTCGAAGATCACCAAGCTCAAGCCGGTGGGCGGATTCGCCGCCGAGACGGCGGGAGCGGTCACGCTGTTCGGTACGGCGCTGGCGGGGATCCCGGTGAGCACTACGCACACCATCACGGGCGCGATCGTGGGCGTGGGGGCGACGCATCGGCTCTCGGCGGTGCGCTGGGGCGTGGCGCAGAGGATCGTGTGGGCGTGGATGCTGACCATCCCGGCATCTGCGGCGGTGGCGGCGGTGACTTTTTACCTGGTGCGGATGTTCGTGCCGACGGCGTGAGCAGTCCGCCCTCGGCGACCAGCACTCAGCCAGCCATCTCATCCAAACATCACAAGGAGCTTCATCTCCCGCGCAGGAACGCGGATTTTTCGCCGCGGAGTCAGCGAGCGTCGAACACTTGTTGACGGCCACGCGGCCACTCGGTAGCATTCGGCCGAAGGTTGCCCCCGCTCCCCGGAAAGAGCCAGTTCTCCGGGCTTTTGTGACCAAGAAAGCTGACATCGGCGACCGGGCCCCTGTCCCGCTGGACAACGCCTCCCAATGGCGAACAGCGCGTCGCCTGTATTCGCTCTACATGCCGCTGGTGAAGGTGTTCGGCATCGGAGCTCCCTGCCCTGAATTGGAGTCGCCGATCAACCGGAGCGAGCCGGAGGTGCTGGAGAGGGTGCTGCGGTGGTTCGACGAGATGGATGCCGGCATCCAGGTGCAACACTGGCGGCAACTGGCCCAGGTCAGCGATCTGTTCAATGAAGAGAATCTTCGTGACCTGGTCCAACGGCACCTGAAACCGGCGAAGGCCACTCCCGGCAATCGCGACAAAGTCGATTTTCTGGTGGTGCAGTACCTTGCTCATCGTTTGCCGGCCGAGACGGAGCGGCAAGATCTCACCCTGGAGCAGGTGGCGCAAGCACTGGAACCGGTGCTGGGGCACGTGGAAACCCCGCCGCGCTGGCTGCTGGACCTGGAAGAAACCACGTACGCTGCACGCCGCTGCCGCAACCTCCGCGAACTGTTGGACGAGCAGATCGTGGAGAAGGGCCGTACGGCCAAAGCGGCTGCGGGCGAGGGATACTACCGTCGTGGAGCGCTGATCGCCTTCGCCCGCTTCAACGTGTTCACCCGCCATGCATTTGCCCGCCATGCTGACGGCGAACTGCAGGCCATCCACCAGGCACTGGAAGCCCTGGAATCCAGCAATGTCTCGCGGATCGATGGAAGCCGCTTCGGCCTTTCGCCGGAGGAGTCGGTCGCTCGACTGCGACAGCTCCATGGGCAGTGGAAAGAAACGCCACGCGGCGCCTACACGCGCGATGACCTGCGGCAGTTGACACAGATGCGAACCGCGCTCGAAGACGCGGTGTCGAAATCGTGTGCGGCGCTCCCCGGCGAACCGCCCGCCCGAGCGCCCGCCAAAAGCAAGGCGGCGAGTGCGCCCCCCGAAGCGGGATCTTTCTCCCAGCTCTTCGATTCGCCGGCCCAAAGGCACGCCTTCGAGGAGTGGTATCTGGGCAGCCGGATGCTGGAGATCAGAGAGAAGGTGCAGACGACTCCTGACGCGGACGCCCTGGCTCCTCTGCACCTGGAGTTTGGCGAGATCAAACTGGTGCTCCGAGCCTGTGAAGCTGCGGCGTTCGCCCACCCCGGGGGCCTCTCGGCCCCCGCGCTGCAGCGCGGGGTGGCCATGCGAAGCGTTCTTCTGGACGCCTTGAACCGGTACCGGGCCATCTCCGACGCTGCCGACCTGGTCAGCGCTCTCAAGCTGGCGCATTCGGAAGCAGCCCGGATGCAGGAAGCGATCGCTGCGGCCGGCGACGCGCGCGACATCGATGCTGTCCTGAACCTTGCCGCCAGCGCGAAGCAGTTACTGGTCCTCATCGAAGAGGCTGATGCAACTCTCGACGCCGGCTTAGGTTTCGGAACTTGAGTGTGCGAAATCCCGCTAGCGCCTTCCGATGCGACGAAAGTCGGCTAGAGAGAGCGGTGGCAAGTACGCGCCCAGCAGCTCTCTGTGCCACCATGCACCCGTCTGGCGGCGTTCGCTCCAGGTGGTGAAGCGGTACTGATAGAGCTGCGCGCGGATGTAGCGCGGTGGCGCCGAGGGAAAAGGATCTTGCTTGAGCAGGCGGAGAACGCCGGGCGATCCCTCGAGCAGCCGATATTCAAACTCCAGGATCCACGGATTGTTCCGGTAATTGCCCAGAGCGGCAAACCACATCTGCCAGTCCAGGCGGGGCTGGTGGGGCGCGATCCAGGCCGGGCGCTGGTAGATGTTTCCGGGCTTGTACTTGAATTCGTACTCGCTCCAGGTGATGTTGTCGTTCGAGCCCTCGATCACGATCTCTGGACGCGACGTGGTCATCACCGCGAACAAACCGTAGCTGTTCACAATCTCCAACGGAGCCACGGCTGCCAACAGGTCGCTGCCGGTTTCGGAACGGAATCCCGCAGCCTCCAGCAGCACCGCGAGGCTGGCCAGGACAACCGCCGCCGACATCACTCCGACCGTCCATCGTTTCAAGCGGCCCGGCAGCGGCGAAGGACCGCGCATCTTGCCCGCCCAGCGCCGGGGCAGGATCCGCCCGAGGCGGGCATCGTCGAGCAGAAACAGGCAGAGCGTGATGGTCAGCAGATTGAAGAAGGTGTAGTTGCCGGTCAGAAGGATCAGGACCTGGAGCGAGATGAGAACGACCGCCGCAAGAAACCGCAGGCGTCTGGGAAAGATGATGAACCACGGCGCCACCAGCTCGATCGCCAGGACCGCCGCCGTGCTTCCCTGCTGAAACCACGCTGGAAGCTGCTGCACGTACCAGGCCAGCGGGGTCGGCAAAGGCTGAGTCTGATAGTGAAATTGCAGGGCGGTGAGGTTCCGCCAGGTGAGATCGCCGCTCAGCAATTTGACCGCTCCCGACATGAACACCAGCCGGAACAGCAGCCAGCGGAAGAGCCAGACCACGACGCGCGACCACCCCATAAAGATCGCCAGGAATCCGGCTTCCAGCAGCAGCGCGTCCCACTGGAAATTCATGAAAGGCTGTCCCGCGCTGGCCAGCGAAAGATACAGCAAGAACAAACCCACGCAGGCCAGACGCTTCCAGACGCCCAGAAACAAAAGCAACGCCAGCACTACGCCCGCGAGCCAGACCATGGCGATGGCAGCATCGCCGGCGTGAAACCAGAAGAGCGATGGCAGCAGCCGGTATCCGGCCGCGCCGTAGTATTGGCGCACGCTTGAGAGCGTGTCGCCGAGCGGCACGATTCCAGCTTCCCCGATCAGCCCCTGCGCTTGTACGCCGAACGAGATGAAGGCGATCAGGTAGACGATGGCCAGGGCACGCAAGAACAATCCTGATACCAGCAACTGCTTCTGCCGCACCGGAGTCCCCCAAAAGAACCTTGTCGCCTTGTAGGCAAAATCGCGGTGGCGCGCGATGAAGTCGTACGCCGCCTCACTGACGGGCGCAAATCCGGGGACACGCCGGTACGCCGGCAACAGCCACCGCCTCCCCGGGACGGCAGCTAGCGCCGAAAAGGCGGCGTGCGCCCCGCTCCGCCTTTCTCCATCAGGAAGGAGGAGCTGCACCGCGGAAGAAAAGGTGTCGCGGGGGATATCGGGAAACCGGCTCGCCGCCTGCTGGAAGGGCTCATAGCGAATGCTGTCGCCGGTCAGCTCGCGCCAGTAGTCCGCCCAGAGGCGGCAAAAGGAGCAATCGCCGTCATACACCAGCAGCGGTTTCGCCTTGTTCGTTTCTTCGATGGGCGGGAGCGGCTGATCAGTCACTGAAGGTCCACGGAGGGTCATTATGGCCTATCGAGACCAGGCGGCCGCAAGAGAGGGCCAGGGCCCGGCTCGCAGCTCTGGGACCGCTGCACAGGCGAGACCATCTGCGGGCGACCGAGGCACGGCCATAACCGGCCGGCCGAGGCGGGCTTTATCAATTCATCCTGAGGGACGAGATGTGAGCAACGGGGCGAACGGTGGGCTCCCCGACCAGCATGGTGGCCGCCCGCCTAGGATGCGCGCCGACAGGCAGAAGCATCGCCAAAGGAAGCCAAACCCTCCGCTTCCGTCCCGTGACATTCCAGTGCCTGGGTGAGGTGGGTCAGGGAGATGAGGCGGGCAACGTGTCCGGGCACGTTGCAGAGCCTGATGGCTCCGCCGGAATCGGAAGCTAACGCAGCCATGTCCGCCAGCAGCCCGAGTCCGGCAGCGTCCATGGCCTCGACTTCCCCGAGGTGCAGCAACGCCCGACGTTTCTCGGCCAGCACACTACCGATCTGGGTGGCCAGTAGCTGGATCCCGTTACCGAAAGTCAGTCGCCCTTTGCAGTGAACAACGACCACATCACCCACCGAACGACAATCAAACCGCAAGCTCATCTCTGACCCTTGGAAACCAATTTCGCGGCCAACGCGCGGCCGGCTGAAGACCAGCCTTCCCGTGCGGTCTCTAAGAACATACGCAGCGGGAAGACTGACGGTTCCTGCCATCTCGGGTGGCGAAATGAGAGAACCACCACCCGCCGAGATCGGGACTTTCATGAGTAATTAGACGCATCTCGCGGAGAAAAGTTAGAAAACAATCCCCTGTCCGCCCAGCGATCCACCGGGAGCCCACGAAATGATCTAGAATAGCGGGGCGTGGGAGGCCCTTCGAGACCAGTCCGTTCGTTGTTCGCGGTGCTTTGCGCACTGGCACTGGCCGGCATCCTCATTTCTCCTGCCGTCCCGAGCCCACCGACAGTCGTGGGCAAGGCCATCGGCGCCGCAGTCTCTGTGCTAGTGGCGGCTGTGCTGCCGCCGCCATGCTCCCTGCGCGCCCTTGTGATGCGCTTCACGTACGGCGCCCCTGAAATGGACGCCCGCGCCGCCGAACCCGGCTCGGGTGATGTCGCCATTCCGCTCCTGCGCTAGACGCATCGATCGCTCAACCTTTATGCGCCCCGCAGCACTTGCGGACGCACCAGCAGTTGTCACACGGAAATGACCTCGAGGAGAGTCGATGAGCAGCACAAGCGCAAATTGCAAATCGCCTGGCATCAAACCTCTGGAACTCATGTCGGCGTGGTTCCGGATCCTGAACGGCCGGGCCCCGATGCTGTCGATCGAGATCACGCGGGAGTGCCCGCTGCATTGCCCCGGATGCTACGCCTACGACGAGGCGCACCTGGGCGGCAGGACCACACTCCGGCAACTCAGCGACCTCCGCGGGGACGCGCTGGTGAACGGTGTCCTTGACTTGGTGAAGAAGCACCGCTCGCTGCACGTGTCGCTGGTCGGCGGGGAGCCGCTGATGCGCAAACCGGAACTGGAGCGGATCCTGCCCGCGTTGAGCGAGATGGGCATCTTCAGCCTGCTGGTGACCAGCGCCGTGGCCCCCATCCCGCGCGAGTGGAAGCAGATCCCGCGCTTGAAGATCACGGTGTCGGTGGACGGGCTTCCGGAGCATCACGACGTGCGCCGCGCGCCCGCGACCTACGAGCGCATCCTGCGCAACATCGAGGGCCTGCGCATCAACGTGCACCTGACCATCACGCGCCCGATGGTGCAAAGCTCCGATTATCTCGACGAGTACTTCCGGTTCTGGACCTCACGGCCGGAGGTCGATCGCATCTGGGTGAGCACGTACACCCCGCAGGTCGGCGAGCAAAGCCCCGAGATGCTGACCCGGAGCGAGCGCCGCGACCTGATCGAGCGCATGGCGGGGTGGAGAGCGCGCTTCCCCCAGGTGCTGATGAACCCGTACATCGCGCACGCGTTCGAGAATCCGCCGCAGAACCCGTCTGACTGCGTGTTCGCCAAGATGTCGGTGAACTATTCCGCCGACCTGAATACGCGGGTGGAGCCCTGCATCTTCGGAGGCAATCCCGACTGCGCCCAGTGCGGCTGCGCCTCCAGCGTGGGGTTGCACTCGCTGCGCCGCATGAAGCTGGTCGGTCCGGTGAAGATCGGACACATGATCGGGGGCTCGATGAAGGTGGGCTCGTTCGCCAACCGCATCCGCCGCTCCATGGCTCCCGCGCGCTGGCAGAACGGCCAGACTAAGCCGACGGAGCTTACCCAGATCGGCGCGCAACGGGAGCAATAAGGATGGCCACGCCCGAGTGCGGCGTGGCCTGATTACGGCGAAGATCCTCAGTAGCTGCTCATCGGGCTGTCGCTCTTCGTGGCTACATCTTTCGAAGTGATGTCGAAGGTGAGCATGAAGCCGTTGGTGCCCTTGAATTCGTAAGCGTTGGGGCCCTCGCGGTACGTTTCGATCTCGTTGGGCATCATCACGAAGCCGTCGTTACGCGGTGTTCCCCAGTAGCGCACGTTCTTCAGGACCGCGGGCTCGTTGGTCAATCCCTGGAAGCGCTTCAGCTTGACCTCCGCCGTCTTGCCGCCGTTCAGGGTGGCGTGCGCGGAGTTCTTGTCGAAGGTCCAGGTGTCGATATTGCCCTCATCCGTCTGGAACGATTTCCATTTCACCGGGAAGACGTGCCCGAGGATCTCACCCAGAGCCTTTCGCTGTTCCGGCGTGGTGGCTTTGTCAAAGGTGACCACCGCCCAATCCAGCTGGCCCTGCGAGAAATCGCCGCCCAGGTCGCCGTGGATCCAGAATTTCGCCCCGTCCAAGCTCACCTCGCCGTAATGGCCGTGGTTGACCTTGTAGGCGTTGTTGAACTTGCAGTAGTGCGCCATCTTTCCGTTGTCGTGGTGTGCGGTCGGATGAGGATTGAAGTAGCAGGGACAGAAATGTGTGCAGCTACACGCCTCGATCGCGGTGGCATTCAACGCCCAGCCGGCGGGCGGAGAAGAGTGCCCCACCGTGACCCCCAACAACGCAATGACAGCAAGCAATCCGAGCTTGCGCATACCTTCACCCCCCTATGGGCCCGAGATTATGCGCCTAACCCGCGCCGGACCGCAAGGTGGAATCAGGACAATAAGGCATTGCGGCGTTTGACATCCAGCTGTCACCCGGGTCTAATCCGTGCGTGGGGACTACCGGTCGTCCGACCTCGCCTCCGAGTGCTTCCCTCATCTCTCGCCGGCAACGCCGTAAACGCGGAATGAGTCCTTTCTAACAGGCGGTCTGATCCGGTCGCCGCTGCGGTTCGCAGGAGAATCGTCGATCATGAGAATCCATCTCGTGAATCCGAGCAGTGTCTCGTTCGGAACCGCGGTGATCACGCCGCGCTGGCTGTACGTGCTGGCCGGCGCCACTCCGAAGGACTTCGGCGATCCGATCATCACCGACGAGACCCTGGAGCAGGTTGACCCGCAGCGGATCCTGCCCGGAGACGTGGTTGGGATCGGCATCCACACGGCGAACGCGCTGCGCGGATACGAGATCGGTCGGATCGCAAAAGGCCGTGGTGCGCACGTCATTTTCGGCGGCATCCATGCCACGCTCTACCCCAACGAAGCGCGGGAACTGGGCGCCGCGGATGCGGTCGTGCAGGGGGATGGCGATGTCGTGTGGCCGCTGGCTCTGAACGACTGCTCCCGCGGCGCCTGCCAAGCCATCTATGCCGGCGGCCGGATCGAGGCGGACAGGTTTGTACCGGCACGATGGGACCTGGTCCCCCGCAGCCGCTACATGTGGGCGTCGGTGCAAACCGTGCGCGGGTGCCCCAAGCACTGTTCCTTCTGCTCGGTATGGCGCACCGACGGGCAGCGGCCACGCCAACGTTCCTCCGACGCGGTCATCGAAGAGATTGTCCAGCTTCGTCGTCTGGGCTTCCGTTTTGTCGCGCTGGCCGACGACAATTTCTACCCCGTCACTCTGACCGACCTGGATCTGGCGCGCCGCAATGGCCAGGGCGCACGTTTGGCGGAGCTGGAGTCCCTCCGGCAGGAGCGTTTCGAATTGATGTCCCGCCTGGCGCAGCTTCCGGATGATATGGGTTTCTTCACCCAGATCACGATGGAAGCGGCCGAAGACCCAGCTTTCCTGGACGCGATGAAAGCGGCGCACATCAAAGGCGCCCTGGTGGGCGTCGAGTCCGTCACGCCCGAGGGTCTCAAGGACGTCTACAAGGACTTCAACCAGGCGGGTGATAACTTGGTGGAACGCCTGCGGACCTTCCGCCGCCATGGCGTGCACGTCCTTGGCTCCTTCATTTTCGGCCTGCCGAGCGACCGGCCGGAGACCTTCGCCGCCACCGCTTCCGTCGCCGACCGCTCCGAGCTGACTTTCGCCCAATTCGTGATGCTCACACCCTTCCCCGGGACCGTCGATTTCGAACGCTGGGAGAAGAAGTTGGGAGACCATCCGCAGGAGATCGCCGGCGTGCCCATCACCCGGCGCTGGCTCATCCCGCAGGCGCTTCGTCCGAAGCTCTACTGGCCCCATCCGACCATGTCAGCCGACGAGATCCGCGAGCGCACCCAGCAGGTGTGGGACAAGTTCTATGAGTGGGGCTCGATCTGGAAGCGATCCGCCTTCATCCGCTCCCGAAAAGGCCGCCTGGCTTTTCTTCTGATCTCCCGCATCTACCGGCACATGTACGCCGATACCGGCATCGCGACCGACAGCGCCCGCGTCTCCTGGTCCGCCCGCTGGACGCGCTGGATGGCCATACCGTGCCGCCTGCTTTTCGCGGGGAAGCCGATGGCTGGTCTCGAGGTTCCACAACTCGAAGACCGCTTTGGCGGCCGTCCATTCGACCCTTCCTCGGAGGCCGCCGACTAGCGGCCACACGCTCTTTGTTACAATTTCAGCGCAGACTCCATGAGCCCCAACGCCCCATTCTGTGACGTCCCCACCGCCATCGAGGAGATCCGCGCCGGGCGGATGATCGTGGTGGTGGACGACGAAGACCGCGAGAACGAAGGCGACCTGACGCTCGCCGCCGAGAAGGTCACGCCCGACGCCATCAACTTCATGGCCAAGCACGGGCGCGGGCTGGTGTGCCTGGCCATGACCGAGGAGCGGCTCGACGAGCTGCGTATCCCGCCCATGAGCGCGGAGAACACCTCGCAGTTCGGCACCGCGTTCTGCGAGGCCATCGACGCCAAGGAAGGCACCACCACCGGCATCTCGGCGCACGACCGCGCCCGGACCATCCAGGTGGCGCTCGATCCCAAGACCCGGCCCAGCGATCTGGCGCGTCCCGGGCACGTCTTTCCCCTGCGCGCGCGGCAGGGTGGCGTGCTGATCCGCGCCGGGCAGACCGAGGCTTCGGTGGACCTGGCGCGCCTTGCCGGGCTCAAGCCCGCGGGCGTGATCTGCGAGATCATGAACGACGACGGCACCATGGCGCGCGTGCCCCAGCTCATCGAGGTCTGCCGCGAGCATGGTCTGAAGATGCTGACCGTCGCCGAACTGATCCGCTACCGCATGCGCAACGAGCGGCTGGTGAAGCGCATCGGTGAGGCCATGGTGCCGACCCGCTACGGCGAGTTCCGCATGATCGCCTACGAGAGCCAGATCACGCACAACTCGCACATCGCGCTAGTCAAGGGCGACATCGAGCGGGCCGGCGGCCCGGTGCTGGTGCGCATGCACGCGCACTGCGTCATGGGAGACGTCTTCGGCGCCACCTGGTGCGACTGCCGCGACATCATCGACCGCTCCATGGAGATGATCGCGGAGAAGGGCCGCGGAGCGCTCATCTACCTGCACCAGACCTCGAAGGGATTCACCGTCGAGACCGCCGGAGACAAGTCCTCTCTGGTCTTCCACAAGGACGCGCGCGAGCCGGAGGCGCGCAAGTCGCAGAAGAAGATCCAGCGCGAAGCCGGCATCGGGGCGCAGATCCTGATCGACCTCGGACTGCGCGAAGTGCGCCTGCTCACCAATCATCCGCGCAAAGTGGTCGCCCTTGAGGGCTACGGCATCCACATCGTGGAGCAGGTCCCGGTGGCGGTGAGAGCAGCGGCCGGAACCGGTCGGTAAGCTCCAGATCACATCAGCAAAACCAAGTCAGATCGAAGAACGCAGATTGCAGAAGTTACTTCTGCGTTCTGCAATCTGACTTCTGCATCGTTTTCCCTCTCCTAAACTGAAAAGGCACAGGAAATCTCCTGTGCCTTAGGTGTCTCGGTCCCGCCGAAGCGTCTAGCTCGCCTTGCGCACCACGATGTCGCTGTCGTTGATGAAGAACTGGGCGGAGCAATGGTCCGAGCCGCAGATGACCGGGATCAGTCCCGCGATCTGGCGGCGCGTGATCAGCCCCAGCACGCCGCAGGATGGGCAAGCCAGCACCGCGAAGTAGGGATCCTCGGGTTCGCCGACCTCGCCGGCGTTTTCCAGCACGAAGAGAGTGCCGGGGGACATCTGTTCGGGGATCCACTCGCTGAGGACGTTCACTTCTCCGACCATGTGACCTCCGTTCCGCGGGGTCCCCGGCGCGAGCCGTCGTTGCTCGCGCTGGGGTGCAGGAAAACGTGCGCCCGAGTTGAGGACAGCAAAAAAGCCCCGCTCAAGCGCGGAGCCTTCGGACTGTCCGGTTGACGGTCGAACCGCCGCCGGCGCTTGCCGGCGCCTGCCGTCGGACTTCCGCGCGCACCCGGCGCACGGCGTCGCTGAGGCAGACGGTCAGCATCGGCTGGCGGGCGTTTTTCAGAATGTCGATGACCTGCTTCTCCGAGGTTTCAAGAAATAAGTGCTTGCCGTCGGTGAGCAGGTGGTAGTCGGAGTCGCCGGTGACGGTCTGCGCCAGGCGCCGCCCGAGCTCGTTGCGCAGGAAACGGATCACCTTGCGCATGCGCTGCAGGGAGAATCCCTTGCGGCGGAGTTCGAGGATGACCGCGACCTCGGCGACGTCTTCCATCGAGTACAGGCGGCGATGTCCCTCGCGGGCGGGGACGACCAGGGCGCGCTCGTCCCACCACTGAAGCTGGCGGGCCGTGATGCCCGTCAGCGCCACCACCTCATTCGATGTGAACCGGCCTTCCATGTGTCCGTAAGAATGTTTCAAACAAAAGCTGCTACGAATGTTTGAAACATTTTAGGCGCAAGGTGTTGGCTGTCAAGGACTAATGTTGGTGCAACTGTGGATTCTGGATTACAGGCCGCCGCCGACGAAGTGGACGATTTCCAGGCGGTCGCCGTCGCGCAGCGGCGTCTCGGACCAGCGGGTGCGGGGGACGATCTCGCAGTTCAGCTCGACGGCGACCCGGTCGCCCTTCATGCCGAGCTGCTCCACCAGGGCCGCCAGGCTGGACAGCTCGCCGAAGCTGCGCTCTTCCCCGTTGATGATGAGCTGCATCTGTCCATCATAGCGCGGCCGGAAACCTGCCCCGGCGTGTAACGAAACTGGTAAAGTTACGTCCATAAAGGGAGGGGAGTGGGGATGAGCCGGACAGCGAATATAGCGGTCGTTGGCGATTACAAAGCCGACAATCGCACGCATGTGGCCACGACCAATGCATTGCGTCATGCGGCGCGCGTGGTCGGGGCCGCGCTCGACTTGCAATGGGTGCATACGTCGCGGGTGAAAGCCGACAACCCTGGCGGGACACTCGACGAGTTCGACGGCCTGTTCCTGGCGCCGGGAAGCCCTTACGCGAACTTCGAAGGAGCGCTGGCGGCGGTGCGCTTTGCCCGCGAGCAGGGCCGCGCCTTCGCCGCCACTTGAGGCGGCTTCCAACATACTCTGTTGGAGTATGCAAGGAACGTGATGGGGATTGCTGACGCGGATTCAGAAGAGCATGGCACGGGGTCGAAGAATCTGATGGTGACCGCGTGCTCGCTGCCGCAACGGCAGCCGGGCGCCGCGTACGTCGACCGGCAGGAGCCGATACAGTTGAAGCCCGGATCGCAAGCGGCTCGGGTATTTGGTCTCGAGGCAAGGACGGAGGAGTACCTCTGCAACTACGAGTTCAACCGCGAATACCAGGAGCAGGTGGACGCCGCCGGCCTTAAGGTGGTCGGATTCGACGATCGCGGAGTGGGTCGCGTGGTCGAGCTGCCGGAGCACCGCTTCTTCATCGCGACGCTGTTCCTGCCGCAGTTGAAGTCGAGCGACGCGCGTCCGCATCCGTACCTGGTGGCTTTCATTGAGGCCGCGAGCCACGGCAAGCCGAAGAATTTGGGCGCAAGAATCGGATAGCGCGCGCCGCCGCCACTTCCCTATCCTGCGGACATGGCGAATGCTACAGTGATGCCCGATTTCCAGATGCTCCTCATCGCCGACGACGATCCACGGTGGGCCGCAGTCCTGGCGCGCGACGCGTCGCAGGACGGCAGCTTCTTTTATGCCGTGCGCTCGACCGGAGTTTATTGCCGGCCGTCGTGCCCGTCGCGGCGCCCTCGGCGGGAAAACGTCCAGTTCTACCGCACGCCGGAGCAGGCGGAGCGCGCCGGTTTCCGCCCGTGCTTGCGCTGCCAACCTCTGGCGGTACGCACCGGCGACACGCGCGTCGAGTTCGTCGAACGGGTCTGCCGCCACATCGAGGAGCACCTCGACGAGCCCCTGCGGCTTAGCAGCCTGGGGCGTGAGTTCGGGATGAGTCCGTTCCATCTGCAGCGGACCTTCAAGTCCGTGCTCGACATCACGCCGCGCGAATATGCGGAAACCTGCCGCATGAAGTCGCTGAAGAATGGGTTGCAATCCGGGCATTCGGTGACCGAGGCCATGCACGAGGCGGGCTATGGTTCCACCAGCAGGCTGTACGAGAAGACCGGCGGCCAGCTCGGCATGACGCCGACGCTCTACCGGCTGGGCGCGAACCGCATCACCATCCGTTATGCGACGGTCAATTCCCCGCTGGGCCGGATGCTGGTGGCCGCCACTGACAAGGGCATCTGCTCCATCACCTTCGGTGGATCAGAAGCAGGTCTGGTGAAAGACCTGCGCAAGGAATATCCGCAAGCGCAGTTCAAGAGAGCCGAGGCGGTCCTGCACCGCTGGATCGGGGCCTTGCTCAAGCAGATGTTCGGCGAGCCGCAGAAGACCAGGCTGCCGCTGGACATCCAGGCCACAGCGTTCCAGCGTCGCGTGTGGCAGCATCTGCAATCCATCCCCTTCGGCTCGACCAAGAGTTACTCAGAAGTGGCCCGCGAGATCGGTGAGCCGAATGCGACCCGCGCGGTGGCGCAGGCCTGCGCGAGAAATCCCGTGGCCATCGCTATCCCCTGCCATCGCGTGGTGCGCAACGACGGCTCGCTCGGCGGGTACCGCTGGGGCATCGAGAGAAAGAAGCAGTTGCTGGAGCGGGAGGCGGGGCGGGCGTAGCCGCCCGCCGATCCGCTGTCCCTGCCGGACTCCTTGCCGGACGACTCTGAGCCGCCGCCCTCCGAGCGAAACGTGCAAGCTCCGTGGATTACGCGCCCGCGTGTTACGATTCTCGGACTTTTCTTCCGAGAGGACTCTGCATGATCTTCAGGCGACTCGTTGTGGTCCTGGTGTTCCTGGCCGGTTTCAATGGGACTCCCTCTGCTGCGCAAGGGTACGATCCGAATCTTTTCAACGAGATGAAGTGGCGCCTCCTGGGTCCCTTCCGGGGCGGCCGCGCACTGGCAGTCACGGGCGTTCCTGGTGATCCGAGTGTCTATTATTTCGGAGCCGTTGCAGGCGGGGTATGGAAGAGCGCGGATGGCGGAGCCACCTGGAAGCCGATCTCCGACCACGAACCCATTTCGTCGATCGGCGCGATCGCCGTGGCAGAGTCCGATCACAACGTCATCTACGCGGGCACGGGCGAAGCCTGCATTCGCGGCAACATCTCCTACGGCGATGGCGTGTACAAGTCCACGGACGGGGGCAAGACCTGGAGCAACATCGGGCTGCGCGATACCCGACACATCGGGGCCATCGTCGTGGATCCTCGCAACGCGGACATCGTTTTCGTCGCCGCCCTAGGCCATGTTTACGGTCCCAATGCCGAGCGCGGCATCTTCCGCACCACCGATGGGGGAAAGACGTGGCAGAAGGTGCTCTCCAAGGACGAGCGCACCGGGGGCATCGACGTGGTCTTCGACCCGGGCAATCCACGGGTCGTGTATGCGGCCCTGTGGCAGGCGTACCGGACGCCGTGGAGCCTCAGTAGTGGCGGCCCGGGCAGCGGTCTCTACAAATCCACGGACGGCGGGACCACGTGGAAGCGGCTGGAAGGACATGGTCTGCCCGAGGGCGTGCTCGGCCGCATCGGCATCTCCGTTTCGGGCGCCGATTCAAACCGCGTGTATGCGCTCATCGAGGCCAAGGCAGGCGGGCTGTACCGGTCCGATGACGCGGGCGACACCTGGACGCGAGTGAACGACGACGAGCGCTATCGCCAGCGCGCCTGGTATTTCACCCACGTGTTCGCCGATCCCGCCAGCGTGGACACCGTGTACCTGCTGAACACGGGCCTGTTCCGTTCGACCGACGGAGGCAAGAGCTTTACTCTGCTACCGGCCCCCCACGGAGACCACCACGGGCTGTGGATCGACCCTGCCAACTCCAAGCGCCTGATCAACGGCAACGATGGCGGCGTGAGCATCAGCGTCGACGGCGGGCAAACCTGGACACAGCAGGGCAACCAGCCGACCGCGCAGTTCTATCACGTTATCACCGACAATCAGTGGCCCTACTACGTCTATGGCACGCAGCAGGACAACAGCAGTGTAGGGATCCCCAGCTTTGACGACTCCGGCGTGATCGGCCGCTGGAGTTGGTTCGACTTCGGCGGTGAGACTGGGTTTGTGGCTCCCGACCCGAGCGATCCGAACATCATTTACTCCAACAACGAAGGCACGGTCGGGCGCTTCGACAAACGGAGCCAGCAGACCCAGGACGTCTCCCTTTGGCCACTCGACGTGTCCGGACACGGCGCTAAGGACCTGGAATACCGCTACAACTGGACCTCGCCGCTGATGATCTCTCCCCACGATGCCAATACGATCTATTCGGCGAACAACCGCCTGTTCCGCAGCCGCAATAAGGGCATGAGCTGGGAAGCGATCAGCCCGGATCTCACCCGCAACGACAAGAGCAAACAGGAGCCCTCCGGCGGGCCCATCACGCTCGACATCACCAGCGTGGAGTACTTCGACACCATCTTTGCCGTGGCCGAGTCGGCGCGGCAGAAAGACCTGCTGTGGGTCGGCACCGACGACGGCCTGGTCCAGGTCTCCCGCGACGGCGGAGCCAACTGGAGCAATGTGACGCCCAAGGCGCTGCCCGAGTGGAGCCTGGTGAGTGTCATCGAGGCGTCGCCGCTCGATGCGGGGACGGCCTACATCGCCGTGGACCGGCACAAGCTCGACGATTTCCGTCCCTACATCTTCAAGACCAACGATTACGGCAAGACCTGGACGTCCATCAGCAATGGGATCCCCGACGGGTCTTTCGTTCACGCCGTGCGCGAGGACTCGAAGCGCAAAGGACTGTTGTATGCCGGCACCGAGAGGGGCGTGTTCGTTTCATGGGACGATGGCGCGCATTGGCAGCCGCTGCAGTTGAACCTGCCGACGACGCCGGTCACCGACCTGGTCGTGCACGACGACGACCTGGTGATTGCGACCAATGGCCGCTCCTTTTGGGTTCTGGATGACCTGATGCCTCTGCGCGAGCTGGATGCACAAGTCGCCCACGCCGACGTTCACCTGTTCCGGACCGAGTCGGCCGTTCGCTTGCATCTGCCTGAAGATGTGAACCGCCGCCGGCCGGTGGGACAGAATCCGCCTCCCGGGGCCATCATCGACTACTACTTGAAAACTAAACCGGCGGGGGATGTCACGCTCGACATCCTCGACGCCCAAGGTGGACTTGTCCGGCACTACTCGAGCAAGGAGAAGAAGATCGCGGAGCAGCCGCCAGAGTGGCCTGATCAGGAGAAGCCGAAGGAGGTCATCCCCGCCGAGGCCGGCTTGAACCGCTTTGCCTGGGACCTTCGCCACGAGCCGCCCATCAAGATCCCCGGCGCCTTCTACTCGGGGATCGGGCCTCAAGGCCCGCTGGCGCTGCCCGGCGCCTACCAGGTGAAGCTGACGATAGGCGGGCAAACCCAGACGCAACCCCTGGAGCTGCGCATGGATCCGCGCGTGAAAAACGTCTCCCTGGATGACTTGCAGAAGGAATTCGAGTTGGGAAAGAAGATCCGCGACGCCAACAGCCGCCTGCACATCGCCGTGAATCAGATCCGACAGTTGCGCGGCGAACTGGAGACGCTGCGCAAGTGGGCGGGGACCAGCCAGGGCGCCGCGCCAGTGATCGCGGCCGCGGAGCAGTTGGACAAGAAAATGACGCCCATCGAGGAGCAGCTCATCCAGGTGAAGATGAAGAGCTCGGAGGGCAACCTGCGCTATCCGAACATGCTGAACGAGCAGCTCGATTCGCTCAGCCACACGGCAGACGCCGCGGATGCGGCGCCGACCGGACAGCTGTACAAAGTCTTCGATGATCTTAAGAGGAAGCTTGAAGCCGAGCTCGCGCAATGGGCGGACATCGTCCAGAAAGACCTGCCCGCGCTCAACCAATTGATGCGCTCGCAGGGCGTGCCCGCCCTGGAGGCGCCGAGCGGAAACCCGGCCGACTGATGGCCCGAAGGCCGGCAGCTACGAGCTCTTCTTGAGGCGAAACTTGCGGGTGGCGGACTTGTCGCCGTAAATGGCCTGGATCATGACAGAGCCGTCCTGGAGGGCGTGCTCGTCGAGGGTGACGACCATGGCGGCGGTGCCGTTCGCGTCCGTGGTCGTCTCGCAGGCCAGGTCAGCGTCCGAGGCGAGGAAGGGCCGTGACCGGACGCGCGCGCCAGGAACGGCGCTGCCGGCGTCGTTGACGATGAACTTCATGGTCACGGTATTGCCGTTCGGCGCCGCATCGGTGTTCAGCCAGCGGACGGCGAGGCCGCAGCCGTCCACGTCTTGGATCTCGTTGTTCAGGTCGACGATGCCCTCGACCTTCCCTTCCTTGACCGCGTCGAGCACCAGGCGGTGCTGGCCCTTCAGCATCTCGTGCATCTGCTCTTCGGAAAAACCGGCGCGGGTGACGCTCTCGGCGTAGGATGTGGCCCGCTTGCCGATGCACCGCCCCTTCACGAAGACCTGGGTTTGGAGGAGAAGATCGTTGGCCCGTGCTTCGCTCTGCACGTGGTAGACGGTGTCACCGTACTTCACGTCAGTATTGAAGCCGAAGATCATGGATTCCGCTGGCCGCCGCGCGCGAGCGGCTTGACACCCTCGCGACCGAAATCTATAGTCGGATGTTTTGTAACTCGTTGTTGGCGCGCATTATATACACCCCTTTCTATGCCGGACAACTACTTCGCCCGATACCTGCCGCTGCTCCTCCACATAGTGATCGTGGGCGGGATCGCAGTGGCGATGGTGGTGCTCTCCCAACTCGTGGGCAAGCACCGCTGGACGCGGGCGAAGATGTCTCCGTATGAATGCGGCATCATTCCCACGGGCGACGCGCGCCAGCGCTTCTCGGTGAAGTTTTACCTGGTCGCCATGCTCTTCATCCTGTTCGACGTGGAAGTGGTCTTCCTCTACCCCTGGGCCATCCTCCTCAAGGAACTCAAGATGTTCGGGTTCTGGGAGATGCTGGTGTACATCGGGGTGATCCTCGTGGGGTTCTTCTACATCTGGAAGAAGGGCGCGCTGGACTGGTCGAAGCCGGAAGCAGAACGGAGCGAGTAAGGCCCGATGCCGCTAGTGCCCGCGATCACTGATCTGGAGAAGCTCAAGGACCATCCCGCGCTGGCGCGGCTGCTGGCGTGGGCCCCTTCCGCCGTGCAGGGGGCCAGGTCGGACCGCAACGAGCTGTCGATCTACATCGACCGCGCCTTCATACGCGAGGCGACGACGGTCCTCAAAGACGATCCCGGCCTGAAGTTCGATTTCCTCTCCGACCTGAGCTGCGTGGACTGGCATCCCAATGAGCCCCGCTTCGAGGTGGCGTACCACCTGCTCTCCATGCAGCGGAAGGAGCGGCTGCGGCTGAAAGTAAAGCTGGCGGGGGACGATGCCAGCGTCGAGTCGCTGACCTCGGTCTGGCCGGGAGCAAATTCTTTCGAGCGCGAGGTCTGGGACCTGTTCGGAGTGCGCTTCCTCGGACATCCCAACTTGTCGCGCATCATGATGCCGGAGAACTGGGAAGGACACCCACTAAGGAAAGATTACCCGGTTGAAGGCTATCGGTAATTTCGGATTTGTAATTTGTAATTTGTAATTTCCAAATTGATGGCACACCTGACGACATCGCCGAACATCGACTTGCAAGACAAGACGATGATCCTGAACATGGGCCCGCAGCACCCGTCCACGCACGGCGTGCTCCGGCTCCTGCTCGAGATCGACGGCGAAAAGATCGTGCGGGTGATGCCCGACATCGGCTACCTGCACACCGGCATCGAGAAGACGGCAGAGGCCAAGTTCTACCAGCAGGTGGTGCCGCTTACCGACCGCATCGACTACCTCTGCCCCATGACCAACAACCTGTGCTACGTGCTGGCGGTAGAGAAACTGCTGGGGCTGGAGATCCCGCCGCGCGCGCAGTGGGTCCGGGTCATGCTGAACGAGCTGACCCGCATCAACTCGCACCTGGTGTGGCTGGGTACCCACGCCATCGATATCGGCGCGATGTCGGTGTTCCTCTACTGCTTCCGCGAGCGTGAGGACGTGCTGCGGCTGTTCGAGGAGGTCAGCGGACAGCGCATGATGACCTCCTACTTCCGCGTGGGTGGGCTGGCCATGGACGTACCCATCGGCTTCTTCCAGCGCGTGAAGAGATTCGCCGACCGCTTCCCCGAAAAAGTGGATGAGTACGAGGACCTCCTGACCGCCAATCCCATCTGGATGAAGCGCACCAAAGGCGTCGCCAAGCTGACGAAAGAAGACGCCATGGCGCTGGGCGCGACCGGCCCCACCGCCCGCGGCAGCGGCGTGGACTGGGACCTGCGCCGCGACATGCCGTACTCCGGCTACGAGCAATTCCAGTTCCAGGTGCCCGTGGGCACTGACGGCGACGTCTTCACGCGGTACATCCTGCGCGTGCAGGAGCTGCGCGAATCCTGCAAGATCGTGCAGCAGGCGCTGGCCGGCATGCCCGAGGGACGGGTGAAAGCCGACGCGCCGCACGTCGTCCTGCCCGACCGCGAGAAGATGAAGACGCAGATGGAAGCGCTCATCTACCACTTCAAGATCGTGACCGAAGGGTTCGCGGTGCCGGCAGGCGAGGTGTATCAGGCGGTCGAGTCGCCCCGCGGCGAGATGGGCTACTACGTGGTCTCGGACGGCACCGCCAAGCCCTACCGCTGCCACATGCGCGGCGCATCGTTCGCCAATCTTCAGGTGCTCGCAAAAATGTGCGAGGGAAATCTGATTGCCGATGTCGTGGCAGCTATCGGCAGCATCGACATCGTTCTCGGAGACGTGGACCGGTGAAATTTTCGGACGAATTCGAGCAGCGCTTCGCGGAGATGCTGACGCATTATCCGATCAAGCGCTCGGTCCTCGTGCCTACGCTCCTCTACATGCAGGACGAGCTCGGCTACCTGACCGAGGAGGCGATCGAGGAGATCGCCCATCGGCTCGACCTGCCCGTGCTCGAGATCCGCAACGTGATCTCGTACTACTCGATGCTCACCACCAAGCCGCGCGGCAAGTACAACGTGCAGGTGTGCACCAACGTGAGCTGCATGGCCCGCGGCGCCGAAGACCTCTTGGAGCACTGCAAGAAGAAGCTGGGCATCGGACACAGGGGCACGACACCCGATGGCACGTTCTCCCTGGAGGAAGTCGAGTGCATCGGGGCGTGCAGTTGGGCGCCGGCGGCGCAGGTCAACTACGACTTCCACGAGAACCTGACAGCGGACAAGATGGATGAACTGATCGAGCAATACAGGAAGAAAGGCACACCGTGATTTTCGATTTGTGATTTGCGATTTGTGATTTGCGACCCGTCTACTCTCGCAAATCACAAGTCAGAAATCGCAAATGGCTGACCTGGTCTCCCATCCCGACGAAGTACGGGTCGTCAGCAAGCGCTTCGGCAAGGGCGCGGCCGATATCGACCGCTACCTCGAGCTGGATGGCTACAAGGCCGTGCAGAAGGCGCTCGCCATGGCGCCCGACGCCATCATCAACGAGGTGAAAGCGTCGAACCTGCGCGGGCGCGGCGGGGCGGGCTTCCCCGCGGGCATGAAGTGGTCGTTCGTCCCGAAACAGGCGCCCAAGCCGAAGTACGTGCTGTGCAACGGAGACGAGAGCGAGCCCGGCACCTGCAAGGACCGCCTCATCTTCGAGCACGATCCCCACTCGGTGATCGAGGGCGTGGTGATCGCGGGGCTCTCCATCGAGTCCAAGGTCGGCTACATCTACATCCGCGGCGAGTACCGCTACCTGTCGAACATCATGCAGAAGGCGATCCGGGACGCCTACGCGCGCGGCTTTCTGGGCAAGAACATCTTCGGCAGCGGCAAGGATTTTGACGTGTACTGGCACGGCGGGGCCGGAGCGTACGAGGTCGGCGAAGAGTCGGCGCTGATGGAATCGCTGGAAGGCAAGCGTGGCGTGCCTCGCATCCGCCCGCCGTTCCCCGCTGTGGTGGGGCTCTATGGCGGGCCGACCATCATCAACAACGCCGAGACGCTGGCCAACGTTCCGCACATCATGCTGGGCGGCGGCGAGTGGTACGCCGGCCTGGGTGTCCCGAAGAACGGCGGCACGCGCCTGTTCTGCCTGAGCGGGCAGATCGAGAAGCCCGGCGTCTACGAGCTGCCCATGGGCTACAACCTCAAGAAGATGATTTATGACGTGGGCGGCGGGATCTGGAAGGGCCACAAGCTCAAAGGCGTGATCCCCGGCGGCTCGTCCACCCCGGTGCTGACCGCCGACGAGGTCGACATCCCCATGGACTTCGATTCGGTGGCGAAGGCCGGCTCGATGCTGGGCTCCGGCGGAGTGGTGGTGATCGACGATCACACCTGCATCGTCAGGCTGGCCACGCGGATCATGAAGTTTTACCAGCACGAGAGCTGCGGCTGGTGTATCCCGTGCCGCGAAGGCACCGACTGGCTAAAGAAGACGCTGGTGCGCTTCCATAACGGCGGCGGCGTCAAGAAGGACATCGACAACATCCAGTACCTGGCCGAGAACATGCTGGGCCGGACGTTCTGCCCCCTGGGCGATGCGGCCGCCATGCCCACCATCGCGTTCGTGAAAAAGTTCAGGAAAGAATTTGAGGACCACCTCGAAGGAAAGCCGTGTCCCTTCGGGGAAACGAAGACTATTGAGATGCTCCCGGTGTTTTCGCATTGAGTAATCGGGTGATTGGGTAATCGGGTAATTGATGGCTGACGTCAACATAACTGTCGATGGCAAGAAGGTCACGGCGGCTGCCGGGACTCTCCTCATCGAGGCCTGCAAGAGCGTGGGCATCGAGGTGCCGTCGTTCTGCTATTACCCGGGGCTCTCGCTGCAAGGCGCGTGCCGCATGTGCCTGGTGAAGGTCGAGAAGATGCCCAAGCTGCAGACGGCCTGCACTACCGTGATCAGCGAGGGCATGGCGGTCACCACCGACTCTGACGAGATCCGCCAGGCGCGCAAGGCGATGCTGGAGATGGTCCTGCAGAACCATCCACTGGATTGCCCGGTGTGCGACGCGGGCGGCGAGTGCGAACTCCAGGACATGACTTTCAGCTACGGCGCCGCCGAGTCCATGCTCATCGATCCCAAGAACCACCGCGAGGAGCAGCAGTGGTCGCCGGTGGTGTACTTCGACCGCCCGCGCTGCATCCTGTGCTATCGCTGCGTGCGCGTCTGTGGCGAGGGCATGGACGTGTGGGCGCTGGGCATCCAGCAACGCGGCTCGTCCTCCGTGATCGCGCCCAACAAGGAAGACCACCTCGAGTGCGAAGAGTGCGGAATGTGCATCGACATCTGCCCGGTCGGCGCGCTGACCTCGGGCGCGTACCGCTACAAGACGCGGCCATGGGAGATGAACCACGTGGGCACCGTCTGCACGCACTGCGCCGACGGCTGCAAGACCACGCTGGGCGTCCGCCGCCACGAGACCGGCATGGAGATCGTCCGCGGCGACAATCGCGACAAGAGCGGTATCAACGGCGACTTCCTTTGCATCAAGGGGCGCTACGCTTTCGACTTCGCCCACCACGAGGAGCGGCTGACCACGCCGCTCATCCAGCGTGACGGCAAGCTCGGGCCGGCGTCCTGGGACGAGGCGCTGGAGACGATTGGGACGAAGTTCCGCGAGATCCGCGATACGCATGGTGGTAAGGCGATGGGCGTCATCGGCTCTCCTCGCGTGACCAACGAAGAGAACTATCTGCTCCAGAAGTTCGCGCGGCTGGGGCTGAAGACCAACAACATCGACCACCACCGCACCGCCGACTTCCCTGGCTTCGCCGCCGCGCTGGCCGGCAAGCCGGATGCGACCGCCAGCATGCGCGATGTCTTCAACGCGCCGGCCGTGCTGCTCATCGGGAACAACCCCACCGAGCAGCATCCGCTGCTGGCGTGGCAGATCCGCACTGCGGTACGTCTGCGCCGCGCCAAGCTCTACGTGGTGAACTCCCAGCCCATCAAGCTGCGGCGGCAGGCAGTGGCTTTCGCGCAGATCCCGGCAGGTGCGGAGCCGAAATTCGTCGCATACCTGAACGGCGACGATGCCGCGGCCGATGCGCTCGCCGGTGAGAAGCTGACCAAAGACGCTCTCGCCAAGCTACGCGACTCGCTCAGATCCGAGCAGAACCTGGTCATCGTTTTCGGCTCGGAGCTGCGCGGCGACGACATCGCCGCCCTAGTGCGCTGGGGATCGGGGATCGCGGGCGCGAAGTTCGTCTGCCTCGGCGATTACGCCAACTCGCGCGGCGTCGCCGACATGGGCCTCTACCCTGACCTGCTCCCGGGATATCTGCCGCTTTCGCAGGGCTCCCGCCTGAAGGAAGAGTGGCCCGACCTGCCGGCCGAGCCGGGCATGAACATCGAGCAGATGATCGATGCGGCAAAAAAGGACGAACTGAAGGCGCTGTACGTGGTGAGCGCCAACATCGTGTCGGCCCACAAGATCGATCCCTTCATCCTGCAGAAGCCCTTCGTGGTCGTGCAGGATATGTTCCTGACCGAGACCGCGCTGCTC
Organism: Terriglobia bacterium; assembly: GCA_020073495.1. Taxonomy (NCBI): domain Bacteria; kingdom Pseudomonadati; phylum Acidobacteriota; class Terriglobia; species Terriglobia bacterium. The sequence continues at coordinate 329,354 of JAIQFD010000001.1, forward strand.
GCGGACGTGGTGCTGCCGGTGCAGAACATCTACGAGAAGTCGGGCACCATGACCAACACCTGCGGCGACCTCCAGGCTGTACGCAAGGCGGGCGAATTCGTCGGGGCGAAAACGGATCTGGAGATCATCGTGCGCATCGCCGACCGCATGGGCATCGCGCCGCAATCGCTGGTGCCATTTGGTCCACGTGGAGTGCACGCCGACATGGGCCAGTCGCGCGGCGCACAGTCAGGCGAGGCGGACCGTCACATGGTCTACCTGCAATCGCACGGCCTGGAACCGAAGATGAGCCCCTTCGACCCCATGGCGCTGCTCGACGAGATCCTGCGCCTGGTGCCGGGCTACGAGGTTTCGCGGACCGAGCTGCTCGCGGGCAATGACGTGCACACCCGGCTTGGACACTCGACCGGCAGGCAGCAACATGCCGCCGAACTGGTCCGCCCGGCGAATGACACCCTGTTCACCTCGGGCACGCTCGGCAGGTATTCCAAGGTCCTGAATTCGGTGATGGAGAACAAGAAGGGCGTGCCCGTGGATGGGAAGGTTGCCGCGGATTAGTCGTCAGTCATCAGTCGTTATTCGTCAGCAAGAGAGAAGACGTTGAACTACCCGGACATCACGGCCTACATCGTCGTCAGTCTCGTCAAGATCGCGATCGTCGTCGTCATCTTGCTGACGGCGGTGGCTTACACCGTGTTGCTGGAGCGGAAACTGGTGGGACACATCCAGAACCGCTGGGGACCTACCCGCGTAGGCCCGTTCGGCCTGCTGCAACCACTGGCCGACGGTCTGAAGATCATCCTCAAGGAAGATCTCACGCCGCCGCACGTGTACCGGCCGCTGTACATCCTGGCGCCCATCCTGTCGCTGACGCTCGCCCTGACCAGCATCTCCGTGATTCCCTTCGGCAACGTCATACACATCGGCAAGAACATCATCACCCCGCTGCAGATCACCGACCTCAACATCGGGCTGCTGGTGATCCTGGGCGTGACCTCGATGGGCGTGTACGGCGTCGCGCTGTCGGGTTGGTCGTCGAACAATAAGTACTCCCTGCTCGGCTCGCTGCGCGCCAGCGCGCAGATGGTCAGCTACGAGCTGGCGCTGGGGCTGTCGCTGATCGGCGTGCTGATCCTGTCGGGCACGCTCAGCCTGCGCGGCATCGTGGACGCGCAGAAGGGCGGCATCCTGCACTGGAATTTCTTTGGCGGGTTCCAGTTCGTGGCCTTCTTCATCTATCTGATGGCGGCCTACGCGGAGACCAACCGCATCCCCTTCGACCTGCCCGAAGCCGAGACCGAGCTGGTCGCCGGCTACCACACCGAGTACAGCTCCATGAAGTTCGCCATGTTCTTCATGGCGGAGTACGCGAACATGATCACCGTCGGCTGTCTGGCCACTATCCTGTTCTTCGGCGGATGGCATGGGCCGGTTCCGTACTTCACGCCCGTCTTCTTGCAGCCATTCCTGCCGGCGTTCTGGTTCGCGGCCAAAGTTTTCTGCTTCCTCTTCCTGTACATCTGGGTGCGCGGAACGCTGCCGCGCTTCCGTTATGACCAGCTGATGGCATTCGGCTGGAAGGTGCTGCTGCCGCTGGCCATCGCAAACGTGATCTTGACCAGCCTGTGGGTGGCGTTGAAGTCATGATTCATCCGGTCTTGTTCTTCATCTTCGCGGCGGTGGCGGTGGCAGGGGCGGTGAATCTGCTGGCGCAGAAGCATCCCATCAACAGCGCGCTGTCGCTGATCGTGGTGATGGGCTCGCTGGCCGTGCTTTACCTGCTGCTGGGAGCGGAGTTCGTGGCCGCCATCCAGGTGATCGTGTACGCCGGCGCGGTGATGGTGCTGTTCGTATTCGTGATCATGCTGCTCAACGCCGGCGAGGAAGAACACGAGGGCCCGGGCAGCCGTGTGGCCAAGATCTTTGGCTATCCGGCGGTGGTGCTGCTGGCCGGACTGCTCACCTACGTGCTGACCAGCCGCGCGACTCCCGAGCAGTTCGTCGAGATCGGGCGCTTCGTGGGCAGCACCAAGGACATCGGGCGCCTGCTCTTCCGCGACTTCCTGCTGCCCTTCGAGGTGACCTCGGTGCTGATCCTGATCGCCATCATGGGCGCCGTGGTCCTGGCCCGGAGAGGAGAACAGTAGATGGTCCCTGTTCACTACTACCTAGTGCTGAGCGCGGTGCTGTTTTCCTGCGGCGTGGTCGGCTTCCTCATCAAGCGCAACATCATCACCATCTTCATGTGCATCGAGCTGATGCTCAACGGGGTGAACCTGGCCTTCGTGGCCTTTGCCTATGAGTGGCACAAACTGAGCGGGCACGTGTTCGTCTTTTTCGTCATGGTAGTGGCCGCGGCTGAGGCTGCGGTTGGTTTGGCGATCATCATCACTGTATTCCGGACTCGCGAGACCTTGAACGTCGACCGCGTCAATCTATTGAAGCTGTAGTTCTTATTCGTTCTTCGCTCTTGGTTTTTGGCTAGGAGCTAGTGACTAGCAGCTAGAAGCTTATGAACCTTCATGTCTGGCTTATCCCGGTGCTGCCGCTGGTGGGCGCGGCCGTCAACGGGCTGTTCGGTCGGCACTACTCGAAGAAGGTAGTGGCGGCGGTCGGACTGGCGTTCGTGGGACTGGCATTCCTCTGGTCCGTGTACGCGGCCATCCAGTTCGGGAACCTGCCGCACGATCAGCTGCCCTACATCGAGACCCACTTGCCGTGGATCCAGGCGGGCGACTTCCGCGCGGACTTTGGCTTCTACCTCGACCAGCTCTCCCTAGTTATGATCCTGGTGGTCAGCGGCGTCGGTTTCGTCATTCATATCTACTCGGTCGGCTACATGTGGGAAGAGGGCGGGTTCTACCGTTATTTCTCGTACCTGAACCTGTTCATGTTCTTCATGCTGACCCTGGTGCTGGCGAACAACTACCTGCTGATGTTCGTCGGTTGGGAAGGCGTGGGCCTGGCGTCGTACCTGCTGATCGGGTTCTTCTTCCTGCGCGACTCAGCCGCCAGCGCCGGCAAGAAGGCGTTCATCGTCAACCGCATCGGCGACTTCGGTTTCCTGATCGCGCTGTTCCTCCTTATCAAGCACTTCGGCTCGCTGAACTACGCGGAAGTGTTCGGAGCGGCCTCGCACCTGACGATTGAGCCCGTGCCCGGCGTGCTGACCGCGATCGCCATCCTGATGATGGTGGGCGCGGCTGGAAAGTCGGCGCAGGTCCCACTCTACGTCTGGCTGCCCGACGCCATGGAAGGCCCGACGCCGGTTTCGGCGCTGATCCACGCCGCCACCATGGTCACCGCGGGCGTCTACATGGTTTGCCGCTCCAACCCCATCTTCAGCCGCTCGCCGGAGGCGATGCTGGTAGTGGCCGTCGTCGGCTGCTTCACCGCGTTCTTCGCAGCCACCATCGGCATGGCCCAGACTGACATCAAGCGCGTGCTCGCCTACTCCACCGTGTCGCAGCTCGGATACATGTTCCTGGCGGCGGGTGTCGCTGCGTATTCGGCGGCCATCTTCCACCTGATGACCCACGCGTTTTTCAAGGCGCTGCTCTTCCTCGCCGCAGGCTCCGTCATCCACGGCCTTGGCGGACAGCAGGACATGCGCAACATGGGCGGACTCAAGAAGTACATGCCAGTCACTTTCTGGACCATGACCGCTGCCACCTTCGCCATCGCCGGCTTCTTCCCCCTGTCGGGCTTCTTCTCCAAAGACGAGATCCTGTGGCAGGCCTATTCCAGCCGGCACGGCCACTGGCTGCTGTGGCTGATCGCGACTGTCACCGCGCTAATGACCTCCTTCTACATGTTCCGCCTCTGGTTCCTGACCTTCTTCGGCGAGTACCGCGGCGTCGAGGGTGCGGGCCACGGCCAAGCGCCAGGGCAGCCCATCCCCGAGGAAGCGAGATCTGCCGAACCGGCCGTCACCGAGGACTCCGCGGAGATCCTGATCCCCGCCGAGTATGAAAAGCTCGTCCTCCGCGAAGTGAAGTTGCGTCATGGAACGGTCATCAAGGTCGAGCAGACCGGCGATTCGAAGCTGCTGAAGGCCACCTTCCCAAAAGGCCGCATGATGTATCTGGAACAGGACGTCAAGAAGGTCAGCAACGGGAGGGGGACCGCGACCCTGCGTTTCACCGATGTGGTCCGTGCTTCCAGGCCGGCAGCGGCTCCGCCCCCTGTCCACCATGGGCCGCACGAAAGTCCCTGGGTGATGCTCGGTCCGCTGGTCGTGCTGGCCATCGGCAGCGTGATCGCCGGATGGATCGGCTGGCCGCAGGCGCTGGGCGGCTCGAACCACTTCGAACACTTCCTCTCTCCTGCGATCCAGCAGGTGGAACAGACCGCCGCCGAGGGGCACGTTGAGGCTGCATCGACCGAGATCGCGTTCATGCTGATCTCTCTGGGCGCGTCGGCGCTGGGCCTGTTCTTCGCCTGGCTGCTCTACTACAAGCGGCGCGAGCTGCCCGCGAAGATCACGGTCCAGCTGGGTGGCCTCTACGACGCGGTGCGCAACAAATACTGGGTGGACGAAGGCTACAACACGCTCTTCGTCCAGCCGCTGATCGAAGGCTCGACTCGCCTGCTCTGGCGCGCCATTGACGTGGGCGCCATCGACCGCTCTGTCAACGAAGCCGCCGAAGGCGCGCAAGCGCTTTCCGGCGAGGTGCGCCAGATGCAATCCGGCAACATCCGCTCCTACGCCGGATGGGTGGCTGCCGGCGCCGCCGTCGCGCTGCTCTACATGATCTGGGCAGGTGGGCGATGAGCCCGCAAGACCTGAACGGGATCATCCTGACGCTGGTCACGTTCCTGCCGACCGCGGGCGCGCTGCTGCTCCTGCTCTTTCCCCGGCGCGACAGCAGTATCCGCTCCTTCGCGCTCATCATCTCGGTCATCAACTTCATCCTCTCCCTGCACCTGCCCATCTACTTCGACAATGCGCGCGCGGGCTTTCAGTACCGCATCGACCTGCCGTGGATCGCCACGCCCAACATCCACTACCACCTCGGCGTGGACGGCATCTCCATATGGCTGGTGGTGCTGACCACTTTCCTGGTGCCCTTGGGCGTGCTGGTCTCGTGGAAGTCGGTCCACGAGCGCGTCAAGGAATTCTTCATCCTCTTCCTGCTGCTGGAGACGGCGATGATCGGCGTCTTCGTCAGCCTCGATCTCTTCCTGTTCTATTTCTTCTGGGAAGCGTCTTTGATCCCCATGGCGCTGCTCATCGGCATGTACGGACACGAGCGGCGCGTGTACGCCGCGGTGAAATTCTTTCTGTTCACGATGATCGGCTCGGTTTTCATGCTGGCGGCCATCATCTGGCTGTACGTGAAGGTTGGCAGCTTCGATTTCCTCACCATCCAGGCGGCGCTCCGGGCGGAGCGGATCCCGGGCATCTGGACGGCCTCCGAGTGGCTCTTCCTCGGCTTCTTCATCGCCTTTGCAGTGAAGGTGCCGCTGTTCCCGCTGCACACCTGGTTGCCCGATGCGCACGTCGAAGCCCCGACCGCAGGCTCCGTGCTGCTGGCCGGCGTCCTGCTGAAGATGGGAACTTACGGCCTGCTGCGCTTCAACGTCGGGCTCTTCCCCGCCCAGTCGCGCGAGCACGCGCCCTGGATCGTCACCCTGGCCATCATCGGCATCATCTACGGCGCGCTGGTGGCCATGGTTCAGCCCAACATGAAGAAGCTGATCGCCTACTCCTCGGTCAGCCACCTCGGCTTCGTGGTGCTCGGCATCTTCACCTTTACCCAGGCGGGCGTGGACGGCGCGGTCTACCAGATGCTGAACCACGGCGTCTCCACCGGCGCGCTGTTCATGCTCGCCGGCATGATCTACGAGCGCCGCCACACTTACGAGATCAAGGACTACGGCGGCCTGGCCACTCCCATGCCGGTGTACGCCACCTTCTTTCTGGTGATCACGCTGTCGTCCATCGGCCTGCCGCTGCTGAACGGATTTGTCGGCGAGTTCCTGGTGTTGAGCGGCGCCTTCAAGGCCAAAGCCGTCTACGGCATCCTGGGCGCTACGGGCGTCATCTGGAGCGCGTGTTACATGCTGTGGATGTACCAGCGCGCATTCTTCGGAAAGGTGACCAGCGAAGCGAACCGCGCGGTGCCCGACATTGACGTGCGCGAACGCATCGCGCTCTGGCCGACGGCGATCGCCGCGCTGGCCATGGGCGTCGCGCCACCCATCTGGTTCGCCTCCATCGACCCGGCGGTCCGCATCGCGCTCGGGCCTCTCGCTCAGCAGATCGGAAGATTGGTGGGCCAATGATCCCGGCCGAAGAGTACATCCGCCTGCTGCCGGAGATCGTGCTCACCCTGTTCGGCATCATCGTGATGATCGCCGACCCGCTGCTCGACCATAAAGCTTCGCGCAAACCGCTGGGCATCGTCGCCTTCGTCGGCACGCTCTGCGCGCTCGCGGCCACGCTCTACCAGGCCGACAACCTCGGACCGGCGTTCTTCTCCCTGGTCCGCGTGGACGACTTCAGCGTCTTCTTCCACCTGGTGATCGAACTGATCGCCGCGGTCGTGATCCTGGCCTCGCTCGACTATCTCGACACACAGCACATCCGCGCCGGCGAGTTCTACGCCCTGATCCTGTTCGGCAGCGTCGGCATGGTGCTGATGTCGTCGGCCATGGAACTGGTGCTCATCTTCGTCGCGCTGGAGATCTCGTCCATCTCCACCTACATCCTGGCCGGCTTCCGCCGACGCGTCGCCACCAGCACCGAATCGTCCCTGAAGTATTTCCTGCTGGGATCGTTCGCCACCGCCTTCTTCCTCTACGGCGTGGCGTTGATGTTCGGCGCCACCGGCTCCACCAGCATCCCGGACATCGCCGACGTTCTGCGCTCCGGCCACACCTCCACCCTGGTCTACACCGCCGTCGCCATGATGTTCGTCGGCCTCGGCTTCAAGGTCGCCTCCGCGCCTTTCCACGTGTGGACCCCGGACGTCTACGAAGGCGCGCCTGCGCCGGTGGTCGCGCTGATGTCCACCGCGCCCAAAGCGGCGGTGTTCGCCGTCATGCTGCGCATCTTCTTCATGGCCTCGGCGCCGGGTTGGTTCTGGATGGTGTGGGTCTCGGCGGTGCTTTCCATGTTCATCGGCAACATCGGCGCCCTGGTGCAGACCAACGTCAAGCGTATGCTGGCCTACTCGTCCATCGCGCACGCCGGCTACCTGCTGATCGCGTTCGCTGCGGCCCAGGAAATAGGCATCTCGGCGGCGATGTTCTACACCGCGTCCTACGCGGCGATGAACGTGGGCGCCTTCGCCGTGGTCGGCCACTTCGCCGGCGCCGGCGAGCGCTACGTCAGCATCGAGGACTACGCCGGCCTGGGCAGACGCTATCCCTTGCTGGCCGCAATCCTCACCGTGTTCCTGCTGTCGTTGATCGGGATTCCTGTGACCGGCGGCTTCTTCGCCAAGTTCTACGTGTTCAGCGCGGCGCTCAAGTCGAACCTGGTTTGGCTGACCATCCTCGGCGTCATCAACAGCGCCATCGCCGCGTACTACTACCTGCGCGTGATCGTGGTGATGTACATGCGTGAGTCGGAGGTGGAGGAAGAGGTTGCACCCGTCTCCCCGGCGCTCGGGGCCGCGCTCGCCGTTAGCGTGCTGGCGACCCTCTACTTGGGCGTTCTCCCAGGCCGCGTCTTGCAATTCGCGCAATCCAGCGCCCGGCAGCTCCTGAAATGAATTGGTAAAGTCAAATTTGTAATTTGTAAAGCTTGCAAACCCTTAGCCGATCCTTACTTTGCAAATTGCACATTACAAATCGTACTTTACTCGACCGCCACTGCGACATCCCTCGTCGAGAAGATCATCGCCGCCAGCAGCCAGAAGCCTGCCGCCTCGAGCACGGCGATCAGGATCAATGTCCACGAGGGATGCCAACTGAGCGCGATCGAATTCTCCGTGATCATTGCCCCCAGCGTATAGACCGGCAGCGAATCCAGCCAGATGGGCGCCAGCGCACGGGCCAGAGCCACGGGGAGGATGATGAGCACGCCCGTAGCGGCGGTCGCCACGATCGGCGGCAGGAAGCTGGCGAAGAAGAGCGCGACCGCGGCGGTCAGCAGCGCCGTAACCAGCGCCACCAGCATCATGATGCTGAGTTGTGCCGCGGAGCCGCGTCCGCGCAGCATCCACAGGCCCCCGGCCCAGATCACGAAGCAGTACAGCCAGATGATCGCCTGCGCTCCGGCCAGCAGCCCGGCGATGTACTGCGCCCGCGTCACCGCTTTCGAAAGCACCGAGAGCATCCGCCGCGACTTGCGTTCGTTGTGGATCGCCGACACCGCCAGAAACCCGCTGAAGATGATGGCGTAGATCGCCTGCTGCTTGAGGACGAAAGCCATGTCGTCCAGCGTGGTGTCGTGGAACAGGCCGAAGAACAAGGACGTGACCAGGGCATAGGCGACCAGCAGGATGCAGATCAGCCGCTGCTCCCGCGCGAAATTCCCCGCAATCAGCAGCACCGCCCTCACGAGCGTCCCTCCTCGCCCGAGGTCAACTCGACGAAGATCTGCTCCAGCGACTTCTTCTCCGGGTAGAGGGAGACCACTTCGCCGCCCAGCGACCAGACCTTCTCCAGCACAGCGCGCTGCTCCGATGCCGCAACAGTGAACCGCACCAGCCCGTCGACAGCTTCGGCGCCGGCAAACGCTGAGGCGGAGATTCCCCGAGCGGTGACGCGCAACTTCTCGCGCGATTCCAGCAGCTCCGAGGTGCGGCCGGAGCGCGCGATCCGGCCGCGATGCAGGATCGCGACCCGGTCGCAGATCAACTCGATCTCCGACAGCAGGTGCGAGCTGAGGAACACGGTCTTCCCCGCTTGCTTGGCGGCCAGCAGGAGCTCGCGGACGGCGATGCGCGCCAGCGGGTCCAGCGCCGCGGTGGGCTCGTCCAGGATGAGCAGCTCCGGATCATTCACCAGCGCCTGTGCCAGCCCGACCCGCTGCAGCATGCCCCGGGAAAACTTGCCCACGTTGCGGTCCGAGTCGGAGTCGAGCTCCAGCGTCTCCAGCACCTCGCGGGCACGCTGTGCCAGGTGTGGGTCGTGCAGCCCGTTCAGTGCGCCGTAGAAGCGCACCAGCTTGAGTGCGGGACGGTGGTAAAGTGCGACGTTCTCGGCCAGGAATCCGACGCGGGCGCGGGTGGGCGCGTGTCCGAAGGGCCGCCCGAGCATCCGCCCGGAGCCGCGGCTGGGGCGCATGAATCCCAGCGCCAGATGGATGGCCGTGGTCTTCCCCGCTCCGTTGGGACCGAGAAACCCGAAAATCTCGCCCGCTTCGATCGTCAGAGAGAAATCGTCGAGCGCCCGCACGGTCTGGCCGCGGAAAAAGGAGCGATACAACTTCGAAACCCGGTCGAATTCGAGGACGGCAGGCATCCGCCGATGGCACCTTCAGGCCGTAGAGCTTCCACGCAACATCTTAATCTCCGCTCCGGCGAAACCGGTCCTTTGTGCGTCTTCGTGTCCGTTGTGATCAATTCTTGTTTTCCGATCCCGGCGATGTCGGCGATCACCGGATCCCGGCGATTTCCTCTGTGTCCTTTGTGTTGAGCTTTTTCTTCCAATTATCCGATCACTCAATTACCCGATTACCCAATGAAGAAAGCCTCCGCCGCAGCGGAGGCTTGGAACTCGAACCGGGTCTCGTCACTTCACTTTGGCGAAGATGATCACCAGGGTGTAGAGGGCCAGGGATTCGATCAGCGCCAGGCCGAGAATCAGTGAGAGCTGGATACCCGGGCGGGCGGCTGGATTACGGGCCAGCCCTTCGCAGGCGGCGGCTGTCGCCCGCGACTGGCCGATCCCGCATACTGCGGAGGCGATCGCCATGGCGAAGCCGGAAGTGATGGCCACCCAGTTCGTTCCCGCCGCGGCGGCAGGCTCACCCTGGGCGTACACGGGCATGGCAAAGCATAGCGCCGCCATGACCAGGAAGACGTACATCATCGTTTTGCGCATTGGTGTTGCTCCTTCTATGAATCGCCGCCAGTGGGTGGTTGACGTCATCCTCGTGCAGACGCCCTCACGCTTGCGGCAGTTGTCAGTACCCAGTACTCAGTTCCCTTCGCCGTCTTTAACTGAGTACTGAGTACCGAGTACTGAGTACTTGAATCAGTGCTCTTCCGCCACTGCTCCCGCCAGGTACACGGTGGTCAGTAGCACAAAAATATATGCCTGCAAGAACGACACGCCGATGTGCAGCCCCAGGAAGATGATCGGGACTCCCACCGGCACCAGGGAGAAGAAAACCAGGGTCACCATGTCGCCCGCGAAGATGTTGGCGAAAAGACGGATGGTGAGCGACAGCATGCGGGCGCTGTGGCTGATGAGCTCGATGGGGATCATTAGCGGCGCCAGCAGCGGCATCGGCCCGGCAAAGTGCTTCAGGTAGTGCAGCACGCCCTGCTTCCGCATGCCCGAGAAGTTGTAGTACGCGAAGGCGCAAATGGCGCACCCCAGCGGCACCGATGGATTCGCGGTGGGCGATTCGAACGCCGGCAACAGGCCGAGCAGGTTGCAGCCCAGGATGAACAGGCCCAGCGTCACCAGGAATGGCGTGTAGGCCTCGCTGTGATGGCCGATGATCTCCTGGCTCTGGCCCTGGACGAAGCCGTGGATGCCCTCCATCACGTGCTGCAGCCCGCCCGGGCTCTCCACCGACAGGCGCGAACGCACCAACAGGAAGAACCCCACCAGGATCAGCGCCACCAGGATCTCCATGGCCACGAAGTTGGAGATGGGCGCTTCCGGATGCTGGGGATGGATACCGAGGGCGTTCAGGAGCGAGAGGGCGATCCCGCCGAAAAATTTGTTTAGCAGTGCTGTGAACGGCAGTTGTTCCATATCAATGCCCAGCTACTCCCCGCGGCGCACCGCCACGTATAACTCGTACACTGCCTCGATCAGGATTGCCGCGACCGGGAGAAACAGGCCCGCCAGGAGCCCGTAAAGACTGGCTAAAGAAACTCTGAATATAACATACGCAGCCCCCGCGACCAACAGGTAGCGGAACAGAAACCGGCCTACTATCCCCTTGCTGGACTGCGACTTACCGGTAGTGGCGGCACGCTCGACCAGGGCGCTGGCCACCGTCTTCAGCCAGTGGAAATTGAGCATGGCGATGGCGCATCCCACGGCGAACCCTGCCGCTACGATGCCCCCAAAGCGGAGATAGGCGCCTCCCGTCAGCGAGATCCCCAGCACCACCATCAGGCGGACGATCCGCCCGTAGGCGCCGGAGTAAAAATCCTCGGATCTCTGCGAGATGGTTTCTTCGCCCACTGATACCGATTGTAGAAGAGTACCCAGTACTCAGTACTCAGTTCGAATCGCCCGGTCTTAGCTGAGTACTGAGTACCGAGTACTGAGTACTCACTCTTTCCTTTCGGCGGCGAGGACCGTTCTTATGAGCTGCACAAACCCCGCCACGATCCCCAGGATCAACCCGACGAGATAGATCCACGTGGTGTGCAGCCACTTGTCCAGCGCAGCTCCGATCAACCACCCGACGAAGGTCGCTGCGGGCAACAGGACGCCGAGCTCGACGAAGCGGCTCGCCTGCAGCCACGCGTTCTTCTTGTCCTCGGGCATCTAAGAGAATTTAACCGCAGAGGCCGCAGAGCACGCAGAGAAAAATGATTCGCAAGAACTTCTCTGCGATCTCTGCGTTCTCTGCGGTAAAACAAGAAGCGCGGCCTAAGCCGCGCTCTCGGAGATTGGTCTAGACTAGCGCACGTTCTGCGCCACGGACGCCGCCGTTTGCGCGATCCCGATGCTCCAGTTCGTTAGCCGGATGAAAACATCAGGCAGGAGCCCGATGCCGATCGTGGCTGCGGCGGTGATGGCCAGCGCCGCGCCCATTCCGGGCGAGATGTGGACCGGCTCCGTGTCCACCGCCGGTCGCATCAGCATCGCGTTGGTGACCCGCAGGTAGTAATACATCGCCACCGCAACGTAGAGCACGGCAATCGAAGCCAGCCCATAGTGTCCGGTCTCGATCAGCGACAGGAAGATGAAGTACTTTCCGTAGAACCCGGCCAGCGGAGGAATGCCGGCCAGCGACAGCAGGAACACCACCATCAGCATCGCTTCCACCGGCGCCTTGAAGTACAGGCCCGCGATGTCGTCGATCTCGTCACCGATGATCTCCCGCCGCCGCAGCGACGTCAGCACCGCGAACACCCCCAGGTTCATGAACGTGTACACCATCAGGTAAAACAGGATGCCCTTGATCCCGGTGGCGCTGGGGCTATAGGCGTCGCCCGCGATCAGGCCCAGCAGCATGTAGCCGACGTGGGCGATCGAGGAGTAGGCGAACAGGCGCTTGAGATTGGTCTGTGTCAGCGCCGCCAGGTTGCCGCCGGTCATGGTGGCGATGGCCACGAACACCAGCAGGGGCAGGTAGAGGGGCCGAACCGCCGGCAGCGCCCAAAGGAAGATCCGCAGCAGCAGCGCCCAGGCCGCCGCCTTGCCCGCCACCGACATGAATCCGGTGATCGAGGTTGGCGCGCCCTCGTACGCGTCCGGCGCCCACTGGTGGAAGGGCACCGCGGCGATCTTGAAGAATAGCCCGACCGACGTGGTCAGCAGCGCCAGGATCACGATCGGGCTGTGCGGATTGTTCCGCAGGACGCGGCCCAGCATCCCCGCGATGACGTTCAGGTTGGTGCTCCCCGACAACCCGTACAGCAGCGACAGGCCGTAGGCGAAGATCCCCGAGGAGAATGCCCCCAGCAGCAGGTACTTCAGCGACGCCTCGTTCGAGCGCTTGTCGCGCCGCAAGAATCCCACCAGCACGTAGGTCGAGAGGGCCATCAGCTCCAGGCTGATGAACAGCATGATCAGGTCCATGCCCATGGCCATGCCCATCATGCCGATGACGGAGAGCAGGATCAGCGCGTAGAACTCCCCATGGCTCTCGTTCTCGATCTCGAGATACCTCACCGACATCAGGATGGTGATCGCCGCTCCGGCCAGGAACAGGTAGCAGAAGTACATGGCGAAGGGGTCCATGCGCACTGCGCCGCCGAAGCCGCGCAGGAACGCTCCGAGCGGCACTCCCTGGCTGGCCATCGCGTTGTACGGAACGTGTATGCGCGTGATGAGTGCGACTGTGGCGAAGGCGAGGCCGATCAGCGCCGTGACCGCGTTCAACCGCTTCCATTCCGCCGGCAGCATCAGATCGATGAGCAGGATGCCCAGCGCGAACATCGTCAGCAGCAGGATGGGCAGTGCGAGCGTGTAGTCGGAGCTGGCGAAAAAATTGGAGAAGCTACCTGGCATCGCTACTTCCTCGCGGTGACGCGGTTCGGATTCGGAGCTGCCTGCGCCTGCTCCGCCATGCCCGGCGTCTTCACTGGCGCGGTGGCCGCAGCATGCTCTTCATGCTGGACCCTCGCCTCCGCCGGCCCCGGTTTGGGCAACTCTCGATGCAGCTGGTTGTACACGATGTTGTTCACCGGCTGCTCCAGGATCTGGAAGAACGGCTTGGGGAACAACCCGATCCAGAACGCCAGGATGACGAGCGGCACGAAGGTGACCACCTCGCGCGGCGTCAGGTCGTGCAGCTTCTCGTTTTTCGGATTGTTGACCGGGCCGAAGAACACGCGCTGGTAGAGCCACAGCAGGTAAGCCGCTCCGAGGACCACGCCCAGCACGGCCCACGCCGCCCACACCCGTCCGCTGTACCCGGCGATCATCGGCTCCATGAAGGTGCCTTGCAGGATGGTGAACTCTCCGATGAACCCGTTCAGCAGCGGCAGGCCCATCGACGACAGGAACATGATCAGCGTGATGGTCGCGTACACCGGCATGCGGTTCGAGACGCCCCCGTACTCCGCGATCTCGCGTGTGTGCCGCCGCTCGTACAGGATGCCGACGATCAAGAACAGCGCGCCCGTCGAGATCCCGTGATTGACCTGTTGCAGCACCGACCCGCTCAGCCCCAGCGGGTTCAGCGCGAAGATGCCCAGGGTGCAGAAGCCCAGGTGGCTGACCGACGAGTACGCCACCAGCTTCTTCATGTCCTTCTGCATCAGCGACACCAGCGCGCCGTACACGATGCCGATCACCGACAGCACCATCATCCACAGCCGCATCGAGTCGCTCATCGCCACCTTGGGGAACAGCGGCAGCGAGAACCGTACCAGCCCGTACGTCCCCATCTTCAGCAGGACGCCGGCCAGGATCACCGAGCCCGCCGTGGGCGCCTCCACGTGCGCATCCGGCAACCAGGTGTGGAACGGGAACATCGGCACCTTGATGGCGAAGCCGACGAAGAACGCCAGGAACAGCAGCGTGGCCGCCGTGCCCGTGATGTCGGGCGCCGTCTTGTAGATCTCCGTCACGCTGAACGTGTACACACCGGTCTTGGCCTGGTGGTTGAAGTACAGGTACAGGATGCCCAGCAGCATCAGCACCGAGCCCACCAGCGTGTAGAGGAAGAACTTGATCGCCGCGTAGAGTTTCCGCGGGCCGCCCCAGATGCCGATCAGCAGGTACATCGGCACCAGCATCACTTCCCAGAACACGTAGAACAGGAAGAAGTCCAGCGACATGAACACGCCGAGCATCCCCGTCTGCAGCACCAGGAACCAGACGTAATATTCCTTCACCCGCTCTTCAATCGCCGTCCACGACGACAGGATCGAGACCCACCCCAGCAGCGTGGTCAGCATGATCAGTAGGAAGCTGATGCCGTCGATGCCCAGGCTGTACTCGGCGCCGATCGACGGGATCCACGTCGTCCGCTCCATGAACTGGAAGCCCGGCTGACCTTTTACCGCCCAGAACCACGGCACCAGCGGCAGCGACACCACCAGGCCGGCGAAGGCGAAGATGTTCGCCACCCAGCGGATGACGTTTTTGTTGTCCTTCGGAAGAAAAAGGAGCACCAAGGCGCCCACCAGCGGCGTAAACAGCACGATCGAGAGGATGTGGTTGTACATAAGTTCTCAGTTCTCGGTTATCAATTCTCTGTCGCGACGCCCATCAGGGCGTCTCGAATTCACCGCGCCAGGTAATACACGACGAATCCCAGTAATCCGATCACCATCACGAACGCATACCACTGCACCAGGCCCCACTGCACCAGGCGCGACACGTACGAGCCGCCCAGCGTCAGGATCGGCACCGTGTGGACGCCGACCCCGTCTACCACCCACTTGTCGAACCACATCGAGACACTTGAGGTAAAGCGCGTGAACCACCCCGCGCCGTTCACCCCGCCGTCCACGAAGTTGGCATCGAACTTCCACGCCGCCTCGCCCAGTCCCATCGCGCCCAGGCGCACCGGGCCCAGCGAGCGGCGTCCGGTGAAGGCGTAATCGTAGGCCTCGTCCACGTACCACTTGTTGAACAGCACCTGGTAAACGGGAGGCGCGATCGCGTCGATGGGCTCGCGGTAATCCTTCTCCGCCTTGCCGTAGGAACGCTTCGCCAGGCCCCACCCGGCAAACGCCGCGCCCACCGAGAGCAGCATCAGCAGGTACTCGGTGTTGTCGTGCTTGGGCGCTTCAGCCGTAGCCGCTGCGGCATGCGCTTCACCCTCCGCCGCAGCCTCGCGAGCGAACACCGGCTCCAGGTATTTCTCGAAACGATTGGAGCCGCCCAGCGCCGGCGACACTCCCAGGAATCCGGCCAGCACCGAACCGGCCGCCAGCACCACCAGCGGCCCGGTCATGGACTTGGGCGACTCGTGGATGTGGTGCTCCACCTCGTGGTCCACCCGCGACGGGCTCCAGAAGGTCAGATAGATAAGCCGGAACATGTAGAACGAGGTCATCACCGCGGTGGCGAAACCGATGACCCACAACGCGCGGAAGGCGCCGTTCTCCGCCGACCACGCCTGCCACAGGATCTCGTCCTTGGAGAAGAAGCCGGCCAGCGGCGGCACGCCGGCGATGGCCAGCGTCCCTACCAGCATGGTCTTGAAGGTGGTCGGGATCTTCCCTGCCATCGCTCCCATCTTCTGCATGTTCTGCTCGCCGGAAAGCGCGTGGATCACCGAACCGGAGCCCAGGAACAGCAGCGCCTTGAAGAAGGAGTGCGTGAACACGTGGAACACCCCGGCGGCGAACGCGCCCACACCCAGCGCCAGGAACATGTACCCGAGCTGCGACACCGTCGAGTAGGCCAGTACGCGCTTGATGTCGTTCTGCACCAGGCCGATCGAGGCCGCGAAGATCGCCGTCACCGCGCCGATGATCGCCACCACCTTCATCGCTTCCGGCGCCAGCACGAACAGCGCGTTGGAACGCGCCACCATGTACACGCCCGCGGTCACCATGGTCGCCGCGTGGATCAGCGCCGAAACTGGCGTCGGGCCTTCCATCGCGTCCGGCAGCCAGACATACAGCGGCACCTGCGCCGACTTGCCGCACGCTCCTACGAACAACAGCAGGCAGGCGGCGGTGATGACCGGGTCGCCCGTCTGGAAGTGTCCGCTGCGCGCCAGTTCGTTCACCACCGTGTACTTCACCGACCCCAAGTACCAGGCGATGGTGAACATTCCCATCAGGAAGCCGGCGTCACCCACGCGATTGACTATGAATGCCTTGTTGGCCGCGGTCGAGGCCGAATGTCTCAGGAAATAAAAGCCGATCAGCAGGTAGGAACAGAGACCCACGCCCTCCCACCCCACGAACATCATGGCGTAGTTGTTCCCCAGGACCAGGGTGAGCATGGCGAACATGAACAGGTTCAGATAGCCGAAGAAGCGGTAATAGCCGCCCTCGTGCCCCATGTAGCCGATGCTGTAGATGTGGATCAGCATGCCCACGCCGGTCACGAACAGCAGCCAGATCGCCGACAGCGGATCCAGCAGGAACCCGGCCTCGGCCTTGAAGTTGGCGAATTTCGCGTCGCGCGTGGCGTAGCCCAGGTTGCCGGTGTCGCTGCCCAGCCAGGTGTACATCACCTTCTCGAAGGGCTTGCCGTGGTTTGCCGCCGAGTAGTCGCTGAGCTGCCACACCGCGCCGCAGGCCATCAAGAACGACAGCACTACCACGCCCACGCAGATGACGCTCACCGCCCGCTTCGACACCTTCCGGCCGAAGAAAAACATCATGGCCGCCCCGAACGCCGGCAGCAGCGGAATCACCCATATGTACTCTAAGAAGAACATTTCGTTTTTCTCACCAGCTACTAGCTACCACTTGAGCAGATCGATATCGTCGGCGTTCACCGTCTCTTTGTTCCGGAAGAGCGCGATCAGGATGCCCAGCCCCACCGCAGCTTCCGCCGCCGCGTCGGTGATCACGAAGACCGAGAACACCTGTCCTTGCAGGTTGTACAGCCGCGAGAACGCCACCAGGTTCAGGTTCACCGCGTTCAGGATCAGCTCGATGGACATCAGGATGATGACGATGTTGCGCCGCGTCAGCACCCCGATGGTGCCGATGATGAACAGCGCCGCCGCCACCACCAGGTAATGTAAGGTCGTGATCTCCATCTCTTCTCTTCCTCTGCGCCCCTCGTGCCTACCCTTGCGTCCTTTGCATTGAGCTTTTGCTTCTCAATTCCTCAATTCCCCAATTACCCGATTACTCAATTACCCAATTACGCAATCCGCCTAGATCCTCTTCTTCGCCATCACCACCGCTCCCACGATGGCCACCAGTAGCAGCAGCGACGCTATTTCGAAGGGCAGCAGGTAGTTCCGGTACAGCATCAGTCCGACGTCCTGGGTATTGCTGCTCTCCGACATCACCACGTTCTTAGTCGGGAAGATGGCGCTTCCTCTCGCGTACACCGCCACGAACAGCGCGCCCAGCGCCAGCGCCGCCAGGACACCGGCCAGCCACTGTTTGTTGAACTGCTCCTCCACCATGGTCCGGTCGATGTTCACCAGCATGATCACGAACAGGAACAGCACCATGATTCCGCCGACGTAGAGGATGATCTGCACGGCAGCGACGAACGGCGCATACAGCATCAGGTACAGCCCGGCTAGCGACAGCAGCGTGAAGATCAACGAGATCGCCGAGTGCACCGCGTTGCGCCGCGTGATCACCAGCATCGCGCTGACCACCGCGATCCCCGACAGAAAGTAAAAGAAGAACGGCGTGGCGACTGGGTTCATTTCACGTACACCGTCGGTTCCGGCCCCTTCTCCAGCCGCTCCCGGTCCAGGATCAGACCCTCGCGGCTGTACAGGGCGATTTCGAAGTCCTGGGTGAGCTCCAGCGCATCGGTCGAGCAGGCGTCCTCGCACAGCCCGCAGAACATGCAGCGGCCCAGGTCCACCGTGTAGCTGGTCATCTTCTTGCGCTTGCTCACCGGGTCGCGCTCGCTGGTGACCTTGATCAGCTTCTCCGGGCAGGCCAGCGCGCACAGGTCGCAGGCGATGCACAGCGTTTCCCCCGTCTCCGGGTTCACGTTCAGCCGGTGCAGACCGCGATACCGCTCCGCGATCTGCGGACGCTCCATCGGATATTGCTCCGTGTAGATCTCCTTCGGATGCTGGTAGCGGAACGTGACCGACAT
This sequence comes from Terriglobia bacterium, assembly GCA_020073495.1. Classification (NCBI taxonomy): domain Bacteria; kingdom Pseudomonadati; phylum Acidobacteriota; class Terriglobia; species Terriglobia bacterium. The sequence continues at coordinate 347,879 of JAIQFD010000001.1, forward strand.
CCCCTCGATCAGGTCCACCAGCAGGATGTGGCGTAAGAATTGCGAGACGCTCATTTCAGTATCAGTCCTGCCGCCGCTGTAAGAATAAGGACGGCGATGCCGGTCGGGATCATGAACTTCCATCCCAGCTTCATCAGTTGATCGAAGCGATACCGCGGGAACGTGCCCCGGTACCAGATGTACAGATACATGAAGACGGAGACTTTGAGGATGAACCAGTAGATGTCCTCGATGCGCACCCGCACCGGCGGGATCAGAAGCACCAGCCCGATCAGCGCCAGTACCGCGCCGAATCCGCCCAACCCCAGCTTCTGAATCTTGAACGCGGGATGGGTCGGCATGCGCACGAAGGTGCGGAAGGTCAGCCCCGCCAGGAAGAAGAAGGTCAGCGCCGGAAAGCAGGAGAACGCCACGTCCCAGGTCGATCCGCTCAGCCAATGCGGGAACGGACGCATCCAGCCTCCCAGCCACAGCGTCACCGCGATCGAGGAGACCGCGACCATCGCGGCGTATTCACCCAGCATGAAGAGCGACCATCGCAGGCCGGAGTATTCCGTGTGGAAGCCGGCGGTCAGCTCCGATTCCGCCTCCGGCAGGTCGAAGGGTGTCCGGTTGGTTTCGGCCACCATGGCCACGGCGAAGATAAAGAATGCAATCAGCCCCAGCGGGAAGAACTTGAAAATGAACCAGGTCTCTTGTGCGTACTGCGCCTGCACGATGCCGATCATGCTCAGCGTGCCCGTGCCCTCGGTGCCGAAAAGCCACTTCTTGTCCACCTGCGGCGTAAGGCTGGTCATCAGCACCGCCGAGACCACCGCCATTCCCATCGCAATCTCGTACGACACCATCTGCGCGCTGGAGCGCAGAGATCCCAGCAGCGGATAGTGCGAGTTCGACGCCCAGCCCGCCATGATGACTCCCAGCGTCGTCATCGAACTCACCCCGAGCATGAACAACAGTCCGATGTTCATGTCGGTGACCGCGTGCGTCCGGCCGAACGGCACCACGATGTACGTCGTGAAGGCCACCGTCACGATCACCACCGGCGCCAGCCAGAACACCAGCTTGTCCGCCTGGTCCGGGATGATGTCTTCCTTGGTCAGCAGTTTGATGGCGTCGGCGATCGGTTGCAGCAGCCCGTGCGGGCCCACCCGCATCGGCCCCAGACGCACCTGCATGTGCGCCAGCACCTTGCGCTCGATCCAGTTCATCGCCATCACGATCAGCGACACGCCCGCGAAGATGATCAGGATGTAGACCAGCGCCCACAGCTGGTTCCCCGCCTCCCCGGGCGTCACGTTCTGACTCAAATATCCAGTGATGTAATCCAGCATGATTGTTCCGCTACCGGTCTACTTCGCCGAGGACGATGTCGAGCGTTCCGATCACCGCTACGACATCTGCCACAAGCTGTCCCTTCACCATCACGTCCAGCGCCTGCAGGTTCACGAACGATGGTGGACGCACCCGCACGCGGTACGGCTGTGTCGACCCGTCGCTCACGATGAAGTATCCCAGCTCGCCCTTGGGCGCCTCGATCGAGTGGTAGATCTCGCCCACCGGCGGCTTGATCACCTTGGGCACTTTGCCCATGATTGGTCCTTCCGGGATCGAGTCCACCGCCTGCTCGATGATGCGCAGCGACTGCCGCATCTCCGCGATCCGCACCATGTACCGGTCGTACGTGTCGCCGTTCTGGCCGGTGGGGATCTCGAACTCGAAGTTCTTGTACGCGGCGTACGGTTGCGCCTTGCGGATGTCCCACTTCAGCCCGCTGGCGCGCAGCACCGGTCCCGTGACTCCCAGCGCGATGCAGTCCTTCGTCGAGATCACTCCCACGCCTGTCGTGCGTTCCACCCAGATGCGGTTGGTGGTGAGCAACTGCTCGTACTCGCCGATCTTCGGGGCGACGAACTTGCAGAAGTTCTTCACGTCGGCCTCGAAGCCGTCGTAGGTCTCGTACAGGCAGCCCCCGATGCGGAAGGCGTGTGTCGTCAGCCGCGCCCCGCAGTATTTCTCGAAGATCTTCAGGATCTCTTCCCGGTCGCGGAAGGTGTAGAACAGCGGCGTCATCGCCCCGATGTCCAGCGCGTGCGTGCCCAGCCAGAGCTGGTGGCTGGCGATCCGGTTCAGCTCCGTCAGGATCGTCCGCACCCACGCGGCTCGCGGCGGCGCTTCGATGTTCAGGATCTTCTCCACCGCCTCGCAGTACCCCAGCCCGTTCGACACCGCCGCCACGTAGTCCATGCGGTCCACGTAGGGATTGAACATCGCGTACGTGCGGTTCTCCGCGATCTTCTCCACCCCCCGGTGCAGGTAGCCGATCACGCACTCCGTGCCCAGCACCTTCTCGCCGTCCAGCTTCAGGATCACGCGCAGCACCCCGTGCGTGGACGGGTGCTGCGGGCCCATGTTGATGATCAGCTCGCTGGCATCGAGTACCGTCCTCTCGGACGCAGGCGCTTTCTCCAGGTGCTCCAGCGCCAGCGGGTTCTGTTCGCTCTTGAAGATGTCCGCCATTTACTGTCCGCTCTCGATCCCGAGGTTGATCTTCACCCACTCCTGGTCCTGCTGGATGATGCTGTGGTCCTTGCGCAGCGGGTGGCCCTTCCATTCGTCCGGCAGCAGGATGCGCCGCAGGTCCGGATGCCCTTCGAAGCGGATGCCGAACATGTCGTAGCACTCGCGCTCCAGCCAGTTGGCCGCCGGCCACAGCGGCACGGCGCTTGCCACCGCCTCGCCCTCCTTGAGCTGGGTCTTCACCCGCATGCGCTCGTTTTTCGGAAACGAGTACAGGACATAGACGATGTCGAACTGCGTCTCCTCGCGCTTGGGGTAGTGCACCGCGGTGGCGTCCACCAGGTAGTCGAACTGCTCCTCGTCGCGCATCGCGCGCAGGACTTCGTGCACGATGGACTTGTCCACCACGACGTAGTTCTGCCCCAGGTAGGTGCTGGCTTCTTTGACCCCCGAGCCGTACTGCTTTCTCAGTTTGGCGACGCGCTCGTGCTCCCATGGCGTCGGTGTCGGGCCGGCTGGTTTCGCCGGAGCGGCTGGCTTCGCGGCGGCGGGCGCCGCTGCCGGCGGAGGAGTTGCTGGCTTGTCTCCCGGCGCGGCTGCGCCGGGCTGTGAGGGAGAGACGGGCTGCCCTTTCTCTTTGCTTTCTTCCGTCATAGTTCGCTTAGACCCACTCCAGAGCGCCCTTCTTCCAGATCCACACGTAGCCCACCACCAGGATCGCCAGGAACACCATCATCTCCACGAATCCGAACATTCCCAGCTGCTTGTATTGCACCGCCCACGGAAACAAGAATACGGTTTCAATATCAAAAATCACGAAGAGGATGGCGACGATGTAGAAGCGGACGGTGTAGCGCTGGCGGCTGTCGCCGATGGGATCGACGCCGCACTCGTAGGGCATGAGCTTGATCCTGCCGGGGTTTTGCGGGCGCACCAGCTTGGCCACCATCAGCGTCACGGGGATCAGAACGGCCACCACGGCGGCGAAGATGAAGATCGGCACGTAGTTCTGGGGCATAGGGCTCGTCTATCGAAAGTAAAAGAACCCGCAATACTAAACTGCTTCGCCGCCGCGTTCAATCGGCAACATCGCTGCCCGGTGTGATTCAGGACACAGGAGACCGTGGGCCGGGTCCCAGGGGACCGCTATGAACCTGAAAGAGGGGGCGGGCGCGACCCTTCCTTTATAATCGCTGGTTCGTCCCTGACCCTGACCGAAAGATAAGACCCCTCACGTGGCACTGGACCAGAAGATCTACGAACTCAGGCGGCAGAAGCTGAAGGAGATCGAAGCCCTCGGCCAGCCCGCGTATCCCTACAAGTACGAGCCCACGCACGAGGTCCCGGCCATCGTCGCGCAATATAAAGACGCGACCACCGAGCAGCTCGCGGCCCAGCGGGTCGAACTGAAGATCGCCGGGCGCATCATGACCATCCGCCTGATGGGCAAGGTCGGCTTCGCGCACCTCCAACAGGCCGGACAGCGCCTGCAGATCTACATCAAGAAAGATGACGTGGGCGAGAAGGGGTTCGCGCTGTGGAAGCTGCTGGACATCGGCGACCACATCGGGGTCAAAGGTTTCCTCTTCCGCACGCGGACGAACGAGCTGACGGTGCACGTCGAGGAGCTCACGTTCCTGGCCAAGGCCATGCTGCCGCTGCCGGAGAAGTGGCACGGGCTCACTGACGTCGAGACGCGCTACCGCCAGCGCTACGTGGACCTGGTGATGAACCCCGAGGTGCGGGAAACCTTCGTCAAGCGCAGCAAGGTGGTGCAGGCCATCCGGCGTTTTCTGGACGCGCGCGGCTACGTCGAGGTGGAGACGCCCATGCTGCATCCCATCGTGGGCGGCGCAGCGGCCCGGCCCTTCATCACCCACCACAACACGCTCGACATGGACCTCTACCTGCGCATCGCGCCCGAGTTGTACCTCAAGCGCCTGATCGCCGGCGGGCTCGACCGCGTGTACGAGATCAACCGCAACTTCCGCAACGAGGGCATCTCCACGCAGCACAACCCCGAATTCTCCATGCTCGAGTTCTACCAGGCCTACGCCGACTACAACGACCTGATGGACCTGACGGCGGAGATGCTGGCCTCGGTGGCGCGCGAGGTCACCGGCTCGACAAAGGTGAAGTATGGCGAGCACGAGATCGACTGGGCGAAGTGGCAGCGGCTCTCCATGCGCGAGTCCATCATCAAGTACTGGCCGGAGGCGGCGGGAGCAAAGCCCGAGATGAAGGACTTCAACGACGCGGCCTCCGTGGGCGCGCTGGTGAAGCGGTTCAACGCGGCGCACACGCCGCACATGCCTTACGACCCGAGCGCTCCGGTGGGCAGGGCTATCGCCGACATGTTCGAGGCCGTGGCCGAGGAGCACCTGATCCAGCCCACGTTCATCTACGACTTCCCTCTCGCCATCTCGCCGCTGTCGAAGAACAAGCGCGGCGAAGAGGAGCATTGGGTGGAGCGCTTCGAGGTATTTTGCGGCGGCCTGGAGATCGGCAACGCCTTCAGCGAGCTGAATGACCCCGAGGAGCAGTTGCGGCGCTTCGAGGACCAGGTGCGCCAGCGCCAGGCCGGCGACGAGGAGGCCATGGCGGAGATCGATCACGACTACGTGCGCGCGCTGTCGTACGGCATGCCGCCGACCGGCGGCGAAGGCATCGGCATCGACCGGCTGACCATGCTGCTGACCGATTCCAAATCCATCCGCGACGTGATCCTGTTCCCCCTGCTGCGCCCCGAGAAACCAACCACGGAGGACGCGGAGGGGCCGGAGGAATCTGCAAAGTAAGATTTGTGATTGGCAAAGTCAGAATGCAGCGGCGTCTTGACCTTACAAATCGTACTTTTCAAATTACAAGTTCGTTCGCGGCGTGGTCGCCCGCAGTCGCGGTGGGATAGGACACGCCTTGTGCGGTGCCGGTGGGAGAGGACACGAATTCAGCGGTGCCGGTGGGAAAGGGCACGAATTCAGCGGTGCCGGTGGAAGGTTTGCAAGGCCCTAAATGACGCGGCTTTAGCCGCTGAGGGCCCCAGGGGGCGAAAACCAATGCCGAGCATCAAACACGCGATCACGATCGACGCGCCGCTGGAGCGGATCTATCCGCTGGTGTCGTCGGGACGCGGGTTCGGACAATGGTGGGCGGCGGACATCACCGAAGTGAGCGCCGACTCCGTGGAACTCGGCTTCTTCAACCGCACGACCATCTACCGCCTGCAACGGATCCGCTCCGCCGCGCCCACGGAAGTGGAATGGCTGTGCACCTCGGGCAAGGAGTGGAAGGACACGCGCCTGGTCTTCCGCCTCAGCCCTTCCAAGACCGGCGCGCAGCTCCAGTTCTCCCACGCCGACTGGCGCTCGGAGACCGACTACTTCGTCTCCTGCAACACCACCTGGGGCGAGCTGATGTTCCGCCTGAAAGCCGCCGCCGAGGGTAAGACGCCGGGGCCGTTGTTCACCAAGGACGGACTGGGGTACTGAGCGCCTTGGGGAAAATTGGGCGCACAGGACGCGGAGGAAACTCTCGCAGCAGGCAGACGAGTTACTCGATGTTCGGGTCCGCGCGATCTTGTCCCTGCATGTTCTCACGCTTGTTCACTACCAGCTTGACGATCTCGTCCGTATAGACAACCTGACCTTCGACTACGAAGGCTACGACTTCATTCCGCTGGAAGAAGCTCAGAAACAGATGTTTCTCGGGATCAATTCTGTCTTGGTACTCTTTACATTTCGCCGACACAAATTCCGTTAGTTTGAGAAGTTCATCTTTTGTGGGTCTCGCCGATTCCGGCGAAAGATCGAATCTAATCACTAGCCGCCGTCCACGTCCGATCTGAATTAGTGGAGGAGGAACCTTCATCTCGTCAGCAATAGCATCGGCAAGCCGCTCTAGCTCCGGGCCAGAGCGGATTACGTCCCGTTGTCGTGCCAGAAATCGTGCCAGCTCGAGGACGCGATAAATTGCTGCATCGCAATCTCGGTCTGGCAAATTCTTCGGCAGGTGTCCCGTCTTGTGAACAATTTCGTTCCGCCAGCTGATTGCTTTTAGGACGCGGTCCAGCTCAAGTTTCTTAATTTCATCGGGAGTTAAAACGAGCTCTAGAATTAAGCCAACTCGTGCGGACAGATGCAGGTTGGAACTTAGAAGGTTATCGATTCTCTTACTGGAGAACCCCTTCTTCAGACCTAAATAGGCCTTCAGGTATTGAGTAAGAACTATCTCAAGACAGACTACAGACTCCAGCAGCGCGGCACGTCTATTCTGTAGCCTGAGATACTCAACTGCGTTTGCCAGGAATTCTTGTTCCGGCTTCGGCTCCAGGTTCTCCTCTATTGCCTCCTCAATTTCCTCCCAGTCTCGGACGCTGAACAAATCACGAGTTTCGTGTGGTGCCCGTCGGAGTAGCGCTTCCAGAAGAGCGTTCGGCTCGAACATCAACGCGTACTCGCCCCCATCTGCGATACTCGTTTGCCACTCGCGAAGTAAGCTATCAATTCTGGTCGCGTCGAAGGAAATTTCGTTGACTGCAGTCACAATACCAATGTTTCTAAGGGCTAAATTGATTCGGCTCGTTATCTGCACCAATGTCCTTGCAAGTTCTTCTCGGTTCTCTGGCGCCGCCAAGCGCTCTACAACACGCTCGTCGGAGGCGTTCTCGATCTCGACAACTTGGTGAGTCAAGAGCCGCAGGAACTTTTCCTCCCGGTCAGGAACCTCTATCGGATCCAGAGAGGCAAACGACAGACTTACCCGCAATCCCCCGTGAACAAATGCAGTGCTTAGGTCCATCCTGTTCTGTGCGAAGCCTGACAACCAGCATGCAAACGGAATTCGTACTCGAATCTTCATATACTGACGGAATAAGAGTGCAGTTGGGACGGTCCTTTGGCGTCACCCCGAGACGGTCGACGCCGATTCGCCGATTGCTTCGGAGAAAGAATCGAGAAAATCCGCCTTTAGAACGCTGGCAAGCCCATGCTCGTGCACGATGGCTGATTTACTCTTTAGCTGCGCGAAGCTGATGTAGCGGCAAACCTGTTTCAGCGGAGGGGACAGCATCGTAAATGTGGGCCGTAACACCTCCGATTCCACCTTTCCTCGCCTCTCTTCAGGTGCAACGAGATACAGCTTCACATTCAGATTCGGAACTAACGCCAGCAAGTCGCTCATTCGGAGCAACCCTGAATAAATCGATGTTGTGTGCTCAACCTCAAACGCGGCGACGATCGCCTTCTTGTCGAGCCACAAAACATCGATAAACTCGATGATCTTTTGGGCCGGCTCGCTAAACTGCGCCGGCAATGCCGACAGCATCCTCGGCATTGAACCGAGCGCTATTCCAGTTGCTTGTTTCTTGCGATCGTTTTTCGCTACCCAAACGTCGAAACCCATAGCCGCACCGAGACGCAGCAGCTCATATTGAATAGTCGTGTGTTCCGTTGTCTCTTCGACGGTAGTCATGCCAGGTAGCGCTGGCTGCTCCTCTTCCTCGGGGATGCTTATGACCGCAGAGACGCTCTTGTCTCCCTTCTTGAGCTTGACCTGAAAGAACGGCTTCTTCGCGAGCTTCTTCGGATCGACAGGGAGGAATACTGGGTGCAAGTTCGCCTCGTTCATGAGGCTGAGAATGAAATCACCGTCCGGAGGAGAAAATTTGTTAAGGCTCTGACGGATGAACCCCTTGAACTTTCCTTTATCCTTCGCGCCCCTGAAGAACACAACTTTGCCTTCAAGCGTCCCCATGGGAACACCGTGCTCGGGCTTTAGCTGAACCATCGGTTCAACGGCGAATCGTACAGGGTAGTTGCCCTCACCCCAGATCGGGTCCTTGTTCACGATCGGCCCGATTACGCGAAGCGCGCCCACCCATCTCATTACGCCTGTCAAGTAACAGAGCAGCACATCGTCGGGCTTAACCCGTGCTGCCAACTTTGTTGAGCGCTTGTTGAACCCCGAGACTTTCGATCCGGCTTGCTGGAATTGCTGCCAGGTTTGGCCGGTAAACAGGTCCAGCCAATAATTCATAGTGACACCATTATGATGAGTGTCCCGAAGCTATATCGATTTCCGATGGATTTCCAGCATATTCTCAATACGCCACGCTTGGAACGCCCGCCTCCGGGGGGCGGAAACAGTAGGCCCGGGCTTCAGGCCGGGGTTCGGAGGCCAGTCCGAACGAGGGGTACGCGTCCCCCTTTGCTCCCGAGTCCCGTAGGGACGACACGAACTTCGTTCATCACAGAGATTGGGGGATTTCTTTCTTACGCCCCTGAAGGGGCTGGGGCAATCTTCGCAGCTTTCCCCTCGTTCGCGACCGGCGTCGCGAAGTCAGGGCTCAAGCCCTGACCTACCGCGCCCGGGGTTCGGACGCCGGTCCGAAAAAGGGGTACGCGTCTCCCGTTACTCCCGAGTCCCGTAACGACGGCACAAACTTCGTTCGTCACAGAGATTGGGGGATTTGTTTCTTACGCCCCTGAAGGGGCTGGGGCAATCTTCGCAGGTTTCCCCTTGTTCGCGACTGAGGTCGCGAAGTCAGGGTTAAAACCCTGACCTACCTCGCCCGGGCTGGATTCTTACGCCCCTGAAGGGGCTGAGAGCGATTGTCGCCGTTTTCTACAGAGTGGCGTACTCGAGCCGGCCGATATTCAGTTTTTTCAGCTCACCGGCGAAGGTTTCCAGGGCGGAGACGGCGCGGCCGGCGTCGCTGTCGGGATTCGGCAACCTGCCGTTGCGTACTTTGAATTCCTTGACCGTCCCGTTCAGCCTCTCGAGTTCGTCAAGCGCGGCCTGGAGCTTGGAGTTTGTCATTCCACCCCTCCACTGCCATCCTACGCTCCCAACCACTCGCCCGCTATAAGCGGAAGCTCCATGCCCTGGATCGAGAGGTAGTGCCGCGGTTGTGGCGCTCCGTCGCAAGCGGCTGCGCGCCAGCCTTCGGCAGAGTGGAGGTTGGGATCTGTGTTGTCTCGTACCCCGGGCCCGCTGAAGCGGGCGTGATTGGAGTAGGGGTCCCTTCGACTTCGCTCAGGGCAGGCTCTTCGACTCGCTCAGGGTAGTGGTCCCTTCGACACGCTCAGGGCAAGCTCTTCGGCTCGGCATCGGCAACCGCGGCCGATGCTTCGCTCAGGATGACACCACCTTTTATAGCGCGGGCTGCCCGGACGAGGGCCTCCGCGCTTCATAAGCCTCAGCGGCTAAAGCCGCCCTCCATCCGAGACTGTTTCCCCGGCCTGAAGGCCGGGCCTACCTCGGCACGTCCGAGGAATCCGTTCTAAGCCACCCTAGCCCGACTTTAATCAAGGTGGGTGTAGAATGCGTCCCCAACGAGGGGGTGGGCTGGTGAGTTCTCAAGGCGTGCGCGCGTCCGAGGTGTTCTCAGAAAGAATCACAGCATTGGCGCCCGAGGCGGGAGAAGCAAGATGGTGGCTGGGCGGTCTGGCGGTGATCAAGCTGACGGGCAAGGAGACGGAAGGCCGATTCTCACTCATCGAGCTCCTGTACCCGCCCAAGCTCGAAGTGCCGCTCCATGTTCACACCCGCGAGGATGAGCTGTTCCATCTGCTGGAGGGGACGATCTCCTACCGCATCGGAGCGTCGAGGCTCGACGCTGCTCCCGGCCACACCGTGTTCGCCCCGAGGAACATCCCGCACAACTTCACCGTGACCTCTCCCGGGCCAGCGCGCTATCTGATCGTGTACTCGCCCGCCGGGTTCGAGGACTGTATTCGCGAGACCAGCGAACCGGCCCAAGCCCTGACCTTGCCGCCCAACCCCTACGCGCCTATCCCACCGGCGGAAATACAGAGAATCGCCACCTTGATGGCTACCAAGTACGGCTGCCAGTTCGTCGGGTAGGACGGGCACCCGGCGGCAGGGGTCCATTCGCTCCGCTCAGGGTAGGGGGGCCCTTCGACTTCGCTCAGGGTAGGAGTCCTTCGACTCGGCGCCAAGGGCGCCTCGCTCAGGATGACACCATCTTTTGTGGCGCGGGCTGCTGCGGTGTATTTCTGTGGTGCACAATGGTGCATTGTGGTGTAGAATGCATCCATGCCCACCGCAAAGAAGCCGAAGATCGTGCGCCGCAGCGTTTCCCTGCCCTCCGAGACCGACAGCAAGGTGCAAAAGCTGGCGCGCCGCCAGAACCGCAGCGCCAACCAGGTGATCGAGAACCTGATCGAGACCGGCCTGGCCGCCAAGGAAGCCGAGAAACGCCGCTTCTTCGAGCTGACTGATCGCTTGCAATCGGCCTCCGACCCCGCCGAAGTCCAGCGACTCAAGGATGAGCTCGCGCGCATGACCTTCGGGGCCTGATGCGACACAATCAGCCCGCCGCGGCGGGCGTAAGATTTTAGCCCCGGGCGTAAGCCCGGGGTACGCGGGCATAACCTCCCTTAGCCCCTTCAGGGGCGTAAGAAATCAATCCCACAGATGCTCGGGATCGAAGGCAATCCCGTTCTTGCGTAGAAACGCAATGAACTCATCCTGGAACGACACCTTTTCGTGGTGCTCCTGCTGACGCTCGATGTAACGCGTCACCACCGGAACGTTCGACGTGCTCACCGAAGACGCGCCGTATCCCGTCTGCCAGGCGAATTTCTTCCGGTCGGGCCAGGTTTCGTGTACCCAGCGCGAGGAGTTCGTCTTCACCACGCGCAAACACTCGGCCAATGCGACCTCCGCCGGCAATTGCACCAGCATGTGCACGTGGTCCGAGACGCCGTTCACGATAGCCGCCGTTCCACGCATCTCGCGCACCATCCCGCCCATGTAGGCGAAATCGCGGGAGCGGATCTTTGCATCGAGGAATGGAGCTCTGTCTTTGGTAGAGAAGATGACGTGGGTGTGCAGGGTGGTGAAGGTGTGCGCCATTCCGCCTCCCCCTCACCCCGTCCCGGATTCTTACGCCCCTGAAGGGGCTAGGGTCAACCTTCGCAGCTTTCCCCTTGTTCGCGACGGAGGTCGCGAAGTCAGGGTTATAACCCTGACCTACCGCGCCCGGGGCTAAGTTCTTTCGCCCCTGAAGGGGCTCTGGTCTATTTTCCCGGCTTTCCCCTTGTTCGCGCGACTGAAGTCGCGAAGTCAGGGTTCCCTCGGCTCCGCTCGGGACAGGTTTCGCCCTGACCTACCGCGCCCGAGGTTCGGACTCCGGCCTACCTCCGCGCCCGGGGAACATTCTGGCAGGCGGCTGCCCTATGGCTTGTAACCGGTGAGAAGGGCTGTTCCCAACAGTAACCCGCGAGCGCTAGTTTCCGAGAAGGCCGTCGTCCCGAGGTAGACCAACGGGGCCTCAGTCTCTAATGCCCAGACGCCTTTTCATAACATGTAGTGGAACACTAAACCGTCCAGCCAGCTGCTTGGGGTCATTCATTCCAGTAGAACGAAGATCGCGGATCAACGCCCGCGGCATCAGTGGTTTTCGTAAGACTTTCGCAGATACTGTATGGCTCGATCCTTTTCACCCAAACGCATCCGGTGGACTGAACTCCCGGGCCCCGGCAGAAACGATGTTCGTTTTCACTGCTGAGCGGCGGTCACGTCCCTACGTGAGTCCCGTCACCGACCCGCAGGCACCGTTGGGCTTCTCATATAGGTCTGGCGCGAAGGCGGCGTCCCGACAGGAAGATTGTTGCTATGACTGACACTGTTCCGCGTCTCAGTGAAGAGCGCATTTCCTACCTGGAATCATTGGTCAGTCAGGCCAGAAGCGCCGCTGCCGTGTTCACCCAATACACGCAAGCGGACGTGGACCGAATCGTCAAACCCATGGTCCTGGCTGGATTAGAGAAAGCCGAATACCTGGCCCGCCTGGCGATCGAGGAAACCAAGATCGGCGTCCTCGAAGACAAGGTCATGAAGAACATGGTGGCCACGGAGTTTGTCTACAACTACGTCAAGGACAAACGCACCGTTGGCGTGATCCACGAATATCCGGAACGCGGCCTGGTGGAGTTGGCGGAACCCATCGGTGTCATCCTGTCGCTCACGCCAATCACGAACCCGACTTCCACGGTCCTGTTCAAGTGCATCATGGCGATCAAGACCCGGAACGCCGTGATCTTCAGCCCCCACCCGAGCGCATGGCGCTGTTCCTACGAGGCGGTGCGCGTGATGTGTGAAGCTGCCGTGAAGCACGGAGCGCCTGAAGGTGTCTTCACATGCCTGGAGTCCCACACCCTCAAAGACAACTGCTATCTCATGCGGCACAAGGATGTCTGCCTGATCGACGCCACCGGCGGACCAGGCGCGGTGCGGGCCGCCTACAGTTCCGGTAAACCGGCCTTGGGAGTGGGAGCGGGCAATACGCCCGTGTACGTGGAAAAAACCGCGGACCTGGGCATGGCCGTGGTGGACATCCTTACCTCGAAGACCTTCGACAACGGGACGATCTGCGCCTCAGAGCAGACCTTGGTGATCGATGACGAGATCTATGACGTCGTACTGAAGAAGTTCGCCGACCTGGGAGCGCACCTCTGCAACGAGGAGGAGTCGGAACTGCTGGCGCGCGCGGTGATCGATCCCCAGACCGGATGCATGCAGCCCGCTGCCATCGGCCAGAGAGCCACCGACATCGCCCGCGTAGCGGGTTTTGCGGTCATGCCGAACACCAAGGTCTTGATCGCTCCGATCCAGGGTGTCGGCCGCGATCATCCTCTCTCGGTCGAGAAACTGTTCCCTGTGCTCTCGGTGTATCGCGCGAAGTCCCTGGATGAGGCGCTCAAGGTGTGCGTCGACGTCAATCATTGCGGCGGGCTTGGCCACACGGCAGTCGTTTTCTCGCGCAACGAAGAGATCATCCGCAGATTCGGCGAGGTGCTCAACGCCGGGCGGATCATCGTGAATTCACCCGGGGCCATCGGAGCTCTCGGCGGCGTTTACAACGACATGGTGCCCAGCTTCTCCTTCGGATGCGGGACCGGCGGCGGCAACAGCACCACTGACAACGTCAACCTCTCTCACTACCTGAATATCAAACGCCTGGCGCGAAGGACGCAAGCGCATATGTGGTTCCGCGTTCCGAATCAGATTTATTTCAACTTCAACGCCGTGGAAGAGCTGCGCCATCTTCCCTCGCACTCCACCGTCATCATCACCAATCCGGCTTTGGAGCAGATCGGCCACGCGGACATCGTCCGGCGCTACATCCCCAAGCAAACACTTGTGCATGTCTCCGTCATTCCTGACGCGGAGCCCGAGGTCGCGGTCATCCTGCAGGGCGTGGAGACGCTGAATTCCTACAAGGCGGACCAGATCATCGCGCTGGGCGGCGGCTCCGTCATCGACGCGGCGAAGATCATGAAGCTCATGTACGAATCGCCGCAGGCCGACTTGCAGGAACTGGCCGCGCCGTTTCTGGATTTCCGCAAGCGCGTGGCGCGGTTCCCGACCGAAAAGATCCACCACGCGCGGCTGGTCGCCATCTCCACCACCAGCGGAACGGGCAGCGAGGTCACTCCGTTCGCCGTTCTTTGCGACAAAGAGCGCGGGCGCAAGGTGACCCTTGCCGACTACTCGCTGACTCCGGATGTGGCGATCGTGGACCCGCAGTTCGTCATGTCCATGCCAAAAGGCCTCACCGCCGATACCGGCATCGATTGCTTGACCCACGCGCTGGAGGCCGCGGTTTCCATTTACGCCTCGCCATACACTGATTCCCACGCCATGCAGGCGATCCAACTGGTGTTCAAGTACTTGCCCATCGCCTATGAGAACCCGCGCGACGAAGAGGCGCGCACCATGATGCACAATGCCGCCTGCATCGCAGCGATGGCGTTTGCCAATGCGTCGGTGGGCGTGAACCACGCGCTGGCCCATGCCTTCGGCGCACGGTTTGGGGTCGCGCACGGGAGAGCCAATGCGCTCATGTTGCCCCATGTCATCCCGTACAACGCGTCGGTGCCCACGAAATTCATGCCCTCACCGAACCAGCGGGCGTATGTCGCACACAAGAAATATGCCTTGGCCGCGGATTCGCTGGGGCTGGGCGGCCGTACGACCGAGGAGAAAGTGAAGAACCTTGTGGCAGCCACCGAACAGTTGCTTGACCGGGTGGGCATGCCCCGTTCCATCGCCGAGCTGGGGATCTCGGACCAGGCGTTCGAGGCGGCGCTCCCTGAACTGGTCAAGCTCGCCTATGAAGATCCTTCCTGGCGCTCGAACCCGCGCATGCCGCTGCTGAGCGAATTGGCCGAGCTGTTTTGGAGCGCGTATTACGGACGAGGCCTGGCGAAGTCGGCTGCCGCATGTCAGCAACAAACTGCGTGATGGACGGTGATGCCATGGCGACGATCGCGGTGTGGCTCAAGGTGGATGGAGAACGCGTAGCCGACGACTTGCAAGACACATGCGAAAAACTGCACAGCGCTGACGGCGAAGTGGTTCTGGATCTCTCGTCGGTGCGACGCATCGACTCCAATGCGCTCTCCGCGATAGACAGGTTGGCCACCGAAGCGGATGAGCAAGCGATCAAGGTCGTGCTGCGGGGTGTAAACGTCGAGGTTTACAAAGTCCTGAAGCTGGTGAAGCTGGCGCGGCGCTTCTCGATTGTGACCTGAAATCTTGAGGCGGGGATTCGAGCCCCCGGTACCCGTCAGGGTTACGGCAGTTTTGAAGTTCCCTCTGAGGCACGCCGTGCTTACCACCTTCCGCCCTTCGGAAACAGCGCAATTCTCCTCCTCGACCGAATCGGTGGCAACCAGGAACTCGCGTTTGTTCTGGATTTGGAACACCAATGGAAGCCGCTCAGTGCCCCGAAGACTACGGTCGTCGGGCTAAATTTTGTTAGCCGTGACAAGGCGAATGTCGAACTAGCGGGGTGCCGGGCGGACCCCCAGACAATCAACGTCGGGATTACTGTGTTGGCCGTATGGGGCGGCCATAAATCCGCCCGGCCCTGATAGCGGTCGCTGATCTCACGACCACAATATGTGGGGGAGCAATTTGTAACCGGTGAGAAGGGCTGTTATCAACAGTTATCGCCCTTTCGGACGCTGCTCCAAAGGCCCTCGCTAGGGTGGTGGATTGGCCCTCAGCGGGCTAAGGCGCAGCTGCCTTGGTGGCTGGAAGGATGGTGAATCCTTTGCGCGAGCGGACGCGTGCCTTCCTTGCGGGTCTAAGGAGGACGAAGTGCCGTCAAGTATCTTGTCTCCCTGCGTCGCTCAGGGCATGGTCAGTGTTGCCGCCGCTTTCTCCAGTTCCTCAAGCTCTTTGGCTTCTTGCGCCCTGATGAACACATGCGCGTATTCACGTAAATGGAAATTCCCTTGGACGGTGTCTGACAGCACTACCAAGGCATCTGCATTCATCGCACCCGGAGTTCGCGACTCGTGCCACTGAGAAGACTTCCCGAACAGAGTCACAGGAATCACCTTGCCCGACGTCCCTTGGTATGAGGGGAAGTTGCCCACGTAGAGCCCCAGGCTGGCCGGCTTCGTTCCAAGAGCCGCAATCTTCTTGACCTTGTAGACAATGAAATCCGGACCACGTTGTTCCGAGGTCACATAACCAGGCGGTAATTGGAGCCCGAAGCGGTTTCCGAACTTGGCCCGCCCACCGGTAAGAGACAAGCGGCGGCTGCCCGGCCGCAGCGTCGCTGCCATGCGTCTCGCCTGCGACGGGCACTCTTCCGGTAGTTGCGCCTGCGGACGGTCCCCATAGAATGCGATGCGCTGCACCGTCCCGTCAGGATGGGCAATGTAGGCGCCCCAGAGAAGGTTGGCCTGTGCTTGGGGAGCGGCTGGAAAGAACGCGAACCCCTTCAGCGGCTGCTGCAATTCCGCGCGTTGGACCTTCACCGGGTCATTTCCAAGGTCCTTGCGGACCGCGCCTTCGAAGTCGCCAGGAGGCGTGGCGAAGAGCTCCTGGACAACGAAAATCATTTCGGATCCCGACGACCCGATCACCGCTCGCGTTTCCTCCTGCTGCGATTCTGGAGCTGCCATGATGCTTCGTTGCCGCTGCTCAATTCGCACTTGGCTAGGCACGCGCATGGTCAAATGAGCGCCTAGTAGATCCATGTCCTTGGTGAGAGGCGCTCGGCAGACATCTTCAGACGCGGCCGAGCATGCTGCGACGGCCAGGAGTACGAGAACTCTCTTCATCGGCCGCCTCCTTGGCTTTTGATCTGTTCCAGGATGGGGTACTGGGAAAGCGTGGCTTGCACGGGGCCTCCGACGGGGCCCGGGATCCGTGTAGAGATAGCAGCCTTAATCACAAGGATGCAGTGACCGAGGTCACCAGCAGCGGTGAGGAGATCCAGTCGTCGCTGCTGGACTCTCGTGGCTGGCGATAACTGGCGACAAATCCTCTTCTCACCAATTGCGCGGCGGAAGAGTCGCGATGTCTTAAGGCAATTCTCTTGTGGCGCTCCGCCGCAAGCGGCTGCGCGCCAGCCTTCGGCAGAGTGGAGGTTGGGATCTGTGTTGTCTCGTGCCCCGGGCTTACGCCCGGGGCTAGAGTCTTACGCCCGCTGAAGCGGGCTGGGATCACCAGCGCTAAAGCGTGGGTGACCTCGTACGGGTAGGGGCCCTTCGACTCGCTCAGGGCAGGCTCCTTCGACTCGGCATCGGCATCCGCGGCCGATGCCTCGCTCAGGATGACACCATCATTGATGGCGCGGACGAGGGCATCCTCACCCCATCGCGCGAAAGAACGCGCGCTGGGGGCCCCGATGTCCGCGCCAGAAGCGCCACCGCGGCTAAAGCCGCTCCATTGTGCAGTCCTCTTTCCCACGCCTAAAGGCGTGGGCTTCCACCCCGCCCGTGCGCGTTCTCCGATAGGTTACCGGATGCCGTTCAGGAAGGGCTCTGCGGTCTCAAGACCCAGATCACCCAGGGTGCAACGGTAGTCTCGCTGAGCCAGCGGTACGGCTCTTTGCCGGTAGCCATGGGGCGGCGGGTTTCGAGTACCTGCAGTCTGGAGTGCGCGTACAGGTCCAGGTAGGCGTGATCCGTACACAGCACGTCGGCACAGGGGCGGCGGTCCTCGATATCCGTGGTGACGATCAGTACCGTGTCCCCGTCCTTCGCCTTGCGGTTCTGCGCTGCGTAGTCGCGGGTGGAGAACGATGCCCACTCGTGCCAGTAGATCTCCGGCGAGGAAACCAGGTTCACCAGCACGCCAGAGGGTTTCAGCGAAGTCGCGAGCTGGGTGAAGAGCGGCAGCTTGTTTTCGGCGGGGATGTTGTCGAACGTGAATGCCGACAGAGCCAAATCGTAGCCAGGAGCGAGCGGCCCCAGGTCGCCGCCGGCCACGCGCCGGTAATCCCCGTTGGGGTCCGCCTGCCGTGCCTTGCGCAGCATGTCCTCGGAAATGTCGACGCCCGTGACCTCGAAGCCCAGGCCTTTCAGGAATCGTGACGACCGCCCCGTGCCGCAGCCGAAATCGAGAGCCTTGCGTCCCTTCGCGTACTTCGCGGCGATCTCCGGCAGGTCGCGAAATGCCAGGTAGTAGGTGTTGGCGAACTCCAGCCTGGAATACGCTTCGGCCCGCGCAGCATCTTCATAAACGTTGACGAAGGCCATGACGATCTCCTGGGTGCGGCGTATCCGGGGCGGAATTGTATGCAGGGGGATGAGCACGCGTCTGTGATGTGAGGCACGAGGACTGCCAAGAAAGAACGGGGGGGCGAAGGAAGATCCCGGCGGGTGACCGCTCATCGCGGTGCTTCCATACGCGGAAGAAGACGAAGCGAGGCGGATACAGGTAAGTATTGATTCCAGCGGGTGATTCGGACAGGATGCGGTCAACCAATGAGTCTCTTCGACGATCTGCGGGAGACGTTCCGCGAGCCCTGGCGGCCGGTGGGGCGGACGGCGCTGCTGGCGTGGACGGCGTGCTACGCCCTGTTCCTGGTGTACGCCTTCCGCAACCGCGAGGGGTTCCTGCTGGTGGACAACGCCAACCTGGTGGTGCACGAGGCCGGCCACGCGCTATTCGGGTGGTTCGGGCCGACGCTGGGGCTGTGGGGCGGCACCATCCTGCAACTGCTGGTGCCGCTGCTGCTGGCGGCGTCGTTCGCCTACAAGCGGCAGACGGCGGCGGCGGCGTTCTGCATGTTCCTCTTCTTCGAGAACTTCCTCTACGTCGCCACGTACATGGCGGACGCGCGCACGCAGCTACTGGACCTGGTCAGCCTGGGCGGCGGCGAGCCCCCGGAACACGACTGGTATCTGATGCTGACGCAGATCGGGATGCTGCAGAAGGACACAGCGATCGCGGCAGTGGTGCGGGTGATGGGCTACTTGGGCATGATCGGCAGCGTGGGTTGGCTGTGGCTGCGCGCTCGCGCGCGCTAGAACTTCAGCGCACTTCGCCGATCTTGCCGGTCTTGACGTCGTAGATGAAGCCGCGGACGGCGAGGTCGTGCGGAAACCAGGGGTGCGAGCGCACGCGGGCGACCTGCTCGCGGACGCTTCCTTCCAGCGAACTGAATCCGCCGAAATGCGGCGGTCCCTGCGAGTGGATGCCGTAATCCTTCTCCAGGCGGGCGCGCAGTTCCGCTTCGCGCAGGTCGAGCAAGCCGCACTCGGTGTGCTGGATGATCATGATCTCGCGCGTGCCCTTCAGGTGGACGGAGATGAGCAGCGAGCGCAGGACGTCGTCGGTGACCAGGCCGCCGGCGTTGCGGATGAAGTGCGCGTCCCCCGGGCCGAGTCCGAGCATGGCCTTGAGCGGCTGGCGCGAGTCCATGCAGGAGACGACGACCAGCTCGCGGGTGGGCTCGGCGGGCAGGTGTCCCCAGGCGAAGTCACGGGCCCATTGCTCGCAGCTGGTGAGGACTTCGTCTATGACGTTGCCGACAGGCGTGGGCCGTAGTGTGTGGGTATGCATAAAGTCTCCACTCAATGAATGAGGTACCAGGCTTCCTGGAGCCTCCGGGCAACAACGGGGCCTACGAGCAGAAAGAGGGCGACACCAAGGACCGGTTTGCGCATCCGCGAACCTCGGGATTGGAATGAGGGGCTACTGTCCGGAGGGCTCGTCGCCGCCGGGCTTCACGATGCCAGCGCGGACAGCGACCTCGCCCAGGGTCGTGCCGATCTTGCGCGCTACATCGACCAAGGGACCGGCCGGGGCGCTGCGCTTGCGCGCGCTTCGTTTCCCGGAAGACTTCGGCGGTTTTGCGGGCTTCTTGGCCGCGGCTTTGCGTTTGGTGGGCATGAGTTCTCCTCTATCCAGTATCGGCGGGTCATTCTACTGCAAATCGTCCAGGGCACGCTTCTCTTCCCTGGTGAGTTCCCGGACGGCGCCCTTGGGAAGATCGCCGAGGGCGAGGGGGCCGATGGCCACGCGCACCAGGCGCAGCACTTCGACCCCGAGGCCCTCCAACATGCGGCGGATGTGGCGGTTCCTGCCTTCGTCGAGGACGATCTCCAGCCAGGTGTTCTTCTGTCCACCCCGCAGGATGCGGACGCGCTTGGCGCGTAGCAATTCGTCCCCGTCCGTCCGCACGCCCTTGACCAGAGCGGCGAGCAGGGGCGGGCCGGCGGATGTTCCCACCTGGACGTGGTAGGTCTTGTCGAGGCGCGTCTGGGGCGCGGCTATGCGCGCGCCCCACTCGGAATCGTTGGTCAGCAGCAGAAGACCTTCGCTGGCCTTGTCGAGGCGGCCGACGGGGGCGACCCAGGGGGTATCGGGCGGCAGGCAGGCATAGACGGTGTCGCGGCCCTTCTCGTCGGAGGCGGTGGTCACGGACACCGCGCGGCTTGTTCAACATGAGGTAGAGGGGAGTCGCGGCGGCCACGGTCTGGCGATCCACCGCGATGCGATCGCGCTGCAGATCGACCGGCGCTTCCGGCTCGCGGCAGAGGCGGCCGTTCAGGCGGACATGGCCGGCCCGGACCAGTCCGAAGGCCTGAGCACGCGAACAGTAGCCCAGCTTGGAGAGAGCCCGAGCCAGGCCGACCTTCCGCCGATGGACTATGCGAGACATGCAAAGCGCAACGCATGATAGCCGAAGGCGTGTTGGGGAAGAAAAAGGCCCGGGCGTCGGAGGCGGTGCCCGGGCCGATGGAGTGGCAACGAAATGTCTAGCCGGCCGGAGCGAAGGCGGCGATGGCGTCTGCCTCCGTTTCGTAGACAGGAAATACGCTGTTGAGCTTGGTGCTTTCCAGCAAGCGAGCGATCTTGCGAGAAGGCCGGGCGAAGCGCAACTTCCCGCCATGGGCGGTGGCCGAGGTGTACAGGCTCAGCAGGGCGCCGATCCCGCTGGGATCGACGAAGAACAGGCCGTCCAGGTCAATGACGATCTGCGGGTTCTTGGCGATGAGGTCCCGCAGCCATTCGGTGGCTTCTGAGGAGGCCTGGCCGAGCACCATTCGCCCGGAGAACCTCACGACGACTACGCTCCCGGCATGGCGTGCGCGTACAGTAAGTTCCATGTTCCACCTGATCACTGCTATAAATCTAGAAGGCCGAATGAACGCGGTGACAGTGTCAGAATGCGCCCACCGCGCCGGGTGGGCAAGTAACCGAGGTAATGGAGGTCCGGTAACCGACGAGATTCGGGCCGCGCCGGAAGATAAAATCCTCACGCCATGAAATGGGATATCGGTAAACGGAGCCGGAGGCTGCAGGTCTGGGGGGCACTTTGTGCCTTCATCGCATGCCTGCTGGCGGCCGCGCCAGGATGGGCCCAGAAGCAGCCCAACTTCTCGGGCCGATGGAATTTGAACCTGGAGAAAAGCGAGTTGGGCCCCATGCCGAAGCCGGATTCCGGCCAGTACGTCATTCGCCACGCCGGCGCCAACCTGACGCTAGACTACACGCAGGACGGCAAGACGACGCACGCCGAAATCACCACCGATGGCGAAGAGCGGGTCACGGACTCCAACCCGGATACCGAGATCTGGACGCGGGTGTACTGGGCGGGGCCGGTGCTGGTCTTCGAGTCACGCCAGAAGGCGCGCCCCGCGCACGAAAGCCAGGGCATCAAGTGGACAAGCCGATGGAGCTTGTCCGACGACGGTAAGACGCTGGCCCTCCAGAAACACTTCACCACGCCGGACGGAGAATTCGATCAGAAACTGCTCTTCGACAAGCAGTGAGCAGAGGGTGAGCGGGGAAGGGACCGAAACGTGCATCTCCGCCGGTGTTCGACACAGAAAACTTCTAACCACCATAAGAAAAATCGATTGGACGGGCTCCAGGGCGCGCACTACGCTCAAGTGTCGAGTCAGCGCCGATCCGATCCGGCGGCCCGGGCGGTGGTTCCGTCTCCTCCCCTGTCGGGCTAATGTGCCAGTTCTCAAGAGTGAGGCCAGAGCGGTTCGAGGCTGCTCCGGCCGGGGTGTCACCGTATGAAGGTTGCGGGCTTTCTGTTGCTGCTGGCGGGATGGGGAATCGTTCTCTCGGCGCTCGCGCTGCTCGCGCCGTCGGCGCTGCGGACCGGCTTTGTGCTGGCCGGCATCGGTGTCGAGGTGCTGGGCCTGATCCTGGCCGTGCGCGCCCATCTGGTCCTGCGAGAGGAAAGAGATTGACGTCCGCGCCTGTTCCTGCGCTCTCCGAGCTAGCGGCCGCCCTCTGCGTCGCGCTCATTTTCCTTGTTCCTCTGGCCCTGGCGGGGCTTTCGCTGATCAATGCCGGATTGGGGCGGTCGCGTAGTGCGGCGCACTCGATGGTCGCTTCCCTGTGTGTCGTGGCGGTGGCCGCAGTCGTGTACTTCGCCTGCGGGTTTGCGCTGCAGGGTTATCCCGGCCGGCCGGCGCACGTGTTGACCGTGGCGGGAAAACCCTGGAACTGGATCGCGGCGGAGCGGTTCTTTCTTCGCGGACTGGATCTGGACGGCTCTCCCGCCTCATTGGCGGCCTGGCTGCAGATGTTCAGCGTCGGGTTGGCAGCGCTGATCCCACTGGGGAGCGGAGCCGACCGCTGGCGGTTGGGGGCGAGCTGCGTTTCGACGGCCCTGCTGGCCGGCTTAACCTATCCCGTGTTCGCGCACTGGGTCTGGGGTGGCGGATGGTTGGCGCAACTCGGGGTCAATTTCGGGTTGGGCCAGGGCTTGGTGGATGGCGGTGGCGCGGGCTCGATCCAAGCGCTCGGAGGCCTGACCGCACTCGCAATGAGTTGGATCCTGGGTCCTCGCCGGGGCAAGTACGCCGCCGATGGCATGGCGGCTGCCATTCCCGGCCATAACGCCGTCTTCGTTCTCTTCGGGTGTCTGCTGGCCTTGCTGGGCTGGTGCGGCCTGAATTCCGCCGGCGCGATCCTTTTCAGCGGGGTTGAGGCCAAACGAGTGGGGCTGATCGCGGTCAATACCACGCTGGCCGCGGCGGCTGCCGCGTTGATGGCGGTGGTGATGACGCGCCTGCGATTCGGCAAACCGGACGCATCGCTCAGCGCCAACGGCTGGGTAAGCGGGCTGGTGGCCAGCAGCGCCGCGTGTGCGTTCATCCGACCGGGGACAGCACTCGTGATCGGCTTGGTCGCGGGCGCTGTGGTCACCTACGCGGTGGAGTTTTTCGAGTTGCGACTCGGAGTGGACGATCCCGGAGGAGCAATCGCGGTGCACGCCGTGGGTGGAATCTGGGGCCTGTTGGCGCTCGGCCTTTTCGCGCGTCTTCCTTACGCAGCGACCGGTGGGGCCTGGCGTGGATGGGGAAGCGGCGGTTCCAGCCAGTGGCTGGCGCAACTGGTGGGCGTCGCTACCCTGCTGGGCTTTGTACTGCCGATGACCTACGGTTTGAATTGGCTATTGAATCGTGTTTACCCGCAGCGGGTAGCATTGGAAGGCGAACGCCTGGGCCTGGATCTATACGAGCTGGGCGCGGGCGCCTATCCGGAGTTCGTCACCCATACTGACGAATTCGTCCAGCGGTAAAGGCCGGCCCTTCCCCACCGCATCGGCCACACGACTGCAATCATCCCCGGCAGAACGGTTCAGCCGTGCCGCGCCAGATAAAACATCAGGGCGAAGATGATGACGGGAATCAACGCCAGCACCACATAAAATAGGATGGTTCTGGCCAAGGGCGAGCGCCGCCGTTTCCAGTCCCGCAGCTCGGGACGCTCCGCCACTCCGACCTGGTCCAGATGCCGGAGATCCCTGGCAAACTCGCGGGCGCTGCCGTACCGGTTCTTGGGGTCCCGTTCCAGGGCGCGGTAGATGACCTCCTGGAGCTGGGGGGAGATAGCAGGATCGATCTCGCGCGGAGGGATGGGGTTGTTCAGCAGGCGATCGTTCATGATGAGGAAGGGATTGGAGCCGGTGAACGGGACCTTCCCGGTCAGCATCTCGTACAACATGACCCCCAGCGCGTAGATGTCGCTGCGGGCGTCGCCGCGCTTCGCCTTCACCTGCTCCGGAGAGATGTAGTCGGGCGTGCCCATGGTCTGAGACAGACGGGAGAAGGTGATCCTGCGCGCCCCGACGTTGGAGGCGATGCCGAAGTCGATGAGCTTGATGCGGTCCTCGGCGTCCACCATGATGTTCTCGGGCTTCAGATCGCGGTGCACGACCCCCTGGCTGTGGATGTACTCCAAAGCGTCACAGACGCCGAGGGCGATGCGGACCGCGCGATCCGCTGGAAGCTTGCGCTGCTCGTTGAGGACTTGACGCAGCAGCCGCCCGTCTACCCATTCCATGACCATGTAGACCCGGCTGCGGTCATCGTCGGTGAACACCCTCATGACGCCGGGATGGTCCAGCTTTGCGCCAATCTCCTCCTCGCGATGAAAACGCTCGAAGAAGACCGGGTCACTCTCGACTTCGGGATGGGGAATCTTGATGGCGACGGGGCGACCGGTGAGGAGATCGATGCCGCGGAAGATGGAGGCCATCCCGCTGCGGGCAACAACTCCTTCGATGCGATAGTGGTCGAGTTGATCGCCGGGATGGATGGAATTCATGTGGCAGCGCCGATCCGCGGCGACAAGCGGGTGCGATTCCCAGGCTCAGCGAAGCTTGTAGGGGCGCCCGCGGTACATGCCGACACGTTCAACGCCTCGAACGCGGATCAATTGAACGCTGACATTATCGCTGCCGTCGCGTTGATTGGCAATCGCGACCAGTTCGTGCGCCGCTTCCTGCAAGTCAGCGCGCCGGCTGACGGCGTGGGCCATCTCCGATTCGGTGACCGGGCCGTGCAGCCCGTCGGAACACAGCAGCAGGACATCGCCGGGAAGAAGGAGGTTCTCGCAACAGTCGACGGCGACGAAAAGATCGTTTCCCAGCGAGCGGCTGAGGAGGTGGCGAGTGGGTGCCGCAGCCGCCTCGCGGGCTGAGAGCACGCCCAGCCGGAACTGCTCACCGGCGACGGTATGGTCGCGGGTCAAGAGCCGGGCGTGGCCGCGCCGGATGAGGTAACAACGCGAATCACCCACGTGGGCCACGACTGCATGATCGAAGCGAAGAGCGCAGGCCACGATGGTGGTCGCCATGGCCACAGCCCTGGGTACGGCCGTGCGCCCAGCGTCGTACACATGGGTATTGGCCGCCTGGATCAGACGCGTCAACAAGGCGGCGTGGGGTTCGTCTTTCGGAGCTGTGCGAAAGCCAGCGGCCAGGTCGTCCACCGCGGTGCGAGAGGCCACGTGTCCCTGCTCCTGTCCGCCGACTCCATCGGCCAGCGCGAACATCCAGCCATGAGTGCGGGCCTGCTCCGGCGTCGCGGGAAGCGCATGGCCGAGATAATCCTGGTTCTGCTCGCGCACGCAGCCGTGGTCGGAAAGCTGCGCGAACTCGAGATCCAGCACAGACGTATGCGCAGGACGGTGCGTGCCGGAGAGCTTGCCGGCCCCGCCAGAGAGCGGCCCTCGAGATTGCTTCAACATTTGCTCCTTCAAGAAGGGGCGGGCCTAAGCCCGCCCATTCTCACGAGCAATCGCACGTCGTCACACCGCCTGTGTCCGGCTTGCGACCAGCGTGGTCCTCCCCATCGTGCGACTGCTGCGGACAAAGAAGATCCCACCGTAGATCCCCCAGACCAGAGCGATCCCTAAAGCCAGCAGCGGCTCCATCTTTGTGCCGTAGCCCAGGAACGGTCCGACCAGGTAGAAAATCATGCAGGCCAGGTTGGCAACCAGCCCGAAGACAGGGATCAAGAGGTGCCGCAGAACGCTGAACTTCGGGTGGCCATGGTAGGCGACGATGCAGATCACGCAGCTCAGGCCGTACAGCAGGAAGGTACCGAAGTTCGACGCCAGCGTGATGGTCAGCAGCGAATTGGGCAGCGCCGCCATCTTGTCATGAGTGGTGTACCCAAAGCTGGACCAGAAGCCATGGGGCAACGCCTGGATTGCGCTGTCGGTGGGCGCACCGGCGTCGCCGAAGGCCATCACGACCGCGATGCAACCGACCACCGCCGAGATCGCCGCCAAGGTCCAGATGGCGCGATGAGGAGTGAGGTTTTTCCCGTGCAGGAAGCCGAAGTGCTCCGGCACTTCCTGATCCTTCCCCATGGAGTAGGTCACGCGCGCCCCGGTGTTCATGCAGGACAGAGTGGTTCCGATAAGCGCCAGGAACACGGTGAAGGCCTCGCACAACATGAAGATACGTCCCCGCCCCGCGCCGAACAGAGCATCGCCCACCATGATCATCATGTCACCGATGGGCGCCGCCGAGCCCGCGGCACTTTGCAGGGTGTAGCCACTGTTGAGGAAATAGTTCGCCGCAAAGTACTCGAACAGGTAGCAGAACGCCCCCTGGACCAGCAGCGAGACGATGACCGCAATGGGCACGTCGCGCTTGGGATTCTTGGCTTCGCCGCCCATGGCGGTCACCGATTCGAATCCCACCAGGATCAGGATGGCGACCGTGGCCTGGACGAACACCCAGCCCCAGTTGTGCGCCTTGATCACGGAAGCGGCGTTGGAATGGGTCAGGAAATTGCCGCTGTCGTCTTTGGTGGGGTAGCTGATGCGAAACGGCACGGGCTTTCCGGCAGTGTCCAGCTTGGGCTGCGGGATACCGTCCGGGTTGCGCACGATCGATTCCGTCTCTTTTCCGTCAACGACCGCCTTCTGGGTCGCGAATTCGTAGGTGTACGCCGCACCCGACGCCGAATCGAACTGGAAGGCTACGCTGCCCGGCGGATGGTTCACGCGATACCCCAGCGCCAGCACGGAGAACACGACCAAGGCTGCGATCTGGATCACGTTGATGGCAATACTGACCGACGTGGAGCCGTTCACGCCCCGATACGCGATGTAAGCGACTCCGAAGGAGAAGACGATGGCAATCAGCATCATGAATGCCGGACCGGGATTGGAGGCATTCATGAAACTCGGCCAGATGGTCCCCACCAGGTAGCCGCAGAGGACTCCCATTACCCCGACCATGACGCCGGGATAGATCCAGTAATAGAGGTGCGAACCCCAACCGACGATGAACTTGGAAAGCCGGGCGTACCGCCACGCCTTGTCGTGATTGAGGAAGGACTGTTCGGCGAAATAGTAGGAACTGCCGGTCCCGGGATACAGCTTCGCCATCTCGGCATAGCACACGGCGGTCGCCAGGCAGAGCGCGAGCGCCAACAAGATCCCGAGCCACATGGCCGGTCCGGTCACGCCGGTGGTCGCCTGGATGTAGAAGGTCAACCAGAGAAAGGCGCCCGGCGCGATCAGCGCCATGGCATTCATGGTCAAGCCGGTCAAACCCAGGGTCGGTTTCATCTCAACGGGGGCGTTCGCCGCCATATCCATCCTCCTTGTGTGTGCGTTGCAGAATCGGTTCGTAGATCCCAGGGGCCTTGCAGAAGCCAGCCGCCGCATAGAGCAGAAGTGCCATGGCGGCCAGCGCGATCAGCGTGCCCGCCACCGGATCACCCTCCAATGCGAGCAAGCCGCCAAGCAATCCAGGAAAGCCAATCAGGAACGCTCCGAGGTTAGTCATTTGTCGCCGGCCTGTGGTCATCGCCGGGTTTCTCCGCCGCAGGCACTGCCGGAATCGCGTCTGATGAAGCCACCGGCCGACGGTGGCTGCGCCTCCCGGATGGCAAGGAGCGGGTGCGGATTGGGAGCGGGCGCAGCTTGAGCATCGCTGGTCGTTGGGTTTGTTTGAGTTTTTGCCCAAGCTGCGGACCCGCACAACGAAAGTGGCGCCGGAAACCCTCTACCGGCCGCAGCCACCTCCGATCTCGTATTTGGCGCACCGAGGATGCCCCCAAGTCTCATTGCTCCCTCGAATCGATCGCGTAGATCAAACCGGCACTGATGGTGCTCTGCCCCGGCACCGGCGTGCTGCCTTTCATGAAGACGGGAGCATTGGAGACGTCGTGGCGGAACTCGAGCCGGGTGATCAGGTGGTGAGACACGAGGCGTTCCAGCGTCCCAGTGAACTCGTTCAGGTGCTGGGGTGTACCCGTGGTGAAGCCGTTATGGTCGTCGAAATACTCGTATCGGGTTGCCAGGGAGTACCGCGAATTGAAGACGTAGCGGACGTAGCCTCCGATCCCGGTCCAGAAGGCTGGGTTGGCGTAGCCGAGGACCATGTCGCCACGGCCGTAGTCGTAGTTCAGAGCCAACGAGAGCCGGTTGGTGGGCGCGTAGGTGAAGACGGTGTCGCTGACCTGGCGCCAGTGGCTGTTCGTGTTCAGCCCTTCCGGGCCGGCCATGTAGTTCTGCGTCAGACTGAACTTCTTGGTGGGGTTCCACGCGAAACTCAGGCCGAAGGTCTTCCCGGTGTTGTTGTCGATGACATCGTTCCACCCGTTCACCACGTATCCGGTCAACGAATACTTGCTGTTGAAGGCGTATTTCGCCCGCACGCCGTAGTGGTAATAGGGGATCGCGTAACTGAATAGGAGCCCGCGGGAGTAGTTCCAATCGTCCTTGCTCTCGATGACCTCGAAGCCGTGGGGCGTGACGAACTTGCCGACGTCGATGGTGAGACCGCTTCCGACCGGGGCGAGATAGGTGAAGTAGGCTTCCTTGAGGTACTGGGCGAAGCCCAACCCGCCCGGATCGGTGGCATTCACTGCGTTCATGGCATCGCCGTAGCCGAACGCGATGTGGTAGCCGAGGCGGCTGTTGGTGGCTTCCGCCGGCTTGTCGATAATCAGCTCGATCATGTTCAGCGAGAACTGGTTTGCCGGAGCGTCGAAGCTCCGCAGACCGGTCATGCGGGATTGCGGCTGGTTGATACTGAACCCGTAATAGGTGTCAACGAAGCCGCTCAGGGTGGTCGAGCCCAGAAGGTGTCCGAGGGACTCCGCCGCAGTCGCGGGCGGAGCGGGAGTTGCAACGGCTGCCGCCGCGGGAGGCACAGCGGAGCTGGCGGCAGGGGCGGCGGGCGCGTTGGCGGCAGCCAGAGCAGCGCGCAGATCGCTGACCTGCTTTTCCAACAGCTCCAGCCGGTGATTCAGCTCGGCGGTATCGGAGGCCGAACCGTTAGTTTGTGCGTTCAGCGTCATCGCTGAACATGCAAGGAACATCAGCAAAGCGACAGCAGCCACCTGCCGGGACAGAGGCATTTCGGATACTCACTTTCCCCCACAAGCCGCGCGGTTGCCCACATCCAACCCGCGACTTGACGACCAGCGAGCCGACAGTATCGGTGGAGGTTTCCCCTGTCCAACTCATAGTTTTTCTCCGGCGAATCGCAATTACGCCCAGAAATTCTGCTTATGGGCACGATAAACGATTTCTTGCGGCCTTTATATCGTAAGGCGATGTAATCGTGCGGAGCGAGTACGTTTTCCGGCGAGAAAGGGCGGCGTCACGGCGGGGGATGGATCGGGATACGGAGAGATTCGAGTGGTGAGCGCGGAAGGAATCGAACCTTCAACCTACTGATTAAGAGTCAGTTGCTCTGCCAATTGAGCTACGCGCCCAAGACGTTTCTCTTGAATAGATTACCACAGGCTCCAGGGATACAAGTGATTCTCGGGTCAGTCGTTCTCTCAGTAGCATCAATAATTTGAGTGGACTCACCGTAGCCCGCCGTATTCGTCCGATGCAGGCGGTCCCTACGAAAACCCCCACATGTTTGACGAGTTGTGACGTATTCCCCTACCGCCATGCCTCATGAGATGACAGATGGTAGAGCGCAGCGTTTTCAGTGTGGCGATAATTTGCAGTTTCAATAATCTCACTTATGTGGCTTCAAGTGGCTGCGTCCATCACTGAAAAGTCACCACAGGCGAGCACGTAGAGCGTCAGTATCTTCGCTTCCGGCGGTCCGATCGTCTTGCCGAGATACTCCTGCGTTCGGCCCACCATCAGTCCCGCCAGCAGCAGGCCCAGCAGGGCGACCAGGATGCGAGCGGCTTGACCAACAGTGTGAGGATCAGCAGGAAAGCACCGTATTGAATCAGTGCTTGCATTCATGACCTGTCGGGGTGGAAGAAGCCGCCGGAAGAGCCCCGGCTACTCTGATTCGATAACGAGCCCGTAACGTTCGAATGAAAAGTCCATCGAGACTTAAGGATGGTTTTGTTCCATGGTCTTTGCCTGCTTTCTTGCCGGGTAACGGGTATCCAGCTCGAGATTAAGCTCTAGAACATTGACACGCGGCTCTCCCAGAAATCCCAACTGTCGTCCCGCGGTGTGTTTGCCGATAAGCTGCCGCAGCTGGTCTTCGCTCAAGGCACGTTCGCGGGCGACGCGGGGGACCTGGAACTCGGCTGCCGCGGGCGTAATGTCGGGATCGAGACCGGAGGCAGATGTGGTGACCAGGTCGATCGGCACAGGCTTGCCGGGATTCTCCGATTGGAGTGAGGCGATGTCCTGCTTCACGCGGTCGATCAGTTTCTGATTGGTGGGGCCGAGATTCGTTCCACCGGAATTGGCGGCGTCATAGCCATTGCCGGCCGCAGACGGACGTGAGTGGAAGTATCCCGGTCCTGTGAAGGGCTGGCCGATGATCCGGGATCCGATGATCCTTCCGTCGCGCTGGATCAGCTGGCCGCCGGCCTTGTCTGGAAACAGGACCTTAGCGATGCCGGTCACAACCAGCGGGTAAATGATGCCCAGCAAGATCGTGGTTGCGATCGTCATGAGCACGGCGGTGATGAGATTCTTCTTCATTGCGGCATTCCTTTATGCAAGACCAATGTGCGTGATCACCATGTCGATCAGCTTGATCCCGATGAACGGCACGATGATCCCGCCCAGGCCGTAGATCAGGAGGTTCCGCCGCAGCAGCGGAGCTGCGCCCATAGGCCGGTATTTCACGCCGCGCAATGCAAGCGGGATCAGAGCGATGATGATCAGAGCGTTAAAGACAACGGCCGACAAAATGGCCGACTCCGGTGTTTGCAGACGCATGATGTTCAGCGCTTGCAGCACAGGGAACGTTCCCGCGAACATGGCGGGAATGATGGCGAAGTACTTGGCCACATCGTTGGCGATGGAGAACGTGGTCAGCGAGCCGCGCGTCATCAGAAGCTGTTTACCGATCTCTACGATCTCGATCAGCTTGGTGGGATTCGAGTCCAGGTCCACCATGTTTCCGGCCTCTTTGGCAGCCTGCGTGCCGGTGTTCATGGCGACGCCCACGTCGGCCTGCGCGAGCGCCGGCGCGTCGTTGGTGCCGTCACCCGTCATCGCGACCAGCTTACCGCCGGCCTGCTCACTCTTGATCAAGTCCATCTTGTCCTTGGGCGTGGCCTGCGCGAGAAAATCGTCGACACCGGCCTCGCGCGCGATGGCGGCTGCGGTCAACGGATTGTCGCCGGTGATCATCACAGTGCGGATGCCCATGGCGCGTAAATGGTCGAAGCGATCGCGCATGCCGCCCTTGACGATGTCTTTCAGTTCGATCACGCCTAGAGCGCCGCGGCTCTTCTCGGCGACCACCAGGGGGGTGCCTCCGCTGCGCGCGATCTCCTCAACCGTGGCCTGCACTTCCTTTGGAAACTCTGTGCCTCCCTGAGACAGGTAGGCTGCAATTGCGTCGGCTGCACCCTTGCGGATCTCGAAGCCGTTCATGTTTACGCCCGACATGCGGGTCTGGGCGGAAAAAGGCACAAATTGCGCATCGTGGGAAGCCAGTTCGCGTCCGCGCAGACCATATTTCTCCTTGGCGAGCACCACGATGGAACGGCCCTCAGGAGTCTCGTCTGCCAAAGATGAAAGTTGCGCCACGTCTGCCAACTCCTTCTCTGTCACGCCGGGAGCCGGAACGAAGCGCGAGGCTTGCCGGTTGCCGAGAGTGATGGTGCCGGTTTTGTCCAGCAGGAGAGTGTTCACGTCACCGGCTGCTTCGACGGCCCGTCCGGACATGGCGAGCACGTTGTGCTGGATGAGCCGATCCATTCCGGCAATACCGATCGCCGACAGCAGCCCGCCGATGGTCGTCGGGATGAGGCAGACCAGCAGCGACACCAGCACGAACACCGTCTGCGGAGAGCCGGAGTAGATAGCGAACGGCTGTAGAGTGATAACCGCCAGAAGGAAAATGATCGTCAGACCAGCCAGGAGAATGTTGAGCGCAATCTCATTCGGGGTCTTCTGCCGCTCGGCGCCTTCGACCAGCGCGATCATGCGGTCCAGGAAGGTTTCGCCAGGGTTCGCCGTGATCTTGACTTTGATCTGATCGGAGAGAACCCGCGTGCCGCCTGTCACAGCCGAGCGATCGCCGCCGGCTTCGCGAATGACCGGGGCGGATTCGCCCGTGATCGCCGATTCATCGACTGAGGCCACGCCTTCGAGGATCTCGCCGTCCGATGGAACCAATTCACCGGCAGAGACGATCACCAGGTCTGCAGCACGCAGCTTGGAACTCGGCACTTTCTCGATCGTTCCATCCCCGAGCAGCCGATTGGCGACGGTCTCGGAGCGTGCCTTACGGAGCGTGTCTGCCTGGGCTTTTCCGCGTCCCTCAGCCATGGCCTCGGCGAAATTGGCGAACAACACCGTGAACCAAAGCCAGAGCGTGATCTGCAGGTTGAAGTTGAAGGCCGTACCACCGCGGAACAGCAGCACGGTCGTGATCACGCTGCCGATCTCCACCACGAACATGACGGGATTGCCCATCATCTTGCGCGGGTTCAGCTTGACGAAAGAGTCCACGATCGCACGTCGTACGATCTTCCACTCCCAAATAGCTTTCTGCTTTGCCATATCGTTTATCCAACCAAATCAGAAGGTCTTGCCCGCCCCCATCAGCAGGTGCTCGAGGATCGGTCCCAGGCTCAAAGCCGGGAAAAACGTCAGCGCGCCGACAATCAGAATCACGCCGATCAGAAGTACGGTGAACAGCGGCGTCGTGACCGGGAACGTGCCCAGCGACGGTGGCACGTACTTCTTGCGCGCCAGATTCCCGGCGATGGCCAGCATGGGGATGATCATCAAGAACCGTCCCGCCAGCATGGTCAGGCCGATAGTCGTGTCGTACCAGGGTGTGTTTACGGTCAATCCGCCAAATGCGGAACCATTGTTGCCAGCGCCCGAGACGAAGGCGTAGAGCATTTGGCTCAATCCGTGAGGTCCCGGATTCGAGATGCCCGACGTGCCGAATGGCTTGACCGATGAAATCGCCGTGAACACCAGGATCACCAGCGGGAACACCAGCACTACGAGCATGGCCATCTTCACGTCATAGGCTTCTATCTTCTTGCCAAGGTATTCGGGTGTGCGGCCCACCATCAGGCCGGCGATGAACACCGCCAGCACGATGTAGATCAGCATGCCGTACATCCCGGAACCGACGCCACCGAAGATGACTTCGCTGAGCATGATGTTGACCAGCGGAACCATGCCGCCGAGCGGCGTGAAGGAGTCGTGCCAGCCGTTGATGGCGCCGCAGCTTGCGTCGGTAGTCACCGTCGCCCACAGGGCGCTATTGGCGATGCCGAACCGGACTTCTTTGCCCTCCGTGTTCCCACCGGACTGGGTCGCGCTCACGCGTTGGTCTACGCCGGCCAGCAGTGGGTTCCCGCGCGATTCCGCCCAGTACGCCGTTGTAACCCCGGCCAGGAACAATACGGCCATCGCCGCCCACACCGCCCATCCATGGCGCTGTGAGCCCGTCATCCGGCCCAGTGTGTAAGTCAGTCCGGCCCCAATTGCGAAGATGGAGAACATCTCGATGAGATTTGAGAAGGGAGTCGGGTTCTCAAACGGATGCGCGCTATTGGCATTGAAGAAGCCGCCACCGTTGGTGCCAAATTCCTTGATGATCTCCTGCGACGCTACTGGGCCTTGGGCAATCGTTTGCTCGGTGACCGTGTCCATCACCTGCTTGCTGTCCGGCCCGATTACGGGTTTTCCATTCGCATCCACCTTCGGTACCTGCTGCGGCTCGACCAGCTTCACCGTGTCGTACGGTTTCAGGTTCTGCACGACGCCCTGGGACACGAGCACCAGCGATCCAACGATGCAGAACGGCAACAGCACCCATAGGCTGCAGCGAGCCAGATCCACCCAGAAGTTGCCGATCGTCTTCATCTCACGCCGCGCAATACCTCGAATGAAGGCAATGGCCAGGGCGATGCCGGTCGCTGCCGAGACGAAGTTGTGGTAAGCCAGGCCCGCCATCTGGGTGAAATAGCTCATCGTGGTTTCACCCGAGTAGGCTTGCCAGTTCGTGTTGGTGGTGAACGAAGCCGCGGTGTTGAAGGCCAAATGAGCTGGCGCTACTGCGCCGAACTTCTGCGGGTTGAGCGGCAGGAATCCTTGGACGCGCTGAATGACATACAGCAGCAGCATCGAAACTGCACTGAACAAGAGCATGGACACGCCGTACTCGACCCAGCCCATCTCCCGGTCTTCATCCACGCGGGTCACCCGGTACAGCAGCCGCTCGATCGGCCGCAACACGGGATCCATAAATGTGCGCTCGCGGTTGAACACGCGCGCCATGAAGACGCCCAAAGGCTTGGTCACAGCGAGGATCAGGGCAAGAAAAAGCAGTATTTGGAACCAGCCGTTGACTGTCATCTCAGAACTTCTCCGGACGCAGCAGTGCGTAGATCAGATACACCATTGTCAGGGCACTCACTGCAAGCATGATGATCGATTCCAGGCTCATATTCTTTCTCTCTTACTTCACGCGATCGCAGAAACGCACATAGGCAATGGAAATCGCAAAGAATGCGATCGAAATGGCCACGAAGATCAGATCCTGCATACGCGAGCTCCTAATTCAAACTTTCAATTGACTGTTCTTGCTCGAAGGTCGCAGTGGTTTCCTTCCCGATTTCCTGAGCTGGTCGAGCTCCCCCAATACCCGCCAGCCAAGGCGGATTAGATATGCGAGAAGTCCGACAGCAGCCAACGCTGCAACGGTCTCAAGTCCGTTAACCATTGTGCGTCCGCCTCACAACCTATGTCGAATGTCTTCTGATCCTTCCGGGAGTGCCACGCTTGGTCGAGAGGTGTTGCGCCGGGTTTTCAGAAGGTGTGGATACATCGGGATCACTCTCCCGAGAGGGATGGGTGAATCCGCATGCTGGGGAAACACGTCTTGGTCGCGTTCACTTTCACCATCCTCACCGCTATCGTGCTCCGGCCCGACCTGCACCAGGTAGCCCAATCGTGCGGCTCTACCTTCCCTGCCGCAGATGGCAATCAGGAACCGAACCATGAATAGCACCGAGCTGGTGCATATCGCAACGAGAATGGGAGTCAACAGCATTTGAGAACTCGACTCGGAGGGACCAGCACGCGGAGCGGTCCGCGATCTCGTCTCCTCACAGCAACATTGGATACCGTCGTACGTAAAACTTGTCTAAAGAGTGCATAAAGAAGTTGTAACGCCATTGTTTGCTGCGCTTGTTCCCCTTCCGAGACCTGCGGTGAGCGGCTTATTCGGGGGCAGTTATGAAGTCTTTACGAGGGTTTTATTCGGTCTTTACGGCTTCTCTTGTCCAATCAGAGTAGCCGGATTATGTAAAGTTCGGCTGGAGGCGAGGTGACTTCACTCACGGCAGTTCTGGGTTTCTTATTGCTGTTGGGCCTGCTACTAACCGGAAGTCAGATTCGGCGGCGGCAACTGAAGAGCAACGAGAAAAGGCCACACCAGCAGCCAATGAAGGCGAGCACAGCAGCTTTTGGCTGTCAGTCGACAACTCACTGACCTTTGGCCACGAGGATGCTTACAGTTTCGGCTCTCTGGTCGATCATGATTCGCTGATACGGTTACTCGTCTCCAGGATCGAAACGATAACCAACCCACGGCTCAGTAATAAGGTAGCGCGGCGCGATCCCAGCGCCAACTGGCCCTTGCGGCAGAGGTCGATAGCCTCGGCCAGCGATTTGATCGAGTACTGGTCGGCGTGGAAACCCATGGAGTTCTCGGAGATCATGAAGTCGATGTAGAGCTGCGCCTGGCGCTGGTATTGGCGCGCTTGCTCCATGTCGGTTTCGCTGGCGCCGGCGTCCTTGGCCGCCTTGATGTCGTGGATCAGGTCCATGAGGGCATCGAGGGCGATGTTGCACGTGTCATAGAAGCGGGTCTGGATCTCCTCGACCCGGTCCTTCAGCTCCTTCTCCGGCCAGCGATGACAGGTCTGGCAGGCGCGGTTGATGTTGAGCAGGGGCGAGCGCACGTCGTGGTCGCTGATCTTCAGGCCGCCCTCGCGGGTGTAGGGCATGTGGCAGTCGGCGCAGGCGTTGGGGTCATTCGTGAGGTAGGAATAGCCTTTGGCGTAGACGAAGGTGTACAGGCCAAGGCCGAGGGCAACACCAACCAGGATGCCGAGGACGATCGTCGCAGTGCTTCGCATGGGCGCCTCAGATCGGGACTGCTAGCGGAGCGCGCCCAGTTGTGTGCCGGCCCCGCCGTGGCAGGCACCGCACATCATCTGTCCTTCCATGGAGTTCAGCTTCCGCTGAACCGCGACTGCGGTGCCGTCCTTGCCATCGTCGGAAGTGTCGTGATCGAGATGGAAGCGGACGGCGTCCGACAAGCGCGATTCCAACTCCAGTTGCTGGCGGATGACTGGATCGCCGCTCGTGATATGCACCCGCGTCATTGCCATGGTGCGCAGGAGGTCTAGGATCTCAGCGGTCTGGGCCTGCTCTTCTTGGAGTTGCCGCATGGGGACTACACGGATCAAGGCGCGCTTGGTCATGCGCGGCCCGGGGGCGTCTTCCAGCCCATAGCGAGGTTGCGGGGCCTGGGCATCGAGGGGAATAGCCAGAACGAGGACGACAAGGAACAGGAAGCGTTTCATGGCCGGCCTCCTCGCAGGCAGCCTAGTGCGGAGCAGGCCCCGCAGGGGAGGACGGCGGTCACATGAATCTGTGACCTGGTCCGAAGGGACGAGCACGGGGATCGGGCGCCGGGATCGATCCCCTCACCACAAGGGACACAAGGACGCACGAAGGAACATGACGGACTAGTGCGCAACGGGCTTCTTGGCCGGCGCAGGTGGTACGGCCGGCTTTTTCACCGCGCGCGGGGCGGGCGCCCGCACCGCCGGGACAGCGCCCTTGCGCATCTGCTCGGCCAGATCCCTGATCTCGGTGAGGTCGCGGCGCATCTCGCTCCAGCCGTACCAGAGAGCGTAGTCCGGACTTTGGTGGAAGGTGCCCTGGAAGGCTCGCATGCGATGTTCCAGGTGCATGACGAAGAGCTTCTGCTCGATCACGGTGGGGGCGTCGTGGAAGGTCAGCAGGTCGGGGAATGGGTAGGCGTAATTGGCCGGCTTCTTGAGCACGCCGTCCTTGTAGAGCGCCGCGACCGCCCGGATGGCTTCGGCCAAAAGGTGGTCGGCTTCCCGGATCATGTCGTCGCCCTTGGCCAACTGTTGTTTGGCGAAGTTCGAAGAGTGGCACTGGTTACAGGTCTTGAGCGCCTTGTCGCGCTCCTGCTGCCAGTCGTTCTGGTCGAGACGTGCCACTTCGGCGGCCTTCACTACGTCGAGCCGGGCGGTGGGTTTGCCAGCAGGATCGAGCACACCCAGTGCCTGGAGGATGACGGCGCGGTCGGCGGCCCACTGCTTGTCATCGGGCATGGGCAGGCGGACGGCGAGGAAGCCCCAAGCGGTGCGCACACCGTGGTCGCCGTTCTGCATGTGGCAGGTCTGGCAGGTGGGTGCGGCCGAGGTTTCGGGGATGGCCTTGGTCGCGATCAGCGTATGGCGCACGCCGTGCTTGGACGAGGAGTACATCTCCCACTGCGGGTGGTCGAAGCCCATGTGGCAGGTCTGGCAGGCCTCGGGCTGCTTGGCCTCGGCGACGGAGAAAGTGTGGCGCGTGTGGCAGGAGTCGCAGGAGGCGACGCCAAAGCCGCCCGTCGTCTGGCGAAGCTCCTTGATCTCCTGGTCAGTCTTGAGGCCGATCTTGTGACAGCCGCCGCAGCCCTTCATGCCCTCGATGAGCGCCATGGGCTGATAATGGATGGTGGGCATGGCTTTCATCGCGGCCCAGGCAAAGGAGTGCTTGCCCTTGGTGAACTGCGCGAGCTGGCGATCGTGGCAGGCGCCGCAGGTATCGGGGGTGGGGATCTTGACCTGGTCAACGTCCTTGGCGGAGTGGTGCTGGTCGCCGTGACAGACGTCGCAGGTGATGCCGCCTTTGCTGTGCTTCGACAATTCCCAGTCAGAAACGATGTTGGGCGTGACGCCCTTATGGCAGGTCACGCAATCGGAGGGTTTCGCCGCGGCGGGCTGCTGGGCTGAAACGACGATCGGAAGAAAAAGGATGAATGCGACGACGACCGCTCTGTAGCTCATAAGTGTGCTCCTGCGTACAGATTGGTGTTCGTTAAGAGAGACGCCCTGACGGGCGTCTCTACGCCAACGAAATTATACGCGGGTCAGCCGATGGGCGGTCTCTTGCGGTGCCAATCGCTGTGCCGCTGGAAGAGGGTTGCGGCGGCGAGCACTGCGTGTTCGCCAAGTACGGGGCCAACGAACTGGATGCCGACGGGTTTGCCGCCTTCGAAACCGCAGGGGACGCTGATCGCGGGCAGGCCGCACATGTTGCCGATGCCGCCAATGGGATCCGAAAAATCAAGGGCCTCGTCCAGGTTGGCCTCGATGTTGGTGGCGGTGGCAGGCAGCGATGCGGCGGCGAGCACGTCCACCTTCTTGAAAATCTCGCTCATCCTCTTCTGGCAAATGGCGCGGACGCGATTGGAGCGGATGAAGTCGGAAGCGGGGATCTGCTGGGAGACGTAGCCGCCGATCTTCCCTGCCGGGTCGACCAGCTCAGAGACACGCCCGGATTCGATGAGGTCGTGGAAAGCGGCAGCGCCTTCGACGGAAATGATGGTGCCGGCGGCAGCTTCCCAGGGGCCTTCGGGGAGAGCGATGTCCTGAAACTGCGGCCCATTCTTCGCGAGAACCTCTTTCGCGGCGTTCACCGCCGATTCGATGCCGGGCGACACCTTCTTCCACTGGTTGGTGAGCCAGCCGATGCGCAGCGGTTTCTTGCGGTCGAGGGTCGCACGAAACTCGAAGCGCGCCTCGTTCGGTCCGGGCAGAGATCCGGGACCGAGAGGATCGTGTCCGGCGATAGCGGCGAGCACGAGCGCGCAATCCTGCGCCGCACGGCACATGGGGCCGATCTTGTCCATGGAGTATGCCAAGGCCATAGCGCCGTGGCGCGAGACGCGGCCATAGGTTGGACGCAGTCCGGAGACGCCGCAGAAGGCCGAGGGACAGACGATGGATCCCCAGGTTTCGGTGCCGATGGCGAAGGCCGCCTGTGCCGAGGCGACGATGCCGCCGGAGCCGCTGGACGAACCGCAGGTCCAGCAGGTTTCGTCCCAGGGGTTCTTGGCGGGGCCTTGCAGGGAGGCGGAGGCGAAGCGATATCCCATGCCGCCGGCCAATTCGATCATGGCAGCTTTGCCGAGTAGGACGGCGCCGGCCTGGTTCAGCTTCTCGATGATGGTGGCATCGAAGTCGAACTTCTGGTTGGCGTAGGGCTTGGCGCCCCAGGTGGTGGGATAGCCCTTCACCGCCAGCAGATCCTTCGCGGCATAGGGGATGCCGTGCAGCGGGCCGCGATACTTCCCTGCCGCAACCTCCTTGTCGGCGGCCTGCGCCTGCTGGAGAGCGAGATCGCGGGTGAGTGTGGCGTAAGAGTTCAGCTTGGCGCCGAGCTTGGCGCTGCGGTCCAGATATGCCTGAGTGAGTTCGGTGGAGGACAGCTTGCGGGTCTTGATGCGCTCCCCCAGTTCGGCCACGGTAAGATAGAGGACGTCTTCGCCGATCATTGCGCGCTCCTCACCAGGTGCAGAACGGTGGCTGGTTCGTCCGCGTTATCGAGCGGAAAGGCGCGGAGCTTTTCGACGCCCGACATGCCCTCGGTGATGTTCTTGCGGACCTCGGCCTTCTGGTCGTCGGTCAAGCGGTCGCCGTATTTGCGAAGCAGGTTCTGGATGCGGGCTTCGGCCTCGGCCTGGAGTTCGGGCGAGAGCTTGGGCTTCTCGGGAGGCTTCTCCGGCGGCTTGGCGGCCGCCTTTTCCTGCTGTGCGAGCAGATCGTGTGGAAGGACGGCAGCAGTGGCGGCGGCCAGGGCCGCACTGCGGGCAAAATCACGGCGGGAAAACTTGTCTTTGGACATGGCGCGCGAAAGCCTAATGGGAAGCGAGCCGCGGCGTCAACGTTAAGATCTCAACACCAAAGAACACGAAGGCTTTTACGAGGGAACGCAAGGGGAAACCGGCTAGAAGGTGAAGGACAGGCCGCCGCGGATAGAGCGGGCGGACTGGACGAGGTACACCGTCTGGCCGTCCTGGGCGAGGACGGGGATGTAGCCCTGCGCCAGGAGATTGCGGAGGTCAACGATCGCTTCCATGCGTCCCGGCAGGAATGAGGAGGTGGGAAGCGGTTGGCGCAGGAACACGTTCAGGTAGGGGTCGGCCTGACCGGGCGAAGCATTGAACAGATCCACCGGAGTGAGCGCTCCGCCGCTGGTCCACTTGTAGGAGGCGATCCAGCGCGTCTTGTAGCGGGGGATGCCGCCGGCGATCTTGCCGGTGAAAGCATGACGGCGCTCGTTGTGCAGCGATGCCTGGACGCTCTCCCAATCGGCGGCGGAGCGGTCGAGGGCGACCACGCCGCCGAAGGCGTAGTCCACGGTCGCAGTGAGCTCCTGGGCCAGTTTGCGCGAGTACACCACGCGGACGCCGTTGGTAGAGAGCGTGCCGCCGTTGTAGGTGAAGGTGCCGGAGTAGACGTCGGGCAGAAAGTCGCTAGACGCCGCGGTCACGTCCCCCACGCCCACCAGCGCGGCGTTGCTGATCTGGTCGGAGTACAACGCGACCTGGAAGTTGTTGCCAGCGAGCCGATGCGAGAGCGATAGCTCGTGGTGGTGAGCGCGCTCCAGCGCGGGCTGCGACTCGGCCAGCGACATGCGCGGCCCGGACTCGCTGAGGTCGGCGGGCGCGGTGTCGAATCCCTTGGCCCCGCGCATATCCGGCTCCGAAGTGGCGTAGCGGTACTGCACGATGGTGCCGGACGTCACATGGACGGCCACGGAGCCGAAGGGTCGGAAGCCGGAGACGCGTTGCCCGAACTGGACAGTCTGGAGTTCGCCGCCATAGTTCAGCTCTACGACGTCTGCCAGAGTGATGCCGTCGGTGGCGCTGAGCGCCAGGGCCTCGAGGGCGCCGTCCGCGATGGTGTTGCCGGGGGAGCCGAAGCGACGGACGGTAAGGGCGAACTCGGGGTGCAAGCCGTTGGAGAAACGGTGGCTGTATGCGGCGCGCACCACGCCAGCGGGGCCGTTGCCGTATCCCAGGTTGCCGTCGAAGGAGAGTGTGCCGGAAGAAAAGATCGACTGCTGGACGCTAAAAGCGGTGCCCATGGCGGGAGCGGCGCCGAAGCCTTCCGCCTCCGACCCGGCGAGAAAGACGACCTGGCCCTTGAGACGGCGGTCGTCGCTCTTCTGCTCGCTGACCAGCACGGGCGGTCCGTCGTCCAGCACGCGCAGGATGGGCCGGTTGGCGGATGAACGCAGGGTCCACTTCCAGTCGTCGTCGTCCTCGGAGACACGAGGCCGGGCGGGCAGGAACTGGGCCGCCTCGAACAACGTGTTGAGCGTGAGGTTGATGATGAGGTGGGCGCCGGGAGCGACGCTCACATTCTCGCGCATGGAGGGCAGGAATGCGGGCGCGGTGACGCGCACGTCATAGGTGCCGGGCGCAAGGTCGGCGGCGGAGAAATGTCCCTTCGCGTCAGTGAAGACGACCCGGGCGGATGGACCGGCCGCGATCTCGACGGCGGCGCCCATCTGGGGCGAGCCGGTGGAGGTGCGCACGAAGCCGGAGATCGTGGCGGGCTTGCCGCCGGCACACGCAGGCAAGGAGATCGCCAAGAGCAATGCGACGAGTCCGAGCTTGCGAGCCATCCTAGCTACCTCCTCCCCGCCCTGTCACCCCCATGGCATGGCGGAGACCCCAATCCGATTCCGGCGTTGCCGGGCTTACTCGACAATGAACCTGGCCGTGGGAGTGACCGTCTGCTTCGAGACATTGTCGCTCACCTTGATGGTGATCTGGTACAGACCGGGCTCCACTTTGTCCAGGGGCAGGCTCTTAAGCAGGGTGATCTGGTCGCCGACGTTGCCCATGGTTTCGGTGGATTCGACCTGCTTGACCACTTCTTTCTTGGTCGAAGTGTTCACAATGTCGTACTCGATGGTGGCCGAGGGTTTCTTTTTCTGCTCGTCGATGCCGAGATTATAGATCTGCATCCAGAAGTTGACCTTCTGGCCGGCGATCCGCTTGAAGGTGGCGGGCTTGCCATCGGCGCCATCCACGCGCGGGCGCACCCTGGTGGTGCCGATCACGAAGTTGCCGGAGCCCACGTTGCGGGATGGCACGGGCTCCATCTGATCGGCCACGATGAGGGTCGAGTTGGCCAGCTTGTCATCGCCGAAGTCGGGGACGCGGATGCCGCGGCTCCACGTACCCACGCGGTCGCCGTTGACGTCCTTCAGAACGATGTCCACCCGGTAGAGATTGGGACGCAGCGGCAGCGCCTTCCAGTACACCGAGGAATTCTCGATGGTCTTGGGAAGCAGCTCGGCGGGCACGTCCACGCGGACCGTGTCCTCAAAGGTCTGGGCGATGCGGCCCGTGAGGGTGGTGACCCGGCCGAAGATGTTCACCACTCCGCGCTGCACGCCGTCTTTGTTGACGAAGGTGACGTCCTTGTTCTTCACCTGGATAGTGATCGGCACCAGCACGGTGTCGGAGGTCACCTTCACGAAATCGGCGCGCACTTCGAAGGGCAGCAGGTTGACGCTGATCTTGTGAGTGACGACCTCTTCCAGGTCTTTGAACTTGACCGTGGGCGGCCGGCTGAGCTTGGCGAATGTCTCCAGGCGGTCAAACTGCTTGCTTTGCAGATTCTGGTTGAACGGCGAGGCGCCCAGGCTCTCCAGCCCGCCGCCGGTGAAGCGATCGGCCTTGTTTGCCATGCCCATCTGTTCATACAAGGTCAGGCCGGCGTTGGGGACGTGGAGGAGCGCGTCCTTTTTGGAGCGGTCGAGGGTCATCTGGTACTCGCCGCTCATGCTCGGGTCCACGAATTCGATCTCGATGTTCTGCCCGATGCCCTCCAGGTAACGATAGGTCCAGACCTCGAACGGAAAGGTCGAAGTGCTGCCGCCACCCTCTTCCATGGGGCGCTGGTAGAAGCCGCCGGAGGGATGAGTCTCGATGTTGTCGGCCGGGCCATACATGATGTACATGCGGCCGCGGTCGGACTTCCAGCCGGGAATGCCCGAGGCAAAGTGCTCGTTGGCGTAGGTGATGCGGCGGTAGTGTTCTTCCTTGTACTCGTTCTCGACGGTGTCCGGAGTGGGATCGCGGCGGAGCCAGAACTGTTCGATGAACTGGTCCCGCTCCTCGTCGTTGGAGAGTTGCTTGAAGGCGGTGCGCTCCTCGTCGGTGATGATCCAGGCGACGTCCTGGTTCAGCCATTTCTTGTAAGTGCCTTCGAGCTCCTGCTTGAGCTTTTTCTCCTGCTGCTTCTTCTGCTCGGGGGTAGGAGGACGCTTCA
This sequence comes from Terriglobia bacterium, assembly GCA_020073495.1. Lineage (NCBI taxonomy): Bacteria > Pseudomonadati > Acidobacteriota > Terriglobia > Terriglobia bacterium. The sequence goes on from JAIQFD010000001.1 coordinate 391,249, forward strand.
GCGGGTCGACCTGCTGATCGGACTGGGAGGTAGCGGCCTTGCCTTGGGATGAAGAGGTTGCCGGTGGTTTCGAGGCGTCCTGAGCCAGCGCCATCCCGGGCGCCAAGATGCCTGCTAAAAGGACGGAAATCGAACGCCCAACAAACCTCAAGAAAGACACCTCGGGGAGAGTCTGGATGCCAATTCTAGGTTCTTGAGGGATGGAAAGCAAGGCGCGGGGGCGCGTCCGATGCGGCTGAAAACGGCTCACAAACCCTTGTGACATAACGGACTGGGGCCCGTCTATAGGGGGAGGAACGGGTGCGCCGGCGCGCTCCAGCCGATATAATCGGGAAGGAATAGACGCCCCCAGATTTCGCCGATGCGGGTCGGTTGGGAGGGAACTTTTCCGACGGCGCGAACGTTAGTACATTACAGAGCGGGCCCTCGCTCGCACCGCGGCTTTGTATGTATAGAGGAACGATGAAGAACTGGAAGAAGATCGCAATCATCGCCGGCATCGTCTTGCTGGTCCTGATCGTCGCCGGCGCCATCTACTCGCGAACCCAGGCGGGGGTGGTGACGGTACAGACGGGCAAGGTCATCCACGAGGACCTGGCCAGCATCGTGACGGCCTCGGGGGAGATCAAACCCCTGACCTACGTCAACATCGGCGCCAACGCCTTCGGCAAGATCACGAACCTCTATGTGCAGGAAGGCGAACGGGTCAAGAAGGGCCAGATGCTGGCGCAGATCGAGAACGTGCAGCCGGAGGCGAACGTCGCCGGCATGAAGGCAGGGCTGGAGGCGACGGCGGGGGACGCGACTGCGGCCGATGCGGCCTATAACACGGCAGTGGCCGACCTGGCCCGCGCCAAGGCCGATGCGGAGCGAGCCAAACTGGACTACGAGCGTGCCGACGGGCTGTACAAGGACCGGTTGATCGCCAAGGCGGACTACGACCTGAAGAAGGCAACGTGGGAGATGGCAGCGTCCGGACTTTCGCAGGCACAGGCGCGGATCGTGCAGACCAAAGCGCAGCGCGATGCGGCCCACGTGCGCATCAGCCAGGCACGGGCTCAGCTGACCTCGGCCTCCGACGTCCTGAGCAAGACCATCTACACCGCCCCCTACGACGGTCTCATCACCAACCTGCCGGTGCGCCAGGGCGAGACGGTCGTGATCGGCATCCAGAACGCGCCGGGCAGCACGCTGATGACGCTGGCGGACACGTCGGTGATCACAGCCGAAGTGAAAGTTGACGAAACCGACATCGTGAACGTGAAACTGAATCAGCCGGCAGAGGTGACGATCGACGCCATGCCGGGCAAGACGTTCAAGGGGCATGTGACCCAGATCGGCGACAATGCGATCGTGCGCTCCACCGGGGTGGCGACGACGCAGACCACGACCGGCAGCCAGGAGGCCAAAGACTTCAAGGTGGTGGTGACCCTGGATGATCCGCCCCCGAACCTGCGCCCCGGCCTGTCCACGACCGCCAAGATCACGACGGCGACGAAGTCAAATGTGGTGGTGATCCCCATCCAGGCGCTGACCATCCGGCAGAAGGCCGACCTCGAGGCCAAGGACAAGAGAGAATCGGTGCAGGCCGCCAGCCCGACGCCGAAGAAGGACAAGGAAGAGATCCAGGGCGTGTTCGTGGTGCGCAACAAGAAGGCCGAGTTCGTGAAGGTGGACACGGGCATCACGGGCGTGACCGAGATCGAGGTCCTGAACGGCCTGAAGGACGGCGACGAGATCGTCACCGGGAGTTACAAGGTGCTGCGCACGCTCAAGAACGGAGCGAGCGTCAAGGTGGACAACACCGTAAAGGCCCAGGAAAAAGAGTCGTAAGGCAGCGCGCCTTACAGGACGAGGAACAGGTGGACGAGGAGAAGCGGATGGCGACAGAAGTCTTGAATCAGAGCGATACCGGGCTGCAACCCCCGCCGGACCACTGCATGATCTGCACCGAAGACCTCTGGAAGACGTACGACATGGGCTCGGAGCAGGTGCACGCGCTGCGCGGCGTGGACCTGAAGATCGAACGCAACGAGTACGTCGCCATCATGGGGCCATCGGGATCCGGCAAGTCGACGCTGATGAACCTGATCGGCTGCCTGGACACGCCCACCCAGGGCAAGTACTGGCTGAACGGCAGCCTGGTCAGCGACATGGATGACGACGAGCTGGCCCGCATCCGCAACAAGGAGATCGGATTCGTCTTCCAGACCTTCAACCTGCTGGCGCGGGCCACGGCGCTGCACAACGTGGAGCTGCCGCTGATCTACAACGGCACGCCGTCGCACGAGCGCATCGAGAGAGCGAAGCAGGCGCTGCGCCTAGTAGACCTGGAAGACCGCATGATGCACAAGCCGAACGAGCTCTCGGGGGGCCAGCGGCAGCGCGTGGCCGTCGCGCGGGCGCTGGTGAATAGTCCCTCCATCATCCTGGCCGACGAGCCGACCGGGAACTTGGACTCGAAGACCGGCAACGAGATCATGGCGCTGTTCGACCGCCTGCACCAGCAGGGCAACACCATCGTGCTGGTCACTCACGAACACGACATCGCCGAGTACGCGCACCGCATCATCCACATCAAGGACGGGAAGATCGCGGGGGACGAGAGGAAGAAGTAGTTTTCAGTCGTCAGTTGTCAGTTGTCAGAGAGGCCGCGGGGACGCGGCCTTTTGTTGCGCCGGAAATATGAAGGCCTCCGCTGGCGGAGGCCTTAGTCATTGAGGAGACGCCCTGACGGGCGTTTCTACGGAATCATTGCGTCGAGCCGGCCGACTGCGCGGGAGTGCGATTGGAGGACGTTGCCTTGGTTTCGGTGAAGAAGCTGTGGTCGTAGAGATTGCGGTACATGCGGCCGGCGATCTCGGCGGCCTTGGGGCCGTAGGTGGGACGCCCGCCTTGCAGGAAAACCACGGTGACGATGCGGCCGTGCTGAGTGTTGGAGTAGCTGGCGAACCAGCCGAAGCGTGTGCCGTCCTTGGAGCAGGTGCCGGTCTTGCCCAGGATCTCTTCCTCGCTGAAGTTGTAGCGGACGCTGCGCGCGGTGCCGTACTCGACGGCGCCGGCCATGCCGTCGGCGATCTCAGGAACCAGCGGCGCGATGTCGAGCTGCCGCTTCAGCTTGGGCTGGAAGCCAGCCACCTCCGCGGGAGAGTTCGGGTGCTGGAGGTAGTAGAGCGAGCCGCCGTTGGCGATGGCTGAAACCAGCGCGCCCAGTTGCAGCGGCGTGATGGAGATGCTGTCGCCGTAGGAGCACATCTTGCCCACCCCGCCGAGCCTGGCGTCGAGCACTTCTGTGGGATAGACGCCAAGGTGTTCGCCCTCGATGTTCCATCCAGCCATTTCGCCCAGGCCGTAAAGCTGGGCGTAGTGGTGCACCTTGTCGAAGCCAAGGCGGCGCCCTACGTTCTCAAAGTACGCGTTGTTGGAGTGCGCGAGGGCCTCGGTCAGATTCATGCGCACGCGGCGGCCAAGGCGGATCTCGGTGTCCTTGTCGATGACGTGCTCGCTCAGGGCGGCCAAGGCGACGGCCAACTTGATGGTGGAGCAGGGTTGGGCGCCTTCGGAGAGCGCCAGCTTCTGGTTGACCATGGCCAGAACGCGTCCGCTGGTGGGGTCGATGGCCACAACCGTGCCATTCATGTTGCCCAGGGCCTCGGTCGCAGCCTGGCGCACCACCGGGTCTTCGCCCGCGATGACGTCGCCCGCGGTCACGTCGTCGACGTAGGAGCTGGTGTAAAAGCGCTCGTAGTAGCGACGCCGACGGCTCTTGCGGCTGTGCTTCAGCCGGGTCATTTTCGTGCTGGCCTTCGGATTCTCGGCGATGGACGAGGTAGAAGAACCAGAAGAGCGGGACTTCGAATTAGCGGCGCTGTCGGTGGAACTCGCGGCAAGGGCGGCGGCGCACCACATCATCGCCGCGACCAGTACCAGAACGACCCGAATCGATAGAATTTTTTTCATTACTCCCTATGCCCTAGTTCGACCCCATAACCTGCTGCGTACCCCACGCCCGACAGACACCCCGCCCACATCTTGCGAGCAAAGGGATCTGTCCCGGAGAGAATGGCAGAGCTTTCGCGATAGTAAGAGAGCAGCACACGCGAGTTCAACGGAAAAGTGCACACTTGTTTCAAGAAAAATGGCCGTAAGCGATGGATGCAGCGGCTCGGCTCAGAGTTGCGGGAAGAGTGGACAGTGGTCAGTGGTTTGGAGAATCAGCCACCGGCCACTATCGGATGGGACTGATGGTGATGGGCCCCATGGAAACACGCTCGCCGACCACCGACGATCCTCTCTCCTGAACCTGTTCGTGGACCTCCCCGAGCCTCTGGCGCAAAGCGGCGAGCAACAGACCCACGGCGTTGGCCACGCGCTGGCGCCGGGTCAGCGGCTCGAGTTCGCCTTCCTTCACCCCCAGGCGTGCCACTTGCGTGCCCGGGGTGCCGTGGGAATCGAGCATGAAAATGTAGTGGTACGCCAGCCAGAACAGGCAGGGGACCAGCAGGCCGATGGGGAGGGCCAGCTTGGACTGCGGGACGCTGGAGGAGAATTCGAAGACCAGCACGCCGAACAGCACCGTGGCAGCGAGAACGATCACGCCGTCCACGCAGGTGCCGAAGATGCGCTCCGCGGTGTTCTCGGCGGCAAGAGAGAGCAACGCGGGATGGTCATCCGAGCCCAGCGTGCTGGGCGCCACGTGGATGCTGGCGGCGAAGTCGCGTGGCGTATCCGCGTCCCGGTACCGGCTGGGCATGGCGATGCGCGAGGGGGCGACGGTGTTGACGAAGATCCAGTCCTTCAGCGCGCTCGAGCACTGCTCGGGAACGTCCACGAAGCGGATGCCGGCGCGGCCGGAGGCGTCGGCCCAGGTGATCTCGCCGCTGACCTGCAGGCGCTTTTTGGTGCCGGGCAGATCGAAGCGAAGTTGCAACACCTTGCTGGCTTCCACCGGCGCAAGCGCCTGGATGGCCATGCCACCCTCGCTCAGGTCGAGGATGATGGCCTGCTCGGAAAGAGAATTCATCTCGACGAACGCCAGGGTCTGTACCTGCACACGGACAGAACGGCGTCCCATGCGGAAGATCAGCCCCTTCATGGCGCGGATGGTGCGCGCCACCGGTTCCGGAGCCATCGGCTTGCAGAGGACAAAGTTGGCGCCATTATCGAGCGCACCCTGCATGGCGGCCAGGTTCTCAACCAGCGCCAGGCTGATGGCGTTCTTGTTGTCGCCGGTCAGGCGCACATAGCGCAGCAGGTCGGAGGCGTCGGCGACCTGGCAGTCCACGATGACCGCCTCATATCTTTCGTGCACCAGGCGGTCGAGTGCCTGGTCGCGATCGTGGCAGAGCTCAACCGTTACTTCAAGGTCGCCCAGCACGTCGCTGAGGACATAGATGGATTCCGATTCCTCGCAGAGGAGTAAGGCCCGCATTTCCATAGCACAGGCGATGCTAGCGCCCAGATTATGGCAGTAACATTGACCAGGTTGATTCCGGGGGTAACCTTTGAGGTTCCTGCAAGTCTCGGCGAAGAAGATTCGACCGCAGAGACCGCAGAGGTCGCAGAGAGTCAAATCCACTTCTCACTGCGTTCTCAGCGTTCTCTGCGGTTCAATCCTCAGTGGTGCTCGCCGCGCTTGCGGATGAAGGCGGGCACGTCCAGATCGTCCTGCTCCACGCTTCCCTTCACCGAATCCTTCACCGCATCGAGCGACGGTGTCTCGCGGTGCGGGATGTTGGCCTGGGTACGCTCGGTGGCGCGCGCGGGGGGCGGAGCGATGGGCGGAGGCGGGGCCACCGGCCGCGGCCCGGCGGGGACGAAGGACGACTGCTGGCGCGCCTGCGCGATGGCGGCCTGCGCCGCCGTCACTTTCTCCCGCTTGGGCAGGTGGTCGGTCTTGAAGCCGGTGGCGATGACCGTGATCTTGACCTCGTCCTTCATCTTCTCGTCGTGCACCGCGCCGAAAATGATGTTGGCGTCCTCGTGGGCGGCGCTCTGGATGATGGTGGAGGCCTCGTTCACCTCGGCCAGCTTCAGCGAGCTGGAGCCGGTGATGTTGATGAGCAGGCCGCGGGCGCCGTCGATGGCGCCGGCCTCGAGCAGCGGCGAGGCGATGGCGCGGTTGGCCGCCTCGATGGCGCGCCGCTCGCCCCTGGCCTGCGCGGTGCCCATGACGGCGTAGCCCATCCCTTGCATGATCGCCTTCACGTCGGCGAAGTCACGGTTGATGATGCCGGGAATGGTGATGATGTCGGAAATGCCCTGCACCGCCTGGCGCAGGATGTCGTCGGCCACGCGGAACGATTCGAAGAAGCCCGCGTTCTGGGCCACGGCGAGCAGCTTCTCGTTGGGGATGACGATGGTGGTGTCCACGGAGTCGATCAGGTCGGCGAGACCGCGCTCCGCCTGGGTCATGCGGCGCTTGCCCTCGAAGGCGAACGGCTTGGTGACCACCGCGACGGTGAGTGCGCCCATCTCGCTGGCCAGCGAGGCGATGATGGGAGCGGCGCCAGTGCCGGTGCCGCCGCCGAGTCCGGTGGTGACGAAGACCATGTCCGCGCCCTCGAGCGCCTCGATGATCTTGTCGGCATCCTCGAGCGCGGCCTTGCGTCCGATCTCCGGGTTGGCGCCGGCGCCCAGCCCGTTGGTCAGTTTCACGCCGAGCTGGATCTTGATGGGCGCGCGCGACAGTTGCAGCGCCTGAAGATCGGTGTTGGCGGTCAGGAACTCGACGCCCTCGAGATGGGCGTCGATCATGCGATTGACGGCGTTGCCGCCGCCGCCACCCACGCCGATGACCTTGATCTTGGCGTTGTTGCGCGGGTCTTCGCCGAACTCGATGCGGATATCGCTCTTGTCAGTCATTCCCCACTCCGTCAGGCTCGCTTCGCGAAAAGCGCTTTCAACTTCGAGGTGAAGCTATTGTCTTGTGTGCCGCGGGCCAGCCGGGCACGGTTTCCGTAAAAGATCATTCCGATGGAACAGGCGAACTCGGGCTCGGCCAGCTGCGAGGGCATCTTGGAGATGGGCAGCGGGACGGCCTTGCGCCCGGGCCGGCGCAGGACGTCCTCGGCGACCTCGAGCAGGGCGTTGAGGCGAGAGCCGCCGCCGGTGAGCGCGATCCCCGCGCTGCAGAGGTCGAGCACGCCGGCATGGCGCAGGTTGTCGCGCAGCATCTCGAACAGCTCGCGGGCCCGCGGCTCGATGATCTCGGAGAGGAAGCGCTGCGGCATCAGACGCGAGGGCCGGTCGCCGACCGCAGTGACCTCGATCTCGTTCTGTTCGGGCACCTTGCTGACCACGGCGCAGCCGAACAGCTTCTTGATCTTCTCGGCGTCGGAAAGCGGGGTGCGCAAGCCGACGGCGACGTCGCTGGTGAAGTGGTCGCCGCCGATGGGCACTACGCCGGTGTGCACGACGGCGCCCTCGTGGAAGACGATGATGTCGGTGGAGCCCGCGCCGATGTCGGCCAAGCAGACGCCCAGCTCGCGCTCGTCGGCCTTGAGGCAGGCGTCCGCAGCGGCGAGCGGTTCGAAGACGGTGTCGTCCACGTGGATGCCGGCGCGGTTCAGCGAAGTGATGATGTTCTGCGCGGCGGTGGAGGCCGCGGTCACCACGTGCACCTGGACCTCGAGCTTGGAGCCGAGCATGCCCGCGGGATCGCGGATGGAGCCCTGCTCGTCGAGGATGAACTGTTGCGGCAGCAGGTGCAGGATCTCGCGGTCGGGGGGCAGGGTGATGGAGCGGGCGCGCTCGACGGCGGAGCGGATGTCGTCGCGGGTGATCTCGCGAGAGCGCCCTACATTGATGCCGCCGCGGCTATTGACGCCGCGCACGTGGGCGCCGGCCACGCCGACCAACGCCCGCTCCACCGCCACCCCGGCGGATTGCTCGGCTTCTTCGACGGCCTTCTGCACGGACACCACGGCCTTCTCCAGGTCGACGATGACGCCCTTGCGCGAGCCGCGCGATTCGTAGATGCCGTGGCCGCGGTAGCGCGGCCCGGAATCGGTGAGTTCGGCCACCAGCGCGCAGGTCTTGGCGCTGCCCACGTCAATTGCCGTCAACAGGTTCTGCTGGTCCTTGCTCATGGCCCTAATGCCTGGTCCCCCGTGCCCGGGTGGCCGCCGGCGGTGCGGGCGCCTGGGCCGCGGGCACGGCTTTCGTGTCCGGGTTGACGATGATCTGGCCCTCGTAGCGCAGGTCCACGGAGTCCAGTTTCTGGCCGGGCACCTGCTGCCGCCACTCGGCGACGTGCGCGATGAAGGTCTTGTAACGGCGCAGGAACTCGGAGGACCCCATGTGGATGAGCACCGCGCCTGCGGCTTCGGGCACGATGATCTTCACGTCCTCGGGATCGGAGAGGTCCACCTCGCTGAGCGCCGACGAATAATTGCCGCCCTCGGAGTCGAGGTCGCGCACCAGGGCGGAGTATATCTTCATGCGCGCGGCGCGGGTGGAAAGTGGCTCGGATTCCTGCATGCCGGTGATGACCGGGAACGAGTAGTGCGTCTGCCGGGTGGCCGGCATGTCCATCACGACACCGGAAGCGTCGATGAGAGAAACTCGTGAGCCGATCTGGACGAAAGCGACGGGCGTGCGCTCCTTGATCTCGATGCGCAGGCGGTCGGGCAGCAGGCGCATGACGCTGGCCGACTCCACCCAGGCGATGTCCTCGAGCTGCTTCTTGCGCTCGAACAGCGGAACGAAGAAGACGTTGCGGCCGATGTCCGATCCCATGACCTCGAGCACCTGCGCGCGAGTGACGTTGTGGGTGCCGCGGATCTCAAGGTTGCTGCTGGACTCGAGGCGGAAGCGCCAGGAGTGTGCGCCATAGCGGTAGAGCACAGTAGCGACGGCGCCCACGACGGCGGCCGCGAGCAGGACGATGGCGGCGATCTTGACCCGCCGCGCCGTCCTGCGCGGCAGCGGCCCACGGCGCACCGGCACCCGCTTCTGGCCGCGCAGGAATGGAGACTCTTCTTCGTTCTCGAGGTCGATCAGGCGGGCATCGGTTTCTTCGATTTCGTCAACGGCGTCGCGCACCGCTCCGGCTGGAGGCCGGGGCAGCCGTTCGTCTTCTCGCGTGAACTGACCGTTATCGCGCGCCATTCCCGACTTTGGAGGGAAACATCGCCGTGGCAGCAACTATAACTGCTTTCGTTGCAATTTGAGACAGGGATTTTTGGGTGGTCTGTGGATATTTCGCAGCCGGTCAGCCGCCAGCAGGTTTTGTCGCAACGCGGAGATCACGCGCGGCGAGCTTCTCCAGAATCTGTTGCGCGAGTTGGGAGACGTTGCCGGCACCAAGGGTGAGCACCATGTCGCCGTCCTGAGCGACCGCAGCGACAGCCGTTGCCGCGTCGGCGAACGAAGCAACATACATGGCGCTGGGGTTGCCGAACTCCGCGATGTGGCGGGCAAGACGCTCGCCGGAGACGCCAGCGATCGGCGCCTCGCTGGCGGCGTAGATGTCGAGCACGAAGACCGAGTCGGCGTCTCGGAAGGCAGTACCGAACTCGTCCATCAGCAAGTGGGTGCGGGTGTAGCGGTGGGGCTGGAAGACGACATGGACGCGCTTGTATCCGCACTGGCGCGCGGCGGCCAGCGTAGCCCGGATCTCCGTGGGATGGTGGCCGTAGTCGTCGACGACGGCGACGCCGGCGGCTTGTCCCTTGAGCTGGAACCGGCGATCCACGCCGCGGAAGCTGGAGAGCGCGCTGCGGATGTGTCCGGGCGAGACGTCGAGGCCGATGCCCACGGCGATGGCCGCGCCCGCGTTGAGCACGTTGTGCGTGCCGGGAACGTGAAGGTGGAATTCTCCGAGATCGGCGCCACGGTAAACGGCGCGAAACTGGCTCAAGGGGCGGTCGGCGCCCAGCCCGGTCTCGACCGACGCGATGTGCAGATCGGAATCGGGGAGCGTGCCGTAGGTCACGATGCGGCGCTGCACGCGCGGAATCAGGCCGCGGAGACGCGCGTCGTCGTTGCAGAGCACGACCATGCCGTAAAAGGGCACGCGGTCCATGAACTCGATGAAGGAGCGCTCCACGTCGTCCATGTCGCGGTAGCAGTCCATGTGCTCGCGATCGATGTTGGTGACGACCGAAAGGATTGGGGAGAGCTTGAGGAACGAGCGGTCGCTCTCGTCGGCTTCGGCGACCAGGTAGTGGGACTTGCCCAGGCGCGCATTGGAGCCCATGGCGTCCACGCGGCCGCCCACGACCACGGTCGGATCGAGGCCGCCCGCCGCGAGCACGGCCGCGACCATGGACGTGGTGGTGGTCTTGCCGTGCATGCCGGCAATGGCGATGCCGTACTTCAGGCGCATCAGCTCGGCCAGCATCTCGGCGCGCTGGATGACCGGGACGTGGTGGCGGCGGGCCTCGGCGACCTCGGGATTGTCCCCGGCGATGGCTGAACTGGTGACCACGACCTCGGCACCGAGCACGTTCTCGGCACGGTGTCCTTCGAAGATGGTAGCGCCCAGCTTCTCGAGGCGGTCCGTAAGGCCGGAGCGCTTCAGATCAGAGCCGGAAACCTTGTAGCCGAGGGTGAGCAGGACCTCGGCAATGCCGCTCATGCCGATGCCGCCGATGCCGACGAAATGGACGCGTTGGAGTTTGGCGAACATCAGTACTCGATACTCGGTACTCAGTACTCAGTTGAGTAAAGAAGATAGCCTAACACTGTCGCGTACCGGGCGTAGCAGGTCACGCTGTGGCGGCGGACCAGCCGGCGAGGCGGGCGGCGAGGGCGGCGATCTCGCGGGTGGCGTTGGGATGAGCGAGAGTGCGCGCGGCCTGGGACATGCGGGCCAGGCGCGCCGGATCATTCAGCAACGAGGCCACGGTGTCCGTCAGCTTCTCGGGCGTGAGCTCTGGTTCAGGCAGAAGAACCGCGGCCGCAGCGCGTTCCAGCGCTTCGGCATTGCGGCGCTGGTGGTCGTCGGCGGCGTGTGGAAAGGGGGCGAAGATGGCCGGCTTCCCTGCCGCGGTGATCTCGGCAACGGTGCTGGCGCCGGAACGGCAGAGCAGCAGGTCGGCGCGGCGGAAGGCCTCGGGCATCTGCTCAATGAAGGGAAATATCTCGGCCGACACGCCCGCCTCGAGGTACACGCGCTGCGCTTCCTGGAAGTCGCGCTCGCCGGTCTGGTGGACGATGTGCAGTCCGGGGACGCGTTGGTAGAGCGCGGGAAGAGCCTCCTTGAGCGCTCGGTTGATGGCGGTGGCGCCTTGCGATCCGCCGAAGACCAGCAGCGTCGGACTGCCGCCCTGCTTCGCCGGAATGTCGAAGAAGGCGCGGCGCACAGGCACGCCGGTGACGTGGCAGTTGCGGAAGTAGCTGCAGGTCTCCTCGAAATGCACGGCCGCGGCCGAGACCATGGGAGCGATAACACGATTCGCGAATCCCGGTACGACATTGGGCTCGAAGGCGAGCGTGGGGCGGCCGCTGAACGCAGCCGCGAGCATCCCCGGGCCGCTGGCGTATCCGCCAACGCCGATCACCACATCCGGCCGGAACTCGCTCAGGATCATCCACGAGCGCACGATGGCCCGGGGCAGAGCCAGCAGGGTGCTGAGGCGCGTTGCCAGGCCCACATTCTTCAGCGCGCCAACCTCTATCTGTTCCAGCACGTATCCGGCCTGGGGCACGAGCCGGGTCTCGATGCCGCGCGCCGTGCCGATGAACAGAACCTCGGCGTGGTAGCGCTCGCGCAGCTCGTGAGCAATGGCCAGCGCGGGGATGACGTGCCCGCCCGTTCCTCCTCCGGCGATCACGGCGCGCATGTCAGTCCGTCTGCTGCGTAATGTTGAGGAGCACGCCGACGCAGGCCAGCGTCACGAACAGCGACGATCCGCCGTAGGAGATGAAGGGCAGCGGGATGCCCTTGGTGGGCATCAGGCCGAGGACCACGCTGACGTTGAAGAACGCCTGGGCCACGATCATGGTTGTAATACCGGTGGCCAGGAACTTGGCGAAGAGATCGTCGGTGGCGAGCGCCGTGCGCATGCCGCGGTAGAGGAAGACGCCGAACAGGCTCACGATCACCAGCGATCCGATTAGCCCGAGTTCTTCCGCAGTGACGGCGAAGATGAAGTCGGTATGCGGCTCGGGAAGATAAAAGAGCTTCTGCTTCCCTTCCATCAGGCCGAGGCCGCTGACGCCGCCGGTGCCCACCGCGATCAGCGACTGGATCATGTGGAAGCCGCGCCCCTGCGGGTCGGCATACGGATTGAGGAAGGCGAGAATGCGGTCGTACCGCCACTTCACACGGAATACCAGGAAATACAGCGGGAGCAGCGAGGCCGCGACAGCGTAGGCGAAGTAGCGCAAGCGCATCCCAGCGACGAACAGCACCACCGCGGCGATGCCCAGGCAGACGATGGTCGTGCCCAAGTCAGGCTGCCGGACGACGAGGACTGCCAGCACCAGGGGTGGGATGACGGCGGGCAGCAGCGTGTTGCGCCAGTCGTCGATGGCCTTTGTCCGGCTCTCCAGGAAGTACGCGAGGAACAGGATGATGGCGGGTTTCGCCAGCTCCGAAGGCTGGAACGAGAACATGCCCAAACGGATCCAGCGGTGCGTGTTGTGCGAACGGTCGAGGAAGAAGACAGCTACCAAGAGCAGCATCGTGACACTCAACAACGAGAAGACCACCGCCGGATGCTTGAAGCGGCGGTAGTCCACATTCATCGCGCCCCACATCACGAGCATGCCGGCGACCGCCCAGGCGAACTGGCGCAATAAGAAGGTGTAGGCGGAGCCGTAGCGCTCATTGGCCATCACCGCGGAGGCGCTGAAGACCATCACCAGACCGATAAAGACCAGCACCAGCGTGACCGCGAACAACGTCTTGTCCACGCTGACGCGCTTGGCCATCTAGGCGGCTCCTTTGGCGGCCAGCGCCTGGACCAAGTCCTTGAAGACCTTGCCACGATGCTCGTAGCTGGTGAACTGGTCAAAGCTGGCGCAGGCGGGCGCGAGCAGGACGATGTCGCCGGCGGCGGCGTGCTGCGAAGCCTGCTTGACGGCGCTCTCAATCGTCTCGGCGTGTACGATCTCGGCGGCGCCGGTGATCTGCTGCTCGATCTTCCCAGCCGCTGCGCCGATGGTGTATACGCGCTTCACCCGCTCCCTCAGCAGCGGGTTGAGCACCGAGTAGTCGCTGCCCTTGTCCTTGCCACCCAGAATGATGTGGATGTTGGCGGGAAACGATTCCAGCGCCTTGATGGTGGCGTCGACGTTGGTGGCCTTGGAGTCGTTGTAGAACTCGACACCGCGGATGGTAGCCACGTATTCCAGCCGGTGCTCGACCGCTTTGAACTCCTGCACCGCTTTGCGGATGCGGCCGGGCTCGCATCCGACGATGCGCCCGACGCAGACGCTCGCCAGGACGTTCTCCACGTTATGCGTACCCTTCAGCGAAATGTCGGCGACCGCCATGACCTCCTGCTCGCCGCTGTCGGCATCGCGGTAGAAGATCTTGCTGCCTCGAACGAAGGCGCCTTCCGTAACTTCTTTCTTGCGGCTGAACCAAAGAACCTTGGCCTTGGTGCGGCCGCCCAGCTTCGCGCATTCGGGGTCGTCGGCATTGAGGACTGCATGGTCGCTCGGGGTCTGGTTCTCGAAGATACGCACCTTGGCGGAGATGTAGGCTTCCATCGTGTGATGGCGGTCGAGGTGGTCGGGCGTGATGTTCAGGACGACCGCGATCTGGGGATGAAATGTCTCGATGGTCTCTAGCTGAAAGCTGGAGATCTCGAGCACGTTGTAGGTATCCGACGTGGCTTCCGGCACCAGGGAGATCACGGGCGTGCCGATGTTGCCGCCGACCAGCGTCTCGTAGCCGCCCCAGGAGATGACCTCGCCGATCAGCGCGGTGGTCGTCGTTTTTCCATTCGAACCGGTGATGGCGATGATGTGCCCGGGCAGGAAGCGCGAGGCCAGCTCGACCTCGCCCATGATGGCGATGCCCGCCGCCCGTGCCTGCACCAGGTGCGGCTCGTCGCTGGGAACGCCCGGGCTGACCACGATCAGGTCCTGGTCGCGGAAGGTGCGCTCGCCGTGCCCCCCGGCCTCGACCGCGATCCCCTTATCCAGAAGCTGCGGAATTGCCTCGCGCAGCTGCTCCTCGGTTTTGGCGTCGGAGACAGTGACTCGCGCGCCTCTCTCTTTCAGGAAGAGCGCGGAGCTCACGCCCGATTTACCCAGCCCGACCACCAGGACCCGTTTTCCCTTAACGTCCATACTCGTCCATCCGCATTGTGCCACGCGCGCGCGCGGCTAGCGCAACTTCAGCGTGGTCAGAGCAAAAAGTGCAAACACCAGCGAGGCGATCCAGAAGCGCACGATGATCTTCGATTCCGACCAGCCCAGCAGCTCGAAATGGTGGTGCAGCGGGGCCATCTTGAAGACGCGCTTCTTGCGCGTCTTGTAGGAGACCACCTGGATGATGACCGAGAGCGCCTCGATCACGAAGATGCCTCCGATGAAGGGCAGCAGCAGCTCTTGCTTGATGATGACCGCGACCGTGCCGATGGCGCCGCCCAGCGCCAGAGAACCTACGTCGCCCATGAAGATCTCGGCCGGATGCGCGTTGTACCAGAGGAATCCGATGGCCGCGCCCACCATCGCGCCGCAGAATATCGTGAGTTCCGCGACCTGGGGCATCCGTTGAAGCTCAAGATAGGAGGCAAACGCGGCGTGTCCGCTGACGTACGTGAGCACGGCCAGAGCGCCGGCAGCGATGACGGTGCAGCCGATGGCCAGGCCGTCTAATCCGTCGGTCAGGTTGACCGCATTGCTCGAACCGACGATGACGATGACCACAAAGCCGATGAAGGGCAGGAAGGCGATGGGCCAGAGATAGGGATTGTGGAGGAGCGCGCTGATCACCAGGTCCGGGCGGTAGGTCTTGAAGAACGGGACGATCAGGTGCGTCGAGTAGTTCCCTCGTGCCTGCAGCAACACCAGCACGACCGCGATAATGGTGCTCAATAGTATCTGGAGCATCAGCTTGGAGCGCCCGGTAAGTCCCAGGTTGCGATGGTGGACGACCTTCAAGTAATCATCGGCGAAGCCGATGGAGCCAAAGGCTATGGTCGCGATCACCGCGACCCACACGAAGGGATTGCTCAGGTCGGCCCAGAGCATGGTCGGCACCACGATGGCGATGCAGATGAGCACGCCGCCCATGGTCGGAGTTCCCGCCTTCTTCTGATGCGCCTTGGGGCCTTCCTCGCGGATGTACTGGCCGATCTGGAACTCGCGGAGCTGGCGGATGACGGAGGGTCCGACGATGAGCGCCATGAACAACGCGGTCAGGCTGCCGAAAGCGGTGCGGAAGGTAAGGTAACGGAAAAGGCGGAACGGTCCGAAGTGCGGTTGAAGTACCTGGTACAGCAGCCAATAGAGCAAATCGTTTCTCCGCCTCTGCCCGCAGGGGCTCTCGCCCAAGTGTTACATGGATAGGGGGCCGCCGCCCATGCCATCCCGTGTTCCCGGTCTATTACTTCGCGTCTGCGAGGCGCGATCGCCAGGCATCCAACGCGCGCTCCAGCTTGACGCCGCGCGAAGCCTTGAGCAGGATCGCGTCGCCGCGCTGCGTCTCGCGCGCCAGCCACTCGCCCGCCTGTTCGGGCGACTCCAGGAATTCGGCGCGGAGCCCGGCTTGTTTCGCTGCGGCGACGATCTCAGTCGCCAATCCACGCACTCCGACCACGACGTCGATTTTCTGCTCCGCCATGTAGGCGCCCGTGCGGCGGTGCAGTTCGGGGGACGTGGGTCCGAGTTCCAGCATCTCGCCGGCAACCACGATGCGCCGCTTGGCGGGCATGCTTGCCAGCACGTCCACCATGGCGTTCATCGCCTTCGGGTTGGCATTGTAACAATCGTTGATGACGGTAGCGCCGCCCAGTTCGAGCAGTTGCCCGCGCTTATCCTGCGCCTGGAGCGTGGCCAGCGCCGCCGCAGCTTCCGAGGGCTTGATGCCGCGTTCCAGCGCCGCCGCGATGGCCGCCAGCGCATTGTAGACATTGTGCTTGCCGACGAGCGGGAGCGAGGCGCGCTCGCGCACGCTGCCGACCACGATGTCGAAGACCGACCCTTCCGCGCCGCGGTGCAAGATGTTCTCGGCTCGCACGTCGGCCGTCGCACCCAGACCGAAGGTCACGACCTTGCCGTGGAAATCGCGGCCGAACTGCGAGACATATTCGTCGTCGCAGTTGAGGACCGCCGTGCCGCCGGCGTGAAGGCTTTCGATCAGCTCGTACTTGGCGCGCGCAATGGCCGCCACCGAATCGAAAAACTCCAGGTGCACGGGCGCCACGTTGGTGACCACGCCGACATCGTGCGCGGCGATCCTGGCCAGCGCGGTGATCTCGCCCGCGTGGTTCATGCCTAGTTCGATGACCGCGATGTCGTGGGCCGGCTCGAGCTTCAGCAGTGTGAGCGGCAGGCCGAAGTGATTGTTCAGATTGCCCTCGGTCTTGAGCACGCGGTACTGCAGGGCCAGCAGGTGCGCGATGGCTTCCTTGGTAGTGGTCTTGCCGGTCGAACCGGTCAGCCCGACCACGGTCTTGCCCCACATACGGCGCACGGCCGCCCCCAGCGCCTGAAGCGCCGAGAGAGTGTCGTCCACGACCAGCAGGCCAGTCTTCACCGTGTAGCGCGGGGCGTGTTCTTTGCCGATGATTGCGCCGATGGCGCCCGTGGCCAGCGCCCGCTCGACAAAGTCGTGCCCGTCGAGGCGCTCGCCTTTCACGGCAAAGAAGAGGTCGCCCGGTTGCACGGTGCGCGAGTCGATGGAATAGCCGGCCGCGACGGCGCTGCGGTCGAACTCGCCGACCGCGTGTGTGAACTCGGCGACGCGCGCCAGGGGCAGCTTCATGTGTTGCCGTCCCTGGCCGCGCCCACAGCGGCGTAGCCGGCGGCGCGAAGCGCTTCGCGCGCGACTTCAACGTCGTCGAACGGGGCGGCGCCATCGCGCGTGACCTGGACCTTCTCATGGCCCTTGCCCGCGACGAGAACGATGTCGCCGGCTTTCGCATCACCGACGGCGAGTGCGATGGCTTTGCGGCGGTCCGGCTCGACCGTGTAGCTGGTCCCGGTGCGCTGGAGACCCACCACCGCGTCCTGGATGATGGTGAGCGGGTCCTCGCTGCGCGGGTTGTCGGAGGTAACGATCACGAGATCGCTGCCCTTGCCCGCCGCCTCGCCCATGAGCGGCCGCTTGGTGCGGTCGCGGTCACCGCCACAGCCGAAGACGGTGATCACCCGCCCGCGGCGCCCGCGTCCGCCGACGAACTCGCGCGCCAGCGCGGTGAGATTGCGCAGTGCGTCGTCGGTATGCGCGTAGTCCACCACTAGCGAGAACGGCTGCCCGGCATTGACCCGCTCGAAACGCCCGGGCACGCGCTCCAGGGCCTCGACACCTTTTGCAATCTGTTCCGAGGAGCAGCCGCGCGCGGTAGCGGCGGCCGCCGCGGCCAGGATGTTGAAGACGTTCACCCGCCCGATCAGTGGCGAGAACACGGGGATGGTGGTCGTGCCGGTGACGATATCGAAGCGCGTGCCGCTGCTGCTGATGTCTACGCCCGCCGCGTGGAAGTCACCACCTTCCAAGCCATACGTGACAGTCTCGGCCGACCTGCTGGCCTTCGCCAGGCGCTTTCCGTATTCGTCCTCGAGATTCAGCACGCTGACGCGCGGAGGCTCGGTGCCGCAGCCCTGGAAAAGAACGCTTTTCGCGGCGAAGTAATCGTCCATGTGGCGATGGAAGTCGAGGTGGTCGCGCGTGAGGTTGGTGAACACGGCGACATCGTACGGGATGCCGAAGACACGCTGCTGTGCCAGGGCGTGCGAAGAGACCTCCATGGCGGTTTCGGTGACGCCGAGCCCCGCCGCCTTGGCAAAGAGCTGGTTGAGTTCGAGCGATTCCGGCGTGGTATGCGGCGCCGCTAGCACCTCTCCGGCGACGTGGTACTCGATGGTCCCCACCAGCGCGCACTGGCGTCCGGCAGCGCGAAAGATCGATTCCACGAGCAAAGCGACGGTGGTTTTACCGTTGGTGCCGGTCACGCCCGTGATGGCCAGCTTCTGCGCAGGGTTTCGATAGAGGTTGGCGCTGAGGCGGCCCATGGCACGCCGGCCATGGGAGATCTTCGCCCAGGCGACCTTCTCGCGCGGCTTTTCTTCCTTTGAGTCCGTGACCACGGCGACTGCGCCGGCAGCGATCGCTTTGTCGATGTAGCGATTCCCGTCGGTGGTCTCGCCGTGCATGGCCAGGAATACGTCCCCGGGACGAATGCGCCGGGAATCGTATTGCAAGCCGCTGACGGCCGGATTGCCTTGCTGAAAGAGCACGTCCGCTCCGTCCAGCAGTTCGAGGAAGGTCATTGGTGTCGATTATATAAAGCGGGGATGAGGAAATCGGCTGTTCCGGCGCGATTCATCGCGAGAATCTGACGGCCACGTGTCCGCCGGCCGGGATGCGGCTGCCGGGCGGCGGCATCTGTTCGCGCGCGATGCCATTGCCCACCACGTCGATCTCGATCCCCGTCTGCTGCGCGATCTCCAGCGCGCTGCGCACTCCCTTCCCCAGCAGCGACGGCACGATCACGCCGCCCTCGGTGTCCACGACGACCGTCCCGGATGTCTGCATCGGCGGGCCGGCAGGCGCGGTCAATGGCGGAGCAGGTCCGGATGGCGCCGGTGAGCGCGTCTTCAGGGCCACGTTCAAGACCTTCGCAGTAGCCGCGACCTCCGGGCTCGGCACTTTGGCCGGGACCTTGACCTCCGGCGTCGGAGCTGCTTCCGCGTCCACGATCTCCGCGCCGCCGCCCAGCCGGTCCGGCGAGCTCTCGTCCAGGTCTTCGTCCTTGACCTTCGCCAGCAGCATGCGCCGCTGCGGCGAATTCCTTGCGTCGGCGTCCTGCGGGACATTCAGGTAGGCGAGCACCTGCTGCGTCACCCGCGTCCACACCGGCGCGGCCACCTGTCCGCCCTGGTGCAGCCCCTGCGCCGAATCGATGATCACCACCACCGTGATCGCCGGTTCGTTGACCGGCGCAAACCCCGCAAATGAGCCGATGTACTTCGACTTCGAATACGCCCCGGTCGCAGGATCAACCTTCTGCGCGGTGCCGGTCTTGCCCGCCGAGGTGTAACCGTCGAGCAGCGCCTTGCGGCCGGTGCCGTGCAGCACCACGCTCTCCAGCATCTTTTTCATCTCGACCGCGGTGAGGGGCGAGATCACGCGGCGTTGCTTGGGGACGTGGAAGGCGACGCGCTGCAGCGGCGCATTCGACGGCGTGCTGCCGGCCACGATCCGCGGCGGCGTGTAGAGCCCGTCGTTGGCGATGGTGGAGACCATCGCCGCAAGCTGCACTGCGGAGATCCCGATCTCCTGCCCCATGGAGATGGCGCCGATCGAGACTTTCGACCAACGGCTGACCGGCTTGGCCAGGCCCCGGGTCTCGCCCGGCAGCTCGATCCCGCTCTGCGAGCCGAAGCCGAAGGCGCGGATGTAGTGGTCGAAGCGCTCATCACCCAGCCGCAGGCCCACCTTGATGGCGCCTACGTCGCTGGAGTGCGTCACGATGTCGGAAACGCTGAGCATACCGAACTTCTCATGGTCGCGGATGCGCAGGCCGCCGATCTGGATCGCGCCCTCCTGGCAATCGATCATCTCCTCGGGGCGAGTGACCTTCTCTTCCAGTGCCGCGGCGATGGTCACGATCTTGAAGGTCGAACCGGGCTCGTACACGTCCGATACCGCGCGGTTCTTCAGCGCCTGCGCCGGCACCTTTCCGAAGACGTTGGGATTGAAGGTCGGCCGGTTGGCCAGCGCCAGCACCTCCCCGGTGTGCGGGTTCTGCACGATGATGGTCGCACCTTCGGCCCGGGTCTCCCGCATGGCGCGCTCCAGTTCGCGCTCCGCGATGTACTGGATCTTTTCGTCGATGGTGAGGACGAGGTTCTTGCCGCTGTCGGGCTGGCGCTCCACGCGCCCGAACCAGCGGCGCTTGGCGTCCACGGAAATGAGCATCTTCCCCGGCCGCCCGTGCAGCTGATCGTCGTACTCGCGCTCCAGCCCGCCCAGGCCTTCGTCGTCGAGGCCAACGTAGCCGAGCGCCTGTGCCGCCAGCTCGCGCTTGGGATAGAAGCGCTTGGACTCCTTCTGGAAGTAAATACCTTTGAGATTCAGTGCCCGCACGCGCTCGCTGTCCTGGGCGTCCACCTTGCGCGCGATCCAACTGAAGGCGCGCGAGGACTTCATGCGCGCCAGGATGTCGTCGGCATCGAGCTTCAGCACCCTGGCAAGGATCGCCGCCGTACTCTGCTGATCGGGGATCTCCGAGGGCACGGCGAAGATCGAGTCGACCTGCACCGACATGGCCAGCTCGTGGCCGTTGCGGTCGTAGATGATGCCGCGCTTGGGCGCGACTTCGATGGAGCGCTGCTGCTGCCGCCGCGCCTGCTGCGCAAAATCGCCGTAGTGCAGGACCTGGAGGTAGACGAGACGGAAGCCGATGGCGATGAGCCAGACAATAAGGATCCCTGCGAGGACATAGAGACGCCGGGTTGCGATGGCCGCGCTGTTCGCTGGCATTTCCTCGTCTGACGATCAGATGGCATGGCGGCCCGACGGGCGGGCCGCCACGATTTGGACTGCTCCCGGCCGGGACCCTGGTTCAAGCGCCGGCCGGTATCTTACCCCGTCCAAACTTCTAGTACTGGACCGTCGGCATCACCACGGAAACGCGCGCCATCACCGGACCGCCGGGGTCGCGGTCGTCGCCCGAATCCATACGCAGGATCTGCCCGGCCTGCGGCGCCACCAGACCCATCTGCTGGGCCAGGGCGTCGATGCGCTCGGGATCGCGCAGCGAGGCTTCCTCAAGCCGCAGCGCACGGTTCAGTTCCGCCACTCCGTCTCGTTGCGCCCGCAGCGCCTCGATGCGGTAGCCGTACTCGATGGCGCTGAAATGCTGCCAGGCGTAGCCGATCACCAGCGCGAACAGCACCACCAGCGCCACGGTGAACATCCCCATCTCGCGGTTGCGCTCGTGGTCGGTCACCTTCACGAGCCGCGAGTTGTCGATGTGCTTGGCGATGTAGATCTCCGGCGCACAGGGGCGCCGTCCCACCGCCGGCGAAGTCCACGCTCCGGCCGCCATCTAGGCCACACCTACGAGTCCCTGGTTGTACGAGAAGTTGTAGATGAACGTGTCGCGGCTCTGGTGGACGTCCACCTTGATGACGTCCGCCTCACCTGCACGCATCATGTGCGCATGCTGCTCCGCGCGTTCCACGCTCTCCATCAACTCTTCGATCACTCTTCCTGTGTACATCGCTCACCTCCGGCCCTACCCAGACCAGGTCCAGCGAAATTCTTTCGGGACGGCGCGCTCTTATTGGGAAGGTTTGGTGAACTGCTTCGCCCGTATCAGGAGAGAGGCAGCGCCGCCCCGAAACCTTCAACTGAAATCCACATTTCTCACAGCTTGTTTCACAGCGCCTTACAAATCCGTGGGCTACAGCCTTTCTGCCGCCCGTAATTTCGCGCTCCTGCTGCGAGGATTGCGATCGATCTCCTCTTCCGTGGCCGTCACCGGCTTTTTGGTCAGCAGCCGGTACAAACCCTGTTTTGCGCCTTCGCGCAGGCTGTCCTTGACTTTCCTGTCTTCCAGCGAGTGGAAGCTGATCAGGACCAGCCTTCCTCCCGGCCTGAGGACCCGGGGCGCGCTTGCCAGCAGCGCCTCCAGGTCTTCCAGCTCTCGGTTCACGTGAATTCGGATCGCTTGGAAAGTTCGAGTCGCGGGATGGATGCGGCGATCGGCCGGATTCATTGGCCGGGCCGCGGCCGATATAACTTGCGCGAGATGAGCGGTAGTTCGTATCGGCCGCGACCGGACAATGGCTCTGGCGATTCTCCGCGACCTCCTTTCCTCACCGAATTCGTAAATCAGATCGGCGAGCTCGCGCTCGTCCATCCGATTTACCACTTGATCGGCGGTACGCTCGCCGCGCGGGTCCATGCGCATGTCGAGCGGTCCTTCCGCCTGAAAACTGAATCCCCGCTGCGCGTCGGCCAACTGGAAAGAGCTGAGCCCCAGGTCGGCCAGCAGCCCGTCTGCCGACTTCGGCGCGACGCGCTCGCTCACCTCCGCGAAGGAGGCGTGCACCAGCGTGACCTCGGGCCAGTTCCCCTCAAAATGCGGGGGAGGCTGGCTCAAACGCTTGCGGGCGATCTCCAGCGCCGCGGTGTCCTTATCGAAGCCAATCAAATGACCCTGTGCGCCGAGGCGTCTTGCGATTTCGTAACTGTGCCCGCCAGCGCCCAGTGTCGCGTCGATATAGGTCCCGCCGCGCTTTACGGCCAGGAAATCGATCGCTTCTTGTAAAAGAACCGAAACATGGCCACTGCTTTCGTTCTCGCCATGTCCGCCCCGTGGGGCGTGGTTGAATTCCCCAGAATCCTCGTCCGCCACTAGATGCCCAGTTCGTCGAGAGTCTTTTCATCCTCAGCCGTGAACGGGTTCTCTGCCATCTCCTTGCGGAACTGCTCCATGTTGCGAACTTCCAGGTACGTCAGGTTGCCCAGCACCGCGACCTCGCCTTTCAGGTCGGCCGCTTCCCGCAACAGCGCCGGCATCAGGACGCGCCCTTGGCCGTCCATCTCCACCACCTGCCCGAAATAATTTGTCCGCTGCAAAAGCTTTTTCTTGGTCGGGTTGAAGTTCGACAGGCGCGCCAGCTTCTCCTCGATGCGCTGCCACTCTTCGAACGGATACACTTGAGCAACCTTCCCATCCAGGCTGGTGATGTAAAATTCGGCGCCGGCATACTTCTCGTCCAACACGCGCTTGAATTCCGCGGGGATCTTGAGCCGCCCCTTTTCGTCGACGCGAGTTGGATGATTGCCGCGAAACATGTGTCGTGGGCCTTGGGCCCCTCGATCTGATTCCCGCTGCTACTGCCGCAGCCAGGGAGGTAAAAGCGGTCACGAGTTCGTTCATCTGGGGTTCGTTGGCGTCGTTTTTGGGGCTTTTCTTGTCCATCAAGCGACTGTCACCACTTGTTGGCACCGCTACCCACCGACGAACTTGTATTACCACTTCTAACCACTTTGGACCACATCCTACGCCTAAATGGTTGACTGTCAATAGGAATTTTGGAGGTTAGGTGCGGGTATGGGGAGACCTTGGGGAAACCGCGATTCCTTGTGCTGCCCTGCCCGCGGAACCCCAAGGGGTTGCGTTTACTGCCGTGGTGCACGCCCCTCCGGGAGCCCCCTCGGGATGATGAGCTTGGCGTCGCTAACCTGTGGAAAACAGACGTTGTTGGGAGTGGAAAGGACTTTACCGCCCTAGCTTGACGTGATTGGGCGGGGCGCCGGCTTGTTTCTACACTGCCTGCGCCCCCTCACTAAGCACTCACGCCTTCTCACTTGGCACGAAGTAGACGTCGGTGGGCTTGAATTGAGCCAGCCGCCGAAACTTGGCTTTCACCGGCATGCCGACCTTCATTCCCTCCTGCCCCACGCCGATGACGCGGCTCAGGAACAGGGTGTTCACCCCCTCAAACTCGATCAATGCAAGGTTGAACGGTGTCTCCTTCAGAAAAGCCTCCGACCCGAAGTGGCACGTCGTCCAGGTGTGCACGCGGCCTTGGAGGGGTAGCTCGATCCAGCGCGTGCGCCCGCCACATTCCATGCAGGACGCGCGCGGCGTGGCGAAACGGTAGTGGCACTTGGTGCACTCGCTGGCCATCAGCTTGCCTTGCGCCAGCCCGGTGAAGAAGGGCGAGTCCTCGGCATAGCTGTGGATGTAATCGATCTCGTAATGGTCCTTGACGACCAGGGGATCGGTGCGGAAGACGACCGCGCCCTGGTCGCTCTCCGGCAGCCGCACCTTGTCGTAGACCGGCTTGGGGCCGCGGACGCGCTGCGGTTTGGGAGCTGCCCCGGCCACGATTGGCGTGGTCTTTTTGCGCACAGATGCTGCTTTGGCCATGATTTCCTCCTAATCGCCCTGGAACGGGACTGGGCTGCTGGTGCTTTCCATGATGCTGACCGTGACGTAGGTTCCGGTACCGGCGTGGCTGTGAATGGCGCCCCGCAGCTTGCGCCGGTCGCGGCCCCGCTTCTGCTTCACCTGGATGGTGGCGTCGCCGTCGTTGTGCTTGGCGATCGAGCCCTGCAGCTGCCAGAACGCGAACACCGCCTGCATCAGGCCGGTGGCGCCCACGGGATGTCCGCAAGCGATCAGCCCGCCCGAGGGGTTCACCGGCAGCGCGCCGGTCAGTTCGGGGTGGCCCGCATCAATGTATTTGCCGCCCTCGCCATAGCGGCACAGCCCCATGTCCTCATAGGTCTGGATCTCGCTGGAGGTGTACGCATCGTGCAGTTCGACGAAGTCCAGTTCCTCGCGCGGGTCATCGATACCGGCCTTTTCATAGGCCATCTTGGAGGCCATGCGCCCGGCCCGGAAACTGTGCACACCGGGATACTTCAAGTCTTTATACCAGCGCGGGTCTTCGTGCTTGAGCAGCGGCACCTCGCCATGCGGACGGTCGGCCATGCGCATGGCGTCAGAGCCCTGCCCCACGCCCAGGATCTTCACCGGGTTTTCGCAGTACTTTTCCGCCACCTTTTCGCTGGCCAGGATGGCCACCGCTGCCCCGTCTGACATGGTGCAGATGTCGAGCATGGTCAGCGGGTACGCCACCATGGGCGAACGGCGCACGTCCTCCACCGTGATGTCGTAATGGTGTTGCGCCCACTTGTTGTACAGCGCGTTGCGGTGGTTCTTCACGCTCACCTTGGCCATCTGCTCCACGGTGGTGCCGAACTCGTGCATGTGCCGCACCACCATCATGGCGTAGTAGCCGCTGTAGAAGCCGCCGACCGGGTAATCGAAGTTGGTGTCGCTGGCCAAGGCGATGAACTCGTTGCCCTTCCAGGTGTTGACATGGGACATGGTCTCGAAGCCCATGGCCACCACGCAGTCCATCCAGCCGGAAGCCACGTGCCGCCAGGCCTCCTGGAAGCACAACCCGCCGGTCGCGCCGCCGCCCTCGACCCGGATGGTGGGCTTGGGCACCAGGCCGCAGGTGTCCACAGCCATGATCCCGGCCATGAGCTGGCGGGTGAAGTGATCGCTGAAATAGCTGACCACCGTGCCGTCAATGCGGTCGCGCTTCAGCCGCGGGCAGTCGTGCCTAGCGTAATCGAAGGCTTCCTTGACCATGCTGCGGAACGATTTCCGCGGCTCGGCCTTGGTGAACTTGGTCAGGCCCCCGGAGATCATGTAGACGGGTCGCATCAGAGCCTCCTGCACGGGCGCGCATCCGGTAAGATTGCGGGGTGGGAAAGACCGTGCGCCCGTAGCGCGCTCACACTGAGCGTGCCCGCGGGAAAAAAGCAGTGACCCGGCTCACAGACGCCGGTGACTTCGCAGAAAGAAAAAGGCCGGCTGCAGTTCCTGCCACCGGCCCGCTTCAATAGTCTAGCCTTAGCGGCTCGCCGTGGCCAGGGCGCGCTGGTCGCGCAGGCCCTTCTTCTTGACCTCCATCAGCGACACCGCCTTCTGCGCGATGTGCTCGGCGCTCACTTCGAACTCCTTGATCAGTTCCCAGGGCGCGCCGCTGTCCCCGAAGCGGTCCTTCACCCCGATGGCGCCGGTGATCAGGGGCACGCCGTAAAGCTCTTCGCTCTCGGTGAGCACGCTGCTGACGCGCCAGGCCAGCGCACCGATCTGGTGCTCTTCGGCCGTGACCACCACGCCCGTCTCCCTTCCCGCGCGCAGGATGGCGGCGACGTCGATCGGCTTCAGCGTGTGCAGGTTCACGACACGCGTCTCATAGCCGAAGTCCTGCTTCAGGATGTAGGCGGCCCGCATGGCTTCCGGCACCATGGGACCGCAGGCGATGATGGCGAGGTCCTCGTGCTCGTTGTCGTAGTCGGCGGCGAGCACCGTTTCGAAGGCGTCGATGAATTTTTCCGCTTCCCGCCGCAGGCGGATGACGTTGGCCTTGCCGAACACGAACGGTGTTTTATCGGTGGTCACGATGGGCGTGGCCTCGCGCGCAAAGCGCAAGTACTTCGGCCCCACGTGCTTCAGCAGCAGGTAGTCGGTCGCCTTGCGCGTCTCCACGACATCGCAGGGCACGCAGACCACCATGTTGGGCAGGCCCTGCATGGCAAAAATATCCTCCAGCGCCTGGTGCGTGGCCCCGTCCGGCCCCACCGATACGCCGCCGTGCGCTCCCGCTACCAAGACATTGAAGTTTCCGTAGCAGACGGACGTGCGCACTTGGTCGAGGTTGCGCGAGGCGGCGAAGGTCGCGTAGGTACCGAAGACCGGCAGCTTCCCTTCCCTAGCCAATCCGGCCGCTACCCCAGTCGCCGACTGCTCGGCGATGCCCATCGAGAGCCATCTCTTCTTGCGCTCGGGATTGTTGGCGTAGAACTCGCTGATGGTGATGGATCCGGAGATGTCCAGCCCCAGCGCCACCACGCGCTCGTCGCCTCCATTCGCCGCCAGCGACTGGCCGAAGCCCAGCCGCGTCGGCTTCATATCCGCCTTCATCTTCGAGTCGGCGTTCCACCAGTAGTTGCGGCGGAACTTGGGCATCTTAGCGCTCAGCTTTTTTTCCACCTCCACCTGGTACGCCTTGGCTTTTTCCAGCAATTCCTTGTACGGGACTTCTTCCAGCAGCCCGAGCTCGGTCAGTCCCTTGACCATCTCGTCCTGGTTCGGCGCCTTGCCGTGCCAGCCCGCGATGTTCTCGCAGAAGCTGACGCCCTTGCCCTTTACCGTGTCGGCAATGATCAGCAACGGCCGTTCGGTTTGCCGTTTGCCCTGCTCCAGCGCCTCCACCACCTGCGCCATGTCGTGCCCGTTGATGCGGGTGACATCCCAGTTGAACGCCTTGTACTTGGCCGCCAGGGGATCGATGCTCATCACGTCCGACACGAACCCGTCGATCTGCAGCCGATTGCAGTCGATGATGCCGACCAGATTGTTGAGCTTGTAGTGCCCGGCCTCCATGGCCGCTTCCCAGATCTGTCCTTCCTGCTGCTCGCCGTCGCCCATGATGCAGAAGGTGGTGTGCTTCCTGTCGTTCAGCTTGGCGGCCAGCGCGATCCCCACGGCGATGCTCAGTCCCTGACCCAGCGATCCGGTCGAGGCCTCCACGCCCGGCAGCTTCACCCAGTGCGGATGCCCCTGGAAGGGGGAATACAGTTTGCGCAACGTGACCACATCCTCTTTCGGAAAGTAGCCGGCAAACGCCAGGCCGAGGTACAGGCTCGGCGCCTTGTGCCCGGTGGACCAGATGATGCGGTCGCGGTCCTCCCAATCGGGGTTCTGTGGATCGTGATCGGCCACCTTGAGGTACAGGGCGGCGGCGATGTCCATGATGGACAGCGTGCCCCCGGCGTGGCCTGAACCCGCGGCCGCGAGCGCCACCAGGTCATAGCCGCGCATGAGGTTTGCGTTCTCCACCAGTTCGCTGATGGTGTAATCCCGTATCTTCTTGCCAGTCTTGGAGTTAGTAAGAGCCATGTGAGTCCCTCACGACTATTCTCCGGATTGCCGGACTTTCAGCAGTGATGGGCACCACATGGCGCTGTGACGAGCAAACCGGTGGTGCGGTCTGGCTTGGGCGGGGAGATTGAAGAGGGCGGCGCGATCGGACGGGCCGATCGCGCGCCGCCGCTCACTGCTGGAAGAGGTAGATCGCCATGGGGTGGTTGTTCACGGTGTCCTGGGCGAGCAGAAAGATGACGAACTTGTTTTCTGGATTGCCCACCACGGCGACCGCGGGAAATGAAGGATTGGCCCCGATGGTCACGCTTGCCGCCTTGTACAAACCATTGCTAACGCTGTCCTGAGTCCCCAGGTTGATGGTCATGTTGGTAGCGTGCGCCTGGGTCGGGTCGTCATTCGGAAAGGTGCCCCCCGTCATGCTCGTTCCCGCCCCGCCACCGAAGCCGGCCATCTGGCTCCTCGCCGCCGCACCCGGCTCATACAGGAAGCCGAGGTAATTCCCGGCGACGACGCTACCTGTGTTGAGTGGGCCGGAGGGCTCGATCACGCCAGCCTCTCCCTGACCTCCCGGACCTTCGTCCGCTGCAAATATCCCCGATGGGCCGACTCCGACGGTGACCGTGTTCTGGATCGTCGGGCTCGGCGGGATGGTAATGACGGAGTTGCTGCAGTTGCCGGGCGAGAGCGCTGCTCCTACATCCTTGGGAGTGCCCCCCAACGTTGCCTGCGTCAGGCTGGAGAAATTCCAGATGTTTCCGTTGGTGCTTGCCTGGACGCTGCCGAATGCCACGTCGCTCCCCACCGCCCAACTCGAGCTGGGGACGGTCACGAATTCGAAGCCGACGGTCCCGCTGATGTTGAGGCAGGTGCCAGTCGGCGTCTGGATCAGCGCGATGAGATCATTCGTGTCGTCGCCCGGGCGGGCCAGCACGGCCCGGCTCAGGATCTCCAGCGCATAACCCGAAGGCACAGCGTTGACGCTGAATTTCAGGAATCCCCCGGCGTTCACAAAGGTGCCATTCACCGTCGGCGTGCCAGCGGTCTTGTCCTGCGCGCTGAAAGTGTTGCCGGTGTGATCGATGTGCACGGTCCAAATGTCTCCAGGAGTGGCCGTTCCCGTGTAGTCGTTCACCTGGGTCGGTGCGGGCGGGTTGGGAAGACTACCGGCGAAGCCTTTGCTGACGAAAGAGCCGGTGGTCGTGTTGCAGCCCGCAAGCAGCGCTGCAATGGAAAAGGCAAGCGTCAGTACCGCTGCCCACAAGGTCCTTCTCTGCGCGAGATTCATGTTCCGCCTCTCGTGGATCTGACACCCATGTCCTTGGTGTTGGGCCCGGAGAACTAAACCCCCACTTGCATAAAGTGACCGGATTGTGAGAACCGATGACTATCGTGTCAAGATAAAAATCACGGCACTGGCCGCACTCGAATCCCATCGTACCGAAACAGGAGGCGCGCGGACAGAGGAATTGCTCCCGCCGGCAGGGATCCAGGAAGAATCGCATTCAGAAAGTTCTCGGGACTGTGAAGCGCGGCTGGGGCCGCAAAATCCGGGTTGGCGGGTAGGGTGGAACGGGGAAGGTGGTCAATTCCGAAAGCTGAGGCCGGGTAACGAATCCGCGAGCTACTGTCCGCAGTTTTTCACGGTCGCCGGCACGGGGAACTTGCGCATGTGGATCTCGGTCCCGCCGCGCTTGTACTCCACGTGGTCCATGAGCTGATTGATGAGAAAGACGCCGCGGCCGTGCTCCGAATAAACATTCTCGCCCACGCACGGGTTGGGCAGGCTGTCGGGATCGAAGCCCTGCCCGGGATCGCGCACTACCACCAGCATCCCGTGCACGTCGTCGCAAGCCACGCAACATTCCACCTTGCGCGCGGGATCGCCCGCGGCGCCATGGATGATGGCGTTGGTCAGCGCCTCCCGCATGGCCAGCTCGACGTCCTGTTCGTGCCCGCAGGCGCATTTCATCGCCGTCACGATCTTCATGAAGCCGTCGATCACCTCGGAAAGCCGGGTGACCTCGGCCGGGAACACCATATCCATCTTGACCTTGAGGTTATCGGCGTAAAACTCGCACGTGGGCAGCGATTGTTCCGGCATGGCTCTCTCCGGCTGACCCATTGTACGACCACAGTAGCGGGTTCACTCGACTAGTCATTGCCAACAAGGACTGGCGGCGGCACTCTAGGGTCACAAGATTGTTGACACCCATTCCCAAATCGGTATAATCCTTGCCATGTCTTTGGACGCCCACAACTCCACCATGGCCATGTGCATTTGCATGTGCATTTGCGGCCGTGGTCTGTGGGTACCGTCCAGGGAACGAAGTAACTAGCCGATAAGGCAAACAAGTCCCGAGCGGCCCACGATCACAAGGATCGTGGGCCGTTTCCTTTTTGCGCGGAAATAACGAGAGGAGAAGACATGTCAACCAACAATGGCAACAACGGGTACCGGCTGGCGACACTGGCGATCCACGGCGGGCAGCAGCCCGACCCCACCACCAGGTCGCGCGCTGTACCTATCTACCAGACCACTTCCTACACCTTCGATGATGCCGACCACGCGGCGCGCCTGTTCGCGCTGAAGGAGTTCGGCAACATCTACACCCGCATCATGAACCCGACCACCGACGTCTTCGAGAAGCGCATCGCGGCGCTCGAAGGCGGCGCGGCGGCGCTGGCCGTGGCGTCAGGACAAGCTGCCGAGACCCTCACCATCCTCACCCTCGCCGGTGCGGGTGACGAGATCGTCTCCACCACCTCGCTCTACGGCGGCACTTACAACCTGTTCCACTACACCCTGCCCCGGCTCGGCATCACCGTTCGCTTCGTCGACCCCGAGGACTTCGACGGCCTGCGCGCCGCCATCAACGAGCGCACCAAGGCCGTGTACACGGAGACCATCGGCAACCCCAAGCTCGACGTCGTGGACATCGAGCGCCTGGCTGCCATCGCCCACGAGCACGGGCTGCCGCTCGTCATCGACAACACCAGCGTTTCCCCCGCGCTCTGCCGCCCCATCGAGTGGGGCGCAGACATCGTGGTCCACTCCGCCACCAAGTTCATCGGCGGACACGGCACCTCCATCGGCGGCGTCATCGTGGACAGCGGCAAGTTCGACTGGAAAGCTTCCGGCCGCTTCCCCGGCTTCGTCGAGCCCGATCCTTCGTATCACGGTGTGTCGTTCACCGAAGCCTTCGGCCCGCTGGCGTTCATCATCAAAGCCCGGGTGCAGGGGCTGCGGGATACCGGCGCCTGCCTCTCGCCGTTCAACTCGTTCCTGTTCCTGCAAGGCACCGAGACTTTGCACGTCCGCCTGCAGCGCCATTCCGAGAATGCGCTGGCGGTGGCGCGTTTCCTCGGCCAGCACCCGGCGGTGGAGTGGATCAACTATCCCGGCCTGTGGTCGAGCCCGCATTTCCAGCGCGCCAAGAAGTACCTGGCCGACGGCGCGGGCGCGCTGCTGACCTTTGGCATCCGCGGCGGATACGAAGCCGGGCGCAAGTTCATCAACTCACTCAAGCTCTTCAGCCTGCTGGCCAACATCGGGGACGCCAAGTCGCTGGTCATCCACCCGGCTTCGACCACCCACCAGCAGCTCTCCGATGAAGAGCAGCGGTCCACCGGCGTCACTCCGGAGCTGGTCCGCCTGTCGGTCGGCCTCGAGGACGTGCGCGACATCCTCGAAGACCTCGACCAGGCGCTGGAGCAGGCCACAGGCAAGCGCGCGGCGCCGCTGGCCGCCGCCGGAGACTAGTCATGGCTGCGCTGCAACCGACCTTCGAGGGCGACGTCACCCTGCGCGAGCAGCCGTTTGTGCTCGACTGCGGGGCGCAGTTGCCCTCGGTCACTCTCCACTACGCCGTGTACGGCGATCCGGCGCGGCTACCCGTGGTGCTGGTGTGCCACGCGCTCTCCGGCTCGGCGCGCGCGGCCGAGTGGTGGCCGCAGCTCTACGCACCCCGCGCGCCTCTCGACCGCTTCGCCTCCGTCTGCTTCAACATCGTTGGCTCGTGTTACGGTTCGACCGGGCCGACTTCGGTCGATCCGGCCACCGACCGGGCGTATGGACCCGAGTTCCCTCCCGTGACCATCGCTGACATCGTGCGCGCGCAGGCTTCGGCGCTGGAAACTCTCGGCATCCACAAGCTGTACGCCGTGATCGGCGCCTCCATCGGCGGGATGCAGGCGCTGCAGTGGGCGATCGATTTCCCGGAGCGCGTGGAACGATGTATCGCCATCGGCGCGGCGCCGCTCAGCGCCATGGGACTGGCCTTCAACCACCTCCAGCGCCAGGCGATCCGCCTCGATCCCGGCTGGGAGGACGGGCGATACGCCCGCCAGCCCGCGTCCGGCCTGGGGCTGGCCCGCGCCATCGCCATGTGCACCTATAAGTCGGCGACCCTGTTTGACGAGCGGCACGCGCGGCGCCCCAACCCGCACGAGGACCCCTACCGCTCTCTCGACGCCCGTTTCGACGTCGCCGGCTACCTCGATCACCAGGGTGCGAAGATGGTCGCCCGCTTTGACGCCAACTCCTACCTGGTGATCTCGAAGGCCATGGACACCTTCGACCCGGTGCGCGGCTACACTTCCGACCAGGCGGCGTTCGGGCGCATCCGTGCCCGCACCACCCTGGTCGGCATCAGCACCGACTGGCTTTTCCCTGCCACCGACGTGTGGTCGCTCTCCCAGCGCATCCGCGGCGCGGGCGCGACATGCGATTACGCCGAGATCGACAGCGGACACGGCCACGATGGGTTCCTCGCCGACGCGCACCTGCTCGAGCCCATTCTGCTTAAGGCGCTCGACGTCCAGCCGAGGGGCGCCGTGGCGGCGCATACCCTCACCAAGGAGCTGCGTAATGGAACAGGTGACTGAACAGGAGATTCGCGTCCCCAGGGACCTGCTGCACTACCGGGTGGCGGTCGTGACCGGCGGGTCCCGCGGCATCGGCCGCGACACATCACCGGCGAGGTGCTGAACGTCAACGGAGGCGCCGTGCTCTGCGAATGATTGCTATCAGTTCACGTTCACCGTGACGGGCACGATGTGGATGTCTGCATTACTCTTGCCCTGGAGGACGATCGTCCCCGACTCCGGTACCGGCGGTGGAGGTGGGGGCGGAGGCGTCACGTTCGATCCGCTGCTGCCGCCGCATCCTGCCAGCATGGCCACCAGCAGCAGCATGGCGATGAACGTGGCCGCCAGCGCAGTCTTCTTCTTCGTGCTCCAGCGCTTCCTGTCATCTCTGCCCACGAGCAGGAAGCCGGCTATTAGGGCCGTTCCCCCTCCAGTCCAGGCAAAGAACGTCGGCGAAGCACCGGGTCGCGGTGCGAGCTTCGCCGTGGCGGACGCCGTGATCATGAAGGAGGGGTTTCCGGGAGGCGACATCGCACTCGGCGGCGTACAGGTCACGCCTGCCAGAGACGTCGGCACGATGCAACTGAACGTGATAGTCCCGTTGAAGCCATTCATCCCCTGGAGCGAAACCATCACCGGCTGCGAGGTTCCGTGGGTCACAGTGAGGCTCTGCGTCGTGCTGCTGATCGTGAAGTCCGGCGGCGCCGGCGTGCTGGTGGTGCCCGTGCTCAATTCCGTGATCAGGTTGTAGGCATCCACCGAGCCAAGCCCGCTGGCCAGGTCGTATCCGAGCCCCGCCGTGAAGCCGATCGGCACGCCGCTGGGACAGCCCGGCGATCCGGACTGGCATGGAACCTTGTTGTCCACGGCGGTAATGTCATGGAACGCATCTGTCGAGCCGGCTACGACAAGCCCGTACAGGAGCGGATTCACGTTCCCGACGGGGGTAGGCTGTCCCTGATTCTTCAGTGCCTGGTTCAACAGCGCGACCATGCCCGCGAAACTAGGTGTACCGGCGGAGGTCCCGCCAATCGCGTCCAGAAAGGTACCCGAGTCGCGGAACCCGTTCGTGCAATCCGCGGGAGTTTGCTGACTGGCACAGATCAGGTAGCCGTCGTGGATGAACGCTGCGGCTAAGGAAATGTCAGGCACGTCGCGCGCGCCGTCGGCGGGGGTGAGCGCAGTCTGCCAGGGTGGCTTCGGGAAGATGGCACTGGCGCCGCCGCCTCCCGCTGCGAGGCTGCCCGCAGCGACGGTCTCGTTCCACACCAGTTCCGGGATGTAGGAGAGGGCTGAGCCGTTCGAGCTGTTATTCGCCGTGCTCCAAAATTGGGATGCGTTGGCACCCTCATTGAACTGCGTCCCTCCGACTCCCGTGACATAGGGGCTGCTGGCAGGGAAATCCACCGCTAGTCCATGGATAGCTGTCGGAGCGGTAGGATCTTCGCAATCGGCGGCGCCGGTATCGCCGCCGGGGCCGACCACCGTCTGGCCTTGCAGATTCGCCTGCTGCAAAACAGTGTTTATGGAATTGAGCTCGGCAATGGGCCAACCGTTGGGCGTAGTCGAATTCTCACAAAGGCCATAGCTGATGCTGATCACCGGGACAAACTGTGCCGGTTGACCGTTCGGGGAGATCGGGAAATTGACCGTATAGGTCAGCGAATCGAACACGCTCATGTTAGCTGCTGTGCCCGCGTTGACGTAGATGACGGTGGCATTGCGCGCCACCGCGCCGGCCCACTCCACGTCCAGGTCCGCTTCTCCGATGTCGCTTGTCGAGATCCCGGTATTGGCTCCAGGGATCTGCTGCACGAATGGCGGATTCGCGGACAGCCCGGACAAACTGCGGAAGGTAGCGATATCGCTTAGCGGGATGGCTGTCTGTCCCATGACCGCCAGCCATTGTCCTGTCCCATCGATGCCGGCGTCGTACAACGGCTTCAGGTGGTAGATGGTCGCGAAATCGTCGGGCGTCAGGTAATGGCTGCCGCTGATGCTGGAAGTGAACCTCGGCTGCGCACTGCGGATACCTCGCGGCTTCGGCCGGAAATCGTGCAGGCCGCGTATGCCCAGCACCACATTTGTCAGAGCGTGGGGGAGCGACGGCTCTGCCGCGTTGGCGAAGTGCGCCTCCCCGTTCACTACGTAGTTGTGGATCTCGGTGCCGAACGCCGCCTGCACCTGCGCGGCAGTCCCGCTGAAGGCGATGTACTGCCGTCCTCGCGCCTTTTCGACGATGGTGAACCCCTGCGCTTGCAGCCAGTCGGCCGTCCTGGCGAGATCGCCTTCGCTCGCCCCAAAACGGTCGGCATACTGCTCCGGCGTCAGCCACTTGTGATAGTTCGGCGAGGAAGGGTCCATCTGTTCGCGCAGGAGATTGTCGAGGTCGGCCTCCTGCGCCGCCGTTCGATTGAAGAACAGCGTGATGCGCTGGAGGGGGAACGATCCCGCCACTTTGCCGGTGTCGAATCTCGCCTGTGCGAGAGGATGCACGTTCCCGCGAAGCGCCGTGCGCGCCTCGTCGATCGTGGTGGGGATCCGATTGTAGCCCTGCGCCAGCGCCGTCGAGGCGGCCAGCAGAAGGCTCGCAAACAATACCCAATATCCTGACGTTCTTCTCATAGCTGTGTCGATTCTCTCTTCCTCGCAGGACGCAAGGGGGCGTGTCGCCGAATGTCGAGGCATTATCCTTAGAACACTCCAGGCACTGCAAGGTTGCCACTACTTTGGTGAGTTCGTTGGTACATGTACCAATCCGGAACGAGGACTGTGTGGGAACAGATGTATGGCGGAGAGAGAGGGATTCGAACTTGAGCCGCTCCGCGGGCGTGAGCGCGCAGCGCGGGAGCCCGCTGGCGAAATTTGAGCCGTCTTGCCGGCGTCCGAGCCGGCAGGCGAAATCCTGAGCCTCGAGCAGCGAGGCGAAGGACCTCGCACCTTCCAAAATGCTGGCGGAGAGAGAGGGATTCGAACTTGAGCCCCTCAGCGGGCGTGAGCGCGAAGCGCGGGAGCCCGCTGGCGAAACCCTGAGGAGCGCAGCGACGAAGGACCTCGGGGCGGGCAAAATGCTGGCGGAGAGAGAGGGATTCGAACCCTCGATACGGTTTCCCGTATACACGCTTTCCAAGCGTGCGCCTTCAGCCACTCGGCCATCTCTCCGGTGAGACGTAACCAGGCAGGCGAGCCCGGGTGAGCTCGTTGTTTATTCTAACAGGAGGCAGGATGAGGGCGGCGGGAGGCAGGTCCTGCATCCTGCCTCCTGCCAGCTAATCGTCCTTGTGCAGTTGCTGGGCGAGGTAGTTCTCGATGCCCATCTCGTCGATGGCGTGGAGTTGGGCCTCGAGCCAGTCGATGTGCTCTTCCTCGTCCACCAGGATGTGCTCGAAGAGCTCGCGCGAGCCGCCGTCCTTGAGCCGGTCGCACTCGACGATGAACTCGTTGAGGCGCTTGACCGCGTCGTACTCCAGCTTCACATCGTTCTTGAACTGCGACTCGACGTTCTGCCCGATGTTGATCCTGAAGTAGTCGCTCATGTTGGGCGTGCCGTCGAGGTAGAGGATGCGCTCCATCAGCTTCTCGGCGTGCTTCATCTCCTCGATGGATTCCTTGCGGGTGTGCTTGGCCAGCCGCTCGTACTTCCAGTTCTCCAGCATCTCGGCGTGGAGGAAGTACTGGTTGATGGCCGTCAGCTCGGCCTTGAGCGCCTCGTTCAGCATCGCGATGACTTTGGAATCGCCTTTCACGGGCAGCATCCTTTCGCTAGGAATTGAAGGGCGGATAAGGATAGCAGAGGAAGCGCCGCTCCAGATTTGTACCCCCCTGCCCCCGGCTTTGCCTAACAAGCACGATAAAATCCTTAATTTGTAGGCAACAATCAGAGTTTTTAGGCAAGTGAAATTATACCAACCGGGTCTTCGGTTCGGGGAGTGTAGCGCAGCGTTTTCCAAATCAATCCCTTGGGGGTTTCCCGTGATTCTAAGTATTATGAAGCACGGCAAAAGCACCCGAATTCAAGGACAAGGACATCAGAACGCTGCGTCAGCGTGCGGGAGAGATGTGTTCACGCTGCAAGAAGACGACCAGCCAGTCCCACTCCCATCTCGATAAATCAGTCACACTTGGAGAAGCCGCCCACATACGTGCCGCACGGCATGGAGAAGCGAGGTACATCGCTTCAATGACGGACGAAGAACGCGGACACATAGGTAACGGCATCTGGGTGTGCCGCCCGTGCCACAAGACAATCGACAGTGACGAAAACCTGTACACGATAGAGATCGTTCAAGCGTTGAAAGACCGCCATGAGGCGTGGATACTGGACGGCAAACCTAACTTAGAAAATGCAAGGAAGAAAGCTCGCATTCTTGAGTATCAGGGGCAGACAGTCGGGCAGCTAAACGGCTCGCGTCAATCGAACCCCTCTACTGTATTCGTGGTCGATTGTAATGATGACAACGTGATCCTACGATTTGGGAACGCCGAGCAGCAGCCGATTAGCTGGCCTCTGAACGAAGTCACCTTGGAAACTGATGAGCGTGGCAGGTTCACAATCGTCCTTCACGGACATGGTAGGTAGGAAAGAATTTGCTCCAAGAATGAGACTGTTTTACGTTCACGGTTCCTGTTTGGACACGAAACTTAAGGCCGGGTGCCCCGTCCTAGCCCGGTTTTGGCTAGGGCGGGCAAACTCCTTCGTGCGCCTTCGTGATCCTTTGTGCCCTTTGTGTTGAGCCTTTCTTCACCCAAAGCTCCACAATCTATAGCTCTCAGTAATAGTCAAGAACTATTTTTTCTCGCCTGCAACCCCTTGATCCCACGGCATCTACGGAACCGCCCCGCACGGCCGTGCCGACCCGATTTGCTATGCTCGATGTAGCGGGTCTCGCGCCCGCCGCGCTGCCCTCTACAGCGCTAGTTCATTGACAAGAAAGATCCGTGCCGGACGCAATCACTAACTCCTTTACCCGACATATTTTGCGGAACTGCCGCTGCAATGAAATGACTTAGCGACAAATATGTCGCTAAGTCCTTTACTTCGACATATCGAGGGAGGGGGGAGGGGGTCGAAATCCGGAGCGCCTCTCCTGATCCCCTTGATATCAGGACGTAACTCCTTTGTTTGAACTGATGACCCCAGGGGGTAGGGGGTGTCCGGACCTGGAGATCTGGGAGGAGGTAGGGGTCCCTCGACTTGGGCTAAAGCCCTCGCTCGGGATGACTCAAACGCTCTCGGCGCTCTCGGCGTGCTCGGCGGTGAAAAGATCACGCGCTGCGCAGCAGGATCACCGTAGCATCGTCCTCCAGCGCGCATTTGCCCCGAAAGTCCTGAACGGCTTGCATCAGGCGGGTGACGTTGCAATCGTGCGTCGCCACGAATTCCGCGAGGCGTGCGTGGCCGAACTCCTGCTCCTCGCGGTTCAGCGCTTCGGAGATGCCGTCGGTGTAGAACAGCAGGCGGAAATCGTGACAGAACTTCACGGTGTGCTCGGTGAACGCGCAGGGAAACAGGCCGAGCGGCAGGCCAGCGTCGGTGTGCAGCGGGCGCACTTCCGTTCCGTGGCAAAGGAACGGCCAGGGATGCCCGGCGCTGGCGAAGGTGAGTGTGCGGCGCGCCGGATCGAGTACCCCGTAGATCATGGTGACGTAGCGGCCGGTGGCGACGTCGTCGAGCAGCATCTGATTGACCCGCGCCAGCATCTCGGCGGGGCCGCCGGCCAGCGGCGCCAGCGAGCGCACGATGCTGCGGACCGATGACATCAGCAACGCCGCGGGCAAGCCTTTGCCGGAAACGTCGGCGAGCACGATGCCCCAGCGCCCATCGGCCAGCGGGATGTAGTCGTACCAGTCGCCGCCCACCGCTCCCGCGGAGACGCACTCCGCCTCCAGTAGAAAACCGGGGAGCGAGGGCGCCGCGCGCGGGAGCAGGTTGCGCTGGATGCGGCTGGCTTCGTCCTGCTCCTGCCGGAGTTGGTGCGTCTGGTTCCGCTCACGCTGGATCCGTTGGGCGTTGTCGACGGCCACGGCGATGTGGCCGGCCAGGGCCTTCAGGATCTCGATCTGGGCGCGGGGAAACGCGTCCAACTCGTGGTGCGACGCGCCAAACACACCGATGATCCGGTCGCGCACCTTCAGGGGGATGATGACCTCAGACTGGGTATCGGGCTCGCAGGCGCGATAAAGCAGCTCCTGCGAGACATCGGGCGCGTAGTAGGGCGCGCCGGTCGCAACCACGTGGCCTGATAAACCTTGCGTAACGGGCCAGCGCTCGCCTTTCTTCGACTGGGTGCAGCCATGCACAGCGGCGAGTTGGAATTCATCGCCGTCGATGAGGACGACGGTGGACTCGATGCAGCCAAAATCCACGGCGACGCGATCAACGATGGTGTCGAGGAGCTCGTCGAGCTCGAGGATGGAAGTGATTTGTTGCGCTGCCTTCTGCAACGAGACCAGGGCTTCGACCCGGCGTTGCTGGAAGATCCCAGGGGTCGGCGGCAGGGGAAACGGACTTGCAGGGCTGGCCACGACTTCCTCCTTGCGGATCAAACTATTGGATTCCGGGGCCAGTTACGGGATGCAAAAACGACGGGCGGATGGACCGCCCACCGCCCACGGGAATTATAGAACCGGCCAGGGCGGAGTGAATGAATCCGTGTCTCGTCCCACCCCGGAGCCAGCGGGGAGATAGTAGGGGTCGCTTCGGCTTCGCTCAGGGCAGGCTCTCGACTCGGGCCGAAGCCCTCGCTCGGGATGACACAAAAAGATTCTCGGCGTTCTCGGCGATCTCGGCGGTGAAAGCTAGGCTTTCTGTTGCTGGGCTTGGGCGGCGGCGGCAGCGGCGGCGGCGCTGGCATCGGTCTGGTCGGAGCCCTTGCCGCCGGCGAGGATACGGTGGTGGATGCAGTACAGCGCCAGCTCAAGGCGATCGGAGACGCCCAGCTTGTCGTACACCTTGCGCAGGTAGTTCTTCACCACCTGCTCGGTGGTCCCGATCTCGCTGGCGATCTCCTTGTTCTTCATCCCCTGGGTGACGCAGGACACGATGAGCAGCTCCTTGTCGGTCAGCTTCGTCTTGTGGCGTGGTGACGTGAGCTGCGAGGCCTGCGAGCGGTAGGCCTCCATGACCCAGTTGATGCCCTGGTTGTCGAGCCAGGTCTCGCCCTCGGCCACCTTGCGCACGCAGCGCACCAGCAGGTCGGGGGAGATGGAGCGGGGCACGATACCGCGAACGCCGCGGCGGAAATACTCGATGGTGGCTTCCTCGTCCATGGACTCGGCGATGACCACGATGCGGGCGTTGGGAGCGCGTTTGGAGACTTCGCCCACGGCCTCTGCGGGATTGGGGCAGATGCCGGATTCGAACAGGATCACGTCGGGCGAGAACTTTTGGGCGGCGGCCAGGGTCTGGCCGAGGGTCTCGGCCTGGGCGACCACGCGCAGCTCGTCCTCCAGGGCGAAGATCTTGCGGATGCCGACGCGGTAGATGGCCTGGCTGTCGGCCAGCAACACCTTCAGGACCGGCGCTGAGCCGGACTTTCCCTCATTTGTAGCTTTGGCGGGAGGGCTGCCGGGTTTGGGAGTCGCACTACCCATGTATTGCTGATCGTGCGTTTAATTGCGGTCGAAACGATACTCGTCGATAACGGCGGCGACGGCTCTGCGGTTGCCCTCCTCCGCGCATCGCACCACTCGACCCACACACTTTACCATCACATCGGAAGCGGTCCCCAGCACGGTGGCGGGCATGGCGATGGCAAACTCGATTCGCGAGCCTGGGGCCATATCGGCGTCCACGGTGAACAGAACGCCGCCGGCGGAGATGTTCTCCGTCTCCGCGTGGTGTTCCTGCTTGGCTTCGGTCGTAATGGCTACCGGCAACTTGATCGGGAAGCGGACAGAACTGCGCAGTTCATCCGTCTGCTCGGAATTTTGCATGGCAGCTAGCTTATACACCCGGTTTGGGAGGGAAATGAAGCGTTTTGTGCGAGATACGAGGTAACGAAGGTCATAGGAGGGGAGATGACCTGGCGGGCGGGGCGGAGGTTACTTCAGGATGCGGATAGCAAGGGAGAGCGGGCAGATAGCAGGAGGCTGGGGGGCAGGAAGCAGGGGGCAGGAGGTAGGCCAGCAGGAGCCAGCGGGCGGGAGCTGCATCCCGCCGTCTGCATCCTGCGACCTAAAACTTAGTGACCTCGGTGAAGTTGAAGTCGCGCACCTTCATGGGCGGAACGACCATGTCGAAGGACTCTTCCCCGCTGGCCCGTACCGGCGTACCCAAGGCTTCCACGCCCGAGAGCATGGCGATCAGGCTCTGATTAAAGCGGAAGTTGCGCACGCCGCCCTGGATCTTGCCGTTCTCCACCAGGAAGGTGCCGTCGCGGGTCATGCCGGTGAGGATCTTCTCGTAGGGATCCACCTCGCGGATGTACCAGAGGCGGGTGACCAGGATGGCGCGCTCGGTGGAGGCGATCATCTGGTCCACGGTCCGGCGCTGGGCCTCGGGGCCAGCGTCAAAGACGATGTTGAGCGGAACTTCGCCAATCTCGTTGGGCAGGGGCAGGCCGTGGCCGGTGGGACGGATGTCGCCGACCTTCGCGGCGTACTCGGACTGCTTCATTTTTTCGGCGGTACCGCGCGCGTACACCAGGCTCTTGATGGTCCCACGATCGACAAGCTGGACGCGCTGGCGGCGGACACCTTCGCCGTCGAACGCCGGCCCGGACTGGAGCGGGTGGTAGGCGTCGTCCCAGATGCTGACGTTTTCGCCGAAGAGGCGAGCGCCCACGCGGTTGTTAAGGAACGAGCGCTGGTCGAGGACGGCCAGCCCGCCGAAGTCATAGAACATGAACCCGACCAGATCGAGGACGGCGGCGGGCTCGAGGATGACGGTGTACTTGCCGGGGGCGAGTTCCCTGGGATGGGCCGAGTCGCGGGCCTTGCGCGCCGCGGTTTCAGCCAGCGCGCCG
The DNA here is from genome assembly GCA_020073495.1 of Terriglobia bacterium. Taxonomy (NCBI): domain Bacteria; kingdom Pseudomonadati; phylum Acidobacteriota; class Terriglobia; species Terriglobia bacterium. Next base: position 432,641 of record JAIQFD010000001.1, read on the forward strand.
GGGTTGAGGTTGCGCACGTCGGGGGAGTTCGCCTTCTGCCAGCCGGAGGAGTCCTCGGCGAGCATCGTAATGGAAATCTCCGACGAGGTCTGGCGATGGAAGGTCTCCAGGCCGCGGGAATTGAAGATGGCCTCCACACTGCGCGATGAGGAGTAAATCCCGGCTGTGACCAGCTGGTTGCGCTTGGCCACGTCCACGATGTTGGCGACGGCGGCGGCGCGGTCCTGCGGCGTGATGGCGGCGGTCTCCGGAAACCAGCGGTTGGGCGTGCGCTCGTCGGGGCGGTCGGGTTCGGGCTCGGCCATGGGCAGCAGGTCGGGGTCCGGCTGCTGGACCTCGGTGATGGCTTCGGCGGACCGGACGGCGCGCCGCAGCGACTCGGGATCGAGCTTGTTGGTCGTCGCGCGCGCGGTCTTCTTGCCGATCACAGTGCGAACGGAAACGACGTAGTTCTCGTCCGCAACGTTCTGGTGGATGGTGTTGTTGGCGAAGCGGGTGAGTGCGTGATGTCCGCCGGCGATCAGGACCTCGATCTCATCGGCTTCTGAGGCTCGGCTCACTATCTCGAAAATGTCGTTGGCGCGTTCTTCGTTAAGCATTCAGCTATGAGCCTTTGTATGCTGTTCCCACGGTCACATTCTTGAAACGCGCCGGACTCGCGCCGTGGCCGGTGCCCATGGTCTGCATGGGCTGGCCCTTGCCGCAGTTGGGCGTGCCCCAGAGCGTCCACTGGTCGCGCGAGCAGATGGCGTCCATGGAGGCCCAGAACTCGGTGGTGATGCCGGAGTACGACGGGTTCTTGAGCATGCGGCCCAGCTTGCCTCCCTTGATCTCCCATCCGATCTCGGTGCCGAACTGGAAGTTGTAGCGCTTGTCGTCGATCGACCAGGAGCGGTTGGTTTGCATGAGGATGCCGTGATCGGTCCCGGCGATGAGCTGCTCGAAGGTGAGTGGCTTCTCGCCCGGCAGGATGCTGACGTTGGTCATGCGGATGATGGGGATGCGGTTCCATCCTTCGGCGCGCATGGTCCCGTTGGAGCGGTTCTCGCCGATGGAGTGCGCGGTCTCGCGCGACGAGAGGTAGCCGGTGAAGAGGCCGTCTTTGATGATCGGCGTGCACTGCGCCGGAACGCCCTCGTCGTCGTAGGCAAAGGTGCCAAGGCCGGGGCCGTGGTGCTCGGTGGCATCGGCGACGACGTTGACAATGTCGCTGCCGTAACGGAGTTTCCTGAGCTTCTCCAGCGTGAGGAACGACATGCCGGCAAAGTTTGCCTCCATGCCGAGCACACGGTCGAGCTCGATGGGGTGACCGATGGATTCGTGGATCTGAAGACCGAGCTGCGAGGAGTCGAGGATGATGTCGAACTTCCCTTCCGGACATTGGTCGGCTTTGTGCAGCGAGACACACTCTTCGGCGATGCGGCGCGCGTTCTCCACCAGCTTGAGCTCGTCGATCAGCTCGTATCCCTTGTTCTGGTACTGGCCGCCGAAGGAATTGGGAAACGAGCGCTTCTGGATCTCGGTCCCCTGGAAGCTGTAGGCCGTGAATCCGGCGCCGGTGGTGGTGCGGGTCTGGTGGATGTCGGAACCTTCGGACGAATAGAACCACTGCTCGCAGCGGCGGAAGTGCAGGTTGGTCTCGGCGAGGGTCACGCCTTCGACGGCGCGGAGTTCCTTGTCTACGCGCAGCAGCAGGTCGATGTTCTGCGCGATGGAGGTGGAGAAGGGATCGATGCGGCAGGGCGAACTCCATTCGACCACAGCCGCTTTCTCCGGGGCGAGGCGCACATCGTGCTCCTTGACCCCGGCCGAGGCGCGCGCGATCTCGACCGCCTGGGCGGCAGCAGCTTCCACTCCGTCCCTGGTGAGTTCCTCCGTGGCAGCGAAGCCCCAGGAGCCATTGACGATGACGCGGATGCCGACGCCCAGGGACTCGCTCTCCGAGGCGTGGCCGACCGCGCCGTTCTTGGTGGCCAGCAGGCGGTGGCGCTCGTCCACGACGCGCAGGTCGCAGTAGGTGGCGCCGCGCTGCGTTGCCGTGTTCAGGGCCCAATCAGCGATCTGTTTCATGCTCATGGCGACCGAACATCATAAATCAGCCGTCAGCCCTCAGCCATCAGCCCTCAGGTATAGTTGGCGGCGATGAGCCGCAAACCGGCGGTAATGAAACTGGTGAATCTGGAGGACGGGATGCCGACGGTGGAGCGCGCGCAGCTGCTCCTCGAGCACGAACTCCGCACTTCGCGCGAGCAGGGATACAAGGCGGTCAAGATCATCCACGGCTACGGCTCGAGCGGCGTCGGGGGCGGGTTGCGCACCGGATTGCAGGCGACGTTGCGGTGCGCGGCACAGAACGGCGACATCGCGGCCGTGATCTACGGCGAGGACTGGCGCGTATCCGACGAAACAACCTGGGAAATGCTCAAGCGCTATCCCGAGTGGAAGAAGGACCCCGACCTGGGGCGCGGCAACAAGGGGATCTCAATCGTCTTTCTATAGAGTTCGTCGGCCGCGCAGGGCGGCGTGTATTCTGGTTCTCATCCATGCCGAACGTCTTCGACAAGACGACAGCGCGGGTGCTGGCGACGGTGCTGCTGTTCGCCGCAGCGCTTGCGGTCCTCTACCTGGCGCGGAAGACATTCATCGTTTTCCTGTTCGCGATGTTCTTCGCGTACGTGCTGGAGCCGGTCGTGGCGCGGGTGGAGTTGTGGGTGAAAGGGTCGCGGGTGCGGGCGATCGCGGTCACCTATGTCGTACTGCTGGTCATTGTGGCGGTCTTCCTGCTGACGGTGGGGCCGAAGATCGCGCTCGAGGGACAGAAGCTGGCACAGTCGGTGCCTGGGCTGATCGAGAATTTCAGCAGCGGCAAATTCATCGTCACCATCGGCGAAAAGCGCGGATGGAGCTACGAGACCGAGATGCGGATCCAGCAACTGATCACGACGCACCAGGGAGAGATCGTGGCCGCGGCGCAGAGCTTCGCCAAGCGGGCCGCTGAAGTGGCGACGAATGCGCCGTGGGTGGTGCTGATCCCCATCCTGGCCATTTTCTTCCTCAAGGACAAGGGTTCCTTCGTCAGCAGCCTGGTGGAGACGGCGAAGCCGGGCGGCGGCCAGACCTTTCTGCGGCGCATGCTGAACGACGTGGACGTGATGCTGGCCAAGTACATCCGTGCGCAATTGGTGCTGGCCGCGATCTCGCTGGTCGTGTACACGGCATTCCTGGCGATCATGCGTGTGCCCTACGGGTTCGCGCTGGGCCCGGTGGCGGGCGTGCTGGAGTTCATCCCTGTCGTGGGTCCGGCGATCGCGGCGGTGCTGATCGTGGGGGTGAGCTTTCTCAGCGGATATCAGCACGTGTTCGCGCTGCTGATCTTCGTCGGCTTGTGGCGCTTGGTGCAGGACTACGTGAATGCGCCGTGGCTGCTAGGAGAGGGCCTGGAGCTTCATCCGCTGGCGGCGATCTTCGCCGTGCTGGTCGGCGGCGAAGTGGCGGGCGTGGTGGGGATGTTCCTGTCTGTGCCGGTGATGGCGGCGCTGCGCATCGTGTGGCGGAACTGGAGGATCCACCAGGCGGCGGAAGAGGTCGTGCGGCCGAGAGCGGTCGTGTAGATCACGAATCAAAAGAACAAAGCCTCCGCGGATGCGGAGGCTTCTTGCTGGGCGGCAGAGATCGGCCGCCCGACGGTGTTTAGGTTCCCTCGCTCCAGCTCGCCAGGTATTCCTCCTGCTGCGGAGTCAGGCGGTCGATCTTGATCCCCATGGACTCCAGCTTCAGGCGGGCGACGCGCTTGTCGAGCTCGACCGGCACCCCGTAGACCTTCTTCTCCAGCGAGCCGTGGTTCTTCACCATGTACTCGACGGAGAGCGCCTGGTCGGCGAAGCTCATGTCCATCACCGACGCAGGATGGCCCTCGGCGGCGGCCAGGTTGATGAGGCGGCCTTCGCCCAAGAGGTTGATCTTGCGGCCGTCCTTGAGCGAGTACTCCTCGACGAACTCGCGCGTGGTGCGCTTGGAGCTGGACAACTTCTCCAGCGCGGGGATGTCGATCTCGACGTTGAAGTGGCCCGAATTGGAGACGATGGCGCCGTCCTTCATGGCCTCGAAGTGCTCTTTGGTGATGACGCTCTTGTTGCCGGTGACGGTGCAGAAGACGTCGCCGATCTTGGCCGCTTCCGCCATGGACATGACGCGATAGCCATCCATCACGCCCTCAAGAGCGCGGGTGGGATCGACCTCCGTGATGATGACTTCGGCACCCAGGCCGCGGGCGCGCGATGCCAGGCCGCGCCCGCACCAGCCGTAGCCGGCGACCACAAACTTGGAGCCGGCGAGCAGGAAGTTGGTGGAGCGGACGATGCCGTCGATGGTGGACTGGCCGGTGCCGTAACGGTTGTCGAACATGTGCTTGGTCAGGGCGTCGTTGACGGCGATGATGGGGTACTTGAGCACCTTTTCGGCGGCCATGGCGCGCAGGCGGATGACGCCCGTGGTGGTCTCTTCCGTGCCGCCGATGATCCCGTCCGCCACATCGGTGCGCTTGGTCAGCGCGGTGGTGACCAGGTCAGCGCCGTCATCCATGGTGACCTGCGGTTTGTGATCGAGCGCGGCCAGGATGTGCTGATAGTAGGTCTCGTTGTCCTCGCCCTTGATGGCGAAGACCGAGATGTTGTAGTCGCGCACCAGCGAGGCGGCGACGTCGTCCTGGGTGGAGAGCGGGTTGGAGGCGCAGAGCACCACGTCGGCGCCGCCATCGCGCAGCGTGATGGCGAGGTTGGCGGTCTCCGAGGTCACGTGCAGGCAGGCCGAGATGCGGATGCCCTTCAGCGGCTGGTTCTTGATGAATTCCTTGCGGATGAGCTGGAGCACCTTCATCGACTGGTTGGCCCACTCGATGCGCTTCTTGCCCTGATCGGCCAGTTCGATGTTCTTAACGTCACACTTCACTTGCGCGGTTGTTGTCGACATACCTTCCTTGTTGCGAACTCTCGTCGTCATGGATTTCGAACGGTCGCCCGAAGGCGAGCTGGTTTCAGGGACAGGTTCCTAAGATACCAAGAAGGGGAGGATTTTGGGGCGCGATCTTCGCCGCGCCCCGAGGTCCTTACTTGGTGGCCGCGTGCGCGGCGGGATGCGATCTCTCGCCCGCCTGCTCGCGCAGCGCCTTGGCCTTATCCGTCGCCTCCCAGGTGAAGTCCGGGTCCTTGCGGCCGAAGTGGCCGTAAGCAGCGGTCTTGCGGAAGATGGGACGGCGCAGGTTGAGCGACTCCATGATGCCCTTGGGGGTGAGTTTGAAGTTGCCCCGCACCAGGTCAGTGAGCTTCTCGGGAGCCATCTTACCCGTCCCGAAGGTGTCCACCAGGACGCTGACCGGCTCGGCCACGCCGATGGCGTAGGCGAGCTGCACTTCGCAGCGGTCGGCCAAACCTGCGGCCACGATGTTCTTGGCGATGTAGCGCGCGATGTAGGCGGCGGAACGATCCACCTTGGTCGGGTCCTTGCCGCTGAAGCAGCCGCCGCCGTGACGGCCCATGCCGCCGTAGGTGTCCACGATGATCTTGCGGCCGGTGAGGCCGGTGTCGCCCATCGGACCGCCCACGACGAAGCGCCCGGTCGGGTTGATGTGGTACTTGGTATCGGCGTCCAGCATGTTGCTGGGGATCACGGCCTGGATGATGTGCTGGAGGACTTCGGCGCGGAGCCTCTTGTTGTCCACGGTCTCGGAGTGCTGGGTGGAGATGACGACGGCGTCCACGCGGACCGGCTTGTGGATCCTGGCGTCGTACTCCACTGTGACCTGCGACTTGCCGTCGGGGCGTAGGAAATCGAGCTGCCCGCTCTTGCGCGCCTCCGCCAGGCGCAGGGTGAGTTTGTGCGCCAGCATGATGGGCATGGGCATGAATTCCTGGGTCTCGTTGCTGGCGTAGCCGAACATCATGCCCTGGTCGCCGGCCCCGCCCGGATCCACGCCCATGGCGATGTCCGGGGACTGCTCATGGATGGAGGAGATCACGGAACAGGTCTGGGAATCGAAGCCATAGGAGGCGTCCGTATAACCGACCGACTGCACGGTGCCGCGCACGATGGAGGGGAAGTCCACATAGGCCTTGGTGGTGATCTCGCCGGCGATGAAGGCGAGCCCGGTGGTCAGCAGGGTCTCGCAGGCGACACGGCTGTGGGGGTCTTCGGCGATACAGGCATCGACGATCGAATCCGAAATCTGGTCGGCGATCTTGTCCGGATGCCCTTCGGTCACGGACTCAGATGTGAAAAGAAAACGCTCTCTGGAAGACAACTTGGACTCCTTCTTCTTGATGTCGTGAGGCGGCACTCGCCTCGCCACCCGGGGCCGAGGGGTGCGCCGGGAAGGTCACGTTGGGAGACTCTAAAATACCAGAGAACCCGCACCGCATCAATCGTTTACAGCGAATGGAGAGAAACCGGGGTCGAGCGGGTGGCGATCACGGTTCGTGGAGGACGCCGACTTTGCGGTGCAGGGCGCGGACCACGCGTTCGAGCTCGTCCACCAGCGGGTTGACGCGCGGGTCGGAGGGGGCGCTGCGGAGGGCTTTCACCATCTCGCGGTAGTACCAAAGGGTGCCGTCCCGCCCTTTCTTGAACTTGTCCCAGACGGCATCGCCGATCTCGCGGTAGTCGGCGAGGATAGCGCGGGAGTTGTGCAGTTTGTCGGCGGCCGAGACCAGGCGAATGCTCGCGTCGGCCGTCGGCACGTGCGCGATGTAAGCTTTCTTGCGCTCCTCCCACGGAGGCTTGGGGGAAGTGTCGGTGTCGGTACAGCCCTGAACGATGTGGGCCACCCGCTCGCCGAACTCGCGCCGGATCTCCTCCAGGACGGGCTTGCCGCCCTGGTCCTCGACCACGTCGTGCAACAGTGCGGCGATGGCTTCTTCCTGTCCGCCGCCGTAATGCAGCACGAGGGAACAGACGCCCATCAGGTGCTCTATGTAGGGGACACGCTTGCCCTTGCGGCGTTGCGTCCGGTGCTTGCGCAGCGCGTACCCCACAGCGCGCAGAAACTCCGCGTCGAGGAGTGGCTCGGGAAGGTCGGCTTTGCGGCTGTGTTCCACGTCACCCAAGAATTGAAGACTCACCACAGAGGACACAAAGGTACACGAAGAAAAACACAAAGGAAATCAGGAGCGGGAGCACGCGCAGCCCTCACCGCGGAGTGCTTCCCTGCCTTCGTTGATGATGATCGGCGTCATGACCAGCCCGGCGACAGGGTCGGCCCACCACCAGCCGAGGGCCGCATTCAGCACCAGGCCACCGAGAAGGATGGCCGACAGATAGGCACAGAGATCGGTCTGGCGGGAGTCGGCGTGCAGGGCGCGGCTGGAGATGGAGGAGGCGACGCGTCGCTTGGCGCGGGCCAGCAGTGGCATCACGACCAAAGAGACCGCGGCGAGCGCGATGCCGATTGGGCTGCGCTCCGGCGCGTCCTTGAACCACAGCGTCTTCACCGCCTCGCCGGCAACGTAGGCGGCGAGGAGCAGAAAGCTGACGCCTACGAGCTTTAGAGCGCGGCGCTCGGTGGATTCACGGCGCGCCTCGTCTCGGTCGGAGCGCAGGCGCCAGAGCAGGATCCCGCCGGAGGAAACTTCGATCACAGAGTCCAGACCGAACCCGACGAGGGCGATGCTACCCGCCACTACGCCTGCGCCGATGGCGATGAGGCCTTCGAGAGAGTTCCAGATGACGGTTACGTATTCCAGGCGCAGGCCGCGTCGGACAAGTTGTATCCTGCTGATGTCAAGCGCACTGGTGCTGTCGTTCATCTATTTCTGTTGTTGCTGTTCCGCCCGCCGCATCTTCAGAAACTCACGGATGAAGATGTCGATGTCGCCGTCCAGCACGCGGTCCACATCGCCGACCTCGACCTTGGTGCGCACGTCCTTCACCATGCGGTACGGCTGGAGTACGTACGATCGGATCTGGGAGCCAAAATCTATGTCGAGCTTCGAGTCCTCGATCTTTCGGGACGCCGCCTGCTTCTTCTCCAGCTCGTACTCGTAGAGCTTGGAGCGCAGGATCTTCATGCCGCGCTCCTTGTTCTTGTGCTGCGAGCGCTCGTTCTGGCAGGCGACCACGATGCCGGTCGGAAGATGCGTAAGCCGCACCGCCGAGTCAGTGGTGTTCACGTGCTGGCCGCCCCGCCCGCCGGAGCGATAGGTGTCCACGCGCAGGTCTTCGGGCTTGATGTCGATCTGGATGGTCTCGTCTATTTCGGGCGAGACGAACACGCTGGCGAACGACGTGTGCCGCCGCGCCTGCTGGTCGAAGGGGGAGATGCGGACCAGCCGGTGCACGCCGATCTCGCTGGTCAGCAGCCCGTAGGCGTACTCGCCGTTGACGGTAAAGGTCGCCGACTTGATGCCCGCTTCTTCACCGGCCTGGTAGTCGTTGAGCACGGTCTCGAAGCCCTGGCGCTCGGCCCAGCGCAGGTACATGCGCAAGAGCATCTCTGCCCAGTCCTGCGACTCGATGCCGCCGGCGCCAGGATGGATGGTGGCGATGGCGTTGCGGGCGTCGTTCTCGCCGGAAAGCAGGGTCTTGGTCTCGAGGCGCTCGACCAGCGCGCGCAGCGCGTCGATCTCGCGCCTGAGGTCGGCGTCCACGCTCTCGCCTTCGCGGGCAAGCTCGAAGTAGGTGGCGATGTCGCCTTCGCGGCGTGCCAGCTCGGCCTCGGTCGAGAGCGACTCTTCCAGGCGCTTGCGCTCGCGCATGACCTGCTGTGACTGCTCGGGATTCGACCAGAAATCGGGGTCGTGGAGCTTTTTTTCGATCTCGGCTAATTGCGCGCGGAGTTTGGGCGCGTCAAAGGTACTCCCGCAGGTCGCGGACCTTGTCTTTAACGGCGAAGTATTCGCGTTCGAGTTCTTCAACCATATAAGAAGTACCCAGTACCCGGTACTCAGTACCAAGTTGGAGTGGCTAAGAAGTGCGAATCGTCCCTGCACGGAAGCGGATACGGACGAACAGAGCCACCATGACGATTATCGCACACAGGTAGGCGAACAGGTCGCCGTGGCGGGTGTAGAAGGTGGTATCCGAGCGGTAGGCGTAGGGCACGTCGATGGCGATGCGCTCGTGGCGGGGGGCGCGCGTCACCATGCGTCCGTAGGGATCGATGGCGCCGGTGATGCCGCTGTTAGTACCGCGCAGCAGCCAGCGCCGGTTCTCGATGGCGCGCATCCGGGCCATGTTCAGATGCTGATAGGGGGCGCCGGTGTCGCCGAACCAGCCGTCGTTGGAAATGTTGAGGAAGACCTCCGCGCCGCGGGCGGCAAAGATGCGGATCTCGTCCGGAAAGACCGACTCGTAACAGATGAAGACCCCGAGCTTGTGGCCGTTGAGCGTGAACACGGTGCGCTCGGTGCCGGGGGAAAAATCACCCGTCTCCTTCATGAGCGACTGGGCGAAGCGCAGCAGCGATTTGAACGGGACGTACTCGCCGAAGGGCACCAGGTGCACCTTGTCATATCGCCCCACCCATTGGCCGGCGGGGGACATCAGCGCCGCGGAGTTCAGCAATTCCGACGGCCTCTGCCTCCCGGGGCTGCTGCGCACTCCGATGCTCCCGACCAACACATAGGAACCGGTCTCCGAGGCTACGGCCATGATCGCGTGCTGGAACATCGGATCGTTCAGGAAGAACGGGGTTGGCGACTCCGGCCAGACGATGAGGCGCGGCTGCGGAGGTTGGGGCGAAGGCGCCGGCTGCTCGCTCACCGCGCTGAGCTCGCTGACCGTTTTCTGGAAGTATTGGAGGGACCAGGCGCCGCCTTCCAGGATGGGCACGTTCGCCTGCACCAGGCGGGCGGTGTGAGTCGTCGGTTCAGCCGGCGGAAGGGCGAGCACGCCTGCCTGGAGCGACACCGCGGCGGCCACGCTGGCCACCAACATCAGGCGGCGCCGGACCGGGGGCAGCAGGAATGCGGCAGCGAAGGCGGAGTTGACCAGCGCAATGCCGAACGAGAGCCCGTACACCCCGGTGACGGTGGCAATGCCGGTGAGCGGGATGTTGTCCACCTGCGCGGTGCCGAGCACGTCCCAGGAAAAGCCGCTGATGCGCGTCCGGGCCAGTTCCACCGCCACCCACAAGCAAGGCACGAGCGCCAGCACGCGCCCCAGGTTGTCGCCGGACCGGCGGAGAAGGATGGCCAGCACGAGCCCGAAGGCGGCGTGGTAGAGAGCAAGATAGAGGCAGTACAGGATTAGAATGCCGAGGGCGACCGGCACCGAGAGCCCGCCATAGATGTGCATGACGTCGAAAACCCAGGAGCAGCTTCCCGCGTACCAGATGATGCCGCTGAGGTATCCGAGCAGGAAGCCCTGGCCAGGAGTGGTGGCGCCGAGGTCGCGCCCGCCGGGATCCATGATTCGCAGTCTCTTCTGCTGGCCGGCGAGAATGGCGACCAGCAGCGGCGTCAGTGAGATCCAGCACAGGAAAGAGAGGTCGGGCCGGGGGAAGACGAGCACCTGCAGGACGCCCGAGAGGGCGGCCAGCAGCCAGGCCCGATTGCGGATCCCACGCATCTGCGGGTCAGTGTAGCAAAGCGCCCCCTGCCGCTCCGGATAACTCTTCGAGCCGTGGCGGCGAAGTATTAGAATTCTGGGTTCTCATCCGATCTGGTGGCACATGAACGTCGTTCTTGTAGGCTTGATCCAGGCACTGGAGTTCCTGTTCATCGTGGGCATCTTCGGCTCCCTGGTGGTGATCCTGCTCGCCGGCATTGAAGATGTGGAAACCATCTTCAACCGCAAGGAGGAGCCGGAGTCGCAGCCCACGCAGCCGACCAGGTCTTAGCTGAGCAACGGCCGGCCGAGGCACGCGGCGGCCGAAGTCAATGTCCTCAAACCTCCAGCCATTAGCGCCGGGCTCCAACCGGGTTCGCATCGTGGTCGCGACCTCGGTGATGCTCACCTTCATCTCCTACTGGCGTGCCGCCGCCATCATCCTGAACGACCTGGGCTCCTCCGCGTTCTACGCCGCCGGCATCGCGGAGAAGGCGGTGGGCAAGACCGCTCCCTGGTTCGTGCTGGCGGTCATGCTGTTCTCGTTCGCGGTGCGCGCGGTGTACGTCGAGAGCTGCTCCATGTTCGTGCGCGGCGGCGTGTACCGCGTGGTGAAGGAAGCGCTGGGCGGCACTCTGGCAAAGGTCAGCGTCTCGGCGCTGATGTTCGACTACGTGCTGACGGGACCGACGTCGGGGGTATCGGCGGGCCAGTACATTGCGGGCCTGGTCAACGCCACCCTGGCGGCGATGGAGGCGCACGGCTGGGTGCCGCGCGCTCTGCACAACCTCTTTGGCGGCACCCCGCACGTGAACGTGAACGCCATGGCGGTGCTGCTCGCCGCCGGCGTCACCCTCTACTACTGGTGGCAGAACATCAAGGGCATCGAGGAATCCAGCGAGAAGGCCATGCGGGTGATGGAGATCACCACGGTGATGGTGGTCTTGCTGCTGGGCTGGTCGGCCTACACGCTCCTGAGCACGCATGGCTGGTCCCTGCCGCCGCTGCCCCGGCCGGAAAACCTGCACTTCACCCCTGAATCGCTGGGTTTCCTGAAGCACCATGGCGACCTGGCAAAATACTTCGGCGTCTTCGGAATCATGATGGCCTTCGGGCACTCAATCCTGGCCATGAGCGGCGAGGAAACGCTTGCCCAGGTGTACCGCGAGATCGCCCACCCCAAGCTGAAGAACCTGAAGCGCACGGCGCTCATCATCGCGATTTATAGCTTCGTCTTCACCGGACTCTGCTCCCTGCTCGCGGTGATGCTCATTCCCGACGGGCCGCGGATCCAGACCTACAACGACAACCTGATCGCCGGGCTGGCCATGTATCAGGCGGGCCCGCAGGTCCTGAAGCTGATCTTTCGCGCCTTCGTGGTGGTGGTCGGGTTCCTGATGCTGTCGGGAGCGATCAACACCTCCATCGTCGGCTCCAACGGCGTGCTGAATCGGGTGTCGGAAGACGGCGTGCTCACCGACTGGTTCCGCAAGCCGCACAAAAAGTACGGCACCAGCTACCGCATCATCAATATCGTGGTCGCCTTCCAGCTGGTCACCATCTTCGCCAGCCGCGGCGACGTGTACGTGCTGGGCGAGGCGTACGCCTTCGGCTTGATCTGGAGCTTCGTCTTCAACAGCCTGTCGATGCTGGTGCTGCGCTACAAGTACGCCGGGGTGCGGGGCTGGAAAGTGCCGCCGAACTTCACGGTCGGCGGCGTCGAGATCCCGGTGGGGCTGGCGTCAGTACACCTGGTGCTGTTGACGACGGCGATCGTCAACCTCTTCACCAAGTCGATCGCCACGGTGGCCGGCCTGGTGTTCGCGACGGCATTCTTCCTGGTTTTCAGCGTGTCAGAGCGAATCAATCGCAAGCGGTTCGCCGATGCCGCGGCGCAGATGAAGGAGCAGTTCCAACTTCTGCGCCGCGAGAACCTCCTGGAAGAGGCGGCGTTCGTGCGGCCGGGAAACATTCTGGTCACGGTCCGCGACTACAACACCCTCCTGCATTTGAAATGGATGTTGCAGCGCACGGATACCAGTGAACAGGACGTGGTGGTGATGGAGGCGCGCCTGGTCGGCCCCGGGGCCGCCGAGTACGACCTCTCCATGGAGCAGATCTTCAGCGAGTATGAACAGACGTTGTTCACGCGCGCCGTGTCCGTCGCGGAGAGCGTCGGCAGGAAGATCTCGCTGCTGGTGGTGCCGGCGCGCGACGTGTGGTCGGCCGTCGCGCAGACTGCCACGCAACTACAGTCCTCCATCGTTGTGGCCGGGCTATCCTCGAAGATGACGCCGCAAGAGCAAGCCTTCAATCTGGGCCGCGCGTGGGAGGCGATGCCCGAGCCCAAGCGTCAATTCATTTTCCAGGTGGTACGCCCCGAGGGCAAGGCCGAAACCTACACCATCGGACCGCACACTCCTTCGCTGAAGCCGGAGGACATCCAGCTCACGCATCGCCTCTGGCTGAGCGTTACGCGCATGCCTGGGCTGGAGAAGCTCCACCACGCCGACATCATTTCCCTGGCGCTAACGCGCCTGGCGCGCGACTACGGCCGCGACCGCGAGGAGATCCTTCAGGACCTGAGCTCCGTCGGACGCGAGAAGCGGTTCGGGCAGCCGTTGCCGGAACGGCGCGAGCTCGAGGTGCCGCGCCCGCCGGCGGAGCGTGAAGACAAGAAGCCGCCCATCCCGCCGATCATTTCGCCGTAACGCAGTACTCGGTACTCAGTATCCAGTACTCAGAGAAAAGGGCACCTCGAATGTGCGGCTTCCTGATCCGGGGCACGCACCTGGGCGGGAAGCCATCCCGCCCCGTGCGTGGCCTTGTCACCGCCCGAGGTCAGGGCTATGCTCTTCCGACATGTCCCACCCGTTGCGCACCACAGTCCAGGATCTGGTCGAAGGACTGAAGAAGTTCGAGGAGCACCTCATCACCAAGGAAGCGGTGCGCGAATACCTGGAGGCCACGCGGCTCAGCCCCGAAGCGCTCCGGCCGTTTACCTTCTACCGGGACGATTTCTACACGCGTAACCTGATCTACCGCGACCGGCTTTTCGAGGTGATGACCATATGCTGGAAGCCGGGACAGAAGACAGCCGTGCACACCCACAACGGGCAGCTTGGCTGGATGGCGATCGCCCAGGGCGAAGTCGCCGTGCACAACTATAAGTACGTGAATTGCAACGCGCCGGAAAACCAGAACGTGATCGGGATCGACTGTCTGGGCGGGGCCACGCACATCGAATTGGACCGCTGCGTCACGGAGCGATGTCACGCCGAGGGCCATATCTCCACGGTAGACAAGCTCCAGACCATCCACCAGATCGAGAACACAGACCCGGCCAGGGCAGGTTGCATCAGCCTCCACATCTATTCCCTTCCCATCGAGTCGTGCATCGCCTTCGACCTGGAAAATCAGCGCTGCTACCGGCGCACCTTGAGCTACTACAGCCAGTACGGGAAGGTGGAGCTGGAGGTCGAGGTCAAGCCCGGCGAACGCCTGTACCAGGTCGGCTAGTCCGGCGCCGCGGCCAGCAATCCCATTCTCTCGCGCACGAATCCCACGATCTGTGGCGTGACGTATTCCGGCGGGTGGATGCGGAAGACCGGCTTGCCGCGGATCAACTTGAGGGAGACGTTGTCCCAGTCAGGAGTGTGGCCCGCGGTTTCGTTCAGGATCACCGCCGAGGCGAGGTCGAGATACCGCCGGGCGGTGTCCTTGAAGTCCTTCGTACCGAAATCGAGCACGGTGAGATAGAGGTCAGGGCGGAGGAACTTCATCACGCTGTTGGATTCGATGATGACGTGGGCGGCGTGCGCCAGGCGCGCGCGCAGGTCGGGCATGGCTTCGGCCAGCATGCCCTGTTTCGTTCGCACCCACAGCGACCGCTCCGCCCCCGCTACCAGGAAGCGCGAACTGTCGCTCTCTCCCGAACGGTCACGCTCCTCTGCGATGAGATGGGTATGGACGTCACTGGCGCAGTCGCAATCCGAGCCGTTGGCGCAGATCCCATGTCCGAACTGCGTGATCTTGACCGCCGTCCAGTGGAGTTCGGGAAGAGCGGCGATCAGACCCGCCACCACGCTGGTCTTGCCCACGCTGCGGGAGTGTCCGCCGACGACCACGATGGCCATCAGGGTTCCTTCTTCGCCAGACGGGCCAGCGCCGCCAGTTCCTTCAGGTAACCGCGGATGGGCCGCGCCGGAGTCCCCCAGAACGCCTCGCCCTTGCCGCGGATCACCTTCTTCGATGGGATGCCGCACTGTGCACCCAGGACGGCTCCTTCCTCGATGCGCACGTGGTCGGCGATGCCCACCTGCCCCGCGATGACCACGTCCTTCTCGATGGTGGAGCTGCCGGAGATGCCGGTCTGGGCGGCGATGACGACGTTCTCACCGATGATCACATTGTGCGCCACGTGCACCAGGTTGTCGATCTTCACGCCGTTGCCGATCACGGTGGAGTCGAGCGCGCCGCGGTCGATGGTGGCGTTGGCGCCGATCTCCACGTCGTCGCCGATGATGAGCGTGCCCACCTGTGGAAACTTCTCGTAGCGGCCGGTCTCCTGGTTGCGCACGTATCCGAAGCCGTCGCTACCCAGCACCGCCCCGGCGTGGATGACGCAGCGCACGCCGATGGTCGTGCCAGAGTAGACCGTCACGTTGGCTCCGAGGTGGGTGTCGGCGCCGATCTTCACGTTGGCGCCGATGTAGGTCCCGGCGGCGATGCTGGTGCGCTCGCCCACCGTGCTGTTCTCGTTGATCACCACGTGCGGCCCGACGCGCACCAGTTTGCCGATGGCGTGCAGGTCGTGGACGATGGCCGTCGAGTGGATGCCAGGCTCGGGGCGCCGACGCGGCTGGATGACCGCGGCCACGCGCGAGAACACGATGCGCGGCTGGCGTCCGATCAGCAAGGGCTTCTCGCTGCGCGCGGCCGCGGCGAATTCGCCTGCGATAACCGCTCCCGCCTTCGACGCCAGGGCCCGCTGGAAGCGGTCCTGGTCGTCCGCGAACACGATATCGCCGGACGTCGCCGATTCGATGCTCGCGATGCCCTGGATCTCAAGTTTGGGGTCGCCGACGACGCGCGCCCCGACAGCTTCCGCTAGGGTTCTCAAGGAGTGCTTCATAGCGTGCCGATGGTATCAAGTTCCGCGTGCGGAGTACCTAGTGGCGACTTAGTAGACGGGCGGTCCGCCTTCCGGGCGCGTCTTCCAGCGGCGGTGCACCCACAGCCATTGCTCGGGGTACTTGCGCGCGTAGTCCTCGATGACCTTGGTGAACATGGCAGTGTTGGCGATGGCGTCAGCTTCGTCGTCGCCGGTGCGAACCAGATTGAGCGCGGGGTCGAAGCGCAAGCGGTAGCGGCCGATCTGCGCGTCCCAGACAGTAAAGCCTGGCACCACGGCGGCGTCGGTGCGCAGGGCTACGCGGGCCGGCCCTGCGGCCGTGCACGCGAGTTTGCCGAAATAGTCCACGAACACGCCGGCGTCGGGCATCACGTTCTGGTCCATCAGGATGCCCACCGACTCGCCGGCTCGCATGGCGGCGATCAGGCCGCGGGCGAAATCCTGCTTGCCGAAGCTCATCGCTCCGTGCAGCGTACGGTAGCGATCGACGAGCGCATTGAGGTACGGGTTGTCGAGCGGGCGGACCACGATGTACAGCGGATGGCCGCAGAGCGAGTGGAAGAAAGAGCCCAGTTCCCATCCGCCGAAGTGCGCAGTCAGGAAGATGACTCCCTTGCCGCGGCGATGCGGCGCCTCGAAATTCTCGAAACCGTCGTAAAGAATGACCTGTGACGCGTTGTCTCTCGTGTAGCGCGGAAACAGGCAGAATTCGGCGAGTTGCCGGCCGAGGGTGGTGAAGGTGCCTCGCAGGATACGCCGGCGCTCGGCCAGTGTTTTCTCCGGGAAAGCGATCTCCAGATTGCGCATGCCGACGCGGCGCAGGCGCGAGTGCACCCAATACACGAGATGGGCGAGAACGATGCCGGCGGCGCGGGATAGGGGACGAGGCAGCACGCCCAGCATCTTCACCAGCAGCCACACGGGCGCGTACTCGAGCTTGTGTCGCATTTTGAGGGAAAGGGCGACGGTAGCACCGGCGAAAAATCCTTGTCAAACCGATGCAACTTCCCGCTGCGGATCGACTCCATTTAGAATGTGCGGCACTTCGCGGATGGAGAGCGTGGATGAAGCGATTCCTGGCAGCGATTTCCCTGGCGGTAATGACCTCGATCGCCGGCTGCAAGGCGAGCGGCCCGGGCAACTTCGAGAGCGCCGTCGCCAAACAGGTGAAGCAAAACATCACCATCGGCGGCAAGGATTGGAAGAACCCGACGCCCGACACGCCTGACAGCGTCAAGGAAGGCGGAGAGCACTTCCAGCACCACTGCATGATCTGCCACGGTCTGGATGGGCACGCCACCGGCGTCCCTTTTGCGATGAAGATGGACCCGCCCATCCCGGATCTCTCCTCCAAGGACGTGCAGGACTACAGTGACGGGCAGTTGAAGTGGATCATCCAGAACGGCATCGGACCGTCCGGCATGCCGGCGTGGAATGGCATCCTCGACGACCAGGAGATGTGGCTGGCGGTGCGCTACATCCGCCACCTGCCTGCGCCGGGGAGCCTGGGCATTCCCGGGGTCTACAAGGAAGCCAACGAGGAGCACGAGCACGCCGAGCACGGTGCTGCGCCCTCCGGCAAACAGGAATCGCAGCCGCAGGAACATAAACACGAGCACACGCACTGAGTCAGTAGAAGGCTCGGGTCTCGGCCCTGAAGCGGATACAAACTACGGGCTGAAGCCCGTTTGTCTGGCGGCCCAGGGGCGCTAGTTCGGCTTTGCCTCGACCGGAGGCTGGGTGGCCGGTTGTGTGTTCTGCGGTTTTGGCGCGGGCTGAGCCGGTCCCTTACCCGAAGCGCGCAGCGCGTATTTCGCCACCGCCGCCAGGAATGTGTGCGCGTCCGCGGGGGCGGCGATCTGGCCCGCCAGGCTGGTGCGGAAAGGCACCATGCGTCCGTAGAAGGCGCGCGTATCATCCTTGTCCTGACGCAGGGTGTTGCCCTTGAGCGAGATGCCGGCGAACAGGCCGCGCGAGCGCGAATAGGTGAGCACTTCCGCGCGCAGTTTCCAGTCAGTCGAGCCTTCGGCATGGCGTCCCACCGGTCCGGCGGCGGCAGCGGCGTCGGCCCCCAACTGGAATTTGCTGGACATCAGGCTACGCATCCCATGCTCGTTCATGATGAGCATTACCAGGTCCACGGCCTCGCCGCCAATCTGCAGTCCGAAGCTGCCGCCCTCCATTCGGAAGAAGGCCGGCGCGCTCCAGCCGTCCGGCGTGCGGCAAGTCGCAACCCCCTTGCCGTAGGCGCCTCCGACGACAAACCCGCCCTTCAGGAATGAAGGCACGATGGCCACACACTCGGCCGAGCCTAGAATCTCCTCCGGGATGCCCTTGTCGGGGGCAGCCATGATCTCGTCCATGATGGTGGCCGCAGCATCAAGCCGCTCGACGACCTTCTCCCGGTTGCCGGCAGCGAATGCGGTGCTGGTGATTAGAAACAGCAACAACACACTTAAGAATTTCTTCATTTCGACCCCTTTCGGATTAGATCACCCTATCAGGATTCCCATCCACATTGGAGGCAGACAAGCGGCAGCTGGTTACCTGGCCTAGTGGCGGAATTGGTACCCAGGAAGGATTTCGGGAAAAGATTAAGGGTTGGAGCCGACGACCCTCATTGGCGACCCCAACCCTTGTCTCCCAGGTTCTGTGGTAGGTGGAACGAGTATCTGCCCGCTGGCCGGGGCAGGCAATGTCACCGAAGTCGCGGCCCGGCAGGGCAATCCGGACATGTACCTGCGGAGGTTACCCGCCTGATCGGCCAGTATGACTATTTCGCCGTTACCATCGAGTGGGTGATGGCGTGGACCGACAAGGCGATGCGGTTCTGCACCCCGACCTTACGCATGAGCTTGGCCACGTGCGCCTTGACTGTCCGCTCTTCGATGCCGAGGGCGGCCCCGATCTCCTTGTTGGAGCGGCCGGCGACCAGCAGTTCCAGAACCTCTTTCTCACGGTCGGTGAAGGTGACGCGGCCCGCCGGAAAAATGCGCCCCGGCGATGAGGTGACGCGCTCGATGAAGATGGACAGCACGCGGCGCGGCGCCCAGACCGACCCCTGGTTCACGATGCGGATGGCCTGCACGAATTCCTGCGGGGTGGCGGCTTCGTCCACGTAGCCCTTGGCGCCCGCGGCCAGCGCCTTGAGAATGGTTTCGTCGTCGGCACCCGCGCCGGTCACGATGATGCGCAGGTCGGGGCGGATGGCTTTGAGGCTGGCCATCGTGTCGAACAGGTTATGCCCGGCACGGCTTCCCAGCAGGACCAGGTCGATGTTCTCGCGTCCGGTCAGCTCAGCGATGGACGCCGACACTAGCTCGAATTCCGGCTCGGAATCGAACAGGGCGCGGAAGCCGACGAAGCGCAACGGATCACTTTCCACGACGGCGATGCGGATGGCGGGTTTTCTTGTTGCAGCCGGTTTCATGGGCACGTCCTGAAATTTGCGCGTAGCATATCGTTCTTTCGACTCGGCGCAAAGTGGCCAAGGGTCTAAAGGACATTGTCCTAAGGTACTAGCACCATCGGGGGGCAGAAATGAGACGGCTGATCTTGATGGTACTCCTGGCGGCGTGGGCAGCCACGGCGCAAACGACATATACGCCCAAGTTTCCCGGCGATCCCGCACATTCCAACGCGGAAGCGGCAGCGCTCGGCTACATGCGCACGGTGCTGGGCGCACAGCGCGAGTACAAGAAAAAGCACGGCGGGTACGCCTCCTCGCTCGCGTCCCTGGTGCATTCCGGCTCCTTCACCCGGCGCATGACCGGCACCGACCGCGGGGAATATACCGTCCACTTCAAAGGCACGACGGAGGGGTTCACCCTGGGGCTCGCCCCCAAGCAGTTCGACGCCGAGCACCGCGCCTTTTTCGCGGATGAGACGGGCAAGATCCGCGGCGAAGCAGACAAGCCCGCGACCGCCCAGTCCGCGCCGGTGAAGTGACTCCTGGCCTGCCGGCCGCCCCTGCGCGCGGGGGCGCGGCTGCAACCACGGGTGATTTCCCTCATCTACAGCTTCGGGAGACGGAGGCAAGGCCTGCCGATCACGCAAGAATCCGTGATGGAAGCGCTGCGCGAATGTTACGACCCCGAGATCCCGGTCAACATCGTAGACCTGGGGCTGATCTACGCGGTGCGCATCGACCCCGTGCCCCCCGAGGCCGGCACCGGCGACACGGTGGAAGTGGACATGACGCTCACCGCCCCCGGCTGTCCCTCTTCCGGCTATATCAGCCAGCAGGTCAAGCAGCGACTCGAGCAGTTGCCGGGCGTGCGCGCCGCTACCGTAAACGTCGTGTGGAGTCCGCCCTGGGGACCGGAACGGATCAGCCCGGAAGCCCGGAAGAAGCTGGGCGTCGAATGATAGAAGGGGCGGGGAGCCGAGCGTTCGCCGTCGCGTGAGTCTCGGGTTCATACCACGTAGGAAGAATCGATCCGCCGCTGCTGATACTCCGAGAGCCGCTCCAGGAACCCGGACACCAGGTTCAGGACCTGGGTGGTCTTGTGCACGTACTCGGGCGCGCGCTCCCACACTTGTTCCAGTTTCTCAGCATGCTCCGAAGCCAGCACCGCCAATCCCACCCCGGCCAGGACGGCGCCGGCCGCGCGCCGCCCGGTCACCGCCATTACCGCTCCCGCGCCCAGCGATCCCAGAACCACTGCCCGCTTCCAATTGCACATCCCTAGACCTCCCATTGTCCCAACCGGAGCCTCAGGCCACTGATCCCGTTACTTCGCAGCTCACGACCTTGCTTTACATTCTACCGCCGGACAAAAAATGAGCGCAGGGTTTACACCCTGCGCTGGAGGATCGCACGGCCGCTAGCGGCCGCGTCATTTCATCGTCTGATCTTTTTCCATGGTGACGCCGGAAACGGTCAGTGTGTTGTTGTCCATGCTGCCCTTCACCGTGACATGGTGGCCGGCATGGCCCTTGACCGAATCCTGGTTCGCGATGGGATACACCGTCTTGTCTTTGTCGCTGACGAAGACGGCCTTCTCCCCGGCGTCGATGCACTTCTGTGTGCAACCGGCTATGAGCTTGGCGCCGCATTTCGAGTCACTGATCCAGCCGGTCCAGCTTCCGCTCGTCGCCTTGCCGCTGTAGGCGAACGAAAGCATAGAAACCGCGAGGACAAGCGCCAGAACCACAAGCAACTTCTTCATTTGTACTCTCCTGTTGAGGATCTTGGCCATCGCCTCGGGCCCGACGGTTGGGCTGCTGGAACTGGGCTCTGCCGGCGATCCCGGCAACGGCTATCCGATGTACGCGCCGCACCGGCTACCGGATTGCCCCCACAGCCGGTCGGTGGCGAGAGAGCCTATCACGACCTGGGGCCAATCCGAAGCCGAAACGGAACCCCCCCTGCAATACAGAGCGGCACACCGGCTCCAGAGTTACACCTGTATTGCACCTTCGAGGTTGAGCTAGCTCGGCACAGCCGCCTCCGGCTATGCTTTGCTAGAATAGGGCTGCTTCCTCGGAGCGCGCCCGTAGCTCAGCTGGATAGAGCGATTGCCTCCGGAGCAATAGGTCGGGAGTTCGAATCTCTCCGGGCGCGCCATTTTTCCTTTAGCGGCTTATTCACTTGCAGAGATTCCGTGCGCTCCGGCAACGCCGGTGTTTCTGCGCTGTGCCCGATCTTTCGCCCACTTAGCCGCGAAAGCGCACACAGTACTGCCTCCTCGGAAGGGTGGGCGTCCAGACATCGCCCTAGATTACTCTGCCTTCCTTCCCGATCCTCCAGGCGGCCGAAACTCAGCGACCGTTCGCGGCATCGCTCTTCGGGTTTGGTTCCGTATTGCGCCAGCAGTCGTAAAGGTACTCCCAGCGCTGTTCGCGACCGTCCTTGCTGCGGACGACCGCGGAGCGTTTCAACGGATCGGTGTAGTGGATGGTGAATTCGCCGGCGGACGCCCCACCGCGAGCCAGCCAGCGGCGCGCTTCTTCGTCCGAGTGGAGCTCCGCGGTGGACGGCTCGACGCGATCCAATTGCTCCCGCAGGCAAGCCTCGGTGGCCTGGCAGCACGCCGCGGCCCGCGATGGGTGGGACCGCATCCGACCCTGGAAAAACTTGACCCGCCCCTTGAGCATGTCAGCCTGGTCCTGCGGCGCCGGCAAGCTGCTCCAATACTCCAGCAGCGGCAGCGCGTCCGGGTCATGCAGGCTGGCGATGATCCACCAGTTCTTGTTGCGCTGGGGATGAGCGTTGAAGATCCTGAGCAGGCGCCGCGTGTCGTCGCCGGAGACCAGCCCGGCCAGGTTGTACAGCATGTGGTTCGAGACCCACGCGTCCCTGGGCCGCGCGCCGGACTCGAGCCAGCTCAACAGATCGTTGACGTCTTCCCGGCTCATGCCGGGCTTGGACGGATGTCCGCCGCTTTCCGGGAATTCCATCAGCACCAGCACGTTCACCGGCAGCCAGATGTCCCAGAGGTCGCGGTACACATGGTCCTGCCGCGTCTGCAGGTTGCCGTTGAGCAGCTCCCATTGCACGTACTGGGCCGGCTCGCTCTTGAGAAGCTCGAGAGCGGCGGGCGCAAACTTCCGGCCCCAGCGTCCCCAGGCGTTGATCATCACCTGGTGGCGCTCCCAGGCGTTTTTGGTCTGCCGCGCAAGGTGCGTCCAGTAGCTCACGGTCGCCCGCGTCCGCAGGCCGATCGCTTTCAGCGCGATCACGTGTTCCATCATCTCGCACGTGGGCGAGATCTTGCGCAGGATCGCCTGGAGCGCATCCAGTTCCGCCTCTTCCTTATTAGGGTCCGGATTGCGGCTGAAGAATCCGAGCCAGTAGGAGGCCATCGCGGTGCGCTGGTCGCACCCGCTCTCCACGATCTGGCGCAGGTGCTCGCGCGTCCGCTGCGGCGGAGGCACCATGCTCCACCGGTCGTGAAGCTCGAAGAGCACGGGATAGTCTTCGTCGGCCAGCGCGGTCTGGGCCAGGTTGCTCTCCTGCCCGCGTTCTGCGTACCTCTGGATCAGCCCGATGGCGCGCGGCGTGCCGATATTGCGCAGCGCCGACAGTACGACGGCTTGCTTGTACTTGCTTCCCGTCAGCAGGTGCTTTTCCAGCAGGTCGGTAACGCGCTCCTGGTTCCCGCTCATGACCATGGCGTAGACCATGGTGAGCACCGTCTCCTTGCCGCGGAAATCGGGCAGTCCGGGAGGCGGCGGGAACGCGTTGCTGTCGGGGGCCAGGTTGTTCAGCGCGCTGTCGAACAGTTCCTCGTACGGGACCAGCCGCGCTTCGTCCTGCTGGAGCACCAGCAGAGCGGAGCGGGCCAGGATCGCAGTGCTGTACTGGGCGTTGGAGTCTTCCGCAAGCCTCTTGATCTCAGGAACCCCGATCCCTTGCGGAGCGCCGATTTGCACAGTGCGCAGCAGGCGTTGCTGCACCGTCTGGCGCTGCGGAACTGCGTAAAGCGCGCACGAGAGGGACGGAATGACGGTGAGAAGGAACCATACATGGCGGGAGCGCACCATACCGCCTGCCGTCAAGGCTTCTCTTCCGCTGCGCGGGAGTAAGTCAGGACGATGCCGCCGTCGAGGTGCATCGGGAGATTCCCTAGCAGGTCCGGCGGCTCGACGAAATGCGGGTTGCGCCCGTAATCGATCCGCCAGCGGTTGGCGCCGTCATTCGGTATCAGCACGGTCTCGGCCGAGCGCACGTTGAAGGTCTGCAATTGCAGTTCCGGCGGGGGCTGGTCCGTGGTGCAGAGCTCTTTCCCGGGCGACACTGCGCACCACTGCTTCCAGGCGTTCACGGTGCAAGCGTGCTGCAAGTCCCGGACTTTCGTTTCCAAATCCGCTACGCGGAATCGGACTACGACCTCGCGGCGCGAGTTGTTGGCGTTCAACACGTTGTCGCCAAATCGGTCCAGCCCGAGTTCGATCATCCGTTGCAGATGGGTGTCCATCGGGGCATCGGCGGGGAATTCTGCCTGCAACCGCTGTATCACCTCATAGGGTTGTTCGCTTATGGTTCTGTTCGGCGGGGGACTCTTCAATGTTCGGATGCGCTCGAATAACAGCAAATGGCCGTGGTTCGATTCCACGTAGTTGCGGATCAGGTCGAGCTGTTTGTCGAGTTGCTGCGCGACCTCGACGGGCTTCAGTCCTTCCGCTGCGACCCCTCCCACGACGACCGCCGTCGTGGGCTGCACCCCGGACGAGCACGTCCCGGTGAGTTCGAAGTACATCGGCCCGCCGTAGACGCGCGGGCGGGGCGACGTGGGCGAGGGTAACCCTATGACCCCGCCACTCGGCACGCGCACCTCTTGCGCCTGTGCGCCCATGGCCGCGCAAACCGCTATCAACGTGGCTATTCTTAACAGAGATCTCAAGCTGTCAGTCTCTTACGTCTGTGGGGCGGCTGTGTCAACCGATCGGCGGCTCCAGGCTCGACAGCTTTCGCGGGTCAAGTGGTGAGACGGGCTGATTCCGACATCCAGCGATTGCTGTGTGCTGCGCATTGCTTCCAGCTAGGAGGCGAGCACGGGGCAACGGACCAGCGACGCGCAGTGGTATCCTAAGGGTCTGCACGGCCCTCGGCGAAGCGCGTTCTTCACCGCAATCGTCCTGGCGCACGGAGTCAGGCGCATGCTGCCGCCATACTGATCTGGAGGGGAGCTGGCAATGTTTCGGCGCCTGGTGTTGACCGCCGCCCTTGCAGTGATCCTCAACGCTGCGCAACCCGCGCTTGCCGGCCAGAGCAGTACAGCGCCAGCCCCAGGACAGGACCGCCGCGCCACTGCAGACCAGGCTTACGCGGAAGCGATGCGGTTGTACGCGCAGAAGACCCCGGAATCGATCCGCCAAGCCGTCGCGAAGGGTGAGGAAGCGCTCGCGCTGTACCGGGAGCTGGGAGACCGCGTTAAGGAAGCTGAATTGCATGTGGGCCTCGGTTCCACCTATCTCACCCTCGGAGACAAAGCGAGCGCAGCCGAACACCTGCGCCAGGCATTGGCCTTGGTCCGCAGCATCGGCAATCGTACCGATGAAGCCAGCGTCCTCCTGATGCTGGGCAGCGCCTACGAATCCTCACTGGAATCGAAGCCGGCGGTGGACACCTACCAGCAGGCGTTGGCGCTCTGTCGCACCTTGGCCAACATCCAGTGCGAAGCTTCGACGCTGATGGGGCTCGGCCGTGTCTCGGTCGCCGGCGGCGACAAGCAGAAGGCATCGGAGTACTTCGGGCAGGCGCTTCCCCTGTGGCGCGCACTCGGCGACCGCGCGAAACAAGCGTCCACCCTCTACCTGCTGGGGATCCTGAACGATCTGCTGAATCAGAAGCAGGCTGCCATCGGTCACTATCTGCAGGCGCTGCCTTTGTACCGCGGTCTCGGCGATCAACCATGGGAGGCCCGCACGCTATTCAACCTGGCGGAAGCGTATGCGGCACTGGGGGACGACACGAAGGCCCGCGAATACTACGGACAGGCCATCCCCGCCCTTCACGCCGCCGGAGATCAGCCCAAGGAGGCCACGGCCCTGGTCGGCCGGGGCATACTTTACGAAGCTGGGGGCGAGTATGCGCAATCACTCGCCGACCTGAAGGCCGCGCTGGCTGTGTTTCGCGCGCTCGGTGACCGCCTCATGGAGGCGACGGTGCTGCTTCGTCTTGGCATCGTCCATTTCGAGGCAGGAGAGCAGGAGAAGTCGTTGGACTTCGATCAGCAGGCGCTGGCGCTGGCTCGGACGTTGCACGAACCCGGGCTCGAAACTGCCGCGCTGGTCGGGATCAGCAGCGTCTATGGTGCTTTGGGTGACGACCGCCGGGCCTTGAGCTATTCCGACCAGGCGTTCAAGCTGATGCCGTCCGCCGACAGCGGGCAGGCGGATCCCGAGGCTCTCTATCGTCTCGGGGTCACTTACCAGTCTCTGGGGCGGAACGACAGGGCGCTCGAGTGTTTCACCCGTGAGGTTCCACTCCATCGCGCCAAAGGCGATCGCATGGGAGAGGCTCGCGCACTCTACGCACTGGCGGGAGTTTACGACGTGCAGGGACAGACCCAGCAGGCGCTCAGTCTCTACCAGCAAGTCCTGGAGATCCGGCAAGCGGTCGGCGACCGCCGCTCGAACGCACAGGCGCTGAACGCCGTGGGCAATGCCTATGCTGGACTGCAGCAGCCCGAGACCGCCCTTGGCTACTATCGGCAGGCCCTGGAGCTTCGCCGTGCAGTGCACGATCCTGTCGGAGAGTCGCAAACGCTGTTCTGGATGGCGAAGGCCGAACGAGACCTGGCCGAGCTGGCGCCGGCTCGCGATCACATCGAGGCTTCGCTGGCGATCGTCGAGTCGCAGCGGGCGCGGATTGCCAGCCGCGAACTGCGCACTTCGTACTTCGCGACCGCACAGCAAGCCTACGAGCTGTACATCGATCTGCTGATGCAGTTGCACCGGCAGCATCCAGAAAAGGGATATGACGCCCAGGCGCTGGAAGCGCATGAGCGGGCAAAAGCGCGGGGCCTGCTGGACCTTCTCAGCGAGGCTGGAGTCGACCTTCGCCAGGGAGTTGCGCCCGAGTTGCTGCAGCGCGGGCGTCAACTCAGTCAGCTCCTGGAGGAAAAGCAGAGCGCGGAGATCCGGCTGCTGAGCAGCGGCGACGCTGGCGAGCAGGCGCAGCAACTTCAGCAGGAGCTGGAAGCGCTCCGCACCGAGTACCAGCAGGTGGAAGCAAAGATCCGCGCGAACAGCCCTCGTTACGCTGCACTCACCCAGTCCCGGCCGGTGGATCTCGCGACCATCCAGAAAGAAGTGCTGGATGCCGACACGTTGCTCCTGGAGTATGCGCTGGGCAGCCAACGCAGCTACTTGTGGGCCGTGACGCCGTCGGGGTTGGCCAGCTTTGAGCTACCCGCGCGCGGCGAGATCGAAACCCTGTCGGTGCGTCTGTATCGAACCATCGTCGGCCGGCGCCCATCCGCTGCCGACGACCATCAGAGGATCGCCTCCTCGCTGAGCCGGATGGTCCTGGGGCCGGTGCAAAGCCAGCTTGGGACCAAGCGCCTCCTGATCGCGAGCGACGGCGCTTTGCAGGTTGTGCCGTTTGCAGCGCTGCCGCCGCCGGGCTGGGACCCCGGCGCGTCAGCACCGTATGAACCATTGATCGTCGCGCACGAGATCGTCAATGTTCCCTCTGCCTCGACTCTGGCTTTCCTGCGAAGAGGCGTGGGCGGCCGCCATCCGGCCCCCAAGAAACTCGCGGTGCTGGCCGATCCAGTGTTCGAGCGCGAGGATGACCGCATCGCAGCGAACTCCTCGAGCGGGGAAACCGTGAGGCAAGCCGCACCGCTCCGTTCGCCGGAGGACCGTGTCCCCCCGGCCGCCGCCACGCGAGACGTGGCGACCGGGATTTCGCGAGGAATCGGCCTGGAACGGCTTCCCTTCACCCGCAAAGAGGCGGAGGCCATCCTCCGCCTGGCGCCACCGCAATCGCGGTTCGCTGCGCTCGATTTCGCTGCCAACAGATCGGCTGCGACCTCTCCTGAACTGGGGCAGTACCAGATCATTCACTTCGCGACGCACGGCGTCGTGAATGACGCGCATCCGGAGTTATCAGGTGTGGTTTTGTCGCTCTTCGACAAGAATGGCAACCCGGAGGACGGATTCCTCCGGCTGAACGATCTCTTCAATCTGAAGCTGAACGCCGGTCTGGTTGTGCTCAGTGCCTGCGAAACCGGCTTGGGCAAGGAAGTGCGAGGCGAAGGGTTGATCGGCCTGGCGCGAGGTTTCATGTACGCCGGAGCGCCACGCGTGGTGGTGAGCTTCTGGAGCATCAATGACCAGGCTGCCGCGGAGGAGATGCGGCGTTTCTACGAGGGAATGCTGGGCAGCCGGCGCTTGCGGCCGGCGGCCGCCTTACGGCAGGCCCAGATCGAGATGTGGAAGCAGGAAACGTGGCGTGATCCATTCTTCTGGGCTGCGTTCGTTCTGCAAGGCGAGTGGAGGTAAGTTTGGAGAATCTTGCTGCGTCCTCCGCTCGGCCACCGCTCACCGGTTGGAAATCGCGGCCTGCAGTTCGTCGGCACGAACGAAGTCCTGATCGGCCAGCGCCTGCGTGACTTCTAACTGCACGTAGATGGCGCCTCACTCATACGGTTTGGCGGCGGCCTCACGTCTACTGGCTCGTTCTGGCGACCGTCATAGGCTGCGGCTCGGCTTGCGCGCAGAAATGTATTTGCCCCGGCATTGGGCATGTAGCAAAATGCGCCAGCAGAGCCGGCCGTTACGTGTCGATCGTTCCTCGCTGCGAGCATGAGTCATGGATCGAAGTGCTCCGTCCAAGTACACCCGCCTAAGGCCGAAGAGATTCAGAGCAGCAAGACGCCTGTTCTGTTTTGTTCTGTTCCTCGTTGCACTCGCCGCTGGGGAAGATACACGCAAGCCGCGCTACATCCCTCCAGAGCTCAAGGCTAGTGACCCCGAGGTCCGCAGATTGTTGGAACAAGCCCAGGTAGACGCCAACAAAGGCGACTTCCAACAGGCAATTCTGGCTGTAGAGGAAGCGACCCGGGTGGCATCTGCGAAGAAACTTGTTGCCGATATGGCGATCGCCGAAGAGGCGATGGTCAGTACGAGTCTTGTTGCTGGCGATCTTGAGAAGGCACGCGCTGTCGCACAAAAAGCGTTGGAGGATGCACGCTCAAGCAACAATCTTGTCGTCGAAGCCAGCGTCTTGGATTCACTCGCTCAGCAATCCAACATGCAAGGCCGCCTCGCAGAAGCCATTCAACTCGAGCAACAAGCGCTTGATACTGCTGTCCGAAGCAAGAATTTGTACATGAAAGCTAGGATATTGGGGGCGCTCGCTAGTCTTCAGGTGAATACAGGCAAGCTGGCAGAAGCTCAATCCGCAATAGACGAAGCCGTCTCAATCGACAGGCAGAGCGATTTCGATTTTCTACCTCTGCATCTCGTCTATGCAGCCCAGATACACGCGGGCAAGAGCACCAATGCCGAAGTAATTGCGGAGCTAGAGTTCGCTAGGGATGAGGCAATCCGGCGGGAGAACTATATGGTTCTGGTCGTCGCTGTTTACGGCCTCGGTAATGCCTACACGGCAGACAAGCATCTCGACAAGGCTACAGAATTGCTCCAACGCACGATGAGCGGTGATGTCGAGCGCAATGGCACCGTAGTGAACTTGCCCGTGCTCAAGAAGTTTGCCGAGTTGCCTCTTTGTCGCTCCCTTCTCCTGGCTGGACTAGGAGAAGCTTACAAGGCGGCAGGACAGAACCAGCAAGCACTCACGACCTTTTCGACGTTGCTCTCCTTTGCCCGCAATCTGCACATGGACGCTGTGGCAGCTGCAGCTGCCGAGGAGGTTGCACGAGCAGATCAGGTGTTAAACAGGGAAGACGAAGCCATTCGCTACTTTCAAGATGCGGCCGAACTCTGGAGTAAGCTCCATTACGGCCAACGGCTAAACACGGTCCTTTTGCCTCTCGGCGTCCTCCTCAACAAGAACGCAAGACATGAAGAAGCGTTGGCGGCGTGGAGGCAACTCGAAGCATCGTCCGAAAAGGAGAAGTCAGCCGTTTTTTTGTTTACTGCCCATGGCGGAGCGGGTCGTAGCCTTTTTCAGCTTCATCGATACAAAGACGCAGAGCGGGCTTTCGTCGGTGCCGAATCGTTAGTGTCGCTGCTGTACGCTGACAAAACCATAAATGCAAACGCTTTGCAGAAGGATCTCGTATCTCTTTATTTCGCTGAGGCACTCCTGTACCAAGAACTCAAGCAACCTGTGAACGAGCTGCTGGTGATCGAAAAAGCGATGTTGCAAGTCGATCCAGCCGACGATAAGAGCCGCGACGTCCTTTACTCGCGCGCGAAACTGATTATCGATGTAATGCAGATTCGCGGCGAGGCCGAACGACTGCTTAAAGACAACAAACTCGCAAGCGCGTTGCTGCTGTGTGAACTTATTAACACATTCGACAATTTGGAAAGGGCCTGGGGCAAATCGACTGACAAATCTGTTGGCAGCTCGCTCGCTCTGCAACGGCTGGGCGAGATTCCATTCAAGCTAATTGCTGACCAAACCGGGGCTGACGCATTAGAGGCAAGTCTGAACGACACGGGTCCTGCCGCCGGGATTGCATTGCGGATTGGGTTTGACGCTCTGATGCGTTACTACCTTCAGCGCAAGAACATCAACCGGGCCTTGGCGTTTGGACAAGGAATGGCAGGCCTTATCTCGTTTACTCCGGATAGGGCGCCATTTGTAGCGGACGTCTTGGCTGTCTGTACTTACGCAAGCGTTGCCGCAATGGCAAACAAGCCGGATCTTGCCTCAGCTAAGGCGCGTGATTGCCTCGCCCAAGCAAAACGCGTGAAGGACGAACAGTCAGGCGTTCTCAAGTATGCCGAGCAGATGACTGCGACAATTTTGGCATCCGAGAGTCCCGGGGAGGCACAGGAGAGTGCGCAGAAGTTGATCGAGCTCGAACCCGACGTAGCGCTGCACAGGATTTTGCTGGCAACGATCTATGTGAATGAGGGCGAGATCGGTAAGGCAATCGAGCAGTGGGATAATGCATTGGCCTTACTTCAAAAGGCGCACGAAAACGCCTCAGCAGCCGAGCTTCACTACAACATCGGCCGACAGCTACTTGCGAAGTCTTTCCAACAGCATTCGGATTTGGCTCTTTCCCATCTTCAGCAATGCCGTGCTCTCTACAACTCCCTCTCCGATACTAGCCACGAAATCGAATGCGATTTGGCACAAGCTGACTTTTGTGTGCGAAAGCGAGATCAGAAGGAGGCGTACGATTCGATTGAACGTGCGGCTAAGCTGGCAAAGCAACTCCGAAATGACCAAATAACCGCGACTGTTTTGTCGAAGCGGGGAGAAATAGAAACTGCCTTCGATCAGCTTGACAACGCTCTGGTCGCCCACAAACAAGCGCTCGAAATCTACAAACATCTCGTCAACAAGGCTGGCGAGGCTAATGAACAGCGTCAGATCGGAATGGTGTTGCAAAGGAAGGGAGATCTCGAAGGTGCAATTTCGAGTTACGTCCACGCGAAACAAATTGCCGACGAACTACCAGATGTGTGGCAGCGTGCATGGAGCAGAACCGTACTGGCTTGGGCCTACAACGAAAGGGGCGACTACGAGTCTGGCATCAAACTGCTGAAACAAGCAAGAAAACTCTACAGCGACAGTAACGCGAATCCCGTAAGCCTCGCCTGGGCAAGCTATAACTTGGTCGCTCCCCTTTCCGTGGTCGGCGAATGGGAAGAAGCGCTAGGGCAAGCACAGGAGGCATTACGAGAGGCACAGACAAGCAAAGACACCGCGCTTCAGTTTCAAGTCTTATCAACGTTGATGTCAGTTTACGGCGAACGGAACTCGGCGGTTAAGAACTTAAACAAGGCAATGGAGGTCTACACTCAAGCGAGCGCCCTGGCCAAGTCCAACCCAGCCGTCGATATCTCATCGCTGGCCGACAGTGTGGTAGAAGTCCTGGTACAACTTCGGAAATATGACGAGGCCCTCGCTCGAGCACAAGAGGCGCTTGTGTACTACCGGAAATCGAAGAACGAGGTGAGCGAAGCACACGGGTTGATGTCCCTCGCAGAGGTGTACCGACGAGAACACGATTATGCCAGCGCAGCTAGGGCCTTGAGCGAGGCTGATCCATTAGTTCGAGGAAGTCACGATTTGTATACGACCGGACGCTACTGGTACGGTCAAGCCGGATTAGCCCGAGACACAGGGGATTTCACGCGGGCAGTGGAACTGTACAAACGTGTGATCGATCGAATTGATTTGATGAAGGCCGCTGGTGATAAAGAGCGACAAACCAGGCTGGCAGAATCTTACGGATTCATTTACGACGAGCTCATCGACTGTTTGTTCTCGCTTTACTCGACTGCGGCACCGGCTGATCGGAACCGCTTGGCAGCTGAAGCATTAGAATACTCAGAAGCCAACAAGGCCCGCGAGTTTCTTGCCTCTTACGGGGCGACATTTCTTCGAGAATTGCGTTCCCGGATGCCAGCCGATGTGCAGGAGCGCGAGCGAGCGATACTCGCGAAACGGACACAGACGACCGCGTCCTTCGATAAAGACTTCTCGCCCAGCGACCCAGAGCAACAACTGTTTGTGGATGAATTACGCAAAGAATATCCGGCCTATGCGTCTGTTCGATATCCGAGAGCCCTTGAGCTGTCTAAGGTGCCTCTACATTCAGGTGAGACTCTAGTCGAATTCCGGCTCTCCGACTCGGCTGCATTCGTATGGACCGCGACAGCAGCGAAAGGAGCTGTCTCTCTCGTTGACTTTTACAAAGTGCCCGAGCCGAGGAGCTGGTTTGAACAGCGGGTGGCAAAGGTCCGAGACGACTTGAACAACGGACGCCTGGATGAAACCGACACTGCTGCTCTTGAGGATCTGTACGTCGCGTTATTTCCAAAGCCAGTGCTTTTGGACACGAAGTCTCTTGTCATAGTCCCTGACGGCGTTCTTTTCCTCCTTCCAATCGAATTGCTGTCCCCAAGAGCAAGCAGTAGCGCCTATCCCCTAGCATCCATACCAACTCGGTACTACCCCTCGTTATCGAGTTTGGTCCTGGCCCGATCCGCATCATCGCACCAGCATCAATGGTCCCGCATGTTGTTCGCTATCGGAGACCCGGTAACATCGCTCGATGATTTGAACTCGAGCTCCTCTGAAAACGCACGCGGAACATCTCCAATGTCCGACAATAAGCCCTGGACTGCATACCTCACTCGCGGCTTTGTCCTTCCGCGCCTTCCGGCAACTGCGACAGAAGTGAAAAATATAGCTGCTCTTTTCCCGAACACTTCCACCGAGGTCCGCCTCGGCACAGTCGCGACCAAACACAGCTTTTTACAGACGGATGTGAGCACCACCCGGTTTCTTCACTTCGCCACGCATGGAATAGCTCCAAGCTTTTCCAGCGCACTGGAACCCGCTCTCGTATTTTCTTTTGACAAACAACATCCCGACGACTTGCTCCTGAAAACTTCTGAGATTTTGCGTTTAAACCTCAACGCTGAGATGGTCGTACTGTCGGCATGCAACACCGGTTCTGGCCGCGTTACTCGTGTTGAGGGAGTCTCCAACCTCGGACGAGCATTTCTGATGGCAGGCGCCTCGAGCACCACTGTTTCACTTTGGCAAGTAGACGACAAATCAACTGCTCTACTGATGGATCACTTTTATCGGCACATCCTAGAGGGAAAAGACAAGTCCGAAGCATTGGCACTCGCCAAGTCAGAATTGCGAGCCAGCGGGTACGACAACCCATTCTTCTGGGCACCGTTCATTGTCATGGGCGAGTGATTCGTCGAAGGCCGGCACATATCTACTGCTGCCAGAACGGATAGCATCTTACGGTTTTGCCCTCAGCTCCTCGGCGCGGGCGAAGTCCTGGTCGGCAGGCGCCTGCGTCACCTCGAACTGCGCGTAGATCATCCCCCGCTGCTCGTAGAGCTTAGGGCGATCGGGAAATTTTGCGATGAGATCGGTGTAGGCGCCGATGGCGTCATACCAGAGCCGCTGATCGGTGAGAATTTGCGCCCGCTCGTAGGCCGCGGCATACCCGTCACGATTCTTGACCTTCGCGAACCGCTCATCAATCTCCTGCCGCTGCTCTGCGGGCACGACGACGAATCCGACCGGCGCGGACGGCTCCGCCAGCATCATCACGGCCGGTTCCACTGTCCAGAAGTATGTCCTACCGGGAGCAAGCTGCGGCGCGGTCGCGGGATAGCGGAACTCCGTCCCCACCACCTCCGTACGCAGGAGTTCCGAGTCCGAGTCGTCCCTGAGCACGAAGTTGAATTTCTTCGTCTTCCCGGGATAACTCCACTGGAACACCGGCGACGAACCATAGAACTTCGCCAACCGCGGAGCCAGCGCCGTGGCGCGGGGCCCGCCTCGCGTGGCGCCGGCAATCATGGTCTGCTTCTTGGCTTTGCCGGGATCGAGCAGGTCGAAGCCGGAGAGGTCGGTCACAACGCGGGGACGCGCCGCCTTCTTGGCTTCAGGCGGCTTGGCCGTCTCCACCGCCGGCTTCGCGGGAGGCTTGCTGGTTTGAGGTTGCGTCTGGGCCCAGGATGAAAACTGCAGCAAGAAGATCAGTGCGACGATGAGCCAGGACGAAGTGTGCACCTTCATGGCGGAACCTCCTGCCACACGATGGGTCGGCGACGATGACGAGCGCCCAAGTGAAAAAGGACATCAGGCGCGGGCGCCAGTCTGCGCGCTTGCCACGCCGTACACTCTCATGTTCTGCATTGTATCTTCGAAGCCACGCACGGTGGTCTCCCCCAACAGCCGCGTAGGGAAGCAGTCCTGCACCAGCTCGTGCGTCTGCGGGCTAAGCACGATCTCGCTCTTAAATTCCTTGGTCAGGGACTCCAGGCGCGAGGCCAGGTTCACGGTCTCGCCGATCACCGAGTACTCCAGGCGGTCGCTGGAGCCGACGTTGCCGGCCGTCAACATCCCGGTGTGAATCCCCACGCCGATCTTGAGCGGTGGCCGGCGAGCGTCTGCCGCATGGAGCTGATTCATCCGTTCGACCTCCTGCACCATGCGCAAGGCCGTGCGGACGGAGCGACAAGCGTCCTCTTTCTCTCCGTGGCTCACGGGCACGCCAAAGACCGCCATAAGACCGTCGCCGATGAATTTGTTGAGAAAGCCGCCCTCGTCCCGAACGATCGCAGCCATCGCGGTGAAGTAGTCGTTCAACCACTCCAGCACTTCTGCGGAAGGTTTGCCGGCTGTGATCTTGGTGAAGCTGCGGATATCGGAGAACAGCACGGTCGCGACCCGCTCCTGCCCGGCAAGGACGATTTCGCCCCGTCGCCGCCAGATCTCGTCCGCCACCTCGGGAGAGACGTAGCGTGAAAAGATTCCCATGAGCTGCGCCCGCTCTGCTTCGGCCTTCGACTTCAGCAGCCGTTCGGTGACAAATCGGTGACCCAGGCCCGCGGGGAGCACGAGCAGCACGACGGCCTCGCCAGCGACAAAGCGAAGCCACGCATGCTCCCATGTCAGCAAAGCCTGGGCGAATCCGTACAGCGCCAGGTTGGCGGCAATCACCGCGAGCACGCCAAATCCCGGCCCCGATATGAGCACCAAGGTAGCCACAAGCCAGCCTAATAAGAAAATCATTCCCCACAACACCGGTCTGCTCATCACTCGGATCGCGCTGCCGTCGAGCAGCGTTCCCAGCGCCGCAGCATGGATCTCCGTGCCGGAAAACATCTTGCGGGTGCCGTCCGCCTGCGCGAAGCGGAAGACCGGTGTAAAGTGCCGATCCTTGCCGGCGGCACTGCTTTGGCCGATCAGAACGATCTTTCCCTTGAATGTCCCGGCATCACCTTTGCCTTGGAGGAACTCGAGGGCTGATACGCGGATGGCAGGCCGACTGCTCCAAGCGCCGATGCGGACCGTGTTCAATCCGCTCTCGTCCAGCGGGAGTGAGGTGGTACCTAGCCGGTAGGTGCCCGCGTCGCTGCGTTGCAGCGGCTGTCGCCGGAACAGGCTGGCCAGGGCCAGCGGAAAGGGCAGCGCCGCAACATTCCTCGGCGGCAACAGGAACGTCCGGCGGATGAAGCCGTCGTCGTCCACCGGCATGTTGACGAAGCCCCTGGCCATCGCGGCGCCGGACTTGCAGTACGGGATCGCCGCAGGATCAGGTTCGCAGTATTCGGGCAGCGGGTTCTCATCCGGAATCTGTTCTGAGCCGAACTGGCTGGCAACGATTACGTTCCCGGCTTCAGTAATGGCTTGGGCCAGATCGAGGTCGCCCTCTGGCGTGCGTTTATCGACGAGCAGGAGATCCAACCCGATGATTGCCGGACCACCAGCCGAGATACGTCGCACGACCTGCGCGACCGCCTTCCGCGGCACGGGAAAACTGCGCAATGCGCCGACGGCCGCATCGTCGAAATCAACGATCACGACCTCGGAGTGCGGCGGGGAATCCAGGGCGGGATGGACGAGAAGGTCGTAGCCCCAGCTCTCCAAGTCGCTCATCAGAGGCGAGCCAGCCACCGAAAACACCGATACACAAGCCAGTGCGCTGATCACGGCCCCGATCACGATGTGCTTGAACAGCTCGGCCCCTTTTTGCATAGCCGGTGAAGCTTACTTCTGTACCGGCAACAGCAGCAACCCGAGAGACTCCCCGATGGGCTGCTGCGGCCGGATAGAGAGCGTGCCCAAAATCACTTGATAGTGGGCAGCGAAGATTGGCGGGGTTTCGGCCTTACGGGTCAAGTTATAGCAAGACCGGTCCGGGCATCTTCTTGTGCATCGCTGCCGGCTTGATTTGCGAAAAGTGACGCAGTCCCAGTGGCCGGGTGTGTCCCAGCTACGATACGTTCGGGGGTGCTGGGCGCGATTCCTAGTGAGAAGGAGATTCCTCAACAGCAAGGGAATTCCGCCCGTTGACGTTGGTCCGCCAGCCCTATTGTTCCAGCAGCGATTCTTGCCGCGGCCCGCGCAGCCGCCGAAGGCATCGCCGCTCTCCGGCGCGGTGAGATCACCGTGCGCGCGCTCCAGCAGCTCCCCGCCGAAGGTGGCGCCGCCACTCACTGATTCAGCGTTGGGTAGTAGCGGCGGGGTCTGTCTTTTTCTGTTCGATGAGGCGCAGGAAGTCCTGCCGGGAGAGAGTCTCGTGCGTGCTGAACCACTTGATGATTGCTTCGAGCGCCGCTGCGGCCGCCGGACTGGGCGGGCGTGTGCCCGCCGGTGGCGCAACCACATTTGGTTTCCGCGCCGGTGCGCCACCCGCTAGCACGGCGACGATCTGCTCTAGGGTCTCTATCTGCTCCGGCGCAGTCTCGACGAAGGCAATCCCCATTCCGAAGCCGGGGTGGTGCGAGCGCACCAGCCCTCGCGTGCGCGCTTGTTCGCCGCACACGTTGACTACCATCTCAACAGGAGTGTCGATGGGGAGTGGCGACGTCACTTCCACGTAGCAGCCGCCCAGACAGATGTCCGACACCTTTCCCCATCCAGCAAGGTCGGTGCCCTGCTTGCGGAATTCGGCGGAGCCGGCACACTTGTAGCGCGGATGCCGGCGCCGCTCCTGTTCCTGCCGCCGTTCCACCACGCGGCGATCGATGATCCCCGTCGTGGTACCCGGCGGAGCGCCGTGCGGAAGGGTGGGATCGAAGCTGTCGAGGCTGGGCGAAGACAGTTCGATGCCGAACATGGCCTTCTGCGGCGCCAAGGTCTGGAGCCCGGCGCATCCGGCCATGCGCGTGCCCGACTCGCCGATCCACACCACGCGGAATTGCACCCGGTGTCCGTTGTGTTCCAGTGAAATGATCTCGTTTACCCGGGTGATGCACCCGACGCCTTCAACGCGAGCACCGTTCTGGCTCACTTCGGTGACGCATGCCATCTCCGACAACGGCTCTCCCCGGGCGTTGCTGCTGAATACCTTGACCGGCAGCACGATCCGTTCGCGTTGCTCTCGGCGTACCATATTGCCTCGCGCCGCCGGACTGCGGTTCCGGGCGTCCGGCGTGCTGGTCCGTTCAACGTAGTATGCGCCGCCCTCGATCATCCACCAGATGACGGCGGTACCCGCGGCATACCTTTGGTAACTCGTATCTGCCAAGGTTCCGAGTGGCATGCCGATGGCGGCTCCGAACCGTCGGCCGCACTGTAGCCGTCGTCACGTAAAGGTGTGACTCAGGGCACTGAGCGCGTCTGGGTCAAATGGTCAGAATGTCGCCCTCCGAGTAGTTCCCGGCACCTGGCCAGGGGTGAACAGTGCGCCGCCGCAGGTCGAAGAATCGGTCGATCGTCAGCCACATCCTATTTGTCGTGGCGCCGCCCCTTGCCGTATGTCTGATGGCTGCCGCACACGCCTCTCTGGGAGACTATCTCAACCTGCTTTGGCTCCTGGGGACCGCCGGCGTATTCGCCCATTGGATCCTGTACAGCCGGCCCGGCCCTTGCTCGCGGTGGACGGAGCTGCTCGGCCTGACCCTCGCCCTGGCGCTGCTGTTCCCCGTCATCTCGGCCGACGACGACCGGCTGCAGTTCGAGCTTCCCAACGACGTGCAGTCCCTTTTTTCGACCCCAGAAAAACAGAAGCATTTCCCGGCTTCGGCAAAACTGCACTCGCCGGAGATGATCACCGTCCGGTTCATTCCGTCTCTGCTGCACTTCCTCGACCTCGTACCAAGATCGGGCAACGTGGCGACAGTTGTTCTCCCCTCTCACACGACCGGCAATCACTCTCCTCCCCTCTGCTGAGCGAGGCCCCGCAGAGTCGCAGCACGCGGCTCATCGAGACACGATGATGCCAGCTGCGTTGAGATCCGGGGCCATGCGCCGGCGCACCAGTGATCAAACAACTGTTTAACCAGCGCCACGGGAGATGGGACAGGGCGCGGAAATCGTTCCACAGGAGAAGACATGGCTGCAGGTAGTGCGTTCCTCACCCAGGTGTCGACCCACGCCTGGAAGTGTTCCGAGTGTCCTTTGATTTTCACGGTAGCGGATGCTCTGGCTGTCAATGGCATGTTGGACCGCTTCATGCACCACGTGAAACATGCGCATCAGGATGCCGAACGAAACGGCGAGGCCGGGAGTGCATCGCGAAGATGGAAGCCACGCCGGCGCGCGCGTCAGCCGGGGCCGTGCTGACTTGCGTCGAACGGCGGAATGAGACCAAGCGAACTTGAAGAACGGGGACTGTTGCGCGGCAGCGCAGTAACGAATGGGGCCAGAACCTCCAGGCGCCAGACAGGAAGCGCGCTCCCTGCTGGGCGTCTGAACGGTGGCCCCTGTCCCGATGCGGCTACTTCCTCACCGTCTTCCAATCGGTGAACACGACGGGTTTCCCGCCTTTAACCACGGTTGAGTAAACCGTGTCGAAGCCCTTGTGGTCTTCCGGCCCGTAGTCCAGCACCAGCTTGCCCAGGCCAACGTCCATCTTGTGGATGGATTCGATGGACGAAATGAGCTTGGCCCGGGTCGGTTCCTTTCCAGCCCGTTTCAGGCCTTCGACCAGCACCATGGCGTCAACGAATCCTTCCAGGCTGGCGAAGCTAGGCTCCGACCCTCCATAGAACTTGTTGATCGCTTCGCGGTACATGGCGATGGTGGGGAAGTCGGTGCGGTCGTACGGGGGCACCACTTGGGTGATGATTGTCCCCTCGGCGTCCTTCCCCGCGTCTTTGATGAACGCCTCAGTGCCGACGAACGACACCGTCAGGAAGATGGGATGCCATCCTTGCGCGTGGCTGCGCTTCACGATCTCCGCTACCGGGGCGTAGGGGCCGACCAGCACCACGGCTTCGGGATTAGTCGCTCGCGCCGTGCGGATGCCTCCGTCCACGTCCAGCGAGGCCCTCTGGAACGTGCCCAGTCCTGTCGGCGCCAGGTGATGTTTTTCCAGCGCGATCCTCACGCCGTCCAGGACTGCTTTTCCGAAGGCGTCATCCTGATAGATCACGCCGACCTTCTTGATGTTGAGATCGTTCACCAGGCCATTCACCATGTCTCGGGTCTCGTCGTAATACGAGGCGCGGACGTTGATGACCCAGTGCTTCAACGGCGAATACAGGAGCTGCGCGCCGGTGAACAACCCGACCACAGGCAGCTTGTGCTCTTCCGCCATCGGCACGTACTTGGCAGCCGTAGGCGTGCCCACGAAAAATCCTGCAGCAAAAACCCCTTCTTTCAGCAGGCGGTTGAAGCAGGCGGTGGTCTTCTCCGGATCGTAGCTGTCGTCGAAGGCCAGCAACTCCACCTTGCGGCCGTATACACCGCCTTTCTCATCGACAAGATGAAGATAGGCAGTCGCGCCCTTGACGGTTTCAAGGCCCAGGAGCCTCGCCGGCCCTTCCAATGCCGAACAGGAACCGATGAGCACCTTTTTGTCTGTCACGCCGGGCTCTTCCGCCGATGCGAGCGCGGCACAGCACAGCAGTACGGCGCCCACAAGGGCTACCAGCCGCATGCTGCGAACGATGGAATCGCGATCGAAACCTCTGTTCACGGAAATCCTCCTTCCACCGTGTTGGTCGGATCTCTTCTCCGGGTACTCTTCGGGTTGCGCCAATTGTAGCCGCGGATCGTCCCTGGGCTCCACTCAAGGAACGAGGTAAACGATACACTTGGATCACGTCCCAGAAAAGCTACGGGCGGCCCCTATGTTCTGTCGCATCCTGATTGTGCCGGGGCGCTTGCGGGTGGGGAAAATTAAAAGGGCCGTGACATTGGTTATGGTCTAGCCGCCAGCTCCTGCGAGGGAGCCAACAGCGTGGACACATGCACCATCACAGCCCCTGATGTAACCACTGCTTTCGCAGTTCCGAACCCCGACTGCCCCTCGCAGGGCCTGTCGGATTTTTCGGGTCCGGGGATCCCGCGGGTCGCCCCGCTGGACCGGTCACTCGGCCTACTTCGGACTGGCGACTAGTGTGGAAGCCAACCCTTTCGACCGTCGACGCACGAAATCCTAACCGCAAATTCCTGTTTGTCAATGCCCGAGATTGGTGCAAATCAACAAAGATTCTCGTCCGGTCCAGGGTGGCGAATCCCCAGTGAAAATGCGTACTTCATACATGCTTGCATCAATTCATCCTTGTTTTTCACACCTTTTTCCACAGAATAGCGGGGAAACCAGCGTTTTCCCGTATCAAACAAGCATCTTGACCAACGCGCGAGCTTGGCGCATTGTGTCCCAAGCAGGAGCGAAATGTCCGATCTCGTAGCTTATGTGGACGGCGGCTCTCACGGGAATCCGGGGCCGTCGGGCATTGGCGTCGTCATCGAGGATTCCGGCGGAGAGACCATCCGCATCGCCAAGTGGATCGGGCACCAGGACAACAACGTGGCCGAGTATGTTGCCCTGATGGAGGCGCTGCAGAATGCCCTCACCCTGAAGGCAAGGGCGCTTCACGTCTTTTCCGATTCCCAGGTCGTGGTCCGGCAGATGACCGGCGAATACGCCTGCCGCAGCCCGCGCCTTTACTCCTTGCACTGGACCTGCCGCAAGCTGGCCCGCTCCCTCCGCTTCTCCATCGCTCACATCCCGCGGGAGCACAACGAGGAGGCCAACCATCTGGCCAACCATGCGGTCCGCGAGCGGATTCAATTCTGAATCGATTCTCTCCCAGTGGCCTTGTCCGGCAGGCATGTAGGCCACGCGGTCCCTATGAAGGATCAAGGTAAAGACAGGCGGCGCTTCTCGCGATTACCCGTGGACGTTCGCGTCCGGGTTTTGGCCGACACCAAAGGACGGCCTATCCACAGCTTCGGCCGCGGCCACGATCTGAGCGAAGGCGGCATGGCGCTCTACGTTCCCCTGGACCTGAAGACCGGGCAGCAGATCAAGCTGGAATTCGAACTGCCGCACGCGCGCATGAAATTCGGCATCCGCTGCGTGGTCCGCAACACCGACGGCTACCGCTACGGCATCGAGTTCGTCGCCCTCAGCCCGGCAGAAAAAGAAGCCTTGCACCGCGCCGTGACTGTGCTGGCGCTCACCGCTGAGAGAGCGCGCGCCTCGGATTAGCTTTTCCCATCGCTGTCCCTCCTCCTCACACCTCTCACATTACCTTCGTAAATTGACGCCGGGCGCGATCTATCGCACCATGCAAGCGGAACCAGCGGAGGTGCTCGATGGCCACTCCTGGCAGCGCACAGATACTTCCTCTGCGGATCTTCACCGTTCCATCTTCCGGCGAACAGTATTGGAATACCGACGATGCTGTCCCGGCGGGCCGCCCCCGGACCGAGACTGAAGACCGGCCGCGCAAGAGAGCGCGAGTGCGGCCGCGGCTCAACGGGCGGAGGAGAATATGACATGCTCCCGTCTGATCCGGAACCGCGCAAGCTGGTCTGCTCTGCATTCCTGAACCAGCTCCCAGTCGGCTGGAAGTGCAGCCACTGTCTCTGGAGATATTCTCTTCCCCTGACACAGAGCCGGCCCCGTTTTCAGTCGGCTCCACCCCGCGCCGTGATCACAGCTTTCAGCCTTCACATCTGCCAGGAGCATTCCCCGGCGCCAGACTCCGGACTCTGCGCCGCCTGATCCCTTTTCCTTCGTGTCCTCCTTCTTGTACCTTGGTGTCCTTTATAGTGAGGCTTCAGAAAGGATGGCATGAGGAATCCATTTATCTGTTTTGCGGCGATGGCCCTGGCGCTGATCTGCGCGTGGGAACTGCACGCGCAGCAGGCCAGAACATCTTCGGACGCGCACGCAATCGACAGCGCGCGCCTCATTAACCCGGAGGACCTGGTCAAATTGCTTCAGTCATCCAAGGGCGAAAAGCCCCTGGTCCTCATGGTGGGATTCCACGTTCTGTACGCGCAGGCACATATTCCTAGCGCCGAGTACGCCGGTGCGGGCTCCGAGGAGCGCGGGATCCAACAGTTGCGCAAGCGCGCGGAGGCCCTTTCACGCAAAAAGCTCATCGTGATCTACTGCGGCTGCTGTCCCTGGGCGCACTGTCCGAACGTGGGGCCAGCTTACAAGGAACTCCAGAGCATGGGGTTCACCAACGTCAAGGTGCTCTACATCGCCGATAACTTCGGCGCAGACTGGATCTCGAAAGGCTATCCGGTCGAAAAAGGACAATAGAGCCACCGCTGTGATCGCCACTCCCGAGCTGCGCACAGAGCGCCTTCTGCTGCGTGCATTCCGCCGGCAGGACATCCCAGACATCGTGCGTCTGGCCGGCGCGCGCGAAGTGGCTGCGACGACCCTG
This sequence comes from Terriglobia bacterium, assembly GCA_020073495.1. Lineage (NCBI taxonomy): Bacteria > Pseudomonadati > Acidobacteriota > Terriglobia > Terriglobia bacterium. The sequence continues at coordinate 475,038 of JAIQFD010000001.1, forward strand.
CGCATTCCGCATCCGTACACCGAGGCAGACGCGCACAGGTTCCTCGACACTCTGCAGACTGGTCCGGCCAACGAACTTGGTGCGGTCTTCGCCATCACGCTGCTTGATACCGGCGAGCTCTGTGGCGCCGTCGGCTTGCATCCCGACCCGGTACATCCGCGAGCCGAGCTGGGATACTGGATTGGCGTGCCCTACTGGGGACGCGGCTATGCCACCGAGGCCGCCCGTGCCGTCCTCGCCTACGGCTTCGACGTGTTGAAGCTGCACCGCATCTGGGCCAACCACTTCAAGGACAACGCCCCCTCCGGACTCGTCTTGCGGAAGCTCGGTATGCGCTACGAAGGCTGTTCCCGCGAGCACATAGAAAAATGGGGCCGCTTCATCGACCTGGAGAATTACGCCATCCTCGCCTCGGAGTGGCGCTAGGACTTGGAGCGGAACCAAGCGGATCTTTCTTGTGGAAAAAATCAGGGGCGCTGGCGCGCCCCTGCGGGATCACTTCCCATTTGCTAGACGTTATCTTTCTTGTGGCACTCCATGCACTTGCCTGCCGCCGGCGCCTTCTTGCCCGCCGCGTTTTCTTTCACGTGGCAGTCAATGCAGGTGCCCTTCTTGGCGGTCGCATCGTGGAAGGCCGCCTGGAGTTTGGTCTTCATGGGTGCGGTTGCCGTCGAGGTGTGGCAGTCGCCGCAGGCTTCCTGCGCCGCCTTCGACGCTTTTTCGGGTTTGGACGCATGGTGACAGGTGTCGCACTTGATGTTGCGATCCGTCGCGTGCGCCTTGTGCTGGAACTTTACTCCGCCCATGGGCGCCTTCAGGACGTAGGTGTCCTTGGGGGCCTTTTTCTCCTCCGCGACCAGTGTGGAGCAAGCCACGAAGACGAACGTCAGGCCGAGCAGAACAGCGAACAGTCGTTGATGATTTCTCACGTCTCCTCCAGATGACAGGTACAGCAGCATTGATCAGGACTTCCCAGTGTTCCACGCCGCGCTCTTGATCGGCGGGGAGTTGCCGGGGGACTTTACGGCGGCGCCCATGGCGGAAGTCCTGCAGCGCACATTCTAGGCCAGGAGATGGGTAGGCTCCCGTGAGTGCCGTCACGCAACGTTGTGACGTTCGTCGCAGCCATCCTCCGCCCTGGTGGGCGGACGGATTGCCTTGACGCGTTCGGCCCGCCGTCCTAAAGTTCAGGCAGCCCTAGGATTTCCGCCGCCGTCGGAACGGCTACGACGGTGGCGATCAGGAGCGACACATGAAAGCCGCGCTTGCCTCGATATTGTTCTGCGCCTTGCTGGCTCCGGGCGCGATCGCACAGCAGCAGCAACAGCAACAGGCGAATCCCCAGAAAAAGCCCGCGAAGGTGTACACCAACGACGACCTGGAAGGCCTCAGCGGCGGCATCAGCACGGTCGGCGAAGCGTCGAAGCCGGAGAAGCCGGACACAGGCACCGCTGAGGGCGAAACCAAGTCCCCGGCCCCGACCGCCCCCAAGAGCAAGAAGCCGCCCCAGAAAGACCAATGCGCGGATTGGGGCTGGGGTGAGGTCGTCGCAGCCACTCTCGGCTCCCAAGGCGTGCCCTTCGACGCTGCATACTGGGTGGACAAGACTTGGGGAACGGGGCGGTGTTTGAGTTCGCTTCCTTCCGCATCCGGGCTTGCCAGCTCGATCGATGGCGATTACGCACTGGACGACGGGTCGAAGATCCGGGTCCAGTCCATCGTGGGCGCGCCGAGCGGCGCGGGTGTGGTTGAAAGCATCCAGAAAAACCGCCCCTTCATTGTGCTATGGCGCGGGATCCCGTACTTAGCCAGCGGCGTGCGCGGGGTCAAGATGGACAACGGCGACGGCAGTTACACCTACTACATACGAGAGATGACGCTCAATAACCCCTACCTCGGGAAAAGCGTGACCTTCAATTCGGAAAAGGACAAGGAAAGCGAGTTGGAGGCGGTTATCTTCAAGGTTACCAACCGCCAGTAATCGGCGCCTGGGCATGGCTTTTCCCTGTTTCTCCTTGACGGCGGCGCGCCCGGGGCGTAACTTGCTGCCCGCTCCCGGACAATCAGGTTCTGTCGCTGTCCCCGCCCGCGGGCTGAACTGTCTGGGCATTTCTGGGGAGCTAGCTCTCAAGGAGGATTGCACACGTATGAGGAAGTTCTTAACTATGTTGTTCACACTGGCTTTGGCCATCACTCTCTCCGCTCCGGCGTTCGCCGACGAGCCCAAGAAGGATGAGAAGAAGGACGCAAAGACTGCGGCCAAGACTGACGCCAAGGCTGACACGACAGGCGCCAAGACTGGAACGAAGACAGGCGCCAAGACAGGCACCAAGACTGGCACCAAGACAGGCGCCAAGACTGGCGCCAAGACTGGCACCAAGACTGTCGCCAAGGCTGACACGACGGGCGCCAAGACTGGAACGAAGACCGGCGCCAAGACCGGTACCAAGACCGGCACCAAGACCGGCACCAAGACAGACGCAAAGGCGGACGCAAAGACCGAGAAGAAGGACGACACCAAGAAATAGTCTGCATCTTTGCCTGTTTGATCCCCCGGTGGCTCGGGGGATTTTTGTTTGCGCCCGCGGCGGAAGGGCGGAACCTGTCGCGGCGAGAAAGCATCTCACGAGTAGGTATGGCGTCCCGGATCTCCCGTCCGCTTCAGCAACACGATAGCGGAGCGTCCAGTCTGTTTCTGGCAGCTAGCGGTTTCGGGAAGAAAAAAGCCAGATCACCAGACTGATCACAACAAAGATCGCACCCACTCCGCTGACGAAGATGGGGACGGCGAAGAAGTGCATGTTGTAGCCCACCTGCGCCCGGATATCGCGCGGGTCGGCGGGGTTGTAGCGGATGGAGTGGCGGCTGCCGACGGGAAACTGCGCTGCCTGTTTCTCCTTGCGCGCGTGGCTGGTGCTCAGGTGGTTGGAGTGGATGACGCCAATCTGCGGCCGCCCGCTCACTGCGTACGCGAACTGCACTTCGATGTCGTTGAGCGGCCCACTCGGGGTCCCCCGTGTCAGCACACGGCTGCCGACGACCTCGCCCTCCGCCGCCGGCCAGGTGCGCAGGATCCTATACTGCCCCCAATACAGAGGAACTGACAGCCCGAGGAAGCCAAGGAAGAAGATAAAGAGAGCGATGGCAATGATGCGCAGGACCGCGCGCGTCCCGGAGGTCATGCCTAGCGCTTCAGGTCTTCGATCTCCCGCCGCAAGCGTGCAGCCTTGCGTCCCAGGATCAGGAGATAGGAGATGTGCACCACCCAGGTGACGACGTAGGCGGCATAAAGGAAGTACAGCTTGTTCATCGCGCGCCTCCCGCGATGGCCTGCGCCACGTGCGCCGCTTCCACCATATGGCGGGTGCGTTCCAGCTTGTAGCGCAGCCACAAGAGCATGGCCGCGTAGGCGGCGAAGGCCAGGAAATTCATCAGCAGGGCGTGGAGCATGCTGGGATCGATCCCCGATCCCTGGCTGCCGCCCACCACCGGCTGCGGATGCTGGGTGCGGAACCAGCGGATCGCCATGTATACGAAGAGCACGTCCAGGAAGCCGAATACGGCCAGCGCCGCCGCCAGTACCCCGGTCTGGCTCCCGGTGGCGTAGCGGCGCAGCATCAGGTAGCTGACGTAGATCAGCCACAGGACCAGGGTGGAGGTCAGGCGCGCGTCCCAGGTCCACCAGATGCCCCACACCGGCCGCGCCCAGATGGGCCCGGTCAGAAGCACCACGGTGCAGAAGACCACGCCCACTTCCGCTGCCGAGAGGGCGAAGGCGTCGAGCTTCTCGTTGCGGTTTGCCAGGTAGACGATCGAGGCGATGAAGTTAGCGATGAAGCACAGAAACGCCGTCCAGGCCGAAGGCACGTGGTAGTAGAAGATGCGCTGGACGTCGCCCATCGTGGCTTCGGTCGGGGCGGCAACCAGGGCCTGCTGAAGTCCGTAGGAAAGCAGAGCGAATACGATCAGCGAACAAACAATGAATACGGTTCTCATTCGGCGTGCAACACCGTATCGAACAGTAGCAGGCAGATGATGGTGAAAACAAGGTCATAGACCGCCAGGAACTCGAGCGCGAGAATGGGCGAGGATTCTCCGGTGAGGGTGGCCGTGGTGGCGCTGACCATGGCCAGCAGCGCAGGGATCGAGATGGGAAAGAGGAGTAGCGGCAGCATGATCTCGCGCGCCCGGGTGCGCAGCGACATGGCGGCGAAGAATGTCCCGTTCACAACCAGGGCCCAGGTCCCCAGTGCGGCGTCGAGTGCCAGCAGATATTCCGGACCGACGCTGCGCAGGTTGTAGAAAACGACGAACAGCGGCGCCATCAGGCACTCCAGCACCATCACGAAGATAAAGTTGCCGAGGGTCTTGGCGAGGAACAAGGACGCGCCGGGCGCGGGCGAGACGCGGTAGGCGTCCAGCACCTGGTTGCGCAGTTCGCGCGCCCAGGTCTGGTTGAGCGCCACCACCGCCGCGAACAAAAAGGCCACCCACATCAGACCGCCGGCGATGCGTCGCGCCTCTTCCGAGGTCGGCTCAAAAGAAAAGCTGAAGATCACCACCACCAGCAGGGCGAAGAACAACATGGAGTTGATGGCGTCCTTGGAGCGCCACTCCAGGCGGAGATCCTTGGCCAGCGTGGTGCGCAAAACGGCGACGGTGCTCATGATTGCGCCACCGCTTCCGCCGCGCGGATGCCGGGCTCGCGTGCCGCGATCTTGCCGGCCGACATCCACACCGATTCGTCGGCGATGTCGGCGACGTGCACCGCCTGGTGGGTGACGACCAGGACGGTCTTGCCGCTGTCGCGCATCTGCCCCAGCAGGCGGGCCATGGCCTTGGACGATTGCGGATCGAGATTGGAGAACGGCTCGTCCAGCAACAGGACCTTGGGATCGTTCAACGTGGCGCGCGCCAGCGACAGCCGCTGGCGCATGCCCTGCGAGTACTGGCCGACGTAGCGGTCGAGGTCGGGGTCGAGGCCGACGGTGCGGATGGCCTCACGCAGCTTCACTTCGTCCGCCGGCCCATACAGGCCGGCGAAGTAGCGCAGGTTCTCGAGGCCGCTCATCTCGTCGTAGAGCAACGGCGCGTGCGCCATGTATCCGACATCGGCCAGTACCGATCGCAGATCTGAAGAGCCGAGCATGGTGACCGTCCCGCTGGTCGGGCGCGCCAGCCCGCTGATGACGCGCAGCAGGGTGCTCTTCCCCGCCCCGTTGTCGCCGAAGATGGCGTACAGGCGGCTGGCATCGAAGGTGGCGCTCACCTCGCGCAGCGCCGCAAATCGTTCAAATACCTTGGTGACTTTATCGAGAACGATGCGCGGAATGGCGCCGGTGACCAGCTCGTGCCTCGGAGCTTAAGGTGTGGCCCGGTTGCCCTCGGCCGGGCGGGTGTCCTGGGTGGTGTTGATGGGCGCGGTGTTGCCCGCGGGGGCCGTCTGGCCGTCCTTCTTGGGCGTGTATTTCGAGGCGCATTTGGCCTGGAGCATCTTGGCGTGGAAAACGCCGTCGTGGCCGAAGGTGCCCTCAGCCAGCGCCTGGGAATTGTCCACGAACGTGTCGGGCGGGGCTTCGGTGCCGGTGTACTCGACCGCCAGAAGTTTCCCCTCTTCCTCGAGGCTGAACTCGACGTGCGTGCCGCGGCGCTTGATGGAGCCGGGCGCGACGTTGCCGGCAACACGCAGCCGCTTCTTGTAGGCGTCGTCACCCATCTTGTTCAGTTCTTTGATGGTGACGTAGTAGCTCTTGCTCTGCTGCACTCCGGTAAAGGCGAGATACGCGAGCGCTACCACGATGACGCCGATCGCTGCGCCGAACTTCACGAATTTGTTGCTGGAACTCCCCATATCCTCGTTCAACTGTACGTTTCGCAACCCCGCAGGGTCAAGGCGCACGCCCTGCCACCCGCCCGACGTGGGCACATCCGTCCACTGTGATGCGCGACGCTCCCACTCCCGTTAGAGCCGGAAAGGGTTCCGTCCGAAGCAGGCTCAATCGTTTGTGACCCCAGACACAACGCCGCCGTATAATAATGGATTCTAGGGGGAGAAGAGGGATCCCACGTATGAGCGGAAGCAACGGCAGCAACGGGAACAGCCATGGTGTCCCCAAGCCGCGCGCGGAGTGGATCGTGCGCCGCAAGGCCGGCAACAAGGACGGCAATTTTTCCCAGATGCACTACGCCCGGCAGGGCGTGGTGACCGAAGAGATGGAGTACGTGGCGAAGCGCGAGCGCCTGACGCCGGAGCTGGTGCGCGATGAAGTGGCGCGCGGCCGCATGATCATCCCCGCCAATATCAACCATCCCGAGCTGGAGCCCATGTGCATCGGCGTAGCCTCGCTGTGCAAGATCAACTCCAACATCGGCAATTCCGCTGTGACTTCCAACATCGAGGAGGAGCTGAAGAAGCTGCACACTTCGGTGCACTACGGCGCCGACACGGTGATGGACCTCTCCACCGGTGGCGACATCCCCGAGATTCGCAACGCCATCCTGCGGCACTCGCCGGTGCCCATCGGCACGGTTCCGATCTACGAAGCCATCGCGCGCGTGAAGCGCCTGGAGGACCTGACCGCCGACATCATGCTCGAGGTGATCGAGGAGCAGGCGGCGCAGGGCGTGGACTACATGACCATCCATGCCGGCGTGCTCATCCAGTACCTGCCGTTGGTGGCGAACCGCATCACCGGCATCGTCAGCCGCGGGGGCGCCATCCTGGCGCAGTGGATGGCGCACCACCACAAGCAGAACTTCCTCTACGACCGCTTCGAGGACATCTGCAAGATCTTCAAGAAGTACGACGTCTCGTTCTCCCTTGGCGACGGGCTGCGGCCCGGCTGCATCGCCGATGCCAGCGACGAGGCCCAGTTCGCCGAACTGAGGTCGCTGGGCGATCTGACCCGGATCGCCTGGAAGCACGACGTCCAGGTCATGATCGAAGGCCCCGGCCACGTGCCGCTCGACAAGATCAAGGAACAGGTCGACAAAGAGATCGAGTGGTGCTACGAGGCGCCCTTCTACACCCTCGGCCCGCTGGTCACTGACATCGCGCCCGGCTACGACCACATCACCTCGGCCATTGGCGCGGCTATGATCGGCTGGTATGGCGCGTCGATGCTGTGCTACGTCACGCCCAAGGAACACCTCGGCCTGCCCAACGAGAAAGACGTGAAGGACGGCATCATCGCCTACAAGATTGCCGCCCACGCCGCCGACCTGGCGCGGCACCGGCCCGGCGTCCAGGACCGCGACAACGCCCTCAGCTACGCGCGCTACACCTTCGACTGGGAGAAGCAGTTCGCGCTCTCCCTCGATCCGGAAACGGCGCGCGCCATGCACGACGAGACCCTGCCCGACCAGTTCTACAAAGAGGCGGCCTTCTGCTCCATGTGCGGGCCGAAATTCTGCTCTATGAACTACTCCTCAAAGGTGGACGAGTACAACAAGCAGGTCCATGGCCTGGAGAAAAAGGACTATTCGGAGTTGGTGACAAAGATCGCCGGGACGAAGTAGCTAGCAGCTGGTAGTTAGTAGCTAGGAATTGTGAAGGCCGCGCGGGTGCGCGGCCTTTGCTTTTGTGGAAACTGTCATCGGGATTTTTCCAGCACGGCGGCAGCCCGGTTCAGGGCCTCGGCCAGGGCCGCAGCCTGGCGCTGAGCCTGGGCGGCATCGTGCGATTCAAGGGCGTCGCCGACCCCGGGAAGCACCGCCGCAGCGTATCCCGTCAGCCGCCCCGGAGCATAGATTGCGTGACGGAACCACGCCCGTTGCGGCAGGCCGCCGGGAAGCAGTAAGGCGCGCTCCGCCTCGCGCAGCGCGCGGTTCAGGTCCCGGACGTTGTTCCCTGGCTTTTGTTGCAGCGCCGCGATCGCAGCACCCGCCTCGGTGAATCGCCTTGCCGCCGCTGCCGCCGCCGCAAGGGCTGGTGCCCTCGCTCCGAATTCGGCCTCCGCTCGCTTCCGCATCACCTGGATGTAGGCCTCGATCTCGCGGCCATAACTCTCGTACTCGAAGGGGAGGACGTCGGCATCTGCCAGGTGCACGGCCTCGAGACCGAAGATGCGGGCCATCTGCTGCTCGTAGCGGAACTCCGGGTCACCGAATTTCCTGAACCACGCCAGGTTGTCGAATACCGAGTGATACACGCCGTACGACCCGGACGAGGTGATGTCGGTCGCCGGCATCCCCATGTGCTGGAGGAACGGCGTGTAGTCGGAGCCGCTACCCAGGTCGCCCACCGGGACATCGTCCTTCAACTGCACCACGGGGAGGCGCTGCGTGCCTCCCGACACCTGGGGCTCGGGCATCTTCGCCGGAGTCTGCCGCGTGCGCTGCCAGGCGTCGTAGACCGTGCCTTGTCCATCCGCCGCGGGCACGATCTTGGCGATGTCGCGCAGGAATTCCTTCAGGGTCGGCACCGCCGATGCCCCGAAACGCGGCCCTGAAACGGCGGTGTCCATGTTGAGGTACGCGACCCCGCTCGCCAGTTCCGCCTCGTGCTGCTCCACCCACTCGACGGAACCGATCAGCCCCCACTCCTCTGCGTCCCAACTGCCGAAGACAATCGTGCGCTTCGGACGCCAGCCGGACTTCAGCAGAGCGCCGATGCCGTGCACCGCCTCCAGCATCGCCGCCGTGCCGCTGCTCGGGTCCACGGCGCCGTAGGCCCAGGCGTCGCGATGATTTCCCGCGATCACCCACTCATCCGGGAACTCGCTGCCCCGCACCGTTCCGATCACGTTCCAAATGCTGCGGTACGCGTCGTCGTGCTTGAGGTGGATGCGCACCCGTGCCGGCCCCGGACCCACGTGATAAGTGAAGGGCAGCCCTCCTTGCCAGGCGCGCGGAGACTCGGACCCCGCGAGATTTTGCAGGATGGGCGCCGCATCCTCCGCAGACAGCGGCGTGGCGGGGATCTTCGGCATTTCCGCCGACCGCTGCGGCGCGGTCCGTTGGCTCGCCGCCAGTGACGGCAGCGAAGCGATGCCTGGCGTCGTCGGATCGCCGGGAAACTCGAACATGTATCCGATGGATCCGCGCTGCACGCTTGTCGGCGGCCGCCACGGCCCCTTGGGGTAGGTGTCGCCACGGAAGTATCCGTCCTGCTGCGGATCGGAATAAATGATGACGCCCGCCGCACCGCGCTGCTGGGCTACGAAAGGCTTCACGCCGCGGTACGTTTCTCCGTATCGCACCAGCACGATCTTGCCGCGGACGTCCACATTCATCTGGGCCAGAGTGTCGAAGTCCTCGGGACGTCCGTAGTTCGCGTACACGACGTCGGCCTCGACGTCGCCCGAGGGCGCGTACGCATTGAACGCGGCGATCACGCGCGGATCGGCCTGGTAGGCGTCGTCGTCGGTGCGTTCCCGCGTGGGGCCGTGCATGACGACGCCCTTCGGCGCGACCACGTCCACCCGCACTTCGGTCGGAAACGGCAGCCAGACCTTGTACTCGACGATCTCGGTCTCGAGACCGGCCTCGCGGAATTTCTGCGCCACGTAGTCTGCGGTCTTGCGGTCCTCGGGAGTACCGGCGACGTGCGGCGCGGAGGCCAAGACCCGCAAGTGCTCTTCCGCTAGTCCCGGGTCCGGCACTGCCAGGAACCGCCGGTCGATCTCCGCCTCGCGCGCGGGATCCAGGAAGCCGAGCATCGCAGGCCGGGCGCTTTCCTGCGCCTGGGTGGAAGCTTGCTTCGCGGAGGTAGTGGACAGCAGAAGGATGGCGGCCAGGGAAAAGCCTGTGATCCGGTTCAACCGATCCCTCCGTCAGCGCCGCATTCGGTTGGGAGAGTCAAGCCGACAATTTACACTACGAGGAACAGGAGACAAAGCGCGCGTGTCCGGCCCCGACATCCGAGATGGAAAATCCTCCGGCCCGTCCGCGCGCCCCGCCGCCGAGGACCACGGGCAGGCGCTCCAGGCGGTCGCGGTCGAAGAAACGGTCGCGCCGCAGGTCGCTCCCGCTGCCATCGAGATGCCGCGCGTCCTGCGCGCGTTGCGCAATCCCGACTACCGCTACTTCTGGCTCGGCAACTTCCTCTCGAATATCGGCACCTGGATGCAGAACGTCGCCCAGGGCTGGCTGGTGCTGGAACTTTCGAACTCGGCGTTCTGGCTGGGCGTGGTGGGATTCGCCGCGTCGGCCCCGATGCTGATGTTCTCGCTCATCGGCGGTGTCATCGCCGACCGCGTCGACCGCCGCAGCATGATGATCCGCACCCAGTCCGCCATGATGCTCTTCGCCTTCATCCTGGCCGCGCTGTCGTACGCGAAGGTCATCAACGTGCCGGAGATTGTACTGCTGGCCTTCGCCACCGGCATCGCCATGTCGCTGAACATGCCCAGCTATCAGGCGCTGGTGCCGCAGCTCGTGCCCCGCGAAGACCTGACCAATGCCATCGGCCTGAACTCGGCGCAGTTCAACTTGTCGCGCATCATCGGCCCCAGCATCGGCGGATTCGTGATGGCGTGGCTGGGGGTGAGCACCAATTTCCTGCTCAACGGGATCAGTTTTCTCGCATTGCTGCTGGTACTGCTGCGCATGCGCATGCCCACGCCGGAGTTTGACGACTCCAGCGCCACCATGTGGCAGCGCCTCGCCGACGGCTTCCGCTACGTGCTCGACCACCGCCAGATGTCGGCACTCCTCTCCCTCGTGGCGCTGGCCAGCATCTTCGGCATCCCCTACCTGATGTTCATGCCTTACTTCGCGCGCGACATCCTGCACGTCGGCCCGCGCGGACTGGGGCTGCTGCTGGCGTTCTCGGGCTTCGGATCGCTGGGCGCCGCCACCACGGTGGCGTACCTGGGGGTGACCGGCGTCCACCGCCGCGGACGCCTGCTCGTCTCCTCCGGTTCCGCTTTCTTCATCGCCGTGATCCTGTTCACCTTCTCCCGCAACTTCTATCTTTCTTCCGCTCTCCTGGTGGTCGCGGGATATTCCGCCATCCTCATGGTGGCCATCGTCAACACGCTGCTCCAGCACCTCTCGGCCGAGGAGATGCGCGGCCGCGTGATGAGCATCTACACCATGGCCTTTCTTGGATTTGCGCCGGTGGGAAGCCTGATCGCCGGTTCGCTCGCCGGCGCTGTGACTGCGTCCTACGCCATCGCCGGCATGTGCAGCGTGGCGCTGATCGGAACGCTTGCGCTTTACTTTTTCCGTCCGGAATTGCGCGAGCTGAACTAGGCGGCGAAGCCGCTACAATCCTGAACATGACTGCCCTGCGCCGCAGCATCCTCGCGCTCGCGTGCTTCGTATCTCTCGGCACGTGTCTGTCCGCCTGCAACAGGCAGAAGCCGACCACGAGCGCGGGGCACGAACTCGTGCCCAGCGGCGCGCCCGCGCTGCTGATCGACGTTCCGCCGGAGTACAACATCGAGGCGCGCAAAGGGGCGGACTTTGACGTCTTCTACATCCAGCGCGCGAAAACGGAACATGGGGATCCACCGAAGGATGGGATGGGCATTTATGTTGGACACGCGCCCAATTTTTCTCCGCCGCAGGATGCGCGCACCATGTCGGGCACGATCGCCGGCCGGAAAATCGCCTGGTACGCCTGGGAAGACGAGCGGTCCGACCGCACGCTGCTGCGCATGGAGACCCTGATCACCGGCCTATTCACGAGTGAAAAAGAAAAGGCTGGCGGGGCCGCCGTCGACCAAGTCCATATTTTTCTCTGGGCTCCGGGGGACAAGCGTCTCGGCATCCTCAAAGACGCCGCCGAGACCCTGCGGCTCAAGTAGCTACTTGCGCTTCAGCACGCGTTTGACCGCCTCGACGATGTAGGGCGCAGTGAGCCCGTACTTGTTCATGAGCTGATCGGGCGTGCCCGATTCCGCGTACGTGTTCTGGATGCCGACGAACTCCATGGGCACCGGGTGCGACTTCGCGGCGGAGCGGGCCACCCGCGACCCGAGCCCGCCGTCGAGCAGGTGCTCTTCCGCGGTCACGATGGCTCCGCACTCGCTTGCTGCCTTGGCCACCGCCTCATCGTCGATCGGCTTGATGGTGTGCATGTCCACGACACGCGCAGCGATTCCCTCTTCCTCGAGCTGCGCTTGGGCCTGCAACGCATAGCCGACCTCGAAACCGCAGGCGATGATGGCCACGTCGCGGCCCGGGCCGTGCACCTTGGCTTTTCCGATCTCGAAGGTGTCGTTCGGGCCGTAAATGATCGGCGCCTTGGCACGTCCCGTGCGCATGTATGCCGGACCGTTCCACTCGGCCATGCGATGCACCAGCGCCCGCGCCGAAAACTCATCCGCCGGATGCATGACCACGAAGCCAGGGAGGGCGCACATGAGCGCGAAATCCTCCACCGACTGCTGGCTGGGGCCGTCTTCCCCGATGGAGATGCCGCCGTGCGAGCCCACGAATTTCGCATTCACTCTTGGATAGGCGACGCACATGCGGAGCTGGTCATACGCCTTGTCGCACAAAAAGACGGCAAACGACGAAGCGAAGGGGATCTTGCCGGCGAGCGCCAGCCCGCTGGCGATGCCCACCATGTTCGCCTCGGCGATGCCGGCAGTATAGAACCTGTCGGGGAACTTCTCCGCGAACTTGGCGCTGAAGGTGGATTTTGCCAGGTCGGCGTCGAGCGCCACCACGTTCGGGTTGTTTGCGCCCAGCTCGGCCAGCGCCTGCCCGTAAGCTTCGCGCGTCGCCAGGCCCATCTTCAGCTCGAACTTGTTGGGCGTCGCTTTCATGGTTGTGCGGGATCCCGCGGACACCGCCGCTGCGCTCGCTTCCACGTCGCCTCCGCTATCCTGCTGCCTGCAATTGCCGTCCGACCGCTTCCAGCTCTTTCACGGCGGCTTCCACTTCCTCCGGCTTGGGTGCCACGCCGTGCCACTTGATGTTGTTCTCCATGAAGGAGACGCCCTTGCCCTTGGTCGTGTTGGCGATGATGACCGTAGGCTTGCCGGTGGCGGCGCGCGCTTCCTGCAGCGCCGGCAGCACCTGGTTGATGTCGTTGCCGTCGATCTCGATGGGGCTCCAGCCGAACGCCAGCCACTTCTCCGCCAGAGGCGACAGGTCCAGGATCTTCGCGGTGAAGTCGTCGAGCTGCTGCCGGTTGTTATCGATGATGACCGTCAGGTTCGACAGCTTGTGGAAGCCGGCGAACATCGCTCCCTCCCAGATCTGCCCTTCCTGGCTCTCGCCGTCGCCGATCATCACGAAGGTGTGGAAGTCCTTCTTGTCCAGGCGCGCGGCCAGCGCCATGCCGATGCCGATGGAGACGCCCTGTCCCAGCGAGCCGGTCGAAGCCTCGAGGATGGGCAGCATGCGCTTGTCGGGGTGTCCTTGCAGCGGCGAGCCCAGTTTGCGCAGTGTGCTCAACAGCGCGGGGTCGATGTAGCCGGCCTCCGCGTAGGTGGCGTACAGCACCGGACAGCCGTGCCCCTTGGAGAGGATGAAGCGGTCGCGGTCCGGCCACTGCGGGTTCTTCGGGTCGTGCCGCAGCACGCCGCCAAAATAGAGCGCGGTCAGGACCTCTACGGCCGACAGCGACCCGCCCGGATGCCCGCTTCCGGCGGCGCCGATCATCTTCACGATGTCGATGCGCATGCGGTTGGCGATGCGCTTCAGCTCATCTACCGACGCAGTTCGATTTGTCATTACCGGGGATTCTCTCCTGCCGCCACTTTGCGGGAGCGCTCCATGGGCCTTTCCGAACTCGGCTGGTAGCCGCGGACCTCGGCGGGCTGCGCGCTGCCTTCGCGGAACTTGCGCACGATGTACTTGCCTTTGCCGGTCAGGAACAGCGCCAGCTTTCCGGCCACGTTTTTCAACAGCACGCGGTCTTCGCCGCCGAATGCGTCCATCTGGTCGCTTTCCGCGTCCAGCACGCCGATCACGCGCCCCGCGATCTTGATGGGCGTCGCGATCTCGGACGTGGTTTCATGGAAGCAGCGGAGGTAAGCCTGGTCGGCGCTCACGTCGGGGACGACGCGCACCCTGCCGTCCTGCGCCGCCGAGCCCACGTTGCCGCGTCCCAGCGCGATCGACGCGCACGGCTCCTGCTCCGCCTCCGGCCCACGGAACGCCGCACGTACCGCCTGCTTTCCCATGACCAGATAAATGCCGACCCAGAAATAATGGCGATCATCGTGGAGGATGCGGGTGATTTCCTGGAGCGTCTTCGTGTGCTGTACCGGCTTATCGCCGGCAATGGCTCGCTCAACGGCTGCGAGTACGTCGCGGGCGGAGCGATAGCTTTTCATCCACGGTCCTGAGGAGGGAATCTAAGGGAACGCACGTAGTTTAACCGGGGTGTATAGCTCGGTCAACGATATGCGACTGCATCTTTTTTGGGTGCCATGACCAAAACTACAGTGCCGCCGGCTGCACCCGGCCCGCGGGCATGTGGACCGGCCGAGGCTTGGGAGGAGACCACTGCCGGATCGCGGGCAGCGCCTCGCGCGCCACTTTCTCCCCGATCTTCACCAGTTCCCGGGAGCGGTCGAAGCAATCGTAGGGGAATCCCGCCACGTCCGGCTCGAGCACGAGGTCGGCGTCTTTTTGCCAGATCTCCGACATGTTCGCCTGCGCGATCGAGAAGCACTGGCCGATGACGTCGAAGACGTGCCGCGGCCCGTCGGTGCCATCCATGAGGTTGGATCGCAGGAACACCGCGATCACGTGGCTAGCGCCATTTTTTCGCAGCGGCGCGGTCGGCACCGCGTGCGCCAGCAGCCCATCCACAAGCAGCCGGCCGTCGATCTCGACAGGAAGGAACAGGCCGGGATAGGCGCAACTCGCGCGCACCGGATCGATCAGCGGCCCGCTGCGGAACACCACCCCCTCCCCGGTACGGAAGTCGGTCGCGGTCACCGCCAGCGGGATGCGCAGCTCCTCGAAGGTCTTCACTTTCAGCAACCGCTGCAGCAGAGGGGTCATGCGGTCGGTGGAGGCAAATCCGAGGCGCGACACTGTCCAGCGGGCGAAGTCGCGGAAGCGCACCTGCCCCGCCATCTCTTCCAGTTCCTGGGCGGAGAGGCCGCTGCAATACGCAGCGCCGACCAGCGCCCCTACGCTGGTGCCGGCGATGAAATCGATGGGGATCTGTTCTTCTTCCAGGACCTTCAGCACGCCGAGGTGGGCCATCCCGCGGGCGAATCCCCCGCCCAGCGCCAGGCCCAGCGTGGGCCGCTTCTGCGGATTCGGTGCCGATTCTTCGACAGGGCGGGTCAGCTCGCGATGGAATGCGCGCGCCGATCGCCCCAATCGTACAAGGATGTTCACTTTGGCCCTCACCCCCAAACACCCGGAACCCGGGTGTTTTCCATCATCTGGTAGGATGCCGCAGCTTGTCCTTATGGTGCAGCATACCTCATGTCGTCCAGCGAAAAAGTAACATGCAGGCTGCCGTCGCAATCGAAAGTAACCATGCGGCGGATGTCCGGAGGCAACCGTGGCGCGTGAGGTTTCGTCGGGCGGAGTGGTCGTGCGGCACATGCGCGGGGGTTGGTACATGGCTGCCATCGAACCCGCCGGGAAAGGGCCCCGGCAGCGTCCCGGCAAGAGGCCCACCAAGGGCGTCTTGGCTCTTCCCAAGGGCTTGGTGGACAAGGATGAAAAGCCCGAGCAGGCGGCCATCCGCGAAGTCCGCGAGGAGACCGGGATTGAAGCCATCCTCATTCGCAAGCTCGGTGACATCAAGTATGTTTACGTTCGTTCCTGGGGGGATGGCGAAAAAGTGTTCAAGGTAGTCAGCTTCTACTTGTTGAAATACTCAGCGGGGGAGATCGGTAACATCTCGCCCGCCATGCGCCAAGAGGTCAGCCGCGCCGAGTGGATCCCGCTCGCAGAAGCCAGCAATTTGCTGTCCTATAAAGGTGAACGCGACATGGCTGCCGCCGCGCTCGCCCACATCGAAGCGCACCCGGACCTGGCGACATGAATTTGGGAATGGCGATTTGTGATTTGTGATTTGCGCCAACCCTCAGAGCTTCGAAAATCACAAATCAATAATCACCAATCGCAAACCAGGAGCCCCGATGCCCCGCCACAAGAAACACATCCCCCGCCACGAGCACATCGAGCGCCACTTCACCGGCGGCGAGACCGTCCGCGACGTCGTCATCGGCATGTCCGATGGCCTGACCGTGCCCTTCGCCCTGGCCGCCGGGCTTTCCGGCGCGGTCACCGGCACCCGGGTCGTGGTCATCGCTGGGCTGGCCGAGATCGCCGCCGGCTCCATCGCCATGGGGCTGGGCGGATATCTCGCCGCACGCTCCGACGCCGAACATTACGAAAGCGAGCGAACCCGTGAAGAACGCGAGATCGTCGAGCTTCCTGACGAAGAACAGCGGGAGGTGGTGGAGATCCTAAAGACCTACGGCATGAGCGACGAAGAGGCGCGCCCGGTGGTCTCCGCCATGGCCAAGCGTCCCAAGGCGTGGATCGATTTCATGATGCGCTTCGAGCTCGGTCTGGAAAAACCCGACCCCCGCCGCGCTCTGACCAGCGCTTCCACCATCGCCGGCTCCTACATCGCCGGCGGCATCATTCCCCTTGCGCCGTACATGCTCCTCGAGCGCGCGCACTCTGCGCTCGGCCTTTCGGTGGTCGTGACCTTGATCGCGCTGGGAATCTTCGGTTACATCAAGGGCCGCTACACCGGCGCCCGGCCCTTCCGCGGCGCGGTCCAGACGGTGGTGATCGGTGGCCTGGCCGCGTCGGCTGCCTTTGGCCTGGCACGTTTATTTTCCTGAACCTGGCCGCCGGACCACCCGAAAGGCCTTGTTCTGAATTCAGAACAAATCCAGGCCTCGTGTCCCGCGGGTGCCAGGCGGCAGTAACTTGCTGCTGCGCTTCGCGGGAATCAATCCGCTCTTTTCCCGCCCAGTTGCGTTGTGCAAACCGGGACCGGTTCGGCTGCTGGCGGTTCCCGGCGTTAGCAGACTCGGGGGCCTGCGCGCCGACTCGTCCGGCGGCCCGAACCGGGCCCGGACGTCGCGTGACGACGGACACATATTCGTGTGATTTATGTCACATGCACAATTCCTGCAACACTCTGCAAGCAAAAGATTTATTTCATTTTCCACTTGACTGAATGAATCGCCATTCAGTATCCTTTTTTCAACTTAATACGGGCGCGCGTCGTTGCCATCCTCACCCCCACATCCACTTCGACGCGCGCCCTTCTCGTTTGCGGCGTTTTGCGTCTCGTAGTGGTACTACCGGCCCCGCAGTCGGGCAGTTAGGTCATTTGTACGAACACAGGCATGATCCTCGGCAAACCCCCTCGGCAGAAGAAATCCCTCAACCCTCGTGTCTGCTCCCGGAATCGAATCTCCTATGCTGAAACGCATTCATAAAGCGGCCGTCCTCGGCGCCGGCACCATGGGCGCGCGCATCGCCGCCCACCTGGCCAACGCCGGCGTTCCCTGCACTCTGCTCGACATCGTTCCCCCGGATGCCGACGGCCCGGCGCGCAACAAGATCGTGCGTGCCGGCCTGGATGCCGCCATCAAGTCCAAGCCCGCGGCCTTCTTCGAGCCCGCGCTGGCCAAGCTGATCACCATCGGCAACTTCGACGACGATATGAAGAAGCTCGCCGACGCCGACTGGATCATCGAGGCGGTGGCCGAGAACCTCGACATCAAGCGCGCGTTGCTGAAAAAAGTGGAGGCGGTGCGCAAGCCCGGCACCATCACCACCACCAACACCAGCGGCCTGCCGGTGTCGAAGATCGCCGAGGGTTTCTCCGACGACCTCCGCCGCCACTGGTTCGGCACGCACTTCTTCAATCCGCCGCGCTATATGCGGCTGCTGGAGATCATCCCCACGCCCGAGGCCGACCGTGCCGCCATCGAAGCCATCGCGCACTTCTGCGACCTCCGCCTGGGCAAAGGGATCGTGGTCGCCAAGGACACGCCCAACTTCATCGCCAACCGCATCGGCACCTTCTCCGTGCTCAACGTCATTCGTGTGATGCAGGAGATGGATTTCTCCATCGAGGATGTGGACGCGCTCACGGGCAGCGTCGTGGGCTGGCCGAAATCCGCGACCTTCCGCACCATCGACCTTGTGGGCCTCGACATCCTGGGAAGCGTCGTCGGCAACATGACGAAGAACGTGCGCGACGAGCGCAGCGAACTCAAGCTCCCCGATTTTTTCCAGCACATGCTGGAGCGCAAGTGGCTGGGCGACAAGACCCGCCAGGGCTTCTACAAGAAGCAAAAGAGCGCCTCCGGCGAGGAACGCCTCGGACTCGATTGGAAGACGCTGGAGTATCGACCGCGGCAGAAGGCCAGGTTCCCTGCCCTCGACATGGCCAAAAACGTCGAGGACACCGCCGAGCGTCTCCGCATGCTGCTGGGCGGCGATCCGAAGAAGGACAAGGCCGCCGCGTTCTATTGGCGCACTCTTTCGGACCTGTGGACCTATGCGGCGAACCGCATCCCGGAGATCAGCGACCGCGTGGTCGAGATCGACCGCGCCATGAAGATGGGTTTCAACTGGGAAATGGGCCCGTTCGAGCTGTGGGACGCCGCCGGCGTCGCCGCCACGGTCGAGCGCATGAAGAAGGAAGGCCACCCGGTCGCGGCCAACGTCGAGAAGTTGCTCGCCTCCGGCGCAACCTCCTGGTACAAGGACGAGCCCTCGACGCGTTCCGGCCGCGCCTATTTCGACCTCGCCAGCGTTTCGTTCAAGCCGGTAGAAGTGCCCGAGGGCGTCAGCACCGTAACGGTGGTCAAGAAATCGAATGGCGTGGTGAAGAAGAACGCGGGCGCTTCCCTGGTGGACGTCGGCGACGGCGTCGGCTGCCTCGAGTTCCACTCCAAAATGAACGCGCTCGGCGGCGACATCATCCAGATGGTCACCCAGGCACTCAAGCCCGGCTCCGAGCTGAATGCGAACTTCGACGCTTTTGTCATCACCAACGACGGGCAGCACTTTTCCGTCGGCGCGAACATCATGCTCTTGCTGATGGCGGTGCAGGAAGAAGAATGGGACGACATCGACCTGATGGTCCGCTCCTTCCAGGGGATGACCCAGGCCATCAAGTTCTCGCCCAAGCCGGTGGTGGTGGCGCCTTTCGGGATGGCGCTGGGCGGCGGCTGCGAGATCTCGCTGCACGCGCCCGTGCGTATGCCGCACGCCGAGCTTTACATGGGCCTGGTCGAGGTTGGCGTCGGCCTGCTGCCCGGCGGCGGCGGCTGCAAGGAGATGACCCTGCGCGCGGTGAACAGCGCGCAGTCAATCCGCCCCGACGCGCGCGGTGAGTCGGTCGAGATGATGGAGGCCATGAAGCGCGCCTTCGAGACCATCGCCATGGCAAAGGTCTCGACCTCGGCCAATGAGGCCCGCAACCTCGGCTTCCTCTCGAACGGCGACGAGATCGTGATGAACCGCGACCGCGTGCTCTCCGACGCCAAGGCCCGCGCGCTGGAGATGGCCCGCGCCGGATACAAGCCGCCGGTCATGCGGACCGACATTCCCGCTCCCGGCGAGAGCATTCTGGCGACGCTCAAGCTCGGCGTACATCTAATGCGGCAGGGCGAGTTCATCACCGAGTACGAAGTGAAGATCGGCAGCAAGGTGGCCGAGGTGCTCTGCGGCGGCGCTGTGACCCCCGGCACCCCGGTGAGCGAGCAGTACCTGCTGGACCTGGAGCGCGAGACGTTCAAATCGCTGTGCGGCGAGCGCAACACGCAACAGCGCATCCAGCACACGCTGAAGACCGGCAAGCCGCTGAGAAATTGATTGAACCGCCGAGAACGCCGAGATGAGTTGATTTCTCGGCGATCTCTGCGATCTCGGCGGTAGAAAAGGAACTGTATGCGAGAAGTAGTGATTGCAAGTTCGGTGAGGACTCCGATCGGCAAGGCCTACAAAGGCACACTTCGCGCCACGCGCCCCGACGACCTGGCCGCGGTGGCCATCAAGGGCGCGCTCGGACGCGTCCCGCAGCTCGACCCCCGCGAGATCGAAGACGTCATCCTCGGCTGCGCCATGCCCGAGGCCGAACAGGGCATGAACGTCGCCCGCATCGCGTCCTTGCGCGCCGGCCTGCCGGTCGAGGTCTCGGCCATGACCGTCAACCGCTTCTGCTCCTCCGGCCTGCAGGCGATCGCCATGGCCGCGGAGCGCATCATGGCGGGCGGCGCTGAGGTAATCGTCGCCGGCGGCGTCGAGTCCATGACTATGATCCCCATGGGCGGCCACAAGGTCTCGTGCAATCCCTGGCTGGTCGAGAACTATCCCGACTCGTACCTCTCCATGGGCCTGACCACCGAGCGGCTGGCCAAGCGCTTCGGCATCACCCGCGAGCAGGCGGACGAGTTCAGCTACCACAGCCACCAGAAGGCGCTCGCTGCCATCGCGGCCGGCAAGTTCGACGAGGAGACCGTGCCCGTTCCGGTCAGCTTCACCACGCCAAACGGCTCCAAGCCCAAGCGCCACGACATTATTTTCAAGATTGACGAAGGCCCACGCGCCGACACCACGCTCGAGGCGCTCGCACACTTGAAGCCTGCGTTCCACGTCAAGGGCATGGTGACCGCCGGCAACTCGTCACAGATGTCCGACGGAGCCGCCGCCGCTGTGGTCATGTCCGCCGAAAAGGCGAAAGCGCTCGGCATCAAGCCGCTGGCGCGCTACGTCGCCTTCGCCACCGCCGGTTACAAGCCGGAGGAAATGGGCATCGGCCCCGTGTTCGCCATCCCCAAGGCTCTGAAGATGGCCGGCCTGAAGCTCTCCGACATCGACGTCATCGAGCTCAACGAAGCCTTCGCCGCGCAGTCGCTCGCTGTCATCAAGGAAGCAGAGCTGCCGATGGATAAGCTCAACCCCAACGGCGGGGCTGTCGCGCTCGGTCATCCGCTGGGCTGCACCGGCGCGAAGCTGACCGCCACCATCATCCGCGAACTCAAGCGCCGCAACGGACGGTACGGCATCGTGACCATGTGCGTCGGCGGCGGCATGGGCGCGGCAGGAATCTTCGAGAACATTCAGTGAGGAGTTAAGCGAGGAACCATGGCAACAGTAGCAGTCCCGAAAACGAAGCTGGCCGGCGGAAGCTGGCTGATCGAAGACCACAACACCCAGCAGGTGTTCACCCCGGAAGATTTCACCGACGAGCACCAGCAGATCGCGCAGACCACCGAAGAGTTCTCGCTCAACGAGATCGTTCCCAACGCCGAGAAGATCGAGCACAAGGACTACGAGCTGCAGCGCGAGCTGCTGCGCAAGGCAAGCGAGATCGGCATCGCCAACGTGGACGTCCCGGAGGAGTACGGCGGCTCCGAAATGGACAAGGTCTCCTCCGCCATCGTGGGCGACCGCATCGCCAAGAACGCGAGCTTCACCACGACCTGGGGCGCGCACTGCGGCATCGGCACTCTGCCCATCGTCTATTTCGGCACCGAGGACCAGAAGAAGCGCTACCTGCCGCGGCTGGCCAAGGCCGAGATCGTGGGCGCCTACGCGCTCTCCGAGTCCACCTCCGCCTCGGACGCCATGAACGCCCGCGCCAAGGCCGTGCTCTCGCCCGACGGCAAGCATTACATCCTCAACGGCGAGAAGATGTGGATCACCAACGGCGGCTTCGCCGACCTGTTCATCGTCTTCGCCAAGGTGGACGGTGAGAAGTTCACCGCGTTCATCGTCGAGAAGACCTTCCCCGGCTTCTCCGCCGGCAAGGAAGAGAAGAAGCTGGGCATCCGCGGATCCTCGACCACGCCCATCATCCTCAACGACTGCAAGGTCCCGGTGGAGAATGTGCTGGGCGAGATCGGCAAGGGGCACGTGATCGCCTTCAACACCCTGAACATCGGGCGTTTCAAGCTGGGTGCGCACTCGGTCGGCGGCGCTCGCATGGCCTTGCAGCAGTCCATCGCCTACGCCAAGCAGCGCAAAGCGTTTGGCAAGACCATCTCCGAGTTCGGCCTGATCAAGGAGATGCTGGCTGATATCGCCATCGGCGTCTATGTTGGCGAGGCGCTGGTGTACCGCACGGTGGGCATGATCGACGCCGCGCTCTCCGACATCGACAAGAAGTCCGCCGACGCCTCCACCCAGATCCGCAAGGGCATCGAGGAATACGCCGTCGAGTGCTCCATCCTGAAGGTCTGGGGCTCGGAGATGATCGACTACGTCGTGGACCACATGGTGCAGATCTACGGCGGCTACGGCTTCGTCGAGGAGTACCCGGCGGAGCGCGTATACCGCGACGCCCGCGTCAACCGCATCTTCGAGGGCACCAACGAGATCAATCGGCTGATCATCACCGGCTGGCTGCTCAAACGGGCCATGAGCGGACAGATCGCGCTGCTGCCCGCGATCAAGAAGTTGATGGACGAGGTGCTCGCCGGACCGACCATCGGAGAAGAGTTCGAAGGCCCACTGGCCGACCAGCGCAAGATGCTGACCAACGCCAAGAAGCTCGGGCTGCTGGCCGCAGGCATCGCGTCCCAGAAGTTCATGATGGCGCTCGCCGACCAGCAGGAGATCATGGGCGCCATCGCCGACATGGTCATCGAGGGCTACGCCATGGACTCGGCGCTGCTCCGGACGCAGAAGCTGATCGAGCGCAACGGCGAGGCGGCTTCCAAGCTGGCCATCGCCTACACGCAGGTGTACCTGCAATCGGCGTTCGAGAAGATCGAGTCCTGCGCGCGCAAGGTGGTCGCGGCGTGCGCTGACGGCGACATGCTCCGCACCCAGATGGCGATCGTGAAACGGCTTTCGAAGTTCGAGCCGGTCAACGTCATCGCGCTGCGCCAGCTGATCGCCGACCGCGTCACCGAGGCGGGCAAGTACGTGATCGCGTAGGGTGGAGCAGGCCTTTAGGCCTGCATTAATAGAGAGAGAGACAACCGGCTTTAGCCGCTGAGGTACCTCGGCGGCTGAAGCCGTCGCTTTTGTTGGCCTGATCCGCAGGGCTAAAGCCCTGCTCCACCCAGCCTCCCGATAAGAATCTGCGGCTATTTCTTCTTCAGTTCTTCCATGACGCTGCTCACCAGACTCTTGGAATCGTTCAGCAGCTTCATCATCAATTCGATATCCATCGCCGGACGGTTGGGATACCGGTTGCTCTGGCAATATACGCCGTGCTGCCCCACCAGGCTCAGCGCATCGGTCAGCAGGTCGAGCGTGACCGCTAGCCGCCCCCGCGGCACTCCCATCATGAACTCGTGCCGTTCCAGCTCTTCCTGTCGTTCGTCGAACACGGACATGGGTACGATTCTACGTGACCGGCATCACTTCTTTCTGCCGGGAACCGGGGTTAGAATGTGTTTGCCCAAATGTCCTTCAGGGGGGAGGCCCTATGCCCCGTTACGAGTACATTTGCCACGCCTGCGAAAAGTCCTTCGAGAAGATCCTCACCCTCCACGAGTACGAGAAAGGCGAGGTCACCTGCCCTTATTGCGGCAGCGACAAGGTGGAACAGGAGGCCGCCGCCTTTTTCGCAGTGACCTCGAAGAAGAGCTGACTCACAGACCAGGCCGCACTAGGACACGCATCCCATCGCAGCATTGGTGCGTTCTTATTACGCTCACCAATCCGCGGCACGCGAGTCTAACTGAGCAGTTCTCCCTATGCTCGTGTGCTTGGGGGACCTTCGGGTCCCCCGCTTTTTGTGGCGGGTTGCGGGCGGGCCCCGCATCTTCGATAATGCCGTTCGCCAACAATCTCGTTTGACGAGGTAACCATGCGCAAGCTATCCATCGCATTATTCGTTCTGCTCGCGTTCACCTTGGCTGCTGCCCAGCAGGACAAGAGCAAGCGGCCCAGCCCTCCGGGGACCGCCGAGGTCACGCTCAGCGGCAAGAAGATCACCGTGGACTACAGCCGGCCAAAGATCGCCGACCCCAAGACCGGAACGCCGCGCAAGATCTTCGGCGGGCTCGTGCCCTATGGTCAAGTCTGGCGGACGGGCGCCAATGATGCCACGTCGCTCAAGACCGATGCCGACCTCGACATCGGCGGCACCAAGGTCCCCGCCGGCAGCTACACCGTCTTCACTCTTCCGTCCGAGAGCGGCTGGAAGTTGATCATCAATAAGCAGACGGGAGAGTGGGGCACGAAGTACGACGAGAAGCAGGACTTCGCGCGTATTCCGATGAAAGCAGAAAAGACCTCAAAGACAGTGGACCCCTTCACCATCTCCTTCGACAAGAAGAGCGAAACCGAGGCCGCTCTGCACCTGGCCTGGGAGAACACCGACGCGTCGGTTTCGGTCAGACTGAAAAAGTAATCTCCAAACAAAACCGGCACGGATATCTCCGTGCCGGTTTCGTGTCTCTGGCCGATTAGTCCGCTGCGGTCTTGGCCGGCTGCGGCTTCCAGCGCAGGATCGGGTTCCTCGCCGCCCGGACCTCGTCCAGCCGGCGGACGCGTGTAGTGTGCGGCGCCTCCAGCACCAGGTTGGGATCCTCCTCGACCTCCTTCGCGATCGCCCTCATGGCGTCCACGAATAGGTCGATCTCTTCCTTCGACTCGCTCTCTGTCGGCTCGATCATGAGCGCCCCGTGCGCGATGATCGGGAACGACACCGTGTACGGATGGAAACCGTAATCGATCAGCCGTTTGGCGATGTCGCCGGTCTTCACGCCTTTGGCAGTCTGCAGGTGGTCGCTGAATACGACCTCGTGCATGCTGGGCGTCTTATACGGCAGGTCGTATACACCCTCGAGCTTCTTGCGGATGTAATTGGCGTTGAGCACGGCGTCCTCGGTGGTTTGCCGCAGCCCGTCCGGCCCGTTGGCCATGATGTACGCCAGAGCGCGGACCAGCATCCCGAAGTTCCCGTAGAACGCGCGCACCCGGCCGATCGACTGCGGGCGGTTGTAGTCGAAGCCCAGCGTTCCATCCGGCTTCGTCACAACCACCGGCACCGGCAGGAAAGGCTCCAGGTGTTTCTTGCACACGACCGGTCCCGAACCCGGACCGCCGCCGCCATGGGGCGTCGAGCACGTCTTGTGCAGGTTCAGGTGCATGACGTCCACGCCGAACTCGCCGGGACGCGCTTTGCCTACCAGCGCGTTCATGTTCGCGCCATCCATGTAGAGCAGGCCGCCCTTCTGGTGCATGATCTCGGCGACCTTATGGATCTCCTGCTCGAACACGCCGAGCGTATTCGGATTGGTGACCATCAGCGCCGCGACGTCCTCGTTCATCTGCGCTACCAGCGACGGGATGTCCACCATGCCGGCCGCGTTCGACTTCAGGTTCTCGACCGCGTAGCCGCAGATGGCCGCCGTCGCGGGATTCGTCCCGTGCGCCGAATCCGGGATCAGGACCTTCTTGCGCGGGTTCCCCTTGCTCTCCAGGTATGCCCGGCACAGCATGATCCCGGTCATCTCGCCGTGGGCGCCTGCCGCCGGTTGCAGCGTGATCGCATCCATGCCGCAGATCTCCGTCAGGCACTTCGACAGCACCTTCAGGATCAGCAGCGCGCCCTGCGAGATTTTCTCCGGCTGATAGGGATGCGAGTTCGCCATCCCTTCCAGCCGCGCCACGTACTCGTTGACCCGCGGGTTGTACTTCATCGTGCACGAGCCCAGCGGGTACAGGCCCGTGTCCACTCCGTAGTTCCAGGTGGAGAGCCGCGTGAAGTGGCGGATGATCTCGATCTCGCTCACCTCGGGCATGTTCCCCAGGTCGCGCCGCGCCGCCGCGCCCAGCTCCTTCTCCGGATCCACTCCTGGCACGTCGAGCGGCGGCAGCCTGTAGGCGAACTTGCCGGGCGACGACTTCTCGAAGATCAGCCCTTCGTTCTGGTTTACGTGCTCGGTCGCTTTGCGGATGCGGTCCTTCATCGCGCCACCGCCTTTACCGCTGCGTCGATCGCCTGCTTGGTCAGCAGCTCCGTGCAGCACCAGAGCGCGGCGTTGCCCAGCTCGGGGTAGAACTTCCTCAGCGGGAAGCCGCCGATGATCTTCTCCTGGAGCAGGCGGTCGTTCACCGCGTGCGGGTCTTCGTCCGTGACCACCACGAACTCATTGAATCGAGGCGCGCCGTGGAACAGAACGCGGGCCTTCTTGCCGAACTCGCTCGCCGCGTACTTCGCCTTGGCCAGGTTCTGGATGGCCAGCTCCCTCAGGCCCTCGCGTCCGTGGATGGTCATGAAGATGTTGGCCATCAGCGCGACCAGCGCCTGGTTGGTGCAGATGTTCGAGGTCGCCTTCTCCCGCCGGATGTGCTGCTCGCGGGTGGAGAGCGTCAGGCAGAAGCCGCGCTTGCCGTCGCGGTCCACCGTCTGGCCCACCAGTCGGCCCGGGATCTGGCGCACGAATTTCTCTTTCGTCCCGATCACCCCGCAGTACGGCCCGCCGAAACCCATGGGGATGCCGAACGCCTGCGCTTCCATGCACACGATGTCGGCCTCCACCGGCGGCTTCACGATGCCCAGCGAGAGCGCCTCGGCGATGGAAACGATCAGCAGCGCGCCTTTCTTTTGGGCGATGTCCGCTACCGCCGCAACGTCCTCGATGGTTCCGAAGAAGTTGGGCGACTGGATCAGCACGCAGGCCGTTTCGCTGCTGACCGCGGCGTCGAGCGCCTTCAGGTCCACGCGCCCGTTCTGCCCGAAGCCCACGGTCGTGATGGGCAGCCCCTGGTAGTGCGCGTAGGTGGTGAGCACGTCGCGATACTCGGGGTGCACGCTCTTGGCTACCACCGCGCCGCGACGCCCGGTCACCCGCACTGCCATCATCACCGACTCCGGTACCGCGGTGGAGCCGTCGTACATGGAGGCGTTCGCCACTTCCATGCCCGTCAGCTCGCACACCATGGTCTGGAATTCGAAGATGGCTTGCAGCGTGCCTTGCGAGATCTCCGGCTGGTAGGGCGTGTACGCGGTGAAGAATTCGCCACGCGAGATCAGCATGTCGATCACCACTGGCCGGTAGTGGTTGTAGGCGCCGGCGCCGAGAAAGATCTTGAACCCCGCCGCGTTCTCCGCCGAGCGCTGCTGGAAGTACTCCACGATCTCCGCTTCCGAGAACGCCGGCGCGATGTTGAGGTCGCCCTTGACCCGGAACTCCGCCGGGATGGGCGCGAACAGCTCGTCGATCGAGCTGATGCCGATCTCCCGCAGCATGGCCTCTCGGTCCGCCGGCGATTTCGGCAGGTAACGCATCACGGTTTCGAGCCGGGACGGCGCTTGCCGCTCCGGCTCATCAATGACAGTTTTCATGGATGAAGACTCCTGTGTGCTGGCGGGCGGTTAGCCGCGCTCCGAGGCGTATTTCTCGTAATCCCCAGCCGACATGAGCCCATCGGCTTGCTTCGTCAGTTTGACCTTGATCATCCACGCGCCGTAGGGGTCGGTGTTGACCTTCTCCGGCGCATTGGCCAGGTCCTCGTTCACGGCGGTGACGGTGCCGGACACCGGCGAGTACAGCTCGCTCACCGCCTTCACCGACTCCACCGTTCCGAAACTCTTGCCGGCTTCCACCGTGGCGCCCGGCTTGGGCAACTCCACGAACACGATGTCACCCAGCGCGTTCTGTGCGTAGTCGGTGATCCCCACCGTGCCCTGATCACCTTCCACTTTCAGCCACTCATCTTCCTTGGTGTACTTCAGTTCTTTCGGATAGTTCATCGGGTGCTCTCTTGTATGTGTGACGTTTTGATTGCCTACAATTTCTTCGGCCGCTTGTAGAACGGCGTCGGTACGACCTTGGCCTTCACTTTCTGGTTGCGGATCTCGACGTTCACCACGCCATCCACCGCCGCCTTCCCCGGCGGCACGTACGCCAGCGCGATGTTCTTCTTGAGATAGGGAGCGTATGACCCGCTGGTCACGTAGCCGATCTCGCCTCCGGCGTCGTCCACCACCTTGTAGCCGTCGCGCGCGATGCCCCGCTCGATCATCTCCAGCCCCACCAGCGTGCGCCTCACCCCGTCGGCCTTGGCCTTCTCCAGCGCTGCCTTGCCGATGAACTTCGGCTTCTCCATCTTGCACCAGCGATCGAGCCCCGCCTCCCAGACGTTGATCTTCTCGCTGATCTCGTGGCCGTAGAGCGCCATCTTGCCTTCCAGGCGCAGCGTGTTGCGCGCGCCCAGGCCGCAGGGCAGGATCCCGAACTCCTTGCCCGCCTCCAGCACCTCGTACCACACGCGCGCGCTCGTCTTCTCGTCCGATGGGATGTAGATCTCGAAGCCGTCTTCGGCGGTGTAGCCGGTGCGCGCGATCATCCGGTCCTTGAGCCCGCACACCGTCCCGTAGGTGAACCAGTAGTTCTTGATCTTCGACAGGTCCACGTCGGTCAGCTTCTGCAACACGTCCACGCCCCGCGGCCCCTGGATGGCGATCTGGGTGTAATCGTTGCCGACGTCCTCCGCCTTGCAATTGAAGCCCTGGACCGCTTCCCGCACCCAGCCCCAGTCTTTCTCGCGCGTGCCGGCGTTGATGACAAAGTAATATTCCTGGTCGCTGACCTTGTGCACGATCACGTCATCGACGAACGTGCCCTGCGGGTAGAGCAGCGCGGAATAGTGCGCCTGGCCGATCTGCAACTTCGAGGCGTCGTTCATGGAGATGTGCTGCACGGCCTCCAGCGCCTGCGGGCCGGAGATGCGGATGTCGCCCATGTGGCTGACGTCGAAGGCCCCCACCCCCGTGCGCACCGCCAGGTGCTCGTTGATCAGCCCCGCCGGCGCGGGGTACTCGACCGGCATGTGCCAGCCGCCGAAATCCACCATCTTCGCGCCCATCTGGCAATGGACCGGGTTGAGTGCAGTCTTGCGGAGAGCGGCGGCCTCGACCGAGGAAGACAAGGGCGACTCCTGTTTGGGACGGCGCTGGTTCGAAGAACCCCGTACGTTAACACGCGGGTTTTCAAGGGTCAATGCAGCACTCACGGCAATCTCGCTGGTGTCATCCTGAGCGCGGGTCGCGCCCTGTGCGACCCGAGTCGAAGAGCCTGCCCTGAGCGAAGCGAACGGGACCCCTACTCATTTGCTGTCTTCTCGACTCTCGCAGAAGTCCTTGTCGAGACCCCCTCCCCCGCGCTACATTCCGCCCATGGCCGAACCGTTCATCTGCCTGCTCTGCGACAAGCCGGAAGCCGATTGCAAGTGCGAGCGCTTTTGCGCTCTCTGCCAGGGCGAGCACGACGTCCGCCTCGTCCAGGACGGCCAATACTATTGCCGGGACTGCCGCGAGGCCTGCGACTTCCAGGCGCAGTACTGACGACGCTCGCGTAGGGACGGGCGTCTGACTCGTCCTGGCCGCACACAGCGCGGCAACAAAAGATGCCGATCACCAAGCTCACCTTCCACCCCGCCACTCCCGCCCGCTGGCCAGACGTCGAAGAGCTGTTTGGCGAGCGCGGCGCCTGCGGCGGATGCTGGTGCATGACCTGGCGCCTGCCCCGTGCGAAGTTCCTGGCGAATCAGGGCCCTACCAACAAGCGCTCCTTTCGCAAGATCGTCCGCTCCGGGGCCCAACCCGGCGTCCTGGCATACGCGGATGGAAAGCCGGTTGGATGGTGCGCTGTCGCCCCGCGCAGCGAGTTCTCCTTCTTAGATCGCTCGCGGGTGCTGGCGCCGGTGGACGACCAGCCGGTCTGGTCGGTGACTTGTTTCTTTGTCGCCAAGGAATGGCGCCGCCGTGGCTTGTCCGTGAAATTACTGAAGGCTGCCGTCGCGTTTGCCGGCAAGCGCGGCGCCAAGATCGTGGAAGGCTACCCGCAAGAGCCCCGGATGAAGCTGCCCGGGGCATTCGTCTGGACCGGCCTGGCCTCGGCCTTCCGCAAAGCCGGCTTCACCGTCGCCGCCCGCCGCTCGAAGCTCCGGCCCATCATGCGGCTCGAGCTTTAGTCCCTGCATCCGTCTTCGGGCGAAATCTGGGCCACCAACGCGGCACCTGCCGGCAATATTCGCGATACTCTTCCCCGAACCGCCGTTCCATATCGCGTTCCTCGTACGCGGGGACAAAAATCATCACGAACGCGATGAACATCGCGAAGCCGAACCACAGTCCCACGGATCCGAACCACAGCGCCGTCCCCGTCACGATCGCGCCCACTCCCCACATCATGGGATTGCGGACGTACTTGTAGGGGCCGCTCACCACCAGCCGCTGGGTCTTGGCGACGAAGGGCAGCGGCGTCCCGTGCCCGAGAACCCGGAACAGGCCGATGCACCACGCCACCAGTGCCGTCCCGGCCAGGAGAAGGGGTGCAGCGAGCCAGCGCACGCGAGGCCCGTGCCAGCCCATCGCGGCATCCAGCCGCACCCAGAAAATGAAGATCAGCACGACAAAGGTAGGGAATATGGCAGCCCGGATGATCGTAACCATACGTCCTCCGGCGCGGACGCAGAAGCCC
Organism: Terriglobia bacterium; assembly: GCA_020073495.1. Taxonomy (NCBI): domain Bacteria; kingdom Pseudomonadati; phylum Acidobacteriota; class Terriglobia; species Terriglobia bacterium. Next base: position 505,343 of record JAIQFD010000001.1, read on the forward strand.
GCGGATCAGATCACGACAGCTTCTTTATACTCTCCAAACACGCTGCGCATCGCGTCCGAGATCTCGCCCACCGTGCAGCAGCTCTCCACCGCCTCAATGATGTGCGGCATCAGGTTCTCGCCGTTGCGCGCGGCCTCGTCCACTCCCGCCAGCGCGGCTTTCCACTTCTGCTGATCGCGCTTCGTCCGCAGCGCGCGCAGCCGCTCCACTTGCTTGCGCTCCAGGTCGGGGTCGATGCGCAGGATGGGGATCTCTTTCTCTTCCTCGATCTGGAACCGGTTCACGCCCACCACAACGCGCTCGAGCTGGTCCACCTGCTTCTGGTAGTCGTACGCCGCGTTCTGGATCTCCGCCTGCACGTAGCCGCGCTCGATGGCTTTGAGCATGCCGCCCATGGCATCGATCCTCTCCACGTACTCGGTCGCACGCCGCTCGATCTCGCTGGTCAGCGACTCGATGTAGTACGCCCCACCCAGCGGATCGATGGTATTGGGCACGCCGGACTCGTAGGCGATGATCTGCTGCGTGCGCAGCGCGATGCGCGCCGCCTCTTCGGTGGGTAGCGCCAGCGCCTCGTCGAACGAGTTGGTGTGCAGCGACTGTGTTCCCCCCAGCACCGCCGCCAGCGCCTGCAGCGCCGTGCGCACGATGTTGATCTCCGGCTGCTGCGCCGTGAGCGTGACCCCGCCGGTCTGCGTGTGGAAGCGCAGCATCCACGACTTCGGGCTCTTGGCCCGGAAGCGCTCCCGCATCATCCGCGCCCACATGCGCCGCGCCGCCCGGAATTTCGCCACTTCCTCGAGGAAATTCGAGTGGCAGGCGAAGAAGAACGACAGCCGGGGCGCGAACTTGTCCACGTCCAGCCCCGCGTCGATCGCCGCCTGCACGTAGGTGACGCCGTCCGCCAGCGTGAACGCGACCTCCTGCACCGCGGTCGAACCGGCCTCGCGCATGTGGTACCCGGAGATGGAAATGGTGTTCCACTCCGGCACGTTCTGGTTGCAGTAGGCGAACATGTCGGTGATGATGCGCATCGCCTGCTTCACCGGATAGATGTAAGTTCCGCGTGCCACGTACTCTTTCAGGATGTCGTTCTGCACCGTGCCCGAAAGCTTGCGTACATCCGACCCGCCGCGCTTGGCCACCGCGATGTACAGCGCCAGCAGGATGGACGCCGTCGCGTTGATGGTCATCGAGGTCGAGATCTTGTCCAGCGTGATGCCGTCGAACAGACGCTGCATGTCCTCGATGGAGTCGATCGCCACGCCCACCTTCCCCACCTCGCCCATCGCCATCGGGTGGTCCGAGTCCATGCCGATTTGCGTGGGCAGGTCGAAGGCCACCGACAGCCCGGTCGTCCCCGCGGCAAGCAGGTACTTGTACCGCTTGTTCGATTCCTCGGCGTCGCCCATGCCGGCGTACTGCCGCATGGTCCACAGCCGCCCGCGATACATGGTGGGCTGCACCCCCCGCGTGAAGGGGAACTCACCCGGATACCCGGCGTCGCGGTCGTAATCCCAATCGCTCAGATCGGCGGGCGTGTACAGCGGGTTGACAGGGACCTGCGCGGGGCTGGACTCCTGCACGGTGGGGCTGACGGCCAGCTTCGACTTCTCAGGCATGAATCACGGCTTTCGGCGCGAACGCCAGAATGAAGTGACTGCGAAGTATGAGAACAGGAGAGTAAAGGATACCGCCAGAACCACCTTCCCGGGCCCGATTTTTCCCTCCGACCAGGCCCCGTACGTGCGCCACGTCGCCCCCGCCCCGACCAGCACGAACAGCACGAAGAACACGCCCGTGACTTCCAGCAACAGGCCATGCGCCGCTTTCCGGAAGTGCTGCAACGCGCCCCGAGCTCCGGCGCCAAGCGCTCCGAGCACACGGCTCTGCCCCGCCATGCGCGACGTCACTCGCGCCAGCGCCGCCGCTCCCCGCCCCCAACGCGCTACCCTGGACACTTGGCTCACACCCGCATTCTACAAGGCCCGCACGTAGTACCCAGTAATCAGTACTCGGTACTCAGATGAAACCGGAAGAATAAGCCGCGGGCCTCGCAACCAGCGACGTCCGAGGCGGGGAGTCCGACAGCCTGAGAAGAGACTTGGCGCTTGCTGCACTTCAATGAGTACCGAGTACTGAGTACTGCTCTTCCGCGTGATAACATTTCCACTTTCCAGAGGGCGAGTGGACGCGCGATGAAAGACACCCTTGGAGTCCTGCTGGCAGGAGGCGCTGGGGAGCGCCTGTATCCCCTCACGCGCGATCGCGCCAAGCCGGCGGTGACCTTCGGCGGCATCTACCGCATCATCGACGTCACGCTCTCCAACTGCATCAACTCCGACCTGCGCCGCGTGCACATCCTCACCCAGTACAAGGCGCTGTCGCTGAACCGTCACATCCGCGAGGGCTGGGGCAACACCGTGGCCCGTGAGCTGGGCGAGTTCATCGAGATCCTGCCGCCCATGAAGCGGGTCAGCGAGAACTGGTACCTGGGCACCGCCGACGCCGTCTACCAGAACATCTACAGCATCGGCTCCGAGCAGCCCAAGCACGTGCTCATTCTCTCCGGCGATCACATCTACAAGATGAACTACGGGCTGATGCTGGAGCAGCACCTGCAGTCCGGAGCCGACGTGACTCTGGCCACCATCCTCAGCGATCCGGAAGAGACCCATCGCTTCGGCATAGTGGACATCGACCGCGAGGGACGCATCGTCGGCTTCGAAGAGAAGCCCAAGCAGACCGACATCCGCTCGCCCTACAACCCGCGCATGGTGTCGGGCTCCATGGGCGTCTACCTGTTCAACACCGACGTCCTCATCCCCGTCCTGCTCAAGGACGCCGAAGACTCCAACTCCACCCACGACTTCGGGCACGACATCCTGCCCAAGATGATGGAGGAATACAAGGTTTACTCCTTCAACTTCATCGACGAGAACCGCAAGGAAGCGCTCTACTGGCGTGATGTCGGCACCCTCGAGGCCTATTACGAAGCCAACATGGACCTGGTCGCGGTGTCCCCGGTCTTCAACCTCTACGACAAGGCCTGGCCCCTCCGCACCCACCAGCGCCAGTATCCCCCGGCCAAGTTCGTCTTCGCCGATCCGGGGCGCATGGGCGCGGCCATCGACTCCATCGTCTCCGCCGGCTGCATCGTCTCCGGCGGCGTGGTGCGCAATTCCATCCTCTCCCCCGACGTGCGCGTGAACTCCTACTCCGAGGTCGACTCCAGCATCATCTTTTCCCACGTCAATATCGGACGCCACTGCCGCATCCGCCACGCCATCATTGATCGCGACGTCCACATCCCCGAGGGCACCGTCATCGGCTACGACCAGGAGGCCGACCGCGAGCGCTACTTCGTCACCGAGACCGGCATCACCGTCGTCACCCGCGACTACTCTCTCTTCGAAAGCCCGGTCACGGTCGATTACTTCACCTCGGAATAGCTCTCATGTTGTCGCCTGGTTTTCAAACGTCTCCTGGCCGCCCCTAGAGACCGCTGACTTTGCGGCTGACGGTCGTTGCCATCCCGGCGATCACGGCGATTCCTCCGCTCCGCTGCTACAATCTCACGTTTCCCATCGCAGGCGAACTTCTGGCTGGTAACTGCCGTATTCCCAACTAGCTGGAAGTTCCCACGGAGTCTTGGTTGGAAGATACCCAGGCCGTATCTCTTCTGGTCCGCCGCTGCGTGGCCGGCGACGCCGCCGCCTGGGAGGAAATCGTCCGCTCCTACAATCGCCGTATCTATAACATTTGTTACAGGTTTAGCGGTTCCCCGGACGACGCCGAAGACCTCACCCAGGAGGTTTTCATCAAGCTCTACCGCACCCTGGGCACCTGGGACCAGTCCAAGGGGGCATTCGCCACCTGGCTCACCAGCGTCACCCGCAACCTGCTGGTGGACCACTTCCGCAAAACCAAGCAGGACCGGGCCACCGACTCCCTCGACGCCACCCCCGCCGGCGACCAGGAGGCCAAACCGCTGGCCGAACAGCTCCCCGACACCGCTCCCCCGGCTGACGCCCGGGTGCAGACCCAACAGGCCCAACGCATGGTCCACGACGCCCTCCAGAAGCTCTCCCCCGAGCTGCGCGAGGCCGTCATCCTCCGCGACTTGCAGGACATGGATTACCGCGAGATAGCCCTGGTCCTGAAGGTCCCGGAGGGCACCGTAAAGTCCCGGATTAACCGCGGTAGGACGGAACTAGCACGCCTCTTATCGCGTACCTATAGGCAGGTGACCTGATGGACGGCAAGACCCAAAACGGAATGCAGTGCATCGAGTTCGAAGCCCTGCTCGCCGACGCCCTTGACGGCACGCTCGAGGCCCCCCGCATGGCCGCTTTCCAGGCCCATGCGCACGGATGCCTCGATTGCGGGCCGCTGTTGGCGCAGGCCAGGGCTGGGCTCGCCTGGATGAAGTCCCTCCAGGAGATCGAGCCTCCGCGCAACCTCGTGCACAACATCCTCGCTGCCACGACGGGCCGCGAGGCTGCCGAGGAACGCGCCGCCGCCCGCAGGAGCTGGAAGCAGTGGTTCAGCGATTGGATCCGCCCCGTGCTGGTCCCCGCCTGGACGACTGTCCGCCAGCCTCGGTTCGCCATGAGCTTTGGCATGGCGTTCTTTTCCCTGTCTTTGGTCCTGAACGTCACCGGCCTCAAGCTGCGCGATCTGCGCTATCTGGATCTGCGCCCCAGCGCCATCCAGAGTTCCGCTACCCGCGGCTACTACGAGACCCAGGCGAGGGTGGTCAAGTACTACGAGAACATGCGGCTCGTTTATGAGTTGCAGTCCCGCGTGCGCGACCTCCGCAACGCCACCCGGTCCGACGATCAGCAGCAACAACAGCAGCAGCCACCACAGCAGCGAAAAGAAAAGAACCGCGACAACGACACCAGCGGCCAGCCCGAGCGGCGCAACCAGTACTACAGCGCCGATCAGCCGGGCGTGTTGCTGGCAGTCCTGCGGGATCCGGATTCGAATCAGCTTTTCCCGGCGCTGGAAGTCCGGGAGCTGCGTCCAGGGAGTTCCGCCCTCGACGCGCACGACGATAGGAGGGGTGCATGAACTGCGCCGTCCATAACGATCAGCCCGCAACCGCTTACTGCCGCACCTGCGGCAAGGCGCTGTGCGACAACTGCAAGCGCGACGTCCGCGGGGTCGTCTATTGCGAGGACTGCATCGCCGCCCGCGTGCAGGGCACCTTTCCCGCCTCCGCGCCCGGCGCCCCGGGGACTGTTCCCCACGCCGTTGCGCCCGCTACGGGCCCCAACCCGGCCCTGGCCACCATCCTCGCTGTGTTCTTCCCCTTTGGCGTGGCCTCGGTCTACCTCGGCCAGTACGCCAAGGGCCTGGTGCATCTGGTGATCTTCGCCTTCCTGGTGATGGGCGCAAATCACGGACGCGGCGCTGAAGCTTTCTTCGGGATTGCCATCGCCTTCTTCTACATTTACCAGATCGTGGATGCGCACCGATCCGCGCACGCCATCGCCAGGGGGGAGTCCGCGCCGGACCCCTTCGGCCTTGGCCGTGCGCTCGGCACCGAGCACCTTTCGCCACAGAACGTGCCCATCGGCGCCATCATCTTGATCGCGGTCGGCGCCATATTCCTGCTCCAGAACATCGGGCTGTTCCACTTCCACTGGATCGGCAAGCTGTGGCCGCTGATCTTGATCGCGCTCGGCATCCGCATCTTCCTGCGCGCGCAAGGACCGAGGGGCTGACGCCATGGAAAACTACCAGCGAAATTGTGATTGCGTCTGCCAGCGTTGTAGCCGCGCGCGCGTGATGGGCGGCGCCGTCCTGGTCACCCTTGGAGGGCTGTTTCTCGCCAACGAATTCACCGACTTCGGATTCCAGTGGCCGGTGCTGCTGATCGTCATCGGCGTGGTGCTGGTGTGGCAGCACGCGGGTTCCACCGCCGGACACCTCCCCCCGGGCGCGTCCCCGGCGCAAGCGCCTCCGCCTCCGGCTTCCGATTCATCGCAGGTGCCCCATGTCTAGTCCTGGTTCCACCCCGACCGTTCCGCCGGTGTACCCACGCCGCCCCCGCTCGCTGTTCGGGCCCATCCTGCTGATCGCCATCGGCGTCGTCTTCACGCTGCGCAACTTCGGCTATCTCAGGTCCGTGACCATCTTCCACTGGTTCGCGCTCTACTGGCCCGTCCTCATCATCATCTGGGGTCTCCTCAAGCTCCTCGACCACCAGCGGGCGCAGCGCGCCGGCTACCCCACGCGCGGCATCGGCGGCGGCGGGGTCGTGCTGCTCATTTTCCTCATCCTGTGCGGCCTGGCGGTCTCCGAGAGCGAGAAAGTCAACTGGGGCCAGCTCGGCAACGAGATGGACATCGACGAAGACGTCTTCTCTGCCTTCGGCAACACCTACAATTACACTGCCGACCTCGACCAGGCCATCCCAGCCGGGGTGACCACTCTGCGCGTCGTTTCCGACCGCGGCGATGTCACCGTGAATCCCTCGGACGACAACAAGATCAAAGTTACGGTGCGCAAGTCGGTCACGGCTTCGAGCGAAGCCGACTCCAAGCAGTACGACAATCAGACCAAGCCCCAGATCTCCGTCTCCGGTGACGCCCTCGTGGTCAACGCCAACACCGGCGGCGCCGGCGACAAGACCATCAAGAGCAACCTGGAGATCTTCGTGCCCCGGAAGCTCGCCCTCGACATCGCCACCAAGCGCGGCGATGTCGCCGTCCGCCAGCGCCAGGCCGACGTCAAGGCTTCCACCGCCCACGGCGACGTTTCCACAGACGACATCACCGGCAACGTTTCCCTCTCGGTCCGTCGCGGCAACATCACCGCCAGCAAGGTCACCGGCGATCTCACCGTTGACGGCCGCATCGACAACACCACCGTCTCCGAGGTTGGTGGCTCCGTCCGCTTCAGCGGCGATTTCTTTGGCGACATGAACCTTTCCGGGATCGGCAAGTCCGTCAGCTTCAAGTCGTCCCGTACGGACCTCGAGTTTGCCCGTCTCCAGGGCGTGATGGTCATGCAGAGCGGCGACCTGCGCGCCACTGGTGCGATCGGCCCCGTGCGCGTCGTCACCAAGGCCAAGGACATCCACCTTGAGGACATCACCGGCGACGTCCGCATCGAGGACAGCAACGGCGAGGTCGAGATCCACGCCAGCAAGACGCCGCTGGGCAATATCCAGGTGGACAACCGCCACGGCCGCGTCGCGCTCACCGTCCCCGCCCGGGCCGGTTTCCAGCTCGACGCCCGCACCATGCGGGGCGAGGTCCAGTCCGACTTCGACATCAAGATCGAGAGCAGCGGCCGCGAGTCGCATGGCTCCGGTTCGGTGGGCGGCGGCGGCTCCAGCGTACGCCTCAACACCGACCACGCCGACATCGAGATCCGCAAAGCCAGCTAAACCCGATTCTCCCCACAGGGACGCGGAAAGCACACGGGGTTCGTATTCCTGATTCCTCTGTGCACTCTGTGTCTCTGGATTTCTTGCCTGGATTAGAAACGAGTGCTGATGCCTGCACCGACCGCGTGCACCCAGTAGTTGGCCGGTGCCGTCGCCGCCGCTGCCGTTTGCGCCGACGAGTACCCGTACGCCACGAACGGCTCCACCCGCCCCAGCTTTAGCGTGACCTTCGCGTCGAGGTTTCCGGTCAGGCTGAAGCCGTGCGCGCCGCTCGTGTCAAAGAGGAAGAACCGTTGTCTCCCCAGCAGCCCTGACACATCCACCTCCACCCGCGTGTGCGGACGCCACCACGCGTGCCCCGTCCCACCGTATCTCTGGTAGCTGCGCGGGGTGAAGAACCCCGGGGCCGGGATCGCCGCCGCGCTGGCCTCGAAACCGTAGGCCTCATATCGCGCTCCCGCCTCGAGCAGCAGCCGCTCGCCGCGATACAGCACCGGCGTCACGAACGCCGCGCCACCATCCGCCGACGTCTTCCATTCACGGGGTCCGCTTGTGTCCGGCGACTCCAGGCCGTACCCGGCGTGCCAGTACTCCCCTCCGGCCTTCAGCCTCCGCCAGGCGTAGCTCGCGGCCACCGTCTCCCGCTGCTCGATCACGTTGTTATGGATGGCCAGCGGTGTGTAATCTCCCAGTCCTCTTGACGCCGCGAAGTCCAGCCGCAGCCCGCGCCACCGCACCACCGGATGGATCGCGTACAGGAAGTGCTCGTGCCGCGCCCGCTCGATCCCCGGCCCTCCCGCCGCCGCACCCGTCGACCCCTCGCCCACGCCCAGGTTCAGCGCCAGCCAGTGCTCCGGACGGAATCTGACTTCCGCCATGGTCGCCACCGCCAGCGCGTTCGCCCCATATAGCGACGCTCCCGCGCTGCTGGTCGAGCCCCGCGTCACGACGCTGCTCAACTTGACGCGCACGTCGGGGTGGACGTTGAACTCCATCGCCACTGTGTACCGCGCCGCCCGGACCGTACTCCCTGCTCCGATCTCCGGCAGCTCGCGGTCATCCTCCAGCGCGTAGCCGAACCGCAGCACGGGACGCAGTTCCTGCCGGATGCTCTCTCTGAGCTTCGCGCCTGGCGGACCCAGCGGATTCAACACCGCCAGCGCGCGATCGTTGTGCCCGCGTGCCCGCTCCACTTCCGCCAGCAGCAGCCGCCCTTCCGGGCTGTTCACTCCGTGGAGAGCAGCCGCAGCCGCATTCAGCCGGCCACTCCAATACAGCACTCTTGCCCGGCCGACGATCGCTTCCTCATTGTTGGCATCCAGGACCAGCACGGCCTGGTAGGCGCGCAGCGCATCGTCGTACCGTCCGGCCCACGACAGCACCCGCGCATACTCCATCCGCGCCTCGATGTTCCCGGACTCGCGCTCCAGCACCCGCTCGATGGCCGCCAGTGCCTGCGAATGCTTTCCTTCCCGCGCTGCCCGGCGCGCCTCCGCCAGCTCATCCTGCTGCGCCATTGCCGGCGCTGCAGCGCAGCAGAGCAGCACAATCACGAGCATCCGCGCTGTGTCACGCCACCACATGATTTCCTTTCCGTTAACAGACTTGAGGGTGTCATCCTGAGCGAGCGCTCGCCGCTTTTGCGAGTGCGAGTCGAAGGACCACTACCCTGTCGCCACGGCTCGTGCCGTTCAGTCACTCTGCTGTCTCTGCGCCTTCGCTGCCGCCACCAGCGCCCGTACGTCTGCATCGTCCGCGTACCGCCCCCCTAGCTTCTCGATCTTCTTCACGTCCAGCCGCTGCCCGCCGTGCCAGGCGACGAAAGCTCCTCCCAGTTGTGCCTCGTCATTCCGCGGATCGAGCCGCTGCGCCCGCTGGAAATAGAACCCCGCCTCTTCGTATCGCCGCAGTTTCAGGTTGCTCCACCCCATCATCACGATCACCTCCACCGCGTTGGGCGCAACCTGGTACGCCCGATCGAACTCCCGCAGCGCCTCTTCGTACCGTCCGTGCTGGTAAAGCACGATTCCCCGCTCATACATCGGCCGGAACTGCGGCTTCAGCCGGAACTCCCACACCGCCATGGCGGCGAAGAACACCACCAGCCCCACTACCACCCGGTTTTTCGCCCAGCTAGGCATGCGACGACGCCTCCCCCGCTCCGCTCGGCCGCAACCCCGCCGGTCGGATTGATTCCAGGCCCGTCTTCTGCACCACTTCCCATCCCCGCTTGCCCAACAGGTACTGGATCACTCCCTGGGCGCGGAAGAAGGCCATCAGTTGGCGGTATCCCAGGTTCTCCACCACCGCATACGCCATCAGCACCATCAGGTGCTTCACCTTGGGATAGCGCCGGACCGTGGTCTCCTCCATCAGCACTGACCCGGTGGAAAGCAGCGTCCCGTAACCCACCGCCAGGAACAGCAGCAGCAGGAACAGCCAAAGCGGCATCGCTCCCACCAGAAAAGAGAACGGGATCAGCACCGTGCCCAGCGCCTCCACCACGCAACCCACTGCCTCGATGTAGGTGTGGAAGGGCATGCTCAGCATTCCCAGCGCACCGTAGCGCCGGTTGAAGATCATGTCGTTGTGCTTCATCACCGTCTGCAGCAGTCCGAGCTGCCACCGCCGCCGCTGCCGCGCCAGCATGCGCAAGTCTTTCGGGGCCTCCGTCCAGCAGATGGGGTCGGTGGAAAACACCATGCGGTACGGCCGTCCCTCCGCCCGCTGCGTGCGGTGTAGCGACGCGATCACGTCGATGTCCTCGGTCACCGTGTCCGTGTGGTAGCCGCCGGCCGCGATTACCGACTCCCGGTGCAACAGGCACAACGCCCCCGACGCGATGAAGGTCGCGTTCAGGAAATTCCATCCCGGCCGCCCGAACATGAAGCTGCGGATGTACTCCACCACCTGGCAGCGCTCCAGCCAGCTCTTGGGCAGGTCGATGCGCGCGATCTTGCCCTGCTCCAGCGTGCACCCGTTGGCGATGCGCACCACGCCCCCGCTGACGATCGTCGGCGTGTGGGAGTGCAGCACTGGCGCCATCAGCCGCAGCAGCGCCTGCTTCTCGATGATCGAATCCGCGTCCACCGTGCAGAAGTACGGGCTGCGCGCCAGGTTGATGCCCACGTTCAGCGCGTCCGGCTTGCCCCCGTTCTCCTTCGCGATCAGCAGCAGCTCCGGCTGTTCCGAGTTGTAGTAGAAGGCCCGCGGCGTCTTGGCCTCCAGCCGCGGCCGGTAGATGAAGTCCACGCGCTTCAGCCCGAAATGTTCGATCAGCCGCTCCGCCGTCCGGTCGGTCGAGCCGTCGTCCACCACGATCAGCTCCTTCTCCGGATAGCTCAGCTCCAGCAGCGACAGCACGGTCTGCACGATGCCCTCTTCCTCGTTGTGCGCCGGCACGATCAGCGCCACCGGCGGCGTCACCGGCGATGTCAGCAAGTCCTCGTGCGTCATCCGCGCCGCGTACTTCGAGTGCAGCGACACCGCGTACAGCGACAGGAACATGAGCACCGTGTAGGTCACGTTGGTGACCACGAAGTACACCAGGATCACCGAGTTGGCGAAGTCGAGCAGTGGCAGCACCAGGTCGCGCATCACGCTGCTCCTGTCGCCAGCGGGCGGCCGCGCATCTCCCCCAGCAACACCGCCGCTCGCGCCGCGATTTCGTTCTCGCCGCTGAGCGCCACTTCCTGAAGAAGCTCCGCGGTTTCCGCGTTCGGACGCGAAGCGAAGGCTTCCAGCAGCATCACTCGGGCCTCCGGGTTCTCTTCCCCGAGCAGTTCGACCCGCAGCCGGGCGGTCTTGCCCACCGCCACCATGCGCCGGCACACTGCCAGCGCCAGCTCCGCCGTTGCTCCGCCCGCGCCCAGGTCGGCCAGCAACTGCTCCACCAGCCCGCTGCGCTGGAGCTCTTCCGTCATCTGCTCGCTCTCGTAGCGGTCGAGGCTGGCGGCGAACTCGCGGAACAGCATCTGCTGTGCCTCGTGCCCCAGCCGCGCCAGCGCCCGCACCGACGCCTCCCGCACCCGCCACCGCCGCTCCGTCATGCGCTCCACCAGCGCCGGCAGCAGCTCCGGATACGCCGGGTCCGCCGCCGCTCGCACCGCGTGCAGGCGCACGAACTCGTTCTCGTCCGTCAGCAGGTGGCGCAGCGCCATCGAGGCCCGGAGATCGTGGAAATGTCCCACCACGGGCGCGCTCCGGGCGCGCACGTCCGCCGACTCGTCCCGCACCAGCGCATCCAGGAATTCCGCGTACAGCTCTCCGGGAAAATCCCGTCGCCCCAGTTTGCGTTCCCGCGATTCCCGCGCGCAGATCTCGCGGACGATGTCCACCACGTAGAAGCGGAACTCGTCGTCGCGATGGCGCAGGTAGGGGACGAACCTCCGCAGGTGTTTCAGCCCATAGCACACCAGCGCCGACTTCGCCGAGCGCGCGGAGATCCCCGCCTGTTCTGTCAGCGCCTCGCGCAGTTCCCCGAAAATGGGCGCGATCCCCGCCGCACGCTGGTTCCGCCCCAGCGAGACGATCGCTACCCGCCGCACTTCCCCCGCCGGGTCTTCCAGCGCTGCTAGCGCGAAGACTTCCGCGAAGTCTGGCGCCAGCCGCCCCAGCGCGTCCACCGCCAGCAGGCGCGGCACGTACAGCAGCCGCGTCCGCGCCAGCGCGTCTCGCACCCGCCTCCGTTTCCGCTCCGGGAACGGGATGTGCCCCACCGACAGCGCGCTCACCAGCACCGCCGCCGAACGGTTCCCGTACGCCGCATGCGCCCACCGGTCCACCGCTCCCAGCGCGAAGAAAAGCGCCGTGATGCGGTCCGCCGTGCCTCGCGTCACCCGGGCCAGCAGCAACTCGCGCACCGCGTCCTCCGCTGCCCGCGACCGCGCCGGCATCAATGCTTCTGCCGCCTCGGTCTGCGTCAGCTCCCAGCGGATGAACTTCTCCACCACCGGCTGGAAGCGCGCCCGCGCCTCGTCCTTCTTCTTGAAGTAGCGGCCGCGCGCCAGCCGTCGGAACAGCACCGAACACAGGAACACCAGGTTGATCGCCACTACTGCCACGACCAGCCACACCACCAGCGCCGCGATGTCCTCCAGCAACAAGGGGACGGACCTCGTCTACGGTCTATCCCCCTGCACGACCCTGACCGCCAGCGCGTCCGTGTTTTCAGTGGATTAGCTGAGAGAAAACTGCAATTCGGTCCGAAACAGGAATCGTAGGGATGAATGGTTCAAAATCGGCACAGATCGGACCTCCTCCTAGGACAGCGCCCCTGGCGCGGCGGCAAAATCACTGACCGGTGTGACCGTGGTCACTGAAGGAACGCGAGGTTGGGCGTAAGAAGTTCACAACACGCGGATCAACCCGGGGGAATGCTCGGAGAGGAGCTGGTATGGAACTCACACTCCAAATCGGCCGAGCCCACAACGTCATTGTCGTTTCCTGCTGCGGGCGCATCGTGTTCGGTGAGGAAACGACCGAGCTGTGCAGGTCGGTGCGAAATCTGCTTCCGGAGAATCCTCGCGTCGTCTTGAACCTTCGCGCCGTCCAATATGTCGATAGCGGTGGGCTAGGAGCTGTGGTTGGGCTAGTGCTTTCCGCCCGGAGCCTCGGTGGGGACGTTAAGATCTGCGATCCATCGAGCAGGGTTCACAACCTGCTCCAGATCACCCGGCTGATGTCCGTCGTCGACGTTCTCGCTACAGAAGAGGAAGCCGTAGCGGGCTTCCGCTGTAGCCCTGTGGCCGCTTGAGGCGTGCGCGCTGCGACTGAAACCTCATCGCAGCTCGTTGCCGACCACAGACTTCTCCGATTCTGGCCTCCTCGGCGATCCCGGCGATCCCCCGATCCCGACGATCCCCCGATCTGAGCCCCAATCACGCCTCCCCGTGACTCCAGTCACAGCGCCGCCACCTCTGCGGGTGTATCCATCGGGTACAAGGCCGCACCTCGGGATCACCCAAGCACAGAGGAGATCCATTGCAGGCCACGCTCTCTCATTACCGCATCCTGGAAGAGATCGGCGCTGGCGGGATGGGTGTGGTCTACCGCGCTCACGACGACCGCCTCGACCGCGATGTCGCGCTCAAGGTCCTTCCCCCTGGCACCTTGTCCGACGAAGCCGCCCGCAGGCGCTTCCATAAAGAAGCGCTAACCCTTTCCAGGCTCAGCCACCCCAACATCGCCACTGTCTTCGACTTCGACACCCAGGAGGGAACGGATTTCCTGGTCACCGAGTTCATCCCCGGCCTGACGCTCGACAGCATGCTCGCCGCGGGCCCGCTGGCGGAGAAGGAGATCGTGCGCCTGGGGAGTCAGTTGGCGGAGGGGCTCGAGGCTGCGCACCAGCACGGCGTCATCCACCGCGACCTCAAGCCGGGGAATGTGCGGATCACCGCCGACGCGCGCGTGAAGATCCTCGACTTCGGCCTGGCCAGGATCGTGCACGGCGAGGCCGGGCCCGCTGCCGTCACCGAGAGTCTCACCGAGACCGGATTGGTCGCCGGCACCCTGCCCTACATGGCGCCGGAGCAACTGCTGGGCAGCTCGTTGGACCCGCGCACCGACATCTGGGCCGCCGGCTGCGTCCTCTACGAGATGGCCTCCGGCCGCCGCCCCTTCCTGGGCTCCGGGACGGCTCTCACGGACGCCATCCTGCACCAAGCGCCGGCGCCGCCTTTGAAACTCAATCCCTTGCTGCCGTGGGCGTTGGAAGCGGTCATCCTGAAGTGTCTCGAGAAGGATCCCGAGAACCGCTATCAGTCGGCGCGCGAGCTCGCCGTGGACCTCCGCCGCCTGACCTCCGCCTCCGCCACGGTCCGTGCGGCGCAACCAACGCGGCTGCGCAGACGTACTGTCGTGATCGCCGTCGCCCTGCCGGTGTTGCTCGCCCTCGCCGTGATTGCGGCATTGCGCTTCGGACGCGGCCGCAATGCTTCATCGCCCCCGCCCACCGCGCCCTCCATCGCGGTGCTTCCCTTCGTGGACATGAGTCCGCAGAAAGACCAGGAGTACTTTGCCGATGGCCTGGCCGAAGAACTGCTCAACAGCTTGGCCAGGACCCCGGGTGTGCGGGTCGTGGCTCGCACCTCCTCGTTCCAGTTCAAGGGGAAGAACGCGAAGCTGGCGGACATCGGACGCGAGTTGAACGTGGCTACGATCCTGGAGGGGAGCGTCCGCAAACAAGCCAACCGCGTCCGCATCACGGCACAATTGATCAACGCCTCCGACGGCTTCCACCTCTGGTCGGAGACCTACGATCGCGAACTGAACGACATCTTCATCGTGCAGGAGGACATTGCGCAATCGGTGGCTGCATCGCTGAAAGTGACGCTGCTGGGAGGAAAAACACCTTTCTCGCGCGGGACGAACGAAGAGGCCTACAACGCCTACCTGCAGGGGCGGTACTTCTACCAGCGGAGCAGCAAGGAGAACTTGGAAAAGGCCATCGGCTACTACGAGCGCGCCATCAAGCTGGATCCGAAGTATGCCCTTGCATTTGTGGGTCTGGCTGAGGCGCACGGCCGTCAAGCGGATTGGGGTTACCTGCCTGTAGTGGAGAGCTACCAGAAGGCACGGGAAGCGGCACGTCGGGCGCTGGAGTTGAATCCGAATCTCGCAGAGGCCCACGCGGCCATGGGGTTGATCAAGACGATCCACGACTGGGATTGGGTGGCAGCGGATGCGTCCTATCAGCGGGCGCTGGCCCTGGAGCCGGGAAATGCCACGGTTGCCTTTGGGGCTGCAGTGCTGGCACTCGCCCTGGGCCGCGTTGAGGAAGCTACGGCGCTGGACCGCAAGGCAGTAGAGCTGGATCCACTCAACACCCAGACTCACGTCAATCTCGGGGTTGCTACCTACTACGCGGGTCGCCAGGAGGAGGCCGTAGCGGCCCTCAGGAAGGCGCTGGAGCTCGACCCGGAGCGCCCGTATGCACACGCCGTGCTCGGCCAGGTCTATCTGGCGCAGTCACATCCTCAGGAGGCTCTGGCCGAGATGGAGCGGGAGCCGGACCTTAACTGGCGCCTGTACGGGCTAGCGCTGGCGAATCACGCTCTGGGCCGCGCGAGGGAGTCGGATGCCGCCTTGGCGGAGTTGACCGCCAAGTACGACACGACCAATGCCTTCCAGGTCGCCGAGGTGTATGCCTTCCGCGGCGAGGTTGACCGGGCGTTCGAGTGGCTGGAGCGGGCCTATGCCCAACGCGACGGCGGGCTCACTTGGATCAAAGGCGATCCTTTACTCAAGAGTCTTCAGCGCGACCCGCGCTACGCGGCGTTCCTCAAGAAGATGCGTCTGCCGGCAAACTGACATCCATTCCGGCGATCCCGGCGATTTCTTCGTGCCCTTCGTGCTTGCCTTTGTGCCCTTCGTGGTGAGCTTTTGAATTCCGGCGATTATGGCAATTCCGGCGATTCCGGCGATCCCACGCTCTCCCGCTCCCCCGCTCTCCCGATCTTCTTCCGGATGATCTCTTCCGCCCGCGCCACCACTTCCTCGATCCTCATGTCGGTCGAATCGATCACCACTGCATCCGCCGCCGGCGCCAGCGGCGACGCCGCCCGCGTCCGGTCCCGCCGGTCGCGCTCGCGCAACTCCTTCAGCACCGACTCCGGCTGCTTCTCTCCCACCCCGACCGGGTCCTGCTTGAATCGCCGGTCGCCCCGCACCTCCGGCGCCGCGTCCAGGAAGATCTTCACCTCCGCGTCGGGAAACACCTTGGTCCCGATGTCGCGGCCTTCCATCACGATCCCGCCTTGCGTTCCCATCTTCTGCTGCCGTGCCACCATCCACTCCCGCACCTGGGGATGCACGCTCACCTTCGATGCCGCCTCGGTCACGTCCTGCTCCCGCACCCGGGATGAGACGTCCTCACCATCCAGCAGCACGCGGTTGCCGTCTCGCATCGGCTCCAGGTCGATGTGCGAGTTGTGCGCCAGCTCCACCAGCGCCGCCTCGTCGTTGACCGACACATCCGACCGGATCGCCTTCAGCCCCAGCGCCCGGTACATGGCTCCGCTCTCGATGTTGACGTAACCCAGCTTGCGGGCCAGGCGCGACGCCAGCGTGCTCTTGCCCGATCCCGCCGGGCCATCGATGGCTATCACGATCTTCTTCATGCTTTCTTGATCTGCGGACGCCGCGCGATCGGCTGCCGCCGGCTGGCTGCCGCCTTGGGCGGCGTGACCTGCACCATGGACCGCGCTCCCACCTGCACGAAACTCAGCTCGCGCGCTCCCAGCAACGCGTTCAGCGCCTCTCGCACCTTCGACCGCGGCACCAGGTTCCCGAAGAATTCCTCGACTTCTTTCTGCTCCGCCGCGATCACCGCGTCCAGGTACTTCGACACCAGCGCTGACATCGCTTCCCCCACCGACAGGTGCACGCCCTCGTTCACTGCCTCCGGCGCCCATCGATACAGCACGTCCCACGACGCGCCCTCCTCCGGGCAGTAGTCCACGCGGATGATCTTCAGCCGCGACCACAGCTCGTCCAGCGCTCGCTCCATGGCCGCGTCCGACAGCGCACCTCCCAGCCGGTCCCGCAGCCGCGACTTCGCGATCGGTCCCTCCCGCTGGATCATCGCGAACGCGTCCCCCGCCAGCGGCGACAGCTTCGGGTCCTTCTTCTCTCCCTTGGGATTGCGATCGCCGGCCAGCCCATAAAAATAAGGAAACACCGAACCCGCGACCAGAAAATTGGTCTCCGGAAAAAGATTGGCTTCGAACGCGGATTTGTCGCGCAGCAGGCGCACCATCAGTTCGGTCGCCGCCTGCGATTGCGGATGCCGGAACGCGTGCTGTCCCAGCGGCAGGTTTTCGTCCGACCCCAGGTACGCCCCGAAAAACGTCGGCGCCAGCACCGCCGGACGCACCGGGTACATGGTCGCGAACCCCACGCTTTCGAGAAAGCTCCGCGCCTCCTCCATCGTGCGCACCGCGCGCTCCGGCGAATCCACCCGCCACCGTTCCCGCCTCCGCTCTTGCAGTTCCTGTTGCGTCATCAGATCCGTTTGAATGCCTTCTGGATATCCTTAAGACTATATCGCAGCACCACCGGCCTCCCGTGCGGGCACGACATCGGCGCCTCGCATTTCGCCAGTTCTTTGATCAGCCACTCCATTTTTTCTGGCGTCAGCGGCATATTCACCTTGATCGCCGCATGGCACGAGATCGAGGCTGCGATCTTGGCGCGCACTTTCTCGAGGTTTGTGGCCTGCTGCTCGCGCTCCACCTGGTCCAGCAGCTCGTGCAGCATGTGCTCGACGTCGGAGGCCTCGACGCCCGCGGGCGAAGTCTTCACCGCCACCGTGCGCGACCCGAATGGCTCGGCGTCGAAGCCGTTGTGGCGCAGCTCGTCGGCGATCTCCGCGAACACCGCCTGCTGCCCCGGCGCCAGCTCGATGATCAGCGGCATCAGCAGGCGCTGCGTCTCCACTTTCTCCGCCGCGCGCTGCCGCAGGATCTTCTCGAACAGAACGCGCTCGTGCGCCACGTGCTGATCGATGATCCACAGCCCCGCCTCGTTCACCGCCAGGATGAAACTGTCGCGCAACTGTCCCAACGGCTTCAGCGACGACAGCGGCGGCACGTCACCCTCCGAGACGTCGGCGATCGCGCCCGCGCATCCGTCATCGTGCCGGATCGAGTATTGCTGCGGCGGAAGCTGCGCCACCGGTACCGCCGCATTCGCGATGACGTCGATCGGCGTCTCTGCAAATTCCAGACTCTGGTTCCGAGGCGGCATCTGCGGCGCGTGCAGCGCGAAATCCTGTGTGGGCCCACCGCCCTCGGCTGATTGTGTGGGCCAGCCGCCCCCGGCTGGCCTTGCGCCCGTGCTCAGCGCCGCCCCCGCCGTCGGCGACGCCTTGATCTCTGCCGTGAACTGCGGCACCGGACGCGCCTTCATCAGCGCCGCCCGCACCGAATCCCGCACAAAATCGTGAACGAACGACTGCTGCCGGAACCGCACTTCGACCTTCGACGGATGCACATTCGCGTCGACCTCGCCATAAGGCAGCTCGATGAACAGCAGCACCACGGGAAAGACGGCCGGCGGGATGATGTTGCGATAAGCCTCGGTCAGCGCATGTTGGATGAGCCGGTCGCGGATCAGCCTCCCGTTCACAAACACGAAGATGGAATTGCGGTTGAGCTTCTGGATCTCCGGCTTGCTGACGAACCCGTGCACCCGCATCTCCCCCGGCGCCGGCGTTTCGTAATCCTCGCCGCGCCTCCACGGCGGAGGCTGCGGCAGCCCCACGCGCTCCAGCGGCGCCTGCGCCGCCAGCGGGATCAACTGCTCGAGTGTGTCCTTGCCGAACACCTGGTAGATGCGCTCCGCCGAGGTCTTCACCGGCGGCGCGATCAGCATGGCGTTGGTCGCGGAATGCAGCTCGAAGTGCTTGTCGGGATGCGCCAGCGCGTAGTGCGTCACCAGCGCCGCGATGTGCCCCAGCTCGGTGGACTCGCTCTTGAGGAATTTCTTGCGCGCCGGCGTGTTGAAGAACAGGTCCTTGACCGTGATCGACGTCCCCGCCGGCAGTCCCGCTTCTTCGATCTTCAGGATGCGCCCGCCCGCGATCTCAACGATGGTCCCCGCCACTTTCGCTGTGTCATCCCGAGTGGCTTTAGCCGCGAGGGACCTGCTGTCGTCTTCCCGCGCGCACGTCTCCATCCTCAACCGCGATACTGCACCGATCGAGGGCAGCGCCTCCCCCCGGAATCCCAGGGTATGGATGTTCAGCAAGTCCTCGGCATCCTTGATCTTGGAGGTGGCGTGCCGCTCGAAGGCCAGCATGGCATCGTCGTGCACCATTCCGCTGCCGTCGTCTTGAACCTGGATCAGCTTCTTGCCGCCCGCCTCCACCTGCACGCGTATGCGATGCGCCCCCGCGTCCAGCGAATTCTCCAGCAGCTCTTTCACTACCGACGCAGGCCGCTCCACCACCTCGCCGGCGGCGATCTTATTCGCGACATGTTCCGGCAGCACATGGATCCTAGCCACGAGAGATCCTTCGCGGGGCTGGCGCCCCGCTCAGGACGACCCTGCGGGTCGTCTTGTTGGCGACATGTTCGGGAAGGACGTGAATGCGGGCCATGGCAGTCGTCAGTCGCCAGTCGTCAGCGACCGTCCGCAGAGTAACGCAGATGTCCACGGTTGGAAATGGCTAGCAGCTAGGAGCTGGGAGCTAGTAGCTTCGGAACGGGTTAGAATGCGCGTGGGGGAAGCCGCCATGCGCCTGCTCGCTGTCGTACTGTTCTTGTCCGCCGTCGCCTTTGCCCAGGGCGACGTCGCCGCGGCCGCCCGCGCCAACAAGGATCAGAAGGAGAACCAGCCTCCGCCCAAGAAGGTCTATACCAACGACGACCTCGGGTACGGCAACCCCTCGGACAACAAGCCCGACCGCGCCATCGACGTCTCCAAGGTTCCGCGCGATAAGCAGGACAAAGCCCGCCTGGCCGCCCGGCAGATCCTCCAGCAGAAACAGCAGATCGCCCGCCTGCAGGAACATTTCGACAAGCTGCAGAAGATCCAGTCCGAGCGCGCCAACCTGCAAACTCCTCCGCAGTTGACCCGCGCCGAGTGCAGCAAGGAACCGGAGCGCTGCGAGGGCCGCCGCGCCTTCGCCTCTGACCTTGACCGCACCCAGAAACAGCTCGACGCGGCCAAGAAGAAGCTCGACGACCTCCAGGATGCCGCCCGCAAACAGAGCTTCCCCCGCTCGGTCTACGATCCGTAGCCAGTCGGCAGTCGGCGGTCGTTAGTCGTCGGTCGTCGGCTCCGAAGCGAATCATCCCCGTCATGGGTGTCATCCTGAGCGAGGCGCCCAGCGCCGAGTCGAAGGACCCCTATCGCCTCGCCCAATGTCTACCCCTGTCATCCTGAGGGCCTGGTAGCCTCGGGCTTTAGCCCGAGGTCTCCCCGAAGGTTTCTCGGACGTGCCGGCACCGCGACGTCCGTTTGGATGGATTTCAGCAAGAATAGCGTTACGGCATGGTTTGGGCAGTGCGATTCCGCAGCAGGTGCCAGGCTTCCATGTAGCGGAAATACTTGTTGGTAGTCCGGCGCGGCTCCAGCGTAACCCCCAGATACCCTTCCACTTCACCGATCGGGATCACGTACCAGATCTCTTCCGGAATGATAAAAGCTACGACGAATTCGATGTCTTTCTTGGAATACACACCACTCCCGGTGAGGAATTTGCATTGGTAACCGCCTCGCCTATAAAAGTACGTTGATTTCACCTGCACACGGACACAGCGTCCCTTGTGCTCGACGATAAAGTCGTAGCGAGCGGAATCGCCCCAGGGCTTGGAAACGGTAAGGCCGTGGTGGGCGGCGCGGGACATGAATTGCAATTCGACCCATTCCCCGCGGCGTTTGGGATGCTTGATCATAGGACTCCAGTACCCGGTACTCAGTACTCAACAAAGGAACGAGCGCGGCGGAGGCCGCGCTCGTGTCAGGGCACGCCTTCAGGCGTGCCGCTCAGTTGCGAGATGGATACGGCTTTAGCCGCTGAGGGATTAGCGGCGCTGGCGCGCCGCCGACGGGGCCTGCCGAGGGCGGCCGGCGTACAAAGGAATGCAAAGAAAAAACGCGGCCGGAAGGGCCGCGTTTTCTTGTCTTACTCTCTAACTTCAGTATAGCACATTTTAATAGCCAAAAGTGACATATTCCACAAAAATATATTCTATTTGCAATCAGTAGATTACGACGAATCGTGTAGTTTTTGCCTATTGACCACAATCTGGAGCGGCTCCAGATTTCCTGTGGAAATCCGCCCGCCCGCTTCGCCGTCCAACTCAACCCCTACCGCCCCGACAACAAATACTTCGGCTACCTCGAGGCCTGGCACCTGCTGCGACGAAAAGGAGCAGACGAGAAACCGTCGCGCCAGCGACGGCGGGTTTTCAGCCCGGGACACGACTCCCGGGAACACACGACGTGCGACCCCGAGCCGCGCCAAGGCGGCCGGCAGAACCCAGCCCGTCTGAAAAAGGGTGGGGCAGGCCTTTAGGCCTGCGTTAAAGGTTCCAAACCAAGGCGGCTTTAGCCGCTGAGGGACATCGCGCCCATCACAGACAACTGCTGGCTTCGCATGTTAGATGGCGCAGCTATGACCATTCCCTACCGCGGCGTGACCGGGCATGGCGCCTACTTCCTAAGTGCTTCCACTTTTATGAAACAATGCCTGCTCCAGTCGGAGCGCATGGCCATGCTTTTCATCGATGTCCTCTACAGCTACCGCAAGCAGAAGAAGTACTTGCTCCACGGATTTGTTGTCATGCCGGACCATATCCATCTGCTGATCACGCCGACCATCACGCTGGAGCGGAGCGCGCAATTGATCAAGGGTGGGTTCTCATTCAGAGCAAAGCGAGACGTCGGAATCGAGAGTGAGATTTGGCAGACCAGCTTCCACGATCACCGTATCCGCGATGCCGACGACTACGCCCGCTGCCGGGAATACATCCATCAGAACCCGGTCAAGCGAGGCCTTGCCCTCCGGCCAGAAGATTTTCCTTATAGCTCTGCCAATCCCCGCTTCGAACTGGACGACGTCCCTTAGTGGCTAAAGCCGAATCCTCTGATGGTTCCCTGAGCCGCAGGCCTAAAGGCCTGCTCCACCCTGACCGCGTTGACGGCGGCCTCTTACCCTGCAACACCGTCCGGATCCAGGATCACTTCTTCGCAGGCTTGGCGGCAGCCGGCGATTTCGCGCCTTTCAATTCGACAAGGATCGCGTCGAAAGCAGCGTTGCCCGTGTTTTCGGGCTTATGGACACCGGCTGGTGTGAAGAGCGTTTGTCCCGTCTTTCCCGTAAAGTCTTGCGTCTTCCCGTCAGGCGTGGTCATACGGATCGTGCCATCGCTCAAATACACCACTACCGAATCCGGGTGGCTGTGCATCACCGATTTCTCGTGAGCTCCGTAATGGATCCTGAGGATGCGCACCTGCGCGTTCTCGCTTTCGACCTTGTAGTGTTTGGGATCGACTTTTACAGGGTCTTGAGCCAGGCAAATGGTGGCGGCAAACAGACAAACCGCCGAGCACGACAATAGGAATCGCAGCCTCATGTCTCTCCTTTTGCAGAATGGTGGGATGGGGCGGGAGCCTACGCGTCATCAGTAGCGCTGTCAAACATCTTGTGCCTGCTTCGCCCCAGGGGCGGGTGGCCCATCGTTCAGCGTAAGACGGTTCTCGTCAGCAGTGACAGAAATGTGGGTGCCCCATCCAACGATGATGGCCACTCGCCACCTAAAATGACGGCGGCTCGAATCGGCCCCAAAAATAGGTCTTATTAATGGGTATCCCACATTCCGGGGGAACCATCTCAGGATCTAAGCGTTTCGCCTCTGCAAACTGCTGTGCTGCTTCCCGCTCGCGCTTCAAGAGTCGGAGTGTGAGCCCCAGCTCGCAACGTGTTGGAGGATAGTTCGGAGCTATACGAAATGCATCGGTGAGATACGAATATGATTCTGTATATCGCTCGTTGTAGCGCATCGCGACGCCGACATTGAACACGAGATCAGGATTATCTCGATTCCGTGCCAAGGCCGCTTCCGCCGCCTCCAGCCCCTCTTTGTACCGTCCACTCCTGAGATAACAAGCGAGGAGATGGTTGTATGGCCTCCAGTCACTCGGGTCAAGTCTAATCGCCGTACGGAGAGCAGCCTCCGCCAACTTGCACTTGTTCAAAAGGTCGTACACGAGCCCGAGAGATGTATGCAACTGCGCATCGTCAGGATTCTTGTCGATCGATATTGAGAGCACCTTAAGGGCATCTTGATAGCGGTTCGAGAAAAGCAGGAAGTGGGCGTAATTCTCCGCAATGATGGGAGAGTTGCTGATTCTTGCCGCAGCTTCAAATGTCGCTTCGGTTTTTCGGAACTCACCTACGGTTGCATACCCAATGGCTAGAGCGTCGAGGATTGCTGGGTCGTTGCCGTCAAGAGCGGCGGCGCGCTCAAGATGCGTCACTGCCTTCTCGTATTTTCGACTACCGCCTTCCGCCAGTCCCAAACCGAAAAACGCCGCGGCACTCTTCGGTTCACGAAAAGTCCATCGTTCATAGACGTAGGCAGATTTGTCCCTAAGGCCATCGCGGAGATAGATTCTTCCGGCGATGTCGGGTGCATACAGAGTGAAAAGCTTTAGCCCGAGATCACGGCATCCCTGCTTAAGCCCGGATTCTGAAACGTCGAAAGGCGCTGATTCCCACACTCCGTCGGGTGTCGTGACGTGAAGCTTCATCTTTTCGCCGTCTAACAAGAGCTCTCCGTCAATCACGGACTGGTCTTCACGTATCCATCGCCACTCTGCTATTGCGCGATCCAGAGAAATGCCTGATATCTCGATCCCAACGCGCGTAGGCTTTTGTAGCTTGTCGAGCAGCAATTCTGAAGGCGCACCGGACTTGCGCGAGCCCAGCTTGGTCATGGCGGTCGCGTCGGCGACGAGGATTTTCAGTTCACCGAACAATAGGTTCGCGACGGAGTCGCCAGAAACGCCGATTGGATTCCGTTCTGGAACCCGAATTATTCCAACTATCAGCGCCTTCTCAGGAAACACCCACCGAAGAAACAGACCAACGAGGAGGAGAGCGAAACCAGCGACGAGCGCGACACGCCAAAGATTGAACCAAATTGAAGCCGCAGCACGTGCCGGCCACGCCGGGGCCGCACGCGGGTCCAGTGGGTGTCGGGCGATTTTGCGCTTCATTGTTGCAGGCCCTCTTGCGTGCGACTGAAGAGACAATGTTGCTCACCAACCGGTGTCACGAGCTTACGCCTTTTCGCTCTCGGCCCGACGCTTGACCGTGATCCCCAGCTCCTTCAATTGCGCCTCGCCCACTGGCGTGGGGGCGTCCACCATCAGGTCCACGGCCTTGGCGGTCTTGGGGAAGGGGATGACTTCGCGCAGGCTGTCGGCCCCGGCCAGGATCATCACGATGCGGTCCAGGCCGAGCGCGATCCCGCCGTGCGGCGGAGTGCCGTACTCCAGCGCCTCCAGGAAGAAGCCGAAGCGCGAGCGCGCCTCGTCATCGGTCATGCCCAGCGCTTTGAAGATGGCGCGCTGCACGTCCTGGCGGTGGATGCGGATGGACCCCGAGCCCAGTTCGGTGCCGTTGAGCACGACGTCGTAGGCGCGGGCGCGCACCGTGTCCAGGTCGCGTCCGGCGATCACCTTCTCCATGTCCTGCTCGAACGGAGATGTGAAGGGATGGTGCGCCGCGTTCCAGCGGTGCTCGTTCTCGTCCCACTCGAACATGGGGAAACCGGTCACCCAGAGGAATTCGTAGGAGTTCGGATCCTTGCGGTCGCCGGCGAAGGCGCCGTGGCGCTCGGCGTACTTGCGCGCCAGGTCCAGGCGGAACCCGCCCGCCGAGGTGTACACCGCCATGGCCGCCTTGCGCAGATAGACAGGGTCCTTCTCCCGCATGGGCGTACCGCCGACGATGACGATCAGGTCCGGAGCGACAGCCGAGGTCGGCTGTCCCACACGCTCTTTGATCTTGGCCACCGCGTCGGGCCACGATTTCTCCAGGCGCTTGAGGTCGTCGAGCAGCTTGGCGCCGCCCTTGGTGGAGAACAGCGCCTTGTTGTCGTCGCGCTCCTTGCGCGAGAGCTCGCCGACCTTGGGGATCTTGATGGCGACGATGGGCAGCTCGGGATCGAGTTGCAGCGTCTGCGCCATCTCCGCGGTGAAAATGTCGTGGACATCGGTGAAGCCGGGCAGGCGCAGGTCGGGCTTGTCGCTGCCGTAGAGCCGGATGGCCTGGTCGTACGGCATCTGGGGGAAGGTGTCGCGGATCTTCACCCCGGCGGCCAGGAACGCCGCCTTCAGGAACGCCTCGACCACCTCGAAGACCCGCTCCTGTTGCGGATACGACATCTCCAGGTCCACCTGGGTGAATTCCGGTTGCCGGTCGGCGCGCAGGTCCTCGTCGCGGAAGCAGCGCACGATCTGGAAGTAGCGGTCGAAGCCGGAGATCATCAGGATCTGCTTGAACAGTTGCGGCGACTGCGGCAGCGCATAGAACGATCCCGGATACACGCGGCTGGGCACCAGGTAGTCGCGCGCGCCTTCGGGCGTGGAGCGCGTCATGAACGGCGTCTCGATCTCGAAGAAGCCCTGCTCCGACAGGTTCTGGCGGATGGCCAGCGCCACTTTGTGCCGCAGCTCGATGTTGGCCTGCATCTGTTCGCGACGCAGGTCGATGTAGCGATACTTGAGCCGCATCTCCTCGTTGGGCAGCACGGATTCGCCGGGGAGGAAAGGCGGCGTCTTCGATTCGTTCAGGATGCGCAGCTCGTCGCAGACCACTTCGATCTCGCCCGTGGGAATCTTGGGGTTGATGGCGTCGGCGTCGCGCTTCTTCACCCGCCCGACCACCGCAACCACATACTCCAGGCGGAGCGATTCCGCCTTGTGGTGCGCGGCCGGGTTCGCGTCCTTATCGAGCACCACCTGGGTGATGCCGGTGCGGTCGCGCACGTCGAGGAAGATCAGCTTGCCGTGGTCTCGCCGCTTGTTCACCCAGCCCATCAGCACGGTCTTCTGGCCGGCGTCGGAAGCGCGCAGCTCGCCGCATTTGTGCGTCCGTCTTAGATCTCCGAGGAAATCGAGCAAATGAATGCCTTCGTGTCAGGGTTCTCCGCGCCTGCGGAAACAAGGATTATAAACGCCTGCCTCTGGGAGACTACGGAAGTCGGCGCGAAACTCGGCCTCTGAAGCACACAGTCGCAGAGCGACGGCGAATGTGTAGCCCAGGACGGAAGTCCTGGGTATGCGGTTGAAAGAGCGTTCGGAGTCCCGGAGGGACGGCGCAGGGACTAGCGCGTGCTCGGAGCGGCCTCCGCCTGGATCACGGTTCCCTGGTGGAATACCAGCAGCCACTTGCCGCTGCGCTCCTGCCACACGCTGCTCACGCCAAAATGGATGGGGACCGGCTTCTCCTTGTACGCGCCCTTGCCTTCCACGCGGTAGGTGACCAGCACGCCTCCGCTGCCCAGCGCGGTGGCCACCATGTCGTGGGCGGTGACCTCGTCGATGCGGACGTCGGCCAGCAGGCGCGGGATATCGGCCTTGCCGTACAGGCCGCCATCGCCGCCGATCTCACGGAAGTCGTCGGCCAGCACCGCCATGATCGCTTCGACATTGTGGTGCAGCTCGGAATCGAGCAGCCGGCGTTCCCGCTCGATGGCGTCCGGCGGCGCTTCCACCGCCACCTGTTCCGGGATCGGGGTGGAGGTGTGGAACACCATCTGCCAGCGGTTCTTCTGCCGCCGCCAGGTCGAGCTCAGATAGTTGTGCATGGGGAACGCCTGCCCCTTGTAACTGCCGCGCACCGTGGCCTCGTAGGTGACGATGCCGAGGTCGTCGCGGACGTTCAGCACGCGGAAATTCTCCAGCGCGTAGTCTTCGATCTGGATGTCCTTCACCACCTCCATGATCTCCGCCTTGGTGTACAGGCGGCCGTTGCCCGCGATCTCCAGGAACTCGGGCACCAGCGCCGTGTCGATGGATTGCAGGTTGTGTGATTTCTCCGCGCGGATCAGGTCCTTCTCCAGCATGACCAGCGGCGCGCCCGCCAGACTCGCCGGCGGCCCCGCGGGCTTGTCTTGCGCGCACGCGCAAGACACTGGCATAGCGATCATTATGACCAGGTTCAAGAAGGTGCGAATCATCGCTGCCCCTGGACGTCACGAGAAACTAGAAACGAGAAACTGGAAACTCAGATCAGCTCCCGGCGATGGTTTTGGCCAGCTCCGCGCGCGGCACCGAGACCTGTTCGCCGCTGGCCAGGTTCTTCAGCGCGAACGCGCCCGCTTTCACCTCGTTCTCGCCCACGATGACCGCGAAGCGCGCGCCCGTCTTGCTGGCCAGCTCCAGCGAGCGCTTGAGCCGGAAACTCTCGTCGCCCAGGTCCACGATCAGCCCCGCGCGACGCAGTTCGCGTCCCAGCTTCGCCGCCTCTTTGTTCATCCCTGCGCCCAGCGGCGCGATGTACGCATCCGCCGGCCTCAGCGAAGGCTTGTGGTGCTCGCTGAGCGTGAGCACGAGCCGGTCTTCTCCGATGGCGAAGCCGATCCCCGGCGCCTTCGGCCCACCCAGCGCTTCCGACAATCCGTCGTATCTTCCTCCGCCCAGGATCGCGTTCTGCGCCCCCAGCGCCCCATGCGTGAACTCAAACGCCGTCCTGGTGTAGTAATCGAGGCCGCGGACGAGGCGGTGGTTGAGGTGGAAGGGGACGCCGACAGAAGAAAGAATCACCTGCACGTCAGAAAAATGGGCGCGGCAGGGATCGTCGAGGAAATCGAACATGCGGGGGAGCTTTTCGATGATGGGCTGGTCGGCGGGGACCTTGCAGTCAAGGACGCGGAGAGGATTGGTCTCGGTGCGGCGCTGGCAGTCGGCGCACATCGTGTGCACCACGTCTTTGAGCGCGGCGCGCAGCGCCTCGTTGTAGCGCCGGCGGTCGTCGGCGCAGCCGACAGAATTCAGTTCCAGCGTCCAGCCGGCGATGCCGAGGCGGTCGAGGAGGGTGGCCATCATCTCCAGGACTTCGGCATCCACGATGGGCGATTCGCTGCCCGCGGTGGGCGGGCCGAGTATCTCGACGCCGATCTGGTAGAACTGGCGGTAGCGGCCCTTCTGCGGGCGTTCGCGGCGGAACTGCGGTCCGATATAGAAGAGCTTCTGCAGACCGGGGCGCTCCCACAGGCGGTTCTCAATGTAGGCGCGGACGACACCGGCGGTGTTCTCCGGGCGCAGAGCGAGCCATTGGCCTTTTTCCGACTGGGCGCGGGCGCGGTCCTCCCAGGCGAACATCTCCTTCGACACGATGTCGGTCTCTTCACCGACGGAACGCTGGAAAAGCGCCAGGTCCTCGAGAACCGGAGTGCGGATCTCGTGGAAGTGATAAGAGCGGAAGACGTCGCGCGCCGCCGACTCGGTGAAATTCCACAGCTCGGTTTCGGGCGGGAGAAGGTCGCGGGTTCCTCGAATAGCCTTGATGACTCGATCCGGCATTACCGCTGCTGTCCCTTCATCTCTTTCAGGTACTGCTCCTTATACCCGAGATAGTTCTGGGCGTAGCGCATGATCATTTTCTGCGCCTCGTCATCCAGTTTCTTGCGGAACTTGCCGGGGACGCCCATCCACAGCGAGTGTGGCTCCACATGGGTGCCCTCGGGGATGACGGTGCCGGCGGCGATGATGCTGCCGTGGCCGATGCGGGCGCCGTTCAGGATCACGCAGCCCATGCCGATCAGGCAGTGGTCCTCGACCTTGCATCCGTGCAGCGTGGCCGAGTGGCCGACGGTGACCCAGTCGCCGACCTCGACCGTGTACTCGCCCAGCATGCCGTGCAGCACGGAGCAATCCTGGATGTTGGAATTCTTGCCGACGCGGATGGAATTCACGTCGCCACGGAGCACGGCGTTCATCCACACGCTGGCGTGGTCGCCCAGGACCACGTCGCCGATGATCTGGGCGGATTCGTCCACGTAGCAGGTCGCGGGAATCTGCGGAGAGATGCCTTTGTAAGAGCGGATCATTGCGTCACAAGGAAAACGTAGAAGTTAGCACGCGAGCGGAAGGAGGGGCAATGCGATCGCCGGGATTGCCAACATCGCCGGGATCGCCGGGAATGGTTACTTTGGTCCATAAGATGGGGCGGGGCCGGTCGAGAGATGCTAATATCCGGGAAATCGGGGAGAGATTGGCGACCGCCTCGCAAACGCACGACTTAATGATCGAGATCGGCGGGATGAGTGTGTGCCTGCGGACGGACAGCGACGAATTCCGGAGGATGTTGGAGGAAAGGTACGTGGGATTCGTTCCGTCGCCCGCTGCGCCGGCTGTCCGGCCGGCGGCGGCCGGGCAGCAAGAGCCCTTCGTACTCGAGATCGAGTTGTTGGCCGAGGGAGCGACGGGGCCGGATGAAGATGTGCGTGTCCGGCGTGCGGGCGGGAGGTGGGTGTTGACGCGAGGGGATTTTCGCGCCGAGTGGGAGCCGGAGCGTCGGCGCGGGTGGGTGCGGCAGACGGCCAATCCGTATGCCATCGATTCGGTGCTGCGCATCCTGCACACTCTGCTGCTGGCGGAAGAAGGCGGGTTCCTGCTGCATGCGGCATCGGCGATCCGGAAGGGCAAGGCGTTTCTTTTTTCCGGTAAGTCCGAGGCGGGCAAGACGACCATCTCGCGCCTGGCGCCGGGGGATGTGGTCCTCCTGACGGACGAAATCTCCTATATCCGCAAGGATCGTGCCGAAGGTAGGGCTCCTTCGACTCGCGCGCCCAAAGACGGCGCGCTCGCTCAGGATGACACCCGGAATACTTATGTCGCCTTCGGGACGCCGTTTGCCGGGGAGCTGGCGAAGGTGGGCGAGAACGTGTGCGCGCCCATCACGGGGCTGTATTTCC
The DNA here is from genome assembly GCA_020073495.1 of Terriglobia bacterium. Lineage (NCBI taxonomy): Bacteria > Pseudomonadati > Acidobacteriota > Terriglobia > Terriglobia bacterium. The sequence goes on from JAIQFD010000001.1 coordinate 535,184, forward strand.
TGGAGAAGGCTGCGCAGAACCGGATCGAACCGTTGGCAACGGCGGAGGCGCTGTTCCGCCTGATGCAGAACATCCTCTTCTTCGCCGAGGATGAGAGACTGGTTTCGCAGGTGTTCGAGGCGGCGGGAGAGTTTGTGTTGAACGTGCCCTCGTACCGGCTGGAGTTCGTGCCGGACGCGCGGGTCTGGGAGCTGATGGCATGAAGTACTTGGCGCGGAGCACCATGGTGGCGGCCCGCATGCTGGGCGACGAGATGGTGATCATGTCGGGCAAGGACTCGACCCTGTTCACGCTCAATCCGGTGGCGACAGCGATCTGGAATGCGGCCGACGGACGGACGACGCTGGAGAGCATCGTGGAGCAGGCGGTTTGCGAAGAATTCGACGTGGACCGCTATACCGCGATGCAGGATGCGGAGGCCTTTGTGAGCGAGCTTTCGCAACACGGCATTCTGCTGGTCTCGGACCAGCCGATCGCGGGTTGATCCTTGATGGTAGGGGTCCTTCGACTCGCGCGCCGAAGGCGGCGCACTCGCTCAGGATGACACAGTAATAGTTTGTCCCAAGGAGAAAGCGTGAACGGGCAGTTGATGGTGGAAGTCGGGATGCGGGCGCTGGAGCTGGGGGTACCGCTGAGCGCGCACTTCGACCTGACGTGGCGCTGCAACGAACGCTGCGTCCACTGCTATCTCGACCATGACGACCACGGCGAAGTGACTACCGCCGAGGTCAAAGACATCCTCGACCAACTGGCCGCCGCGGGCACCTTCTTCCTCATCCTGAGCGGCGGCGAGCCGGTGATGCGCAAGGACTTTTTCGAGATCGTGGAATACGCGCGCCAGCTGATGTTCTCGGTGAAGGTCAAGACCAACGGCATCCTGATCGGGGAGCGCGAGGCGGCGCGGCTTCGCGAACTGGCGGTGGAAGTGGTACAGATCAGCGTCTACTCCCACCGCAGCGAGGTGCACGACGCCATCACCAAGGCGCCGGGATCGCTGCAGCGCACCCTCCGCGCCATCCGCTTCCTGCGCGACCAGGGGCTGAAGGTGATCATCGCCGGGGTGATGATGCGGCAGAACATGAGCGACTACAAGGAAGTGCAGCGCATGGCCGAGGAGCTGGGCGTCACCTTCCAGCTCGACCCCACCATCACGCCGAAGCTGGACGGAGATACCTCCATCCTCGATCTTCGCATCCCCAACACCATGTTGCCCGAGCTGTTCCGCGACGCGACCCTGGTGGACGACGTGGACGAGTTCTGCGCCACGGCAGAGGTGGATACCAGCGCGCTGGAGGCGCTGCCGTGCAGCGCCGGACACACCGCCTGCTACATCTCGCCCTATGCCGATGTCTTCCCCTGCGTGCAGTTCCCCCTGCCCACGGGGAACCTTCGCCGGCAGAAGTTTCTCGACATCTGGCGCGGGTCGCCGCAAATGCAGGAGGTGCGCGGCATCCGAGTCAGCGACCTGCACACCTGCACTTCGTGCGGCAACGTGGCTTCGTGCAGCCGGTGCCCCGGACTGGCGTACATGGAGGGCGACATGCGGGGGCCGTCGGCAGCCGATTGCGACAAGTCGTTTGCGCGGACTGGGATCCTGTCGCCGCGCAAGCAACAGCAGTTGGTGCAGATCGCGGACTGATTTGTAATTTGAAATTGGAAATTTGTAATTTTTGGCGCGGACAATCCGCGCCTTTCCCGTTTTGGGAAAGCCCAGTGCGCAATCTGGAGTTCTGATTTCAGAACAGCGGTGCGCAAGTCACAGACGCAAGGCTTGGGGCAGGGATATATGAGCGGGTTCGCAGATTCATTCCGCGGAGGCATCGTATGTCCCACGGGCCGCGGCCATGCTGTCTTCATATCCTTCTTCTCTTTCTCCTGACCTTCTTCTCCGAATCCACCTACAGCCAGGACGCGGCACTGGGAACGTTGCGCGGGACGGTCTCGGATGCGAGCGGCGCTCGCGTCCCGCAGGCGACGGTGACCGCAGTGAACAGCGGCACCGCGGTGCAGCGCGCGGTGACCACGGGCGACGACGGCGGATTTGCCATCCAGTTCCTGCCCCCGGGCCAGTACGAAGTGCGGATCGAGGCCGCGGGAATGGCTCCCGAGGTGCGCAAGGGCGTGCGCGTCGAAGTCGGCGCAGTAGTGGAGCTGCACGCGCGGCTGCACGTGGCCGGGCCGCGCGAGGCGGTCACCATCTCGGGCGAGCCCGGGGCGGTGGAAACGCAGGCCAGCGCGGTGTCCTCGGTGATCGATTCGCGCGCCATTTCCGAGCTGCCGCTCAACGGCCGCCGGTTCACCGACCTGGTGCTGCTGACGCCGGGCGTGACCCAGGACCCTCGCGGGCTGACCTCGACCTCGGTAGGAGACCTGTCGTTCGGCGGAGTGCGCGGCTACAACTCCAGCTTCCTGGTGGACGGGCTGGACAACAACAACGCCTTCTTCACACAGGCGCGCGGGCGTTACCGCGCGCCCTACCAGTTCAGCAACGAGGTGGTGCAGGAGTTCCGCGTCTCGTCGAACACCTACGGGGCGGAGCTGGGACGCTCGGGCGGCGCCGTGGTGAACGTGGTCACCAAATCGGGGACCAACAACTATCACGGAACCGCATTCTGGTACCTGCGCGACGGGAGTTTGAGCGCGCAGCATCCGTTCAGCGACATCAAGCCGCCCAGCCGGCAAAATCAGTTCGGAGTCACGGTGGGCGGCCCCATCCGCAAGAACGGCGTGTTCTTCTACGCCGGCTTCGACCAGCACATCTATCACGTGCCCACGGTGGTGTACTTCTGGAACGGGAAGGCGACGGTGACGCCAACGCCCGACGATTACGAGGCCAGCGACCGGGACCTGGTATTCGCCACCGCCGGCCAACTCTCGCAGATGGGCGGCCCGTGGGCGGCGGCCATGGTGGGGAACACGGGGTTCATGAAGGTGGACTGGGCGCTGTCGCCGCGGAATTACCTGGTAGCGCGGCTGAGCACCTCACGCTACTGGGGCCAGAACAACGTGTTCCTGGATGGGAGCAGCCCCATCACGCACTACGCGACCAGCGAGAACGGTGAGGAGCGGGTGAGCACGGAGAGCGCGTCGTTGAGCCTGACCAGCGCGCTTTCGTTCCACCTCACCAGCAACCTGAAGGCGCAGTTCTCGCGCGACCTGCAGACGAGCGACCCCAACTCCAGCGATGTGCGCACCAGCATCTACGACGTGATCGAGGCCTTCGGGCGATCGTCCATCCTGCCGCGCAATACGCGCGAGCACCGGATCCACCTGGTGGAGACCCTGACGCTGGACGGGCGGCGGCACGCGTGGAAATTCGGCGCCGATTTCAGCCAGGCCTGGGTGGAGAATTTCTTTCCCCTGATGTCGGGCGGGGAGTACCTGTTCGACAACACCCGGGTGAACCCGTTCACCTTCAAGCCCATGACGCTGGGGATGGAGATCACGCCGCTGCGGGCCTACGCGCACGGCGTGCCGCGCTACTACATCCAGGATTTTGGGGACGCGGTGACGCACCCGGACACGCGCGAGTATGCCCTCTTCGCGCAGGACACGATCCGGGTCACCGACCACCTGGCGCTGACCCTGGGCGTGCGCTACGACCTGCAGACGTTCCGCAGCAGCGGCCTGGTGGCGAACCCGCTGTGGCCGGGCTCGGGCCAGGTGCCCACCGACAGCAACAACGTGGCGCCGAGGGTGGGCTTTGCGTATTCCATCGGAGACCAGAAGCCAGTGGTAATCCGTGGGGGATTCGGGTTGTTCTACACGCGCATCCCACAGATCTACAACTCAGCGGTCGAACTCTACAACGGGCTGGAGAGACAGCACCTGTTCCTGCGGAACACGCCCAACGGCGAGGCTGCGGTGTTCCCCAGCTATCCGACCCCGGTGAGCGTGTGTGCGGCGGCGGCGACATCGTGCCCGGCGCCGGACAACATGGCCGCCTATCTGACGTCGGAGATCTCGGCCTTCGCGCAGGATTTCCGGACTCCCGTGGTCCAGCAGGGCAGCCTGACGGTGGAGAAGGAGATCTGGCGGCGTTTCGCGATCGGCGCAGCCTACCTCTACGTCAGCGGAAGGAACCTGATCCGGGCGCGGGACATGAACCTACCCGAGCCGATGGTCGTCCAGTATCCGGTGTTCGACGAGAGCACCGCTTTCACCGGCGACTACTATCCGGTGGCTTCCTTCGCGACCTGGCAGATGACGCCCAGCTTCGACTGCAAGTGGCCACCGTGCCTGAACGACGTGGTGCGGCCGGTCCCCAGCCTGGCGGCAATCAACGTCTTCGAGAGCGCGGCCACCAGCATCTACCACGGGCTGACCATCTCGGCCAGGCGGCGCATGACCAGCGGCTTCTACTTTCGCCTGGCGTACACTTGGGCGCGGGCCAGCGACAACGGCCAGGACGCGCTGCTGGTGGGACGGCCACCCGCAGTCCAGAATACCTACCAGCCCCAGGCGGAGTGGGGACCGAGCGTCACCGACCAGCGGAACCGCCTGGCGGTGTCGTGGGTGTGGGAGCCGAAGCCCTTCCACCGGGACCAGCCCTTCTTGAAGTCGCTGTTCAACGACTGGAGGGTCTCGGGGGTGCTGAGCCTTGGCAGCGGGCGGCCAGTGAATGCACAGGTGGTGGGGGACGCCAACGGGGACCAGAACACCGCCAATGACCGCCTGCCGGGATACGGGCGGAACGCCTTTACCGGCCCCGATTACGCCACCACCGACTTGCGGCTGGCGCGCCGCTTCTTTCTGGGGAGCCGGTTGAAGCTGGAGGCGCTGGCAGAAGCTTTCAACGTCTTCAACCGTACGAATAACCGGGTAACGGTGACGGATGATGGATTTCTCAACTCAGCCGCCGAATTTGTCCCCTTCGACACAGCGGCTGGGGGCAGCCACTACCCCGGTTACTACGTGAAATCGTCGACCTTCCTTCAGCCGACGGATGCGTACGCACCCAGGCAGGTGCAGTTTGCCGTGAAGCTGATCTTTTGAGAGGTTAATCAGATAACCAATATAGCTGAGGAAATGCGCAAGAAATGTAGCCTATCGAACATATCTCTTGACTTGGGTGATAGATATTGCAATAACTTAGCTGACCAAACGGGTATGTGAGGGGGTGTTTTTTTTGGCCGAAGTCAGGCTCCAAGAGGGCGAATCGCTAGAGAACGCCCTCCGTCGCTTCAAGCGCAAAGTCCAGCAAGAGGACATTATCAAGGAGGTCAAGCGGCACTCCTTTTATCTGAAGCCGGGCGAGAAGCGTCGAGTGAAGGAAGCCCTGGCGCGCAAACGGAATCGGAAGAAGGCGCGCAAGGAGCAAGAGTAGATCTTCCTAAAGGGGCCGCTCCACAAGGAGGCGGCCCTTTGTATTGGCGGTCGCGCAGTCATAGTCCGCAGTCCTACCGTGGTAGGTGGGCGAGAGTTTTGAGGTGGCAGGACCCGCGTGGGAGCGCGGGCGGGTTGAACCAGGGGGAGTAGGCATCCTGCGCCGTGCCGGAGCTGGGGCATATCTGGCCTGAGGTGCGGCTCCAGCAGCGTGGACGGCGGGGGAACACGGGCACAAGGAAGGTTTCCCATGGAATTCCAGGACAAGATTCTGAAATGCGTGGACTGCGGCGCCGAATTCGTCTTTACAGCCGGGGAACAACTCTTCTTCCACGACAAACAATTCAAAAACGAACCTAAGCGGTGCAAACCGTGTAAGGCGAAACGGGCCTCGACGCTGGGCAGTCAGGTCAGCGCCGGCGGCGGCAATTCGTTCAACAAGGTGGAGACCCGCACAACCTGTTCACAGTGCGGGAAAGACACGACCGTCCCGTTCAAGCCCACCCAGGGACGGCCGGTGTTCTGCCGCGAGTGCTTCCAGTCGCGGCGTGCGTCGCCGGCCAGCGCGTAAGCGCCTCGCCCGGATCACAGACCCCCGAAACAAAGTGGATGTGTGTCCCCTCGCACGCGGAGGTGCGGGAGCGGTTTCCGTCAGGACAGGAACGGCATGGGCGACCCCGCCGCGGGACGAAAATCGTGCGCCGACGCAGCCGGTGGCGCGTCTGTCGTCCCGAATGAACCCCGATCCCGCGGTTGTTATAATGCGGTGGTGGCGACGTTCTATGTGGAGAATTTCGGCTGCCGGGCGACCCAGGCCGATGGCGCGGCCATCGCGCAGCAATTGGTCCAGCGCGGGCTGAGACGGGCGGAAAATCCCCAGGACGCCCAAGTGGTCGTGCTGAACACCTGCACCGTGACGTCGGCGGCCGATCACGACGCGCGGGCGGCCATCCGGCGGATCCACCGGCAGAACCCGGAGTGCAAGATCCTGGTCACAGGTTGCTACGCGCAGCGCGCGCCCGAGGAGATCGTTTCCCTGCCCGGAGTGGCCTGGGTGGTGGGAAACTCGCACAAACATCAGGTAGCGGAGATTGCGGCGCAGCAGCCGGCGGAGTTTGTCCCCGTGGAGACGCTGGCCGCACCAGAGGCGGTGCAGGTCGTGGGCGACATCTTCGCCCACACCGAGCTGATGGCGGCGCCGGTGTTCGAGGTGAACAGCGCCTCGGAAAAAACCCGGCCCAACCTCAAGGTCCAGGACGGCTGCGACAACCGGTGCTCGTTCTGCATCATCCCTTTCGTGCGCGGGCAGAGCCGCTCGCTCCAGCTGGACGAAGTGCTGCGCGAGATGAATGGGCTGGTGGCGGCGGGATTCCGCGAGGTGGTGATCTCGGGCATCAATCTGGGACGATGGGGGCGGGACCTCGACCGGCCACAGCGTTTCGAGCAACTGGTGCGGGCGCTCGTGGAGAAGACCGGCATCGAGCGTCTGCGGATCAGCTCGGTGGAGCCCATGGATTGGAGCGACGAGCTGATCGAGCTGGTGGCCGGCTCGCCGCGCATCGCCAAGCACGCGCACGTGCCCCTGCAATCGGGATCGGACCGGATCCTGCGGCTGATGCACCGCAAGTACCGGCCGTGGCATTACGCGGCGAAGATCCGAAAGATCCGGCGGGCCATGCCGACGGCGGCGATCGGGGCCGACGTGATGGTCGGATTCCCGGGCGAGACGGACGCGGACTTCGAAGAGAACCGCCGCTTTATCGCTTCCCTGCCCTTCACCTACCTGCACGTCTTCACTTACTCGGCGCGGCCGGGGACGCCGTCGGCGAAGATGCCGGAGCGGGTGCTGAACACGGTCAAGCGGGAGCGCAACCGCATACTGCGCGAGCTGGCAGCGGAGAAGAAGAGAGTCTTCATGGAGGGGTTCGTCGGTAAGACGCTGTCCACTATCACGCTGAACCTGTACGACGGCGATTATACGGAGACGCTGAGCGACAACTACCTGAAGCTGATGCTGCGCGGACGGCACGGGGCCAACCAGATGGTGGAAGCAAGGGTCGAAAGTTTGCGCAACGACCACCTGATCGGCGCGGTGTAGGCTTTTGCCAGGTGCTGTCGCACCCTGGATCACGGACCTGCGCTCGCGCCGCGGCTGTGTCGCGCCCGCTTCCTAGGTTATAATCTCTGGGCCGCTGGGCACTTTTCTGAATTCCCGGGGAGGATCGTATCGACAAACGTTTTATCCGCACCAACGAGCGCATCCGCGCGAAAGAGATCCGCGTGATCGACGCAGAAGGCCAACAACTCGGCATCATGCCGCCTTTCGAAGCGCTCAAGAAAGCCCGGGAACAAAACCTAGACCTGGTAGAGATCTCGCCGACGGCGCAGCCGCCGGTGTGCCGCATCATGGACTACGGCAAGTTTCTCTACGAGCAGGAGAAGAAAGAGCGCGCGGCCAAGAAGCACCAGAAGGTGATCACGGTCAAGGAAGTGAAGTTCCGCATCAACGTGGATGAGCACGACTACGAGTTCAAGAAAAACCACGTGCTGCGATTCCTGGACGACGGCGACAAGGTGAAGGCCACCATCTTCTTCCGCGGGCGGGAGATGACGCACACCAACCTGGGCCGCCAAATCCTGGACCGGCTGATCAAGGACATCGGCGACAAGGGGATCGTGGAGTTCCGGCCGCGCATGGAAGGCAACACGCTGCACGCCATCCTGGCGCCGAAGAAGACTTAGTCCCTCGCCGAAAACCCGAGTGACAAGGTAAAATAAGAGATTCGTCCCGAGCTGCGGAAGTGTGCCGGGGTGAAGGTCTGCGGAAAAGCAGGTCCCTCACGGTTGAAACCGTTCGGGATGACACTGGAATAGAAAAATGCCGAAACTGAAGACACACAGCGGAGCCGCCAAGCGGTTCAAGAAGACGGGGACGGGGAAGATCAAGCGCGGACACGCTTTCAAGCGCCACATCCTGACCTCGAAAGGCACCAAGCGCAAGCGCCAGCTCGACACCGACACCCTGGTCGATCCGGCCGATGCGCGCAAGATCAAGCGGATGATCCCGTACTAGTAGCTGGTAGCTGGTAGCTGGGAAGAACGCGTGTGAAGAGGCTGCAACTCCTGCCTCCAGCCGCGAGAACGAAGAGGACAGCCGAGGGCAGCTGTCCCACACAGACAAAAAAGGAGAAGCAGATGCCTCGCGTCAAACGTGGGACCAAGCGGCGCGCCAAGCGGAAAAAGATATTGGAGCGCGCGTCCGGATATTTCCTGACAAAATCGAAACTCTACCGCTCCGCCAAAGAGAGCGTGGAGCGGGCGCTGAAGTTCGCCTATTCAGGGCGGAAGCAGAAGAAGCGCCAGTACCGGTCCATCTGGATCGTGCGCATCGGCGCCGCCGCCAAGCAGAACGGGATGAGCTATTCGCAGTTCATCAACGGGCTGAAGAAGAGCGGCGTGGAGCTGGACCGCAAGATCCTGGCCGACATCGCGACCAGGGACGCCGCGGCGTTCAAGAGCCTGACCGAGCAGGCGAAGGCAGCGTTGGCGTCGTAGCCGCCAGCTTCTAGCTGCTAGCCTCTAGCTTCTAGCTTTCACAATCAGCACTTGGCAGTTAGCATTTGGCCGGGGGATGGCGTGGCCTAAAGCCCGCGCTTCCCTCAGCGGCTAAAGCCGGTTTCGTTCTTGGCTTGTACGGCACGGCTGAAGCCGTGCCCCTTCCCGATAAGTTTCTGACGTAAGCCGCCGGAAAGGCGCAGTGGACAGGGACTTGTACACTGTTCAAAAACTCGCGGATTTCTCGCCCACCGCGCTGGAGAAGGCGGTGCGGGAGCTGCTCGCGGCGCTGGAGAGCGAGGCGGCGCAGGTTACGTCCGAGGCGGCCTGGAAAGAATTCCGTGACCGCTGGATGGCGCGCAAGAACGGCATCCTCACCCAGGTCAACGACCTGTGGCTGAAGGCCGCGCCGGGGCCGCAGAAGCGCGATGTCGGGCAGAGAGTCAACGAACTGAAGACGAAGGTCGAGGCCTCGGTCGAGGCGGCGCAGGCGCGTGCCTCGGGCGCGGGCAGCGCGTCACGGCTGCAGCAGGAGCGTGTGGACGTCACGCTGCCCGGCATCCGACGGCCGCTGGGGGCCGAGCACCCGGTCATCAAGACCATGCACGAGATCGTGCAAGTCTTCAAGAACCTGGGCTACTCCATCGGCGAAGGCCCAGAGATCGAGACCGATTACTACAACTTCGAGTCGCTGAACTTTCCGCCCAACCATCCGGCGCGCGACACGCAGGACACGGTGTTCATCGCCGGGCAGGAGCAGAAGCCGCAGCGCGACCGCCTGCTGCTGCGCACCCACACCTCGCCGGTGCAGGTGCGGTACATGGAGAAGAACCCGCCGCCGATCCGCGTGGTCATCCCCGGCAAGGTGCACCGCAGCGACACGCCCGACGCAACGCACTACCCGATCTTCCACCAGGTCGAGGGGCTGGCGGTGGACACCAACATCACCTTCGGCGACTTGAAGGGCACGCTTGACCACGCCATGAAGGCGCTGTTCGGCTCGGCGATGAAGACGCGCTTCTTCCCCTCGTTCTTCCCCTTCACCGAGCCCAGCGCGGACGTGGCGGTCACCTGCTTCGTCTGCGGCGGCAAGGGCTGCCGGGTGTGCAAGATGAGCGGATGGATCGAGCTGCTGGGCTGCGGCATGGTAGACCCCAACGTCTTCGAGTTCGTGAAATCGAACGGCTACCACCCGAAGAAAGTCTCCGGCTTCGCCTTCGGCATGGGTGTGGAGCGCATCGCGATGGCAAAGTACGGGATCGGGGATATCCAGTTGCTGTTCAGCGGAGACGTGCGGTTTTTGGAGCAGTTCGCGTGATTTCTTACCGCAGAGATCGCAGAGACCGCGGAGGTTTTGAATTGTTTTTCTCTGCGACCTCGGCGTTCTCTGCGGTGGAACGGTTGTCGTGAAGATCTCGCCCAAATGGCTGCGCGAGTCCGTTGACCTGAAGAAGGTCGATCTGCGCACGCTTGCCACCGACCTCACGATGGCGGGAACGTCGGTGGAGTCGGTTTCGGGTGAGGGTGATGCGATCATCTTCGAAATGGAGATCACCACCAATCGCCCCGACTGCATGAACCACTATGGTGTGGCGCGGGAGTGCTCGGCCATCTACGACCTGGACCTGAAGCCGCTCGAGGCCAAGCTCCCGGCGGCGAAGGGCAGCGCGGAGTTCAAGATCGAGATCGAGGACCCGCAGGGCTGCGCGCGGTACACGGCGCGCGTGATCCGGAATGTCACGATCAAAGCTTCGCCGGCTCACATCCAGCGGCGGCTGGAATCCATGGACGCGCGGCCCATCAACAACGCCGCCGATGCCACCAACTACAACCTGATCGAGATGGGCCACCCCACGCACGCCTTCGACCTCGACCTGCTGGAGGGCGGCAAGATCGTGATCCGGCGGGCTCGCGACGGCGAATTCCTGAAAACGCTGGACGGGGTCGGCCGCACGCTGACCAAAGATGACGTGGTGATCGCCGACGCCAAGAAGGCGGTCGCGCTGGCCGGCGTGATGGGCGGCGCCGACACCATGATCACGGAGAAGACCAAAAACGTGCTGATCGAGTCAGCGTGGTTCGATCCGGCGTCGATCCGGGCGACCGCCAAGCGCCACGGCATGCACACCGACGCCTCGCACCGCTTCGAGCGCGGCGCCGACTGGGGCGCGACGCCGCTGGCCTGTTCGCTGGTGGCGCAGCACATCCTGGAGTGGGGCGGCGGCGAATTGGAGGGCGGCGAGATCGACGCAGCGGCGCGCAGCCTGGCGCGCCAGCCCATCCAGGAGGACCGCAGCGAGGTGCGCCGCATCCTCGGGCAGGACGTCCCCGACATCGAGCGCATCCTGAGCCGACTGGGATTCGGTGTGATGCCCGCGGGCGACGGCTTCGCGGTCACCATCCCCACCTGGCGGCTGGACGTGGAGCGCGAGATCGACGTCATCGAGGAGATCGCGCGCATCCACGGCTACGACAAATTTCCCAACACGCTGCCCTCGTTCTCCGGCGGGGTGATCGAGTTGCCCGAGGCGGCGCGCGACGGTGCTACTCGCACGGCGCTGCTTGCCCTTGGTTACAACGAAGCTCTTTCAGTCACATTCATCTCGCATGCGGACGCGAAGGCGTTCTCGCCGGCCAGCGCGGTCGAGCTGAAGAATCCGCTGAACGAAGAGATGTCGGTCATGCGGACATCGCTGGCGCCCAGCATGCTCAACATGCTGGCCTATAACCTCAACCACGGCAGCGATAATGTGCGCCTGTTCGAGGCCGGCTTTGTGTACGAGATGGCCAGCGGCAAGACCGAGGAGCGCAAGCAGATCTCCATGGGCGCAACCGGGATGGCCGAGCCGCCGAACGTGCATGAGAAGGCGCGTCCGTACTCCTTCTTCGACCTCAAGGGCGACGTGGAGACACTGCTGTCGGAGTTCCAGCACAACAATCTTTACTTCGACGCCGGCACGACCGACTACTACCATCCGGGGCGCTCGGCGCGTGCGGTGATGGACGGCGCCACCGTGGCGCGCTTTGGGCAGATCCATCCCGAGGTAGCCGCGGCACGCAAGATCAAGCAGGATGTGTTTCTGGCGGAGATCTATCTCGACCGGCTCTACGCGCACCCGCTGCGCGAGGCGCGCTACCAGCCGCTGTCGAAGTTTCCGGCTGTCGAACGCGATTTCTCCTTCCTGATGGACGACACGGTGAAGTGGGAGAATATCCGCGGCGCGGTCGAGGCGTTGAAGCTGGGCGACCTGCGCAGCTTCGCGCCGGCAGAGATCTTCCGCGGGGGCGCGGTGCCAGCGGGCAAGTATTCCATCCTGATGCGGGCGACCTTCCAGTCCACGGAGCGCACCCTGCGCGACGACGAGGTCGCGGCCTGGTCGCAGAAGATCATCAAGGTGCTGCAAGGTCAAGGCGGAACGCTGAGAGCGTAGGCGTCGGCAAGAAACTCATGTTCATCGGACATTTTGGCGTAGCGCTGGCGGCGAAGAAGTTCGCGCCGCGCACATCGCTCGGGACGCTGATTGTGGCCGCCGAATTTCTCGACGTGCTGTGGCCGGTGTTCCTGGTGGCCGGGGTGGAGCATGTACGTATTGCGCCGGGGATCACCAAGGTCAATCCGTTGGACTTCTACGATTACCCGGTCAGCCACAGCTTGGTCGCGACGTCGGGCTGGGCGGCGGTCTTCGCCTTACTCTATTTCGCGCTGCGAAAGTACAAAGCGGGAGCGCTGGTCTGCGGCGCGCTGGTGCTCAGCCATTGGTTCCTCGACGCGCTGGTGCACCGGCCGGACTTGCCGGTTGGGCCGCGCGGGCCGTACGTCGGGCTGGGATTGTGGAACTCGGTGGCGGCGAGCGTGGCGGCAGAGCTTGCACTTTTTGTGATCGGGCTGGCGCTCTATCTGGGCGTGAGCAAACCAATGGACGCAGCCGGAAGATGGGGATTCGGGTCGCTGTTCATCCTGTTGCTCGCCATCTGGGGCAACAGCCTCAACGGCACCCCGCCTCCGAATCTCAAGGTGCTGGAAATCATGACCTTTTCCCTGTGGCTCACTTTCGTGTGGGCATGGTGGGCGGACAAGCACCGAGTGATTGAGTAATCGGGTGCTTGGGCGATTGGTCGGGGAGCTTTGTCGGAGTTGTGGATTTCCCGAGTGGCCGGATGCGCTATACTTTCGCTGCGCCAGCCGAAAATCCCAGAGGAGTCCCCGAAAGTATGTCCGTCAAGGCGTTGCAGGAAGAAGCCCCACACGTCTCCGCCGATGATTTCCATGCCCTGGAAGAGAAGGTGTTCCGCACCATCGAACTGCTGAAGTCGGCGCGGGAGGCCAAGGCGGCGGTGGAGCGCGATGCGGACCGGTTGCGCCAGCAACTGGAAGACCGCGAGGAGCAGCTCGAAGCGCTGCGCAGCGAGGCCGTCGCTCTGCGCAAGGAGCGCGAAGAGGTACGTACCCGGGTAGAAAAGATGCTCCGCCAAATTGATGCATTGACGACGGACGATTCCGGGAGATAATCAGCCCAAAGCCAGCCGAAGAAAGACCGGAAGGGGGCGGGAAACGCCTGTCCGGGATCAGGGTGAAAGGAGATTCGGTGAGCACAAAGCCGAATGGCGACGCAATCCGAGTTGAGATCTACGACCAACCCTACAACCTGCGCGGTTCCGATCAGGAATACATCTTCAAGCTCGCCGAGTACGTGGACGGGAAGATGCGCGCGGTGGCGGGACAGACGCAGACCGTGGACTCCCTGAGGCTGGCGGTCCTGGCGGCGCTGAATATCGCCGACGAATATCACATCCTGAAGCGCAAGTACGACGCCATCGCCAGCGAGTTCAACCAGCGGGCGCACAACCTGACCGACGCCCTGGACGAGGTCTTGCAGGACGGACGGCGGGCCGGCTAGTAGCACCTTGATTGCCAAGTTTTTACGCTGGGGCTCTTGCCAGCGGCCTGGGTTCTTCTCTAGCATCCAGGGTGAGGCCGGCCTGCAAAGTTTGTGTTTGCGGAAGCCGTTTTTTTGAACCAACACTTGGTGAACTGGGGGCTCGACTCGTAAAACGGTCCGGTGTGCGAAGCTCCGCCAGACGGAGATGCCTAAAGGATCGCGGCGGGTTCCCACCGTCGTAGACGGGTTCATCAAACGGTGACGCACACGGCCAAGCGGGTCGGCTGTTTGTGCGTACTCGGTACTCAGTGCTCAGTGAGGTTTCGGAAAACCGTAACAGAACTTCCCGCCTGGAACTTCAAACCAAGCGCTCTCATCTAAACTAGAGAAGTGTTTCCCCAGCTTTTTCATTACGGACGGTTCAGCCTGGCGACGTACGGGGTAATGGCGGCCCTGGGGCTGATCGTCGGCCTCGTGGTCATCGTGCATTGCGCCAAGCGCCGCGGCTTCGATCCGGACAAGACGTGGAACCTGGGGATCCTGGCCATCCTGTCGGCGATCGTCGGGGCCAAAGTGCTGCTGATCGTGATGGACTGGGGATACTACGCGGCGAATCCGCGGGAGATCTTCAGCCTGGGGACGCTGCAAGCCGGCGGGGTGTTCCAGGGCGGGCTGGTGGCGGCCATCGTGATGTCGTACTGGTACATCCGGCGGAACCACCTGCCGGTGCTGGCGACCTGCGACGTGTTCGCGCCCGGCATCGCGCTGGGACACGGCATCGGGCGCCTGGGGTGCTTTGCCGCGGGCTGCTGCTACGGCAAGCCGACCGACCTGCCCTGGGGCGTGACCTTCACCAATCCGCTGGCGAAGCTCATCTCGGAAACACCGCTGGGCATTCCTCTGCATCCCACGCAGATCTACGAAATGATGGTGGAGTTCGTGAATTTTTCCATCCTGATGTGGCTGCTGGGGCACAAGAAATTCGACGGGCAGGTGATCGGCGCGTACCTGTTCCTGTACGGACTGGCGCGCTACTTCCTGGAGTTCCTGCGCGACGATCCGGGGCGGGGCAGCGTCTTCGGCGGAATGATGACAGGGACGCAGCTCATCGCCATCCTGCTGGTGATCGCGGGGGGAGTGATATGGATGGTGCGCAAGCAGCCGGAAGCGAAGGCGGCGGTAGCAGCGTCGAGCAATTAGCTATTAGCGTTTGGCCAGTGAAGTTCGTCGTAACTGGATAAACGCTAATCGCTAATCGCCAACCGCTCTTCTAGAATCCTACCGAATGTCCCAGTCGACAAAATCCTTCACGACTACCTCCGAAGAGGCAGGCAAGCGCCTTGACCAGTTTCTGGTGGCGCAGTTGCCGGAGGTCAGCCGGGCGCGGGTGCAGCAGCTCATCGAACAGGACAAGGTGCGGGTGGAGGGCAGAGCGGCCAAGGCATCATTGCGCTTGCGCGGCGGGGAGCGCATCGAGGTGTTGGGCGAGGCCCAGGCGCCGCCGCTGCGCGCCCTCGCGGAAGATATCCCGCTCGACATCGTGTACGAGGACGAGTCGCTGGCGATCGTCAACAAACCGGCGGGGATGATGGTGCATGCGGGTTCGGGAGCGACGGAAGACGCACGCAACCGCGGCACGCTGGTCAATGCGCTGCTGCACCATTTCGGTAGCCTGAGCGGGGTGGGCGGCGCATTGCGGCCGGGGATCGTGCACCGGCTGGACAAAGCCACCAGCGGGCTGATGGTGGTGGCCAAGGACGATGTCGCGCACCGCAAGCTGGGGAAGCAGTTCGCCGGGCGCACGGTGAAGAAGACGTATATCGCGCTGGTGCATGGCTGGCCCAAGCAGGACAGGGGGACGATCGAGAGCGCCATCAGCCGCGACCGGGTGAGGCGCACGCGCATGACCACCCGACGAAGCGGCGGGCGCGAGGCTGTGTCGCACTACAAGGTCCTCCGCAAGATGCAGAGCGGCTACGGGAAGTTTGCGCTGCTGGAGGTGAAGATCGACACCGGGCGGACGCACCAGATCCGGGTGCACATGGCGTCGATCGGGCATCCGGTGGTGGGGGACACACTGTATGGAGCTCCACGGGAGATGCGTGACATCAAGAAAAAGCTACCCGCCATAAGCCTGGGAAGAAACTTCCTGCACGCCGGCGCCATCGAATTCGCGCATCCCAAGACAGGTGCACCAGTCGCCTTTTCCCGGCCCTTGCCGCCGGAGTTGGAGGAATTTCTGGTCAAAATAGAGACCGTATAGGCGTCGGGACCGGTGTCCCTCCGCTGCACTGAATCTATGCTGCGCGCATCGCGAAGGTCCTTCGGTCGTGCCTACGCCACTCCCTCAGGATGACAAATCACTATGGCAAAGATGGATGACAAAAGTGGAGCGGTTACGAAAGGTCTGTGCCGAGCTTCACGGTCAAGGGCATAACGTAAGCAGCTATAATGAAAAATATCCGATGAAGAAGCCGCATCCGCTCCTCTTAGTCGTCCTGCTAGTGGTCCTAGCCGCGCCCGTATGGGCGCAAGCGCCTGGCACCGCGAAACAACCGCCGGCGACGGCCCAGCAAGCTGCGGCGGAACCCAGCGTCGAAGACTCCGATCTCACCATCCGCAAAAAGGTGGAAGAGGTCAACGTCATCTTCACGGTGACGGACAAGCGCGGCAAGTTCATCAAGGACCTGAAGCAGCAGGATTTCCGCTTCCTCGACGACAAGAGGCCTCCGGAAGCGATAAAGGACTTCCACAGTGAGACCGACTTGCCGCTGCGGGTGGGACTGCTGATCGATTCCAGCAATTCCATCGCAATGCGATTCCGCTTCGAGCAGGAAGCAGCGGTGGAGTTCCTGAACCAGATCGTGAGGCCGAGGTCGGACCTGGCGTTCGTGATCGGGTTCGATACGTCGGCCGAGGTGACGCAGGACTTCACCGACGACGTGGAGAAACTCTCGAAGGGAATCCGCATGCTGCGGCCCGGCGGAGGAACCGCGCTGTACGACGCGGTCTATTACGCGTGCCGGGACAAGCTGGCGAAGGCGCCAGCCAATGGCCCGGTGCGAAGGGCCATCATCCTGCTCAGCGACGGCGACGACAACCAGAGCCGGGTGACGCGCGAGGAAACCATCGACATGGCGCAGCGCGCGGAGGTGATCATCTACGCCATCAGCACCAACACCGCCGACATGAAGGGCCTGCCGGGAGACAAAGTGCTGGAGCGGATGTCGGAGGCGACCGGGGGGCGGGCGTTCTTCCCCTTCAAGATCCAAGACGTCTCCAACGCCTTTACCGAGATCCAGGAAGAGCTGCGCAGCCAGTACCAGGTGGCGTACAAGCCGGCGCAGTTGCTGCCCAACGGAAAGTTTCGCAGCATCGAGATCCTGGCCGCGGACAAGAAGTACAAGGTGAGGGCAAGGAAGGGATATTTCGCGCCGAGGCAGTAGTACCCAGTACTCGGTACTCAGTACTCAGTACTCAGTTGAAGAAGAGCCCCTGGGAAACCGGGGGCTTTTTCTTGCTGGCAGATCAAGATCTCAACACAAAGGACACGAAGGAAAACACGAAGGATACAAAGAACGGGAATAGGGGTCCTTCGACTCGGCGCGAAGCGCGCCTCGCTCAGGATGACACCAGATCACGAAAGCTGGCGGCCTCGCTCAAGGATGACACCAACCGCGATCCGGTCCCTGCGGACTAACGGGTGGGAGCGTAGTAACCCTTACGGGTCTGGATGTGGTAGCCCTGCTTGCTGCGAATCTCGACGCGGCGGAAGGCGCCGTCGTGGGCGGCATTGCTGGGGGTGTAGCCGAGGCTGTACTGGCTGCGGAGCTCGGCGGCGATCTGGTCAAACGCTTCCTTCACTTTCTGGTACTTGTTGCCGACTTCGATGAGGCGACCGCCGGTCTGCTCCGCCACCTGCTTCATGTCGCGATCGCCGGAATATCCCAACATGCCGTAGTAGAAACCGCGGTCGGCGATGAGCAGGACGTAGACGATAGTGTCGGCTTTCTGCGCCGCTTCGACCGCGCGCTTGAGGGTCATCATGCTGCCCTGGTCCTCGCCGTCGGTGAGTATGATCATGGCCTTGCGGCCGACTTCGTTCTTAAGCTTCTCATCCGCCGCGAGGAAGATGGCGTCATAGAGCAGCGTCCCCTTGGGCGTGCCGTGCTGCGGAACTGGCCCGCCGCCGACGCCGGGAATGCCGGTGGCCTGCGGACTGCCGGAGTTGATCTTTACCCGGTAGAGGGCGTCTCGCAGGTCGCGGGACGAGTTGGTAAAGTCCTGCTGGAGCTCGACGTTCACGTCAAAGTTGATGACGAACGCGAGGTCCTTCGGGTTGAGAACTTCGCGGAGAAAAGCGGCGCCAACCTCCTGTTCCATGGGGAGAACGCGCATCTGGCTGGCGCTGGTGTCAATCAGGATGCCGAGGGTCAGGGGCTGGTTGGTCTCGGCGGAGAAGTACTTGATGGCTTCCGTCTTGCCGTCCTCGAAGACTTCGAAGTCGCCCTTGGCCAGGTTGGGGATGAGCCCACCCTTCTTGTCCTTGACGTTGAAGAAGAGGTTGACGACATTGACGGTGGCACGAAAGGTCGGAAGCTCTTCCTGCTGATCCTTGCTCTGGTCTTTGGGCGCTTCCTGCGCCCATGCAGAAAAAGCTCCGCACAGGAGCAGGCAAAGGAACAGCGAGACACCACGCCGCGCACGATGGCCGATGGGCATACTTTTCAGCGCCTTTTTGCTAGTCTAGACTATCTTATGATGCAGGAATTCCCCACATCGTTACTGTAAACGAAGTACGGGGCAAAACTTCGAAAAGGCACTCATGATGCGATTCTCCCGCGCGGTGGCCGGTGTGGTGATGCTGGCGGCTAGCCTGGCCCTGGGCCAGCAGGAACACCCCGATGCGCCGTCGGCGGCGAAGCAGCAGGCGGGGCAGAGCGGCAGCCAATTGCCGGACACGCCGCAGCCGCAGCAGCAACCGACGTTTCCCAAGCCGGGACAAGCCCCGCCCGCAGAACCGGCTCCACGCACCAGCGCTCCGCCGTCGAACATCATGCCGGCAGTCCCCCACGCGCCGAACTCGGGCGTGGACTCGCGCGACGAGATGTTCAAAATCATCATTAACGTCAGCCAGGTCTTCCTCCCGGTTACTGTGCGGGACGACAACGGGCACCTGGTGGAGGGGCTGTTGCGGAGGGATTTCAGCGTCTTTGAGGACGGAGTAGAGCAGAACATCAACTTCTTCACCAGCGATCCCTTCCCGCTGAGCGCTGCGGTGGTGCTGGACCTGAACCTCTCCGACGGCGAAATGAGGAAGATCAACGAGACGCTGGGAGCGCTGGTGGGCGCGTTCAGCGAATTCGACGAGGTCGGGTTCTACACCTACGGGAGTTCGGTGAAGAGGGAGCTGGACTTCAGCGCCATGACCGACCGATTCGCGACAGCGCTGCGGCGCATCAAGCCGAAGGGCCAGACCGGCGGAGTCCCGGTAACTTCGGGGCCGATGGCGGGCGGCCCTTCGATCAACGGGCGGCCCGTGGACCCGGGAGCGCCGATGGTCAATTACCCCGGGCGGGAGTCGGCGGTGCTCAACGACGCCATCCTGCTGGCGGCCCGCGACCTTTCCAAGCGAGAGCGCGCGCGGCGCAAGATCATCTTCGTGATCAGCGACGGCAAGGAGTGGGGCAGCCATGCCGGCTACGACGAGGTCCGCAAGGTCTTGCTCTCCAGCGAGATCGCGGTGTACGGCGTGGCGGTGGAGGAGGGGGCGCTGCCGGTGTATCGAACTGCGCAAAAGGTCCACATTCCCGGCGGGGCGTACGGCAACATCCTCGACAGGTACGTGAAAGACACGGGCGGCGAGGTGTTTGCGGAGATGGACCGGAGCGCGATCGAAGCGGCGTATGCGCGGGTGACGGGAACGGCGCGCAACCAGTACACGATCGGGTACAAGGCGAAAGTCACGGTGTCCGGGACCTACCGGAACATCGAGGTCGTCATCCATCGCGGCGGCTTGAACGTGAAGGCCAAACCGGGATACTTCCCGCTGCCGCCGGGCAGCTGAAATCATGCGGCTTCGCGCGAACGGTAACCCTCGGAGGGCAGAAAACTGGGCCGCAGCCCCGAGGCGATGTGGTATAAGAACCGAGCAGCACGGACAAGCTGGACAATCAAGCGCGCGCGCTGAGGTGTGCTGCGGCCGTGCGCGCCGACTGAGGCAAGGGCCTTGAGTTTCATCAACTTCGCTGCTCGCGAGATCAACTGCAAAATCGTCTATTACGGACCCGGCTTGGGCGGGAAGACGACCAATCTCCAGGTCGTGTTCGACAAGACCGCCGACAAGCAGAAGGGCAAGATGATCTCGCTGGCCACGGAAACCGACCGCACGCTGTTCTTCGATTTCCTGCCGCTGGACCTGGGCACGGTGCGCGGATTCAAGACTCGCTTCCACCTGTACACCGTCCCCGGACAGGTGTTCTACGACGCCAGCCGAAAGCTGATCCTGCGCGGGGTGGATGGGGTGGTGTTCGTGGCCGACTCGCAGGAAGAGCGCATGGACGCCAACGTTGAAGCGCTGGAGAACCTCCACGACAACCTGAAGGAACACGGATACGACTTCAACAAGATCCCCTACGTGCTCCAGCTGAATAAGCGCGACCTGCCCAACGTGCTTTCGGTGGATGCATTGAAGAAGGATCTGACAAAAAAAGGCGAGCCGGTGTTCGAAGCGGTGGCGTTCCAGGGTGTGGGAGTGTTCGAGACGCTGAAGGAAGTGGCGCGGCAGGTGCTGATCGAGCTGAAGAAGGGCTAGTTCCAGGTTTCGAGTTTCAAGCCGGCGCGGCGAGAGCTGCGCCAATCGTGTTTTTGGGAGCAACGTCGGAAGCACGGAGGAAGGCGAACTGCAAGTTAGATCGCAGAAGTCAGATTGCAGAAGTCCGAGAGGAGTCCACTTCTGCAATGTTCGTATTTACTTCTTCGCTGCTGTTTCTTCGACCCCTCAGCCGCGAAGGGCGAAATCGCCGGCGGAGCGGTCTACGATCTGCTTGAGCTGGGGATAGTGGTGGACCAGGGGATCCGGCGCGCGGACCTTTTCGCCGGTGAGCATGTGGCGCAATTGCAGGCTGTTCACCGCGGCCTTGCCTTCGAAATGATTGTTGGCCACAACGAAGGTGACCTCGGCTTTCTTCGCGATGTTCTCCACCTTGGTCTTCCAGCGGGCAAGCTCGGCCTCCGAATAAAGGTAGTTGTAGCGGTCGTGCGGATGCTCGTGCTCGAACCACTGGTCGTAGTTGCGGCCGTGGAGGCGCACATAGGCGATGCGCGAGGTGACGTGCTCGGTGGGGCGCAGCGACTGTCCGAGCGCGGGCTGGTCGATGTTGCAGAAGCTGACGCCCTTCTCCATGAAGTAGCGGATGATGCCCTCGTTGTTCCAGCTGGCGTGGCGGACCTCGACGGCCAGCGGATAGTCGGGGAAGCGGCGGATCAGGGACTCCAGGTAGTCGCGGTTCTCCAGCGTGTTGCGAAAGGAGATGGGAAACTGAGCGAGCACGGCGCCGAGCTTGCCCTCGGCGGCGATGACGTCAAAGCCCTCGCGCACCTGGCGTTCGTCTTCGCCGGTGGGGTCGAGTGTGGCGGCGGAGGTGGGCTGCACCACGCCGCCCGGCGCGTGGGTGAACGACTTGTAGAGTTTGGCCGTAAAACGAAAATCCGGGTTCACCGACCCGACCTTGTGGCACCACAGCTTGGCGTGCTCCGGCTTGATGGGCCCGTAGAACGAGGTGTTGATCTCGATGAGGTCGAAGAATTGGGCGAGATACTCGGCGGGATGTTGCGAGCGCTGGAGGCCCGGCGGGTACACGATGCCGTCCCAGTCCTTGTAGGCCCAGCCGGCGGGGCCGATGAGAACTCTGCCGTCCATCAGGGCGAGGGTAGCACAGGAGGAATCGGGCCATCGGGTGATCGGAACATCAGAAGCAAGATCAGTAGAAGGCAACCACGACCCAGTTCGTGCCTTCGGGATATCTGTCGGTCTTGCCGAAGCAGGAGCCGACCGCGAAGGAGGGCGCGGCAGGCGCGGCCCGGGCCAGGGCGTGGGGGAGCTCTTGCGGCTCCGCGGCGGTGAAGGTGAAGACGGCGCGCACGTGGCTGAGCTTGGAGACGAGGGCAGAAGCCTCCATATGTCCGTCGCGGGCCATGCCGCAGGCGGCCGCGTGGACGTCGGGGGCGTTCACGAGTCGGATGCCGCCAAGGCCAGCCTGGGCGCGAGCGCGGATGAATTGGGTGGCGACGATGGTCTCGACCTCCTTGTCGCTGTAGGCGGCGAGACGGTGGGCGAAGTCCTGCACCGCATACAGGGTGCGCCCGCGGCGGACAACGGCGATGCCGACGGCGTTGTAATTCGGGTTGAGAAGGTTGCGGCGATGTCCGGCGGATTCCGTCCAGCCGTTGTGAATCTCTTCGGGCGTCTCAGCGGAACCGATGTTCTCGGCGGAGGCGTCGTTACGCAGGCCGGTGTCGATGATGCGCTGGCGCGGTGACGGCTCGCCGGGGAACTGGTGGGAAAGCTGTTTCCGGTTTGCCATCTCCTGCGCATGCTGCGCGCCGGCCGCAGCCAGCTTGTCGTCCCATTGCAGTTCGGGAACGCCGGCCTTCGAGCGCTCGTGGTTGAGACGGTCAAAGAGATGGCGCGCGGCCTCTTCGTCCAGTTGGGCGAAGGCGCCGCAGGAGAGCACTAGAAGGAACAGGACGATCGAGCGTCTCACCATGAGTGGGATGCGTAACCCCGCAGAACCATCGTACCCGATGGATTGTGCGAAGGCGCAGGCCGGGCGGAGACGCCCGGCCTACGCAGCTACGCCGTCTTGCCGCGGCGAGACTTGACCTCGGCCAGCAGCTTGTCAATCTCGTCCTCGCGCTCCAGCTTGGAGAGGCGCGCCTCGATGTCGTCGCCCAGCAGCTCGTGCTTGGCCTGGCTGATGGCTTCGTTGCGCGCCACCTTGGTCTTCATGCGGTCGAAGGCTGCAACGTTGGAACCGTCGCCCATGGCGGCCTGGGCGTCGGCAGCGCGTGTGGCGGCGCGGGCGCGGCGCTGCTTGGAGATCAGCAGCTCGCTCTTCGACTCCGCCTCGGCCATCTTCTGCTCCAGCTTGTTGAGCGCCGACTTCAGGCTCTCGACCTGCGCGTGCTGGTCGGCGATCTGTTCGGTGAAACTGTCGGCCATCTGGGAGCAGCTCTTGTGGCGCTCGAGAGCGGCGCGCGCCAGGTCGTCCTGCTTCTTGTCCACCGCCAGCTCGGCCTTGCGCATCCACTCGACCGCCTTCTCCTGCTGCTCTTTCTGGCGCTTCTCCAGAAGATGCTGGTCGGCGATGGAGATGGCCACCTGCGTCTTCACCTGGAGAAGCTGGTTCTGCATGTCGAGGATAACCTGCTTGATCATCTTCTCCGGGTCCTCTGCCTTGTCGATCAGGTCGTTGAGGTTGGCCCGGACCAGGGTTGCGACTCGCTCCAGTAATGCCATGATGACTACTCCTTCCTCAGCCTCTAGCTGCTAGCTCTTAGCTCCTAGCTTTTCGTGATCGGCTCGCGGATCTTTTCCGTCTGAATCCCTGACCAGGTTGTTCATCGCGGCGGCCAGCACCAGGCCGACAACCGCGCCAGCCGCCAGCCACATGGCGATGGACGCGCTGGTCAGGGCAAACGCGGCGCCAGCCCCGATCACTACCGCTGCCGCCACACTCGCGTGTTTGTGATTGCGTTGCATCTCTTCACTCCCGAAGCGGGCGGCCGAGGTCGGCCGCCGTACGGAATCGCGCTACTTCCCTGCACCCTTGGCCGGGGCTGACGCCGTGTCGTCGCCCGGCTTGGGGGCCTTGTCTCCGATCAGACGGATCTTCGACATCAGGTCCGTCATCTTCATGCCGCTCAGCGCCTCGAATAGCGCGGGCACCTGCGCGGCCATCTGGGTCACGTCGCCGGTGATCTTGTGCACGCCGGCGCTGGAACCGTTGCCGGTGGAGACGATCGTGATCTTGTCCACCTTCGACAGCGGCTCCGACAGCGCGCGCACCACTTCGGGCAGGCTGGAGAAAAGCTTGTCCACGACCGCGGCCTGGTTGTACTCCTGGAAAGCGGCGGCCTTGACGTTCATGGCGCGAGCTTCGGCATCCCCCTTCTTGAAGATGATGTCGGCTTCCGCTTCGCCCTGCTGCCGGATGGACGACGCCTTGCCTTCTGCCTCGGTCGTCAGGCGCATGCGCTCGGCTTCGGCGAGGGTGGAGATGCGCTGCTTCTCGATCTCCGCCTGCTTGAGCACGGTGGCGATGAGCTCTTTCTCGACGCGCAGGATCTCGGCCTCCTGCACCTTGACCTGCTGCTCCTTCTCGATCTGCTGCACCTTCACCTGCTCGGCGGTGAGTTGCTGCTGCATGATCTGGGTCTGGATCTCGTAGGACTTGTCGGCCTGGGCCTGCTGGCGCTTGGTGGTTTCCAGGTACTGGGCTTTCTTGACCTCCAGGTCGCGGGTGGATTCGGCCTGTTTGGCTTGCGACAGGGTCTCGGCCAACACGCGCTCCTGGTCGGCCTGGGCGCGGGCGACCGCGGCTTCGCGCTGCGCCACCGCGCGCTTGATGGCAGTGTCGCGCTCGGCTTCGGCCGTGGCCACGTCGGCGTCGCGCTTGATGCGGGCGACGTCCGGCCGGCCCATGTTGGCGATGTAATCGTTCTTGTCCTTCACCTCCTTGATGGTGAATGAGACCACCGCCAGGCCCATCTTGTTCATGTCGTCGGCGCAGGTGGAACGCATGCGGTCGGCGACCATCTCCGGCTGCTTCACGATCTCTTCCACCGTGAGCTGGCCGATGATGCCGCGCAGGTGGCCTTCCATCACCAGGCGGATCAGCCCTTCCCGCTGCGGCGGGGTCTTGGTCAGGAACTGCTCGGCGGCAGTGCGGATGGACTCAGGATCCGATTTCACCTTGATCTGGGCCACCGCTTCGACCATCACTGCGACGCCCTGCTTGGTGTAGAGGTCCTGCTGGGGGGCGACGTCGAACGACATCAGCTCCAGCGAAAGGTCCTGCCCGGTTTCGACCAAGGGCCAGACGATCGTGCCGCCGCCCTTGACGATGCGTGTGCCGCGGAAGCCGGTGACCACCAGCGCGCGATTCGGCCCCACGATACGGTACAGCCGCGTCAGAACGGTCATCAGGAAGATCACCACCGCTACTGCCAGGCCGGAGATGACCCACACATTGAGTAAACCCTGCATAACGCCTCCTAGAAATCAGAACTCGACTTACTTTTCGCTTCTGTATCCGTGACCCCAGCGTCCTGCGCCATCTCGTCCCAGCGGCGCACGGACGCGATCCCTTTGGAGTAACCCGTGATCACAACCTCAGTGCCCTTCTCGATCGCGTTGCCGTCCTCGCTGCGGGCGCCGCAAGTCTGGCGGGTGCCCTCCAGCGAATACACGATCTCTCCGGTGCCTCCGGCGCGGATGCCGCTGGTGACGTTGGCCAGCAGCCCGATGACGTCGTAGTCGGAATCGTGCAAGGTGTAATCGCCGCGCATCAGCACCTTGGCCAGAAACAGGAACACGACCATCGCGCCGGTGACGCCCGACAGCAGCGACAGGCCCAGGGCCATCACCGCCCAGACGTGCCAGACGGTGGTGAGCAGATATCCCGCGCCACCGAACCAGGCGAGGAAGGCCATCATGCTGGAGAAGTTGAAGGGCGATATTCCGCCGGATTCGGCGTGTAGGCCGGCGCCGGCGGGCCCCGCGCCACCGTCCATGTGGATGTGGGGCAGGTGCAGGTGCCCGTGGTCGAGGTGGGGCAGGTGGATGTGGATGTGGTGGTGTCCCAACCCGGGCAGGTGCAGGTTCAGCGCTCCCGCCAGGAACGACAGCAGGCTGAGCGTGAAACCGACGATGAAACAGATGAGATAAAAGTTCGACCACGTCATGGCCATCACTTCCCTTCCACAACCGGCCTGGCGCCGGGGCGCAGCACTTCGAGCAGCCGCTCGGCCAGCCCGGGGTTCTCCAGGATCTCTTTCATCAGCAGGAGGCACTGGCGCGAGTCCGCGTGCTTGGCGATATCCAGCAGCGCCTCGCAGACCTCGGGATCGCGGCGGAAGCGTTCGGCGCCGCTGATCAGCCAGAGGTCGAGCCTGTCCTCGACCGTGCGCAGCTCCGAGATCAGTTCCGCGTGGTAGCCCTCCGGATCCTCGACCAGGTAGCCGGGGTGAACCTTGAAGAACTTCGCCAGCAACAGGCGCGTCTTGTTGGTCAGGTGCGGTCGCGCGCCGCTCTCGATCTGCGAGAGATAGGACTGGCTGAGGTCCGCCTTCAGCTCCTTCTTGATGGCGCGGACGATCTCCTGCTGGGTCATCTCGCGATCCAGGCCGCGGACCGTGCCCTCGATCTTGCGCAGCCAGCGGATTTTCTCTCCCAACGTCATATTGCGATTTGCCATATTACAATTGCAATATGCAATATGTCAAGCGAAACATCTGCCTGATTTTTCAATCGCTTAGCGTTGGTTGTGCAAATCGAGGTCCGCCGAGGTGGTCAGAGGCCAGCTTCGATGCGGGAGCGGGGATCCATGAGATCGCGCAGTGCGTCGCCGATGAAATTGAACGAGAGCACGGCGAGCATCACGGCACCAGCGGGAAACAGCACGAGGTGCGGCGCGTCGAAGAGGTGGGAGCGGCCGTCGTTGAGCATAGAGCCCCAACTGGCGATAGGCGGCGGAACGCCCAGGCCAAGGAAGCTCATGGTGGCTTCGGCGAGGACGGCGCCGGCCATCCCGATGGCGGCTTGCACGATCACCGGCTGGATGATGTTGGGCAGGATGTGACGGCTGACGATGCGCCAGTCGCTCGCGCCAAGGGCGCGCGCGGCTTCGATGAATTCCCTCTCCTTCACCGCCAGCACCTGAGCGCGGACCAGGCGCGCGTAGCCCACCCACCCGCCGATGGAGAGCGCGAGGATGAGGTTGAATACTCCCGGCCCCAGGAAGGCGACGAAGGCGATGGCCAGCAGGATGCCGGGAAACGACAGGAACGCGTTCATCACCACGACATTGAAGAAGCGGTCCACCTTGCCGCCGTAGTATCCGGCGATGGAACCGAAGACGAGGCCGAGGGAGAGCGAAGCGACCACCACGCTGGAACCGACCAGCATGGAGATGCGCGCGCCGTAGATGACGCGGGAGAGGATGTCGCGGCCCAGCTCGTCGGTGCCGAACCAGTGGGCGTCGGAGGGCGGCTGGAGGCGCACGAGCAGGTCGATGAAAGCGGGATCGCGCGGCGCGATCCAGGGCGCGAAAATCGCGCAGATGACGAAAAGCACGACCAGGAAGACGCCCAGGGCGGCGAGCGGATTGTGGCGCGCGGCGCGCGTGGCGGTCTGCATCGAGGTGGCGGCGGCGGCCATTATTGCCGGATCCTCGGGTTGGCGACGGAGTAGAGCAGGTCGGTGAGGAAGTTGACGGCGACGTAGGTGAGGCCGATGGCGAGGATGCAGCCCTGTACGAGGTAGTAATCGCGATTGGAGATGGCCTGGATGGTGAGGCGCCCGATACCGGGCCAGGAAAAGATGGTCTCGGTGACAATGGCGCCGGCGAGCAGCGCGCCGAACTGCAGTCCGACCACGGTGAGCACGGGGACCAGGGCGTTGCGCAACGCGTGCTTGTAGACGACGGTGCGTTCTGGCAGTCCCTTGGCGCGTGCGGTGCGGACGTAGTCCTGGCCCAGCTCTTCCAACATGGAGGTTCGCACCATGCGGGTCAGGATGGCGGCGAGCGCGCCCCCCATGGTGACGGCGGGCAGGATGAGGTGCATCCAGGTGCCGGAGCCGGAGACCGGCAGCAGCCCGAGGTAGATGGAGAAAAGCAGGATGAGGACCGGGCCGAGGGCAAAATTGGGGAACGAGAGGCCGAGCAAGCTGACGAAACTGAGCAGGCGGTCGTCCCAGCGGTTTCGCCGTCGCGCCGAGTGGACCCCGGCGGGGACGGAGAGCGCGAGCGCGACCAGCAGCGCGGCGACAGTCAGCATCACGGTAAAGGGATAGCGCTGAACGATGATGCTGGCCACGCTCTGGTTGAAGCGGATGGACTGCCCAAGATCGCCGCGCAGCACGCCTTGCCAGTAATTCAGGTACTGGCGGCCGATGGGAACGTCGAGTCCATAGGCGTGGCGGGCGGCGGCGACGTCGGCGCTGGCCGCTCCTTCGCCCAGCATCTGCTGGATGGGGTCGCCCGGAACCATGTGGATGAGCAGGAAAACGACCGAAACCACGAGCCAGATGACCGGGATGGTGTAGAGCAACCGGGTTGTGAAGTAGCGGAACATCGAGGGTCAGGTTGTTGGCCCGACATCGTACTTCAATCCGACTTTTTCGCCATGGTACCGACCACCGCCGTTTCCACCGGTTCAATCTTGACCGCGGCCACCCGGCGTCCGTCCATGTTGAGCACGGTGAAGCGGCGGCCCTGGTAGTCGAACTGTTCCCCGCCCCGGGGGATCTTCTGCAAGCGCGAGAGCACGAAGCCTCCGAGGGTCTCGAAACCCTGGTCGCGGGGCAGCTCGAGGTGGTACTGAAGATCGAGATCGCGGATGTTCTGCGAGCCCTCGAGCACGACGGGCGCCTTGCCGATCAGCGCCGGGGGCTCGCGCAGGGCGTCGAATTCGTCTTCGATCTCGCCCACGATCTGCTCCAGCACGTCTTCGACGGAAACCACGCCGGCGGTGGAGCCGAATTCGTCCACCACCACGGCGAGATGGCGGCGGTGGCGCTTGAAGTCCACCAGCAGGTCGGAGATGGGCTTGGTCTCGGGGATGACCAGCACGTCGTGCATGATGTGGCGCAGTTGGGTGGAGCCGCGCAGCACCTCGGGCAGGCCGCCGGCGGTCATGGAGGCGTACATCAGGCGCATGAGGTCCTTGGCGTAAAGCACGCCGACGATGTGCTCCGGTCCCAGTTGCGGGTCGTACACCGGGATACGCGAGTATTGCTGCTCGACCACGCGACGCGCGGCCTCCTCGACCGGCATCTCGGCGGACAAGGAGAAGATCGCGACGCGTGGCACCATGATCTCGCGCACGGTTGTGTTTCCCAGCTCCAGGGCGCGATGGACCATGTCTTCCTGCACCTTGGGGAGGAGGCCGATGCGGCGGCTGGCAGTGACCATCAGCTTCAGCTCGTCCGGAGAGTGGACACTGCCTTCGCCGAGTTGGTGGGTGCCGAACGCGCCCAGCACCAGCGAGGCGGACTTACTCATAAAGCGCAGGAAAGGGCGGCCCAGAGTGACGAAGATGTCCATGGGGCCGGCCACGGCCAGGGCCACGCGGTCGGCGCGCTGCAGCGCGAGGGTCTTGGGGACCACTTCGCCCAGGATCACCACCACGTAGGTGATCAGCACGAAGCCGAAGGCGATCCCGATGCCGTGGGCGTAGACCTTGACGTGGGGGACATGGGAGAACGCCCGCATCAGCAGATCGGCCACCGTAGCTTCTCCGATCCAGCCCAAACCGAGGCTGGCCAGAGTCACCCCTAGCTGCACGGCGGCGAGAAGCTCGTCGAGGTTCTGGTGCAGCTTCAGGACGGTGCGGGCGCCGATACGCTTCTCGGCAATGAGCTGCTGGAGGCGGGTGTCGCGGATGCTGACCAGGGCGAATTCGGCCGCGACAAAGAAGGCGTTCGCAGCCACGAGCAGGATAACGGCCGCCAGCCGCATCAGGACGATGGACACCATAAAGTCCGAATTGTACTCAAAACCGGGTCCCTGCCGCCCTGGAGCAGCTCCAGAAAGGCGGTCCGGGACCTGGATTGCTCACTTTTTCGCAGCTTGGGTGTCTAATCCGAGAACGAAAAGAATCTCGCAGAATGCGGAACTAAGACACAGGTGGGGCCGTATCAGACAGCAGGAGCAGGGCAGCCTGCTTGCAGGGAGGCAGCAGTGGCGAACGGAAACGGGAAAAACAAGCGGAAACGCTTTTTTTTGACCCTCGGCTCGATCGGAGCGGTGGTCATCATCGTGTTGGTCGTGGTCGGGGCCACGCGCGGTGGCACCAAGATCGACCCCTCGAAACTGGCCAAGGTGGAGAAGGGTGACCTGGCCAAGAGCGTGGTCGCCACCGGCAAGATCGAGCCCATCACGAAGGTCGAAATCAAGTCCAAGGCCAGCGGCATCGTGAAGAAGCTGCTGGTGGAAGCCGGGGACCGGGTGAAGGCCGGCCAGGTGCTGGCAGAACTCGATAAAGAAGAGATCGAGGCCCAGGTGAAGCAGTCGGCAGCGTCGCTGGAGGCGGCGCTCTCCAACGAGCACGCCGCCGAAGCCGATCTGGAGCGCGCCAAGGTGGACGCCGAAGGTCCAGACGTGCCCCTGTTGCTCCGCGCGTATGAGCGCGCCCAGCACATGGCCAAGGAAGGCGTGGTTTCGCAGGCCAACCTGGACGACGCGCAAAAGGCTTACCAACTGGCGGTCAACAGGCAGGACATGGCCAAGGCGCAGCTGGTGGTGGGCAAGGCCAAGCTGGCGCAGGCCAGGGCCCAGGTGTTGCAGGCCAAGGCCACGCTGGACCAGCTCAGGGAGCAACTCAATTACACCACCATCGTCGCTCCCATCGACGGCAT
Source organism: Terriglobia bacterium (assembly GCA_020073495.1). Lineage (NCBI taxonomy): Bacteria > Pseudomonadati > Acidobacteriota > Terriglobia > Terriglobia bacterium. The sequence goes on from JAIQFD010000001.1 coordinate 565,586, forward strand.
CATCCTTTCGCGTGATGTGGAGATGGGTGACGCGGTCAGCTCCATCCTGGTGCTGGGTTCCTCGGCCACGCTGGTGATGACCATCGGCGACACCCACGAGGTGTACGTCAAGGGCAAGGTGGACGAGAGCGATATCGGCAAGGTGTATCTGGGCCAGGCGGCGCGCATCAAGGTGGAATCCTTCAAGGACAAGAGCTTCACCGGCAAGGTCACGAAGATCTCGCCCATGGGTGTGGAGAAGGACAACGTGACCACCTTCGAAGTGCGGGTGTCGATCGACAACCCGGGCGGCGAGCTGAAGGCCGCCATGACCGCCAACGCCGAGATCATCCTGGAAGAACACAAGAACGTGCTGATGATCCCCGAGGGCGCCATCATCTACGACAAGGAGAAGAAGGCATCGGTCGAGGTGCCGGTCAGCAACGGCAAGGACGGCAAGAACAAGGTGGCGATCAACATCGGCATCTCCAATGGGGCCAAGACCGAGGTGCTCAGCGGCCTGAAGGAAGGCGAGCAGGTGGTGCTGCAATAGTTCGTGCCCGCAAACGCCTCCCTGTTGCGGGTTCCGGAAGGCACGAGCAGCCCGGCTCGTGCCTTTTTCTCTAGCGGCCGACCGGGCAATCAAGAGGCGAACGATGAAGCGAGAATCAGCGGTGGCGATCCTCCTGGCGCTGGCACTTTCCCTGCCCGCGCTGGCGGCGGTCAACGGCAGTTTCGAGCGCACCTTGAAGGTCAGCGGCCCGGTGCAGCTGGAAGTGAAGACCGGCTCGGGCGACATCCATGTCCGCAAGGGCGACGACGGGTCGGTGCGGGTGTACGGCAAGATCCGCGCCAGTGAAGGCTTCTTCACCGGCACCGAGGAAGTACGGGAGAAGGTGCGGCGCCTGGAGCAGAACCCTCCCATCGAGCAGAGCGGCAACCGCATCCGGATCGGATTCGTGGAAGATCACGAGCTCTTCAACAACGTCTCCATCTCGTACGAAATCGTGGTGCCGGCGGAGACCCAGGTGACGGCCAATACCGGCTCGGGGAACATGGAGGTGGAGCGTGTGCATGGTGCGGCGAAGCTGCACAGCGGCTCCGGAAACGTGACGGCGTCCAACATCGACGGCGACGTGGACGCGCAGGCGGGATCGGGCGCCATCGAGCTCAGCGTGATCAGTGGCAATGCGGTGGCACATACCGGGAGCGGCCACATCAAGCTCGAGCGTGTCTCCGGCGTGGACGCGCACACCGGCTCGGGCGGCATCAATATCCTCGACATGAAAGGACGGCTTCGGGCGCACGCCGGCAGCGGCGACATCACCGCCGAGGGCGCGCCGACGGGCGAATGGAACGTAGAGACTGGTTCCGGCAGCGTCACCCTGCGGCTGACCGGGAGCGGGGGCTTCGATTTCCACGCGAGAACCGGCTCGGGAGGCATCGAATCCGATTTGCCCATCACCATCAGCGGCCGGCAGGACCGGCATGAGATCTCGGGGAAGATCCGCGGCGGCGGGCCGATGATCGACGTGCGCACCGGCTCCGGCAGAGTGCATCTTCAATAGAGGGCGACCTCATCGCCTCCACGCTGCTGCCTTGCCCGACAAGATCGAGTGAACGTTTGTTTGACCCTCCTTTTCCGCGCATGTTATAAGAAGCGTCTGTCTTGTACCGGCCCGTGGCGATGCGGGATCGGTACTGCGGGGCGCGGCCAAACCTCAAATTTCACTTTTCTTGAAGTGGAAGCGTGTTCCCGGACGGTAGTTTCGAGGGAGCAAGATGGCTCAGACTCCCATATTCCTTTTCGGGACCCCAAAATTGGTGTGGAGGAATTTATGCATACCCTACTTGCCACGTCATTGTGGCAGGGACACTCGCCCAATCCCCCTGCGTCCGGGACCGCGCTGCGTTCACTGGCGCGAGTCGCTTGCCGGCCCATGAAGATGCTGCTGGCCGCGCTGACCTTCGTGGTGACGCAATCAACCCTGGCGCTCGCGCAACCGTCCGGCGAGGCTGGCGGCGAAGCTTCGCTGAAGCTGCCGGACCTGTCCTCGGTCGATTTCCTCGGCATGAACGGGCACAGCCTGCTGACCATCGGGCTGGCCTTCTGTGCCGCAGGACTGGTGTTCGGCATGGTCATCTACGTACAACTCAAGAATCTGCCCGTGCACCGCTCGATGCGGGAGATCTCCGAACTCATCTACGAAACGTGCAAGACGTACCTGGTCACGCAGGGCAAGTTCATCCTGATCCTGTGGGTGTTCATCGCGGCCGTCATCGTCCTGTACTTCGGCATCCTGTCGCCCGTCCCGAACAAGCCGCTGGCCGTGACGCTGCCCATCATCATCCTGTTCAGCCTGGTGGGTATCGGTGGCAGCTACGGCGTGGCCTGGTTCGGCATCCGGGTGAATACCTTCGCCAACTCGCGGACGGCGTTCGCCGGCCTGAGCGGCAAGCCCTGGCCCATCTGCGCCATCCCGCTGAAATCGGGCATGAGCGTGGGCATGATGCTGATCTCGGTCGAGCTGCTGATCATGCTCTTCATCCTGCTGTTCATTCCGGGCGATTATGCCGGCCCCTGCTTCATCGGCTTCGCCATCGGCGAGTCGCTGGGCGCGGCGGCACTGCGTATCGCCGGCGGCATCTTCACCAAGATCGCCGACATCGGCTCCGACCTGATGAAGATCGTCTTCAAGATCAAGGAAGACGACGCGCGCAACCCGGGCGTGATCGCCGACTGTACCGGAGATAATGCCGGCGACTCGGTCGGCCCGACCGCCGACGGCTTCGAGACCTACGGCGTCACCGGCGTCGCGCTCATCACCTTCATCCTGCTGGCGGTGAAAGACCCGACGGTGCAGGTGCAACTGCTGGTCTGGATCTTCGTCATGCGCATCATGATGCTGGTCTCCAGCTCCGGCGCCTACTTCCTCAACAACGCCATCTCCAAGGCGAGATTTAGCGACTCCGACGACTTCAACTTCGAGGCGCCTCTGACCTCGCTGGTATGGCTCACCTCCATCGTTTCCATCGGCCTCACTTACCTGGTTTCGTACTTCATCATCCCCGAACTGGGCGGCAACGACACGCTGTGGTGGAAGCTTTCGACCATCATCTCGTGTGGCACGCTGGCGGGAGCGCTCATCCCTGAACTGGTGAAGGTGTTCACCTCCACCGAGTCGGCACACGTCAAGGAAGTCGTGACTTCGACGGAGGAAGGCGGCGCGTCACTCAACATCCTGTCCGGCCTGGTCGCGGGTAACTTCTCCGCCTATTGGCTCGGGCTCTCGATGGTCGCGTTGATGGCGATTGCATTCGTGGTCAGTACGCACGGCCTGGGCGACTACATCCTGGGCACGCAGATCCCGCTGATGCTGGCGCCCGCCGTGTTCGCCTTCGGGCTGGTGGCCTTCGGCTTCCTGGGCATGGGCCCGGTCACCATCGCCGTGGACTCCTACGGTCCGGTCACCGACAACGCCCAGTCCGTGTACGAACTCTCGCTGATCGAGCAGATCCCCAACATCAAGGGCGAGATCAAGAAGGATTACGGCATGGAGGTGAACTTCGAGCGGGCCAAGCACCTGCTGGAAGCCAACGACGGCGCCGGCAACACCTTCAAGGCTACGGCCAAGCCGGTGCTGATCGGCACTGCGGTGGTGGGCGCTACCACCATGATCTTCTCGATCATCATGGCGCTGACCAACGGCCTGTCGGAGAACGTCAACAAGCTTTCGCTGCTGCACGCGCCCTTCGTGCTGGGCCTGATCACCGGCGGCGCCATGATCTACTGGTTCGCCGGCGCCTCGATCCAGGCGGTGAGCACGGGCGCATACCGCGCGGTGGAATTCATCAAGGCCAACATCAAGCTGGAAGGCGTGGAGAAGGCCTCGGTGAGTGACAGCAAGAAGGTGGTGGCCATCTGCACGCAGTACGCGCAGCGCGGCATGTTCAACATCTTCCTGGCCGTGTTCTTCGGCACGCTGGCGTTCGCGTTCGTCGAGCCGTTCTTCTTCATCGGCTACCTGATCTCGATCGCGATCTTCGGCCTGTACCAGGCCATCTTCATGGCCAACGCGGGCGGCGCCTGGGACAACGCCAAGAAGGTCGTCGAGGTCGAACTGAAGCAGAAGGGCACGGACCTGCACGCCGCCACCGTGGTGGGCGACACCGTGGGCGACCCGTTCAAGGACACCTCGTCGGTGGCCATGAACCCGGTCATCAAGTTCACCACCCTGTTCGGCCTGTTGGCGGTGGAACTGGCGGTCAGCCTGACGGCCAAGTCAGGCGTGGCTGTCAGCCTGGTGCTCGCAGCGCTGTTCTTCCTCGTCTCTGTCTTCTTCGTGCACCGGTCGTTCTACGGCATGAGGATCGGGACGGTGAGGGCCGCGGCTGCGGCCGGCGAAGAGCCCACCCGCCTGAGCGCGGATTAGCGATCCACAACGACAACAACGCCACCGGGCAACCGGTGGCGTTTTTCTGTTTGCCGGCCATCCACCCGCTTCGCCACGGCACCTAATCGCCCTTCATCTTCGTCTTGACGCTCTTGGCGAGCTTCTCGATCTCTTCTGCTTTCTTGACCACGTCCAGGGAGAGGGTGTTCTCACCGGCTGTATCGACGTAGCGCTTGAGCTGGTTGGCAAGCAGGACGAGCTGCTCGCTGTCGCGCCTGAGCTCCTGGTAACGCTGTTTGCCGAGCTCCTTCTTCCTCGTTTTCTCCAGGCGGATCTCGTCGGGCGTGGGCGGTCGTTTCTCCCCCGGCCGCTCCTGGGAGGCGTCGACGGTTTGAGGGACAGGCAGAGGGGCTGGCGGCGTACTACGGCTGATCTGGACAGGTGGCATCACCACCAGGGCCAGCACGAAGACGACTACGGCGAGGTTGCGCAGCATGGATCCGTACACTCCGTCAGAGGCGAGCCCCGGCATTATACGGTGCGGATGCCGCCGCGGACGGCTGCTATAATCGCGCGCTGGCCGACGGCCCCAACCGGGCCTGCTCCGGCCCTCCGGCATGAATCTTCAGAACATCCTGCGAGACTGGCGCGGCGACGCTTACTACTTCTTCCGCCACAGCGTGCCCAAGATCGCCGTCATTCTGATCGGCGCCGTGGTTCTGGTGTGGCTGCTCCGCCAGTTGCGGGCCCGGCTGGTGCGTCTGGCGGAACGCCCCGGGCTGCCAATTCCCATCGACCCGCACCACGCGCACCAGCTCCGCACCCTGGCCGGGGTGATCTACAGTGTGGGATTGGCGGTGATCATGCTCTTCGCGGCCATGCAGATCCTGCCCCTGGTCGGCATCGACATGAAACCGCTGCTGGCCAGCGCGGGCATCGCGGGACTGGCCATCGGCTTCGGCGCCCAGGCGCTGGTGCACGATGTCATCAACGGCTTCTTCATCCTGATGGAGGACCAGTATCACCTGGGAGACATCGTAAGGATCAGCGGGGTCTCGGGCACGGTCGAGGACATGACGCTGCGGCGCACCGTGCTGCGCGGGGATGACGGCACACTGCACTCCATCCCCAACAGTGAGATCAAGGTCGTCTCCAACCTGACGCGCGACTGGGCGCAGGTGCAACTGCGCGTGTCCGCAGCCTACGCGGAGAACAGCGACCGCGTCATCCAGCTTCTCCAACAAGTGGCGAGCGAATTCCACCGCGACCCCAACTTCGCCCACCTAGTTGTGGCCGAGCCGCAGGTGCCGGGCATCGAGCGCATCTCCTCCGGCGAGGTGGACTACCTGCTGCTGGTGAAGACCAAGCCGGGCTCGCAGTACGCCGTGAGCCGCGAACTGCGCCGCCGCATCAAGGAGTGTTTCGAGAAGAACCACGTCCAGGCAGCGCCCGCGCGCGTGTACGTGGTGGATGCCGACAGCGCGGGCCAGAAGCGCGAGATCCAGTAGCCATGGAGACCGGACTGCGGGACCGCGTGGCCATCGTGGCGGCGTCAAGCCAGGGGCTGGGCCGCGCTACCGCCGAGGCCCTCGCCGCTGAAGGGGCGCGCGTTGCCATGTGCGCCCGCACGGAAAAAACCCTGCGCGCCGCCGCCGACGCCATCCGCAAGAAGCACAAGACCGAGGTCTTCGAGCGCGCCTTCGACGTGACCCATGCGGGGGCAGTGCAGGCCTTCGTGGCCGCGGTGGCGGAGAAATTCGGCCGTATCGACATCTGCGTGACCAACGCGGGCGGCCCTCCGGCCAAGAATTTCCTCTCGCTCGGTATGGAGGAGTGGCGGAAGGCCGTCGAACTGAACTTCCTGAGCGTGGTCTCGTTCTGTCAGGCAGTGATCCCGCACATGCAGCGGCAGCGCTGGGGGCGGATCATCACCATCACTTCCATGACGGTGAAGCAGCCGGTGCCGGAGCTCATACTCTCGAACGCGGTGCGCAACGCCGTCGTCGGCCTGGTGCGCAGCCTGGCCAATGAATTCGGGCCGGATGGGATCCTGGTGAACAACGTCGGCCCGGGCTACACCGCCACCGACCGCCTGAAGGAGTTGGGCGCCACCCGGGCGCTCGCGCTAGGAATCACCGCCGACGACGTGATGCAGCGCTTCGGCGCCGAGGCCGCGCTCCAGCGCGTGGGTGACCCGCGCGAGCTCGCCGATACCGTCGTGTTCCTGGCCTCGGAACGCGCCTCCTACATCACCGGACAGACCATCCTGGTGGATGGCGGCGCGTACAAAGGTTTGTAGGTTTGCCATTATTGGGAGGCCGCATGCGCCGTCGTTCATTCCTTAGATCCGCCGCTCTCGCCGCCGTCGCCACCCCCGAACTCGCCCGCGCCATGATCCACGCGGAGAACAAGGCGGGCGCGATGCCACAGAAGGCCTACCTGCCGCTGACCGGGCCTTTCCGCCTGCCCATCGAGTGGTACAAGGCGACGACCGCGCTCTTTCAGCAACAGCTTGCTGAGCAGAAGCTCGATGGCGCGGTCATCTCGGATGCGAACAGCATCAACTACTTGACCGGTTCGTTCGCCGTGACCACCGAGCGGCCCATCTGGCTTTTTGTGCCGGCGAAGGGCAACCCGGCGGTGTTCCATCCCGGCCTGGACCGCGACATGTGGGGTTCCTGGTGGGTCGCGGACCACGAGTGGTACTTCGATTACCCGCACCATGGACCGTACGACAAGGTGGTCTTCGAGGCCGGGCCGCAGGCCGATCTTTTCGCGTGGATGCTCGACGGCTTGGCCAAGCGCGGCCACGCAAAGGCGCGCGTGGGCTTCGAGCGGCGTCCGGCCGACGAGCTGATCCACACGATGGAGAAGCGCGGGATGAAGCCCGACTGGCGGATCGTCGGGCCGATGGTTCTGCACATGCGCGAAGTCAAGACTCCGGAGGAGATCGCGCTGGCGCGCGTGGCCTTGCAACTGCACGATCGCATGATGGATTTCGCCCGCGACTACATCCTGGCGCACGGCACCGATGCCACCGACTTCGAGGTGGCACATGCCACGCAGGCATTCGGCGCCTCAGAACTCACAAAATACTTGAAACTCGATGGCCGTCCCCACAGCGGTGTCGGCATCGACATCGGCTACGAGTGCCGTACCGGCGTCGCCACCGCTTACCCGCATCCCAACCAATTCTTCCACGCACGCATCCAGCGCGGCGACGCGGTGCAGATCGCCGCCGACGTAAAGCTGGGCGGGCATGGTGGCGAGGGCTACCGGGCGCTCCAGATCGCCGGCCCGAACGTCACCGACCTTCACCACAAGCTCTGGGACGTTCACACCGCCATGACCGTGGAACAGCAGAAGCTCAGCGTCGCCGGGCGGAAGTGCAATGAGGTCGGCGCAGGCGTGCTCAAACTGGCGCGCGATGCCGGCCTGGAGAAGTACGTCTATCACCGCCCTGCGCACGGCGAGGGCAGCGAAGGCCACCAGCCGCCCTATCTTTCGCTGGGCGACAACACCGTGCTGGAGGAGAACATGACCTTCTCCAACGAGCCCGGGCTCTACAATCCGGAAGGCGGCTTCGGGTACAACCATGGCAACCTGGTGCGGGTGACCAAGTCCGGCGGCGAGCAGATGAACCAGACGCCGCTCACCAAAGAGTGGTGCTGGATCAGGATCTAGCTGTCCTTGGGGTTGGAAACGAATTTGTAACCGACGCGTCGGACGGTCAGCAGGTAGCGCGGCCGGGAGGGGTCCGGCTCGATATAGCGGCGCAGCCGCACGATGAAATTGTCGATGGCACGCGTGTCGGTGTCTTCGCGCAGGTTCCACACGTGCTCCAGGATCGCCTTGCGGGACACTGGATGGCCGCTGTTCTGGATCAAGTAGCGCAACAGTTCCGATTCCATCAGCGTCAGCTGGTAGACCGTCTTCCCCGTTCGCAGTTGCAGGTTCTGGAAGTCCACCACTTTGCCGTCGAAGCTGTGGCTGTCCGGCGTCTGCTGCGATTCCGCGGAACTGACCGCACGGCGCGCCCACTCGGTGCGGCGCAACAGGCTGGTGATCCGCGCCATCAAGATCGAGAGCTCGAAGGGCTTCGGCAGGTAGTCGTCGGCGCCAGACTCGAATCCGTTCAGCACATCCTCGGGGCGGCCACGGGCGGTCAGCATGAGCACCGGGATGTAATTCCGCGCCTGGCGGAGTTCCTGCGCGACCGTGAATCCGTCCTTCCCGGGCAGCATGACGTCCAGGACGACGATGTCAAAGTCCTCATTCTTTTCCAGGAGGCGCACCAGCGCCTCTTCGCCATTGTCGGTGATTTGCACCGAATGGCCTTCGGCTTCCAGATTGAACCGGAGTCCCTCCGCCAGGTGCGTCTCATCTTCCACTACGAGTATCCGGCTCATGCTCGGTAGACCCTCGGAAGACGGATGGTGAAGGCGCTGCCGTGGCCCTCGCCTTCGCTGTCGGCAAACGCGTCTCCCCCGTGACGGCGCGCGATGGCGCGCACGATGAACAAACCGAGGCCCGTGCCCTTGACCTGGCCGCCAGCCAAGGTGGGGGCCCGATAGAAGCGCTTGAAGATGCGCTTCAACTCCGTCCTGGGAATCCCGATGCCGTGGTCCTGGACGCGTAGGAGCACGGTATCGAGATCGGGGGTCACAACGTCGACCACGATGTCCTTTTTCGTGCCGGAATATTTCACGGCATTGTCCAGCAGGTTGGCGGTGGCGGTGCGCAGTTCTTCGGGGTTCCCTTTCAGAAGGATCTCCTGTGCGGGCAGGGCGCCGAATCGCAGCTCATCAGGCTGGAGATGGTGGCGCAGGCGGGCCAGTTCGAGCGCGTCGCGCACGATGGCGGAAAAATCCACCTCCTGCCAGTTCTTGCGGCCGTCCCCGAGGCGGGCCTCGCCGGCTTTCAATACCTGTTCCACCGTCCCCAGCAGGCGGTCGGTGTCTTCCAGCATGATGCGGTAGAACTCCTCGCGTTTCGCGTCCTCCACGGAGCGGTGCTGTAGCGTCTCCAGGTACAAGCGAATGGATGCGATCGGCGTCTTCAGCTCATGAGTCACCGCATTGAGGAAGCTGTCCTGCTGTTCGTTGCGGCGGATCTCGCGCACCAAGAAGATGGTGTTGAGCACGACGCCGGCGATGATGAATCCGAAGAAAATGATCCCCAGCACCAGCGGGACCACCTCGCGCCACTTGAGCAGGACCCAGCTGATGTTGAGCGCGATCGCCACTCCCACCAGGAGGGAGCCCAGGGTCACGAAGAAGGCAATCGTTTTGGCGCGGCTGGCGATGCGCATGGGAACCGCCTGAAATTGTAGTGGAAGAGAGGCGCACAAAAAACAAACCGCGGGCAGAATCGTCCGCGGTTCGAGGATCCCCTGGTTATTCGCTAATCTCCCGCAACCGGCTCCAACCCCGCAGTAGCGGGCGACTCGATCGCAGTCTCCGGTCCCTCATCTGCCTTTAGCTTCGGAAGCTTCACGTCCCATGCCAGTCCCAGCCGGCGCAAGGTCGAGATGAAGTACCAGTTGAAGTCGATCTCGTACCAGGCCAGCCCGTGCCGCGCCGACTGCGGGTGCGCGTGATGGTTATTGTGCCAGCCTTCCCCGAAGGTAAGGATGGCCACCCAGAAACTGTTGGTGGAAGTGTCGCCGGTGAGGAACCGCTGCGAGCCCCACATGTGAGTCGCGGAGTTCACCAGCCAGGTGATGTGCAGCCCCAGCGTAGTGCGGAAGAAGATGCCCCACATCAGGTACGGCCATCCGCCGGCCGCCAGCAGCACCAGTCCCAGCACGGTGATGGGGATCCAGTGCCACTTGCTGATCCACAGGTGGAACTTGTCTTTGCGCAGGTCGGGGACATAGGGCAGAAGCGAGGAATTGTTGTTGTGGATCACGCGGCCGGTAAGGATCCAGCCCATGTGCGCCCAGAATCCGCCATCATTCGGCGAATGAGGATCGCCTTCCTTGTCGGTGTTCTGGTGGTGCATGCGGTGCACCGCCACCCAGTACACCGGTCCGCCTTCCAGGGCCATTGCGCCGAAAACGGTCAGCACATACTCGAGCCACTTGGGCGTCTTGAAGCCACGATGGGTCAGCAGCCGGTGGTACCCCATGCCGATGCCGAAGCTGCCGGAGATCAGCCACAAGACGGCGGCTACCGCGACCGCCTTCCAACTGAAGAAGAAGAATGCCGCAATCGCGCCGACGTGGAATGCAACCATGAAAAACGTCGTGATCGGACTGAACGGCTCGCGGAACGTCCTGTCCCCTTTAAGAAGGCTCATAAGCTCCAAATGTCACAGGGATTTTCTTACGGATATCTCCATGAACTTATCAGGAGCGAGGCTAGCTGTTTGTAATAGTTGTGTAATTGCTGAGGGCTATGCCGGGACCCCGCCCTTGACCTCCAGCCCGGCCCATTTCTGGAGCAGGATCAGGGTAGCAGCGAAGTCCTGGTCATCGAGGCCTTCTTCGCTGGCCACGTCGTAGATCTCTTCCACCGTTTCGAGGCCAGGAAGTTTGACCCTGGTTTCCTTGGCGGCTTCCAGCATCAGGCGGATGTCCTTGTGCATGAGCCGGAGCGGGAAGTTGGGAGAAAAATCGCTCTTGAGGACGAACGGCGCCTTGTAGTCCACTACGCCGGAGCGGACCATGGTCATGCCGATGAGCTCGACCAGGTCCTGGGCCTCCACGCCCAGCTTGGTTGCCAGGGTCAGGGCCTCGGCGAACCCTTCATAGATCATCGCGATCATGAGGTTCATCGAGATCTTGGTGGCCTGGCCCTTGCCCGTCTCGCCCATGCGCTTGACCGCCTTGCCCATGGCCTCGAAGAGCGGGCGGATGCGCTCCAGAGTCGGCTCCGATCCGCCCACCATGAATATGAGCTGGCCGCTCTCGGCTCCAATCTTCGATCCGGTGATAGGCGCGTCCACGTAATCGGCGCCATACTGGCGCACGCGCTTGGCGAACTCCAGGGTGCGCGTGGGCGAGATGGTGCTGGAATCCACGACCACCATGCCCTCGCGCAGCGAGCCTTCCACGCCGTTTTCCCCGAAGAGCACGTGCTCGACGGCGGCGGTGTCAGAGACACACATCCAGACGACCTCGGCGCCCTGGGCCGCCTCGGCGGGCGTGGCCGCCGTCCGCGCGCCCTCCACCTGCTTCGGCGTGCGGTTCCACACCGTTACTTCGTGGCCCTTCTTGGCCAGGTTCGCCGCCATCGGCCGCCCCATGATGCCCAGACCCAGGAACGCTACGCGCATGATCGCCTCCCTCAGAATCCACGATTAGAAAGCAACGGGACCGCGTGGTCAAATCTGAAATGGAACCCCTGATGGGATTTCAGATTGCGGAATCTGGAACTCCGATTTTCGAGTTCCCTGGTTGCGACGGCGGTTAAATCAGAATCCTTCCGCCCGCGAAATCGTCTAATCTATACGGAGATGTTGACCCCAGCAATCCGGCGGAGGGCCCGCAATTTCGGCCGCCTGGTCCGCCATTCCGCACTTACCAAACGCACGGGAGAAGTGCACAAGCCGGTGCTCACCAGCAACGGCGACCTGGGCGTGACTTTCATCGGGCATTCCTCGTTCTTCCTGCAGATCGGCGGCCGCAACGTGGTCGTGGACCCGAACTTCGCGCAATGGCTGTTCGTGCTCAAGCGCCTGCGCCGCCCAGGATTGCGCATCAAGGACCTACCCGCGATAGACCTGGTGCTGGTGACGCATGCGCATTTCGACCACCTGCATCGGCCGTCGCTGCGCGCCATCGCGCGCGCCACCCGCCGCATCGCCGGCCGAGGGCCCGTCATCGTCGTGCCGCGGAACGTGTCTGACCTGGTCCGCGATCTCGGCTTCCGCAAAATCGTCGAGCTCGACTGGTGGCAGGAATACCGGCACGAGACCATCACCATCACCCACACGCCGTCCCGGCACTGGGGCGCGCGCGTCATCAAGGACATGCACCGCGGCTACGGCGGGTACGTCATCCGTTCGCACAAGCATTCCGTCTACCACGCCGGCGACACCGCTTACTTCGAGGGCTTCCGCGAGATCGGCGATCGCCTCGCGCCGGAGTTGGCCTTGCTGCCCATCGGAGCTTACGAGCCGCCCTCCTTCCGCCAGGTGCACACCAGTCCCGCCGATGCGGTTCAGGCATTCCTTGACCTGGGATCGCGCTGGATGGTCCCCATGCACTACGGCAGCTTCCGCCTCTCGCACGAGCCGGTGGACGAGCCACCGAGATTCCTGGGCCGCGAAGCCAACAAATGGGGCGTCAGGAACCGCGTCTTCGTCCTCAAAGAAGGTCTGACGAAGTTCTTCTGATCGGTGTGGGACAGCCGCCCTCGGCCGTTCACCTCGATCAATCGGCGAGCAGGATCCTCAGGTCGCGCACGTTGTTTCCCGTCGGCCCGGTGACGATCGCATCTCCTAGCTTCTCGAACAGCGGATAGGCGTCGAATTCTTTAAGCGCTCTCTCGACATCCAGCCCCGTCGCACGCGCACGCGCCACGGTCGTGCCGTCCACCACAGCGCCGGCTGCTCGACTGTTGCCATCCACGCCGTCCGTGCCCGCGCTCAGCACGCAGATGTTCTGCCCCGCGATCTTCTCCGCGCAGTACAGCGCGAACTGCTGGTTGCGCCCTCCGGTCCCCGCGGGCTGGGAGACTTTCACCGTCACCTCGCCGGCGGAGATCAAACACACCCGCGACGCTCCCTTGCGTAACTCTTGTAGTCGCTTCAGCAGGTGGTCCGCCGCCTTCGCGTAATCCCAATCGTCGCACGTGTTGTCCTCCTCGACCGTGAAGCCACTCAGGGCAGCTTTGTCGGCCGCAGCCTTCTGGGCCGTCGCGCTGGACAGGATCGGCCACCAGCGCGAGCGGTGGAATAGCGGATCGCCGGGCTTGGGGGTTTCCTCCAGCGCGCGGGTCTGGAACAGATCGCGCACCGAGGGCGGGAATCTGCTCAGCAGGCCGTACTTGCGCACGATGGCGTAACAGTCCTCGACGGTCGTCGAGTCCCCCATGGTGGGGCCGGAAGCGAGAGAGTCCAGCGCAGCCGGCGGCACGTCGGAGACCAGGATCGAAACCTGCTGGGCCTCGCGCGCCGCCTGCGCCAGCCGCCCTCCCTTGACTGCCGAGAGGTGCTTGCGGATGGCGTTGATCTCGGCGATGGGCGCGCCGCACAGCACCAGCTCGCGATAGGTGGCGACCAGGTCCTCGAGGCCGATGTCGGCGTCGATCGGCTTTTCGATCACGGCCGAGCCGCCGCCGCTGATCAGGTAGAGCACCAGCCAGCGCGCTGTGGCCCCGTGCAGGCTGCGCAAGACGGCATTGGCGCCGAGGATCGACTCTTCGTTGGGAACCGGGTGTCCACCCTGGAAATAGCGGAAGCCGAAGACCTTCGCCGGGGGCGCCTCCGGGCAGGCAACGATGCCGCCCACGCTGCCGCCCATCTGGCCGGCGAGCGCCTCCACCATGGTGTGCGCCGCCTTGCCGAAGGCAACCACGAACACCCGGCTGTACGTGCCGATGTTGTAGAGATCTTCCGCCACTTGCAGGACTCCGCGGCTGTAACTCACGTGCCGATCGAATGCCTTGGCGATGCTGGATCGATCCAGCGCATCCAGGAAGATCTCCCGCGCCGTCTCGCGCATGTGCGGCGTCGCTTGCGAACTGCTCCCCGCGCTGGCTGTGCGTCCCATTGGGCCTCGGAATTATAGTTGCCGGTCGCCAGTTGTCAGCTTTCGACTCATGATCCCGGCGATGACGGCGATCCAAGGTTCAGCGTCTCCCGCACCCATCCTTCGATGGTGTGCCTCACTTCTGCGAGTTTTCCCTCGAAGAAGTGTCCGCTGCCTGCGATGAGCACGAGTCTCTTGGGCGGATGGGCGCGCGCTACTACCGCTTCCAGGGTCTCGAGTGGGCCGTAGGGATCGCGGTCGCCGCTGATGAACAGTTTGGGCTTGGCGCAGTCCGTCAGAAAGCTGTAGCGGTAGGTGCGCCCTTCGACTTCGACCGGAGTGCCCAGGGAGATCATCGCCTGCACGCGGGCATCGGGGCAGCAGGCGCGCAGGCCGGTGGAAGCCCCGAAAGAAAATCCCGCGACGACGATGGGCAGGTGGAACTGGCGCTCGAGCCAATCCAGCGCAGCGCGCACGTCGTCGCGTTCGCCGCGGCCTTCGTCGTGCTTGCCTTCGCTGCGTCCCGTGCCGCGGAAGTTGAAGCGCAGCGCGGGGAAACCCAATCCGTTGAGCGCCTTCGTGGCGTGGAAGACCACCTTGTTGTGCATGGTGCCGCCAAAAAGCGGATGGGGAGGGCACACCAGCGCGGCGTGCGTCGCGTCCGGCTTGCCCGCGTTCAGCAGGGCCTCGAGGCGTCCGGCCGGACCGTCGAGGAACAGGCTCTGGATCTGGGTTGGTGAGTGCAAGCGCGTTCCGGCAAGAATACCAGCAACACGGCCGCATTTCCGACTCCTGGCTGGCGACCAGCGACTAGCGACTGTTATCCTCCTCCGCATGGACGTGGTCGCGCTCACCCGTCGCCTGGTGGACATCGCCTCGGTCACGGGCGAGGAACATGCCGTCGGCGGATTCCTGCTCCAGCACCTGCGCGGCAGCGGCTGGGAGGCCGCACCCATCCCCGTCGATCAGCACCGTTTCAACGTTTTCGCGCACTCCAAGACTGCCCTGCCGACCATCGTGTTCTGCACCCACATGGACACGGTTCCGCCGTTCATCCCTTCCTCGGAGGATGGCGAGAAGGTGTACGGGCGGGGGTCGTGCGACGCAAAGGGGATCATGGCGGCGCAGATCACCGCCGCCGAGCGCCTGCGAGACGACGGGGCGGCGGTCGGGTTGCTGTTCACCGTAGGCGAGGAGCGGGACTCCATCGGCGCCAAGACCGCCAACCAGCACGCGCCCGGCTCCAAGTTTCTGATCGACGGCGAGCCGACGGACAACAGGCTGGCCATCGCTACCAAGGGCGTACTCAACGTCCGCCTGACCGCGCGCGGCAAGATGGCGCACTCGGCGTATCCCGAAGAGGGCGAGTCGGCCATCGAGAAGCTGCTGGACGCACTGGCGCGGCTGCGCGCCATGGAATTGCCGAGAGTGCCCGAGATCGGGCAGTGCACGCTGAACATCGGAACCATCAGCGGCGGGCGCGCGCCCAATGTGGTCGCCGACGAGGCGCACGCCGAGGTCCTCTACCGCATGGTGACCGCCTCCGACGATATCAAGCAGCGCATCCAGCAGTGGGTCGGAACGCTGGCCGAGGTTGAGTTTGGCGCCGACTCGCCCTTCATGAAGCTGCGCACCGTAGACGGAATGCCCACCATGGTCGCGTCCTTCTCCACCGACATCCCCCACCTGCGCAACTGGGGCGAGCCGCTGCTGCTGGGCCCGGGCTCCATCCACGTCGCGCACACCGAGCGCGAATTCGTGGCGAAACAGGAGCTGCACGAGGCGGTAGAGCTGTACTGCTCGGTGGCTCGCAAACTTCTCTAACTTCACGCGGCTTCGCTAGGCAGGGCCCGCAATCCCGAGTACAATCGCGCGCATATCGGGGTGAAGGCCGTATCCCATTCGGAGTAAACCATGGCACAGGTATCTCCTGTTGTGACGCTGGTGTGCCCCCAGTGTGGCCGCAAGTATGGCATCGAAGCCAGCAAGCAGTCCGCCAAGCCTGTCTGTCCAGACGATGGGACAGCGCTGGTCGCCCCGGAAGCCGATTCGGGGGCTACGCTCGCCATGGGAATGGATACCGTGGCGCAGTCTCCGCAAAGCGGGGATCCCGGCGCGGACGCGGGGCGTACCACGATCGGATCTGTGTCCGGCCCCTCCAGCCCAGCATCGCCATCGCACCGCGGCCAGTACGAGGAGCGGCCATCGGTGGTATCGCAGCTCCGTCCCAGGGATGTGAAGGTAGATCCCGCCGCGTCCGCGCCGAAGAAGTACGTTGTCAGCGGAAAGTTGGGCCAGGGCGGGGTCGGCGAGGTGCTGTTGGTCGAAGACCGCGACCTCGAGCGCGCGGTCGCCATGAAGAGACTCCTTCCGCAACCTGGCGGAACCGTCGCCGAGGACACGCTCACCCGCTTCCTGCGCGAGGCGCAGACCACCGGACAACTCGAGCATCCCAACATCGTTCCCGTCCACGACGTAGGCCTGGATAGCCAGGGCCAGCTTTACTTCACCCTCAAGTATGTTCGTGGGCTGTCGTTACGCCAGGTGATCCGCGGCCGCGAACAGAACGGGCACGTCGAGGCGGGCGGTCCGCGGTTCCGCGATGCCTACTCACCGCGAAAAATGATCGAGATCCTGATCGGCGTCTGCCAGGGTATCGCCTTCGCCCACAGCAAGCGCGTGATCCACCGCGACCTCAAGCCGGACAACATCATGCTGGGCAAGTTCGGCGAGGTGCTGGTGATGGATTGGGGACTTGCCAAGACTCTTGGTCCTGTGACCCGGGAAGAGGCAGGATCGGCAAAGACCGTCCTGCTGGGCAGCCCATCGGCGGAAGCTTCCATGACCATGGAAGGCGCGATCGCCGGAACTCCCGCGTACATGGCCCCGGAACAGGCGGCAGGCAAGATCAGCGAACTCGATGAACGGACCGACATCTACTCCCTCGGCGCCATGCTGTACGAGATCCTCAGCGGGAAAGCCCCGTACACCGGTGGCATTGCCATGGAGGTGCTGCGGCGCGTCACCCAGGGGCCGCCGCCGCCGCTCATGACCGGCGCCAACGGCTTCAACCCCATCCCGCGCGAGCTGAAGGCGATCTGCGAAAAGGCAATGCAGCGCCGACCGGAGGATCGCTATCGGTCGGCGGCGGCGATGCTCCACGACCTGGAAGCCTACCTCGATAACCGCAGCGTCACTGCCTGTCCGGACAGCGCGTTGCAGCGGCTGGGAAAATGGGCTCGCCGCAACCGCCGCCAGGTCGGCGCCGCTGCTGTGAGCGCGATCGCGGTGCTGGCGCTTGCCGCAGGGTCGTGGTTCGCCTACCGCGAATACACCATCCGACGCCTGATCACGCAAGCCGAACAGACAGCGTCCGAGGGCAAGCGTACCTTCGAGCAACTGCGGGGCGCGATCACGAAAGTCAGCAATGACGATCCTTACCGGGCGCAGATGGTGGCCAGCCTGCAAAGCGGTCCGGATCGCGAGTACCGTGGCGCGCTGAACCGGAGCAACAACCTCTTGCAGGAAGTGCTGGACATCTCGCCCAAGGACCGCCATGCCCGGCAGCTGCTGGCGGCAAACTACATGGCGCTGTGGCGGCTGGCGCTGGCGGAGAGGAACCCCGACCTGATGCAGGCGACGCGCGCGGAAGTGGTGCGTTACGCCGGCACGCCCAATCCCTTCCTCGACGAACTCAACGGCCTGGGAACGGTTGACGTCACCGTGGATCCGCCGCAGGCGGAAGCGTACCTCTTCTCGTTCGAGATGTTGCAGGCGAACGATCGCGAAGGCAATGCGTTGCCGCCGCGCTTGATCCCGGTCCCGTACGACCTGCAGAACCGCCAGCCCGATCGCGCTTTCCTCGAGGCGGAAAAGGAGCGGGCCAAGTCTGGCCCGCCGGTCATCGAAGCCACGCATTCGATCTTCCGCATGGAGCCGGTTGCGGCGGCCAAGGCGGGGGTTGGACACATACAGATCGCATCTCTCGCTCCCGGCAGCTACGTGCTTTTCCTGCGCGCTCCGGGCAGGGTGGATATCCGGCTGCCGTTCTCGCTTCCCCGCCACGGCAAAGTCGAGCAGAAGGTCGAAATGCCCAAACCGGACGATGTCCCGCCGGGATTCGTGTACGTGGCCGGCGGAGCAACTATCGTCGGAGGCGACACGGCCGGAGCGCCTCCGCCCCATCCCTTCACCGTGAAGCCCATGCTCATCTTCCACGACGAGCTGACCATGAAGGAGTATGGCGAGTTTCTGAGAGACCTGCTGCGGTCCGGCAAGGCTGCCGAGGTCAGGAATTACCTGCCCCAGGATTTCGGCAAGCCGCTGGCCATCCTGTCGCCCAAGGGCGAGCTGTTGCCTGCTTACGGCCCCGCCTCGGAGCATTTTTCCAGTTCTCCGGTGCGAGGCGTGTCGTTCAATGCCGCCACTGCTTACATCGCCTGGCGGAGCAGGCGCGACGGCCTGCCCTATCGGCTCCCTCACGACTGGGAGTGGGAAGCGGTCTGCCGCGGCACCGACGCCCGCAAGTACTCCTGGGGAAACCAGCCAGGCAAGGGGCTTGCCGTGGTAACGCAAGGCTACGGCGACAAGGGAACGAATATCAGCTGGCGCTGGCAGGACTACAAGGACGAAGCCCCCTGGGGCACCATCCACAATATGGCGGGAGGCGCGGCCGAGTGGACCGATTCTCTCTACGACCCCAAGGCCAAGCCGGAAGATCCCGTCTACGGCCAGCGCACCATCCGCGGAAACGCATGGGCGCTGCCGCCGGTGGGACTGGAGTGCGCCTTCCGCACTTCGGGCCAGCCGGATTATTTCCATCCCACCATCGGATTCCGCCTGGCGCTCGATTGGCCGTTGCAGCGCCTCAGCGCAGCAAATGTGCCGGCGGCGGCCGCGCACGCGCATTGAGGAACGGCTGCGGCCGCGGGTGAGGACCGGCCAAGGCCAAGGCGCGTACACTTATAAGTTCATGGAGACCCAGACCAGCAACGCCTTGGCGCATGCGTCATCGGCTTACCTGCGCTCCGCCATGCACCAGCCCATTCGCTGGAATGAGTGGGGCGATGAAGCTTTCGAGACCGCGAAGCGCGAGAACAAGCCCATCCTGCTCGACATCGGCGCGGTGTGGTGCCACTGGTGTCACGTGATGGACCGCGAGTCGTACGACGATCCCATGGTGGCGCAGCTCATCAACGAGCGCTATATCGCCATCAAGGTGGACCGCGACGAGCGCCCCGACGTAGACAGCCGCTACCAGGCGGCGGTGCAGGCCATCAGCGGGCAAGGCGGCTGGCCGCTCACCGCGTTCCTGACGCCCGACGGCAAGCCCTTTTTCGGCGGAACCTACTTCCCTCCCGACGACCAGTGGGGACGTCCGGGACTCAAGCGCGTGCTCCAAGCCATCGCCGACGCCTTCCAGCAGAAGAACGCGGAAGTGATCGAGCAGGCCGGACAGGTGATGAGCGCCATCTCGCAGGCGGAGTCGTTCGCGGGCAAGTCGGGGCGCGTGTCGCCGCGCATCCCGGAGAGCATCGCGGTCTCGGCGCTGCATATGTTCGACGCGACCAACGGTGGTTTTGGCACGGCGCCCAAGTTCCCGCATCCCGCGGCGCTCGACCTGTGCATCGACCGCTTCGCGCGCACCGGCGACGAGCAGCTCAAGCAGCTCATCGAGGTCACGCTCACCAAGATGGCGCGGGGCGGTGTGTACGACCAGCTTGCCGGCGGCTTTCATCGCTACTCGGTGGACGAGCGCTGGGTGGTGCCGCACTTCGAGAAGATGTCGTACGACAACTCGGAGCTGCTGAAGAACTACGTGCACGCCTACCAGGCGCTGGGGACGCCGCTGCTCTGGCACGTGGCGCGCGACATCGTCCGCTGGATGGACGAGTGGCTCAGCGACCGCGAGCGCGGCGGCTTCTACGGCTCGCAGGACGCCGACATCGATCTGCACGACGACGGCGACCACTTCACCTGGACGCTGGACGAAGCCAAGGCCGTGCTCAGCGAGGACGAGCTGAAGGCCGTATCGCTGCACTATGACATCAACGAAGTGGGCGAGATGCACCACAACCCGCAAAAGAACGTGCTCTTCGTGCGGGCATCGGTGGAGGAGATCGCGACGCGGCTGGGCATGACCAGCGACCGCGTGCAGCAACTGCTCGATTCGGCCAAGAAGAAGATGTACGAGGCGCGGCTGAAGCGGCCGATCCCGTACGTGGACAAGACGGTGTACGTGGGCTGGAACGCGCTGTGTATCTCGGCGTACCTGGAAGCGGCGCGGGTGCTTCAGCTCAAGGACGCGCGGCACTTCGCGCTGCGCTCGCTGGACCGCATCCTGGCGGAAGGCTGGAACCCGGAGAAGGGCCTCCGACACGTGATCGCCTACTCCGATCCGAAGGCCGCGGTGCGAGAGGTCGCCGGCGTGCTCGACGATTACGCTTTTGTGACCATCGCCTGCCTGGACGGGTACGAAACGGCTTCTGACCTGAGCTACTTCAATTTCGCCCGCAAGATCGCCAATGCCATGATCGCGCGCTTCTACGATTCGACATCGCACGGTTTCTTCGACAGCGATGCGGGGCCTTTGGGCGCGCTGGTCGCGCGGCGCAAACCCTTCCAGGATTCTCCGACACCGGCGGCAAACTCCGCGGCGGCGATCGCGCTCTTGCGGCTGTACGCCTACACCAACGACAAGGGCTACTACGAGAAGGCGGAGGAGACGCTGGAGGTCTTTGCCGGTGTGGCTGAGCAGTTCGGGATCTTCGCCGCGACTTACGGCATCGCCACGCTCCTCTTCAGCAAAGGGCACACGCAGGTCGTCATCGTGGGCAGCGGAGAAAAAGCCGATCAGCTCTACGCCGCGGCGGTCGCGCCGTTCGCGCTCAACAAAGCGGTGCTGCGCTTCGCCCAAAGCGAGCTGGCGCCGCAGAACCTGCCACCCGCTCTGGCGGAAACTTTGCCCAACATACCTGGGGCAAAAGACGGCAAGCCGGTCGCAGTGATCTGCTCCGGACTCACCTGCCGCCCGCCGATCCAGGATGCGGACGAACTGACGAAAGTTCTGCGCGAGAGCATCGCGCCCTAACTTCTACCAAGGTAGGGGTCCTTCGACTCGCGCGGCCGTGTCGGCCGCGCTCGCTCAGGATGACACCGCCATTGCCGTTCGGGGCGGCCGCCCCCGCTCAGGAGGACCCCATCAAGGGAATTCCTTGACTCCGGCTGCTAGCTGCCGCAGACTTCCTGCCCATTCAGGAGGGATCGATGGCACGAGTCACGCAGTTGCTGGTGCTGGCCGAGCACAAGCCGGGGACGCTGGCGCGCATCTGCTCGGAACTGGCAAAGAGAGCGGTCAACATCACGGCCATCATGGCTTCGCACGACCAGCCTGGCGGGATCCGCATGGTGGCGACGCCGGTCGGAACCGCGCGCAGGGTGCTCGATCAGCTCGGCATCCCCTACAAGGAAGAAGAGGCGATCGCCATCCGCCTGGGAGATCGCCCGGGCGCGCTGGGCAAGGTGACGCGCAAGTTGGGCGACGCCGGCATCAACATTGAGTACGCCTACGGGTCGATCGTGAAGGGCGAGAACCGCGCGCTGATCGTAATGGGCGTTTCCGACGTCGCCAAGGCGGAAAAGCTGGTCTAGTACACGCCGTCGAGCAGTTCGATGACGTGCTTCACTTCCATGCTGAGGCCGCGCTGCGCGACCCCGGCGCGGAGCTGGAGCATGCAGCCGACGTTCGCCGTGACGATGATGTCGGCCCTGGTCTCGCTCACCTCGTCCATCTTGACCGTCAGGACTTGCGACGCCAGCTCCTGCTGGGTGACGTTGTAAGTGCCGGCGCTGCCGCAGCACCAGTCGGGATGGCGCATCTCGACCAGGTCGGCGCCCGCGGCTTCCAGAAGCTCGCGCGGCGCACTGCGGACCTTCTGTCCGTGCGCAAGGTGGCACGGGTCCTGATAGGTCACGCGCTTGCCGACCTTGAAGCGCGGCGCACGGAGCCCTATTCCAGAGAGGAACTCGGCGACGTCCTTCACTTTGGCCGCGAATTGGGACGCTTTTTGTGCGTACTCCGGATCGTTTCCGAGCAGGTCGCCGTACTCCTTGAGCGTGGCGCCACAACCCGCCGCATTGGTGACGATGGCGTCGAAGTCGCCGGAGAGAAAAACGTTTACGTTACGGCGGGCATTGCGGCGCGCCTCTTCCAAGTATCCGCCGTGCGCCTGAAGAGCACCGCAGCAGCGCTGCCCTTCCGGGACGTGGACCTCGACGCCGTTCTGCCGCAGCACGCGGATGGTGGCGCGGTTCAGCTCGGAAAAAGCGACGCTGGCGATGCAGCCGCCGAGCAGCGCGACGCGGGCGCGGCGCTCGCCGATGGCGGGAAACATCATGCCGAACTCGCTGAAGAAGAAATCTCCGTCCACGGGCGGCGCGAGCTTCTCGACATCGGCCAGCCCGACCAGCTTCAGGATGCCGGTGGCGCGCACCAGCTTGTCCAGGCGCGTCCGCTGATACCAGCGGAGCAGCCGTGCCATGCGCGCGAGTTCACCGTTGTCACGCAGGACGCGGGTGTAGAAATAGCGGCGGAGTAAGCGCGCCAGCAACGGGCGGCGGTAGTTCTGCTCGATCTCGGTGCGGGCGCGCTCCAGGATGCGGCCGTAATGCACGCCGGAAGGGCAGGCGGTCTCGCAGGCGCGGCAGCCCAGGCAGCGATCGAGGTGGGTGACGAAAGAATCGGCGATCGTGAGCCGGCCTTCGTCCACCAGGAGCACCTGGTAGATGCGGCCGCGGGGAGAATCCATCTCCGTGCCCAGGATCCGATAGGTCGGGCAATGGTTCAGGCAAAGCCCGCAATGGATGCACTGCGAGTAGAGATCCCAGGTCGGACGATCGGACGAGGTGAATTGAGAGTGCTTTTCCCCGGCAGGCGCGTGGTTCACGGCGGGTGCGCTCACAGCAGGAACCTCCCGCGATTGAGGACGCCGGCGGGATCGAGCGCCTGCTTGATGGTGCGCATCATGCTGAGATCGGTGGGCGTGTCACCCCAGACATGGAAGTGGCGCTTGGCCTCGCGGGGGCAGCGCACGACGGCGGCGGAGGAATCCGCGGTCAGGCCGGAGCGAAAGGCCGAGGCCGCGTTCACGTACTGCACGGCCGCAGGCGGATCCACGGCGATGGGAATGAACGCAACCACCAGCGAGCCGATACCGCCGCGGCCCATGACGGCGGGCAGGAAGTTGTTCTCGATGCCAGCGCGCTCCGCGGAAGAAACGACCACCCCCAGCGACTCGGGCGGGACGTTGATGTTCATGAGCATCGCGTTGCGGTGACGGGCGAGCACGCTCTCCGGAAAATCGGAGACGGCGAGCCACAGCTTCTCTTCGTCCGCACCATCGAAATCCCCGACGATGTAGTGGCCGAGTTCGGTGCGGTAGCGGGCGAGCACGGCGTCGCTTCCGGCGGCGCGCAGGAGCAGACGCCAATTCTGCGACTGCATGCCGGCAACGTACTCGGAGGCGCGCGGCGACAGGAGGTCGACGGCGAGGAACGGCAGGGGCGATCTCATCAGGCGGTCGCGGAACTGGACAGCCCCGCCGCTGAGCAGGAAGTCGAGAACGAAAGTGCGCGTCTGGCGCGGCCGGGGAAAGACTTTGAAACTCGCGCCGACGATGACGCCGAGCGTGCCCCAACTGCCGATCATCAGCTTCATCAGGTCGTAGCCGGCGACGTTCTTGACCACACGGCCGCCGCCACGGCCGACCTTGCCGTCGCCGGTCACGAACTTCACACCGATGCAGAATTCGCGCACGCCGCCGTAACCGTGCTTGAGGGGACCGGAGGACGCGGCAGCCATCACGCCGCCCACGGTGCGCTCGTCGGCGTGCGGCGGATCGATGGGCAGGATCTGCCGGCGCTCGCCGACGGCGCGGAATACGTCGCCAAGCTTCGCTCCGGCGCCGACTCCGATGGTGAGGTCGGCGGGATCGTAGTGATCGATGGCGTTCAAACGGCGAGTGCTGAGGACGACGTCCACGCGCTCCGGGGTAAAACCGACCGCTTGCTCGTGCAAGGCGCCGACGGGAACGACCGTCCACTGCCGCGCCGAGGCCAGTCTCAGAACGGCGGCGATCTCTTCGGCCGAACCGGGAGAAGCCACCGCCGCGGGCAACACGCCGTCGATGGCGGCGGCGCAAACGGCGGCTTCCTGGTCGAGCACGTGGGCGTCGCCGACGATGGCGGCCAGCTCCGCGCCGAGGGCGGCGGCAGGCGAAGCGGAGCTCATGCGCGCGCTCCGGCAGGCTTGGCACGCGCGATGTTGATCTCGCCGCAACCGAGGGTCGTCGGCAGGATCTTCGCGGGGTTCAGGGTGCCTGTCGGGTTGATGGCCAGGCGCAGGCGCCCCATGATCTCCAGGTCGTCCTGAGTGAACATCAGCGGCATCATGTTCTGCTTCTCGAGGCCGACGCCGTGCTCGCCGGTGATGGAACCGCCGACATCCACGCACCACTTCAGGATGTCGTGGCTGACCAGCTTCACGCGCTCTACCTGGCCGGGATCGCGCACATCATAGAGGATGATGGGGTGCAGGTTGCCGTCGCCGGCGTGGAAGATGTTGCCGATGCGGAAGCCGTACTTCTTCCCGACCTCGTCGATAAAGCGCAGCGTAGCCGGGATCTTGGTGCGGGGCACGACGCCGTCCTGGGTGTAATAGGAATTCGAGATGCGGCCGATGGCGGCGAAGGCGTTCTTGCGGCCGGCCCAGAGCAGTTGCCGCTCCTTCTCGTTCTTGGCGATGCGGACCTCGCGTGCGTTCTGCTGGCGGCAGACCTCGCTAACCGCGGCCTCCTGCTCGGGAATCGACTCGCGCACGCCTTCCACCTCGATCAGGAGGACAGCGCCGGAATCGAGCGGGTAGCCGGCGTGGGTAGCCTCCTCGACGGTGCGCAGGGTCCAGCCGTCGAGCATCTCGAGCGCGGCCGGCGTGATGCCCTCGGCGGTGAGCGCGACGACGGTGTTGGCGGCGTCGTCCACCGTGTTGTAGATGGCGAGCATGGTGGAGACCGCTTCCGAAAGCCGCGTGAGCTTGACCGTGATGGCGGTCACGATGCCCAGCGTGCCTTCGGAGCCAACGAAGAAGCCGGTCAGGTCGTAACCGGCAGAGTCGGCAGCTTTGCCGCCGAAGTGCGCGACCCGGCCGTCGGCCAGGACCACTTCGAGGCCGGTGACATGGTTCACGGTCACGCCGTAGGCGAGGGTGTGCGGCCCGCCCGAGTTTTCGGCGACGTTACCGCCGATCGTGCAGGAGCGCTGGCTGGCCGGATCGGGGGCGAAGTAGTATCCGTCGCGCAAGACCGCGGCGCTGAGGTCGAGGTTGACCACGCCGGGCTGGACGACGGCGCGCAGATTCATAAGATCGATCTCGAGGATCTTGGTCATGCGCGAAAAGACCATGACGATACCGGCATCGCGCGAGATGGAGCCGCCGCTCAGGCCGGTCCCGGCGCCACGGGGAACGATGGAAACCTGCGCCTCGCAAGCCAGCTTGACGATGGCGGAGACGTGCGCCGTGCTCTGCGGAAAGACAACCAAGCCCGGCGTGGCGCGCGCCACCCCCGCGTCGTACTCGTAGAGCATGAGATCTTCGGCGCGGTCGAGAACCGCGTCTCGGCCCACGATCTTTCGGAGTCGCTTGGCTAGGTCAGGCAGGCGCATGGGTGGAACCAGGCGTCATTCTAGAACGGAAACTTGTGATTTGCGATTTCAGCGTGCAGGCCTGTAGCGCCTGACCTGCGATCTGCGATCGGCTACGTGGAGGAGTGGATGTAGGCCTTGAGGTGGCGCGCTTCGTCGGCCTTCTCCGCGACGTCGTGAATGAGGACGTCACGCAAAGAGATCAGGCCCCACAGCTTGTCGTTCTCGCAGATGGGCAAGTGACGGCAATTGTGCTTGGCCATCAGCGCCATGCATTCATCGATGGTGGTTTCGAGAGTCACTGTGACGGGATCCTTGGTCATGACGTCGGAGACCTTGGTGGTACGGGGATCGCGAGCTTCGGCGACGACGCGTTTCATGATGTCGCGCTCGGAAAAGATGCCGACCAGCTTCCCTTCCCGCAAGACCGGCATGGCTCCGATGTTGTGCTCGCCCATATATCGTGCGGCTTCCAAGATGGTTTGATCGGCATTCGCCGTGTAGGTCTTGCGGTCCTTGATCACGTCTTTGACCTTTGCCATCGTCTCCTCCCCAGGTAATTCGCTCGACTGACCCGCTCCATCGACGGATGGTCCCAAATTGGCGGCTGCTGCCCGACAGCGGGCAGCAGCCGGCACCCGCAGCTACTGCGTGAGGTTAAAAGCGTCGATGATCTTACTCTTGGAATCGATCAGCATGACGCGGTTACCGTACACCACCCGCTGGTAGCCCTGAGGCAGCGGCGAAAGCTGGCTCTCGCAGACCTCAGGCACGGGCTGGACCTTCTTCTGCAATCCGGGCGGCAGAGTCCCGCCACGCTGCACCTGGCGCTCCAGACCGGGAGGCAGGCTCTCGCGTTTGGCCAATCCCGGAGGGAGTTCGGACGCATGTTGAGTGAAGCAGGTGCGGATCGCGCTCGTGTCACGAGAGCCGAACGCGGTTGGAACCGCCGCCGTGTCATTGAATTCGCGGACCGGGGCCCTCGCCGCCGCGGTGCCTGGCGTCGAACTGGCGACCCTCCAGGACAGGATGGCTTCGGACTCGACCGAGGCCTCCTTCTTGCCGGTGGCCGCAGCCACGCCGGTGCCGGCCGCCGCGCCCACGCCCGCGCCGATGGCAGCACCCTTGCCGCCTCCGGCGAGGGCGCCGATGATGGCGCCCGCAGCCGCTCCGCCACCGATCTTCGTGACGTTGCTCTTGGTGTGTGACTGGCCCTTGATCTCAAACGGGTCGGTCCTCAGTTTGGTGGTGTGGGCGCTATCGGACACGGAAGTGAGCGTCAAGACCAGGATGCCCGGAGCGTTGAGACGGCCGGACCCTTTAGCGCTGACCACACGCCCGGTGACGTCCGCGCCTTTGGCGTAGAGCGTCTTGCCGCCCACCACGACAGGCTCAGTGAGAGTGCCGTGGAACACCTGCCCGGCCTGCGCGCTGGCGCTGGAGAGGTTTTCGATTACCCGCACCTGAAGCACGGTGCCGGTAGAAATCGTAGGAGAAGCAGATGAGGACTTCTTCTTCTGCTGTGCCCAGGCGCTGAGCACCAGCAGGAAACAAAGGGCGATGATGGACGCGTGCCGCTTCATCTGGGTACTCCTTAGGGTTGGCTTTCTCGCCACAGGATGGGAGGACAGACATCCGAGCGAATCCTACCCCGGGAGGGGAGGAGAGTACAAGGGCAGGAGCTTGAGCGTGGTCCGCGCCAGACCTTGGGCTCGCTCAGGAGGACGCCCGCGGGCAAACGCCTGGCTCACGCCCGCGAAACGGCGTCATTCTTGTTCCATGAAGATGAAGTACGACGAAGCCCAGAGCTGGGTGGGAATGCTGCCTCGGGCCCGCGAGGTGACCACCACGTTGTAGTCGTCGGTCACTTGAAGGTTGTCGAGCACAGAGCGCCCTTCGGCCGGTTGCACCAGGGCGAGATAGCGCAAGAACTCATACACATCCGAGTTGGCAAAGCCGGGAGCGACGAAGGAGAGGTCGGCGGGTTCAGCGGCGAAGTGCCAACCCAGGGAGGCGGCCAGCGCGACCGCCGATTCATAGGCCTTGCTGGGAACGATGCCGGGCGCGGGGTTGTCGAAGACGATGCGCAGCTTGCGCTCGTCCTCGCGGGTGAACTCGCGCACCTTCAGGGTCATGGACTTGGCGGTCGCCTTCCAGTCCACGTGGCGGGCGGAATCCTCGGGCATGTGGTCGCGGATGAGGTACAGGTCGTGGCCGCGGCCGCGAATGAAGGCTTCGAATTCTCCCGTGATCATGGGCAGCACCTCGAAGAATTCGTCCGTCGGCTCGACCGAGGGATACGCGATGACTTCGCGCGCCAGCTCGATTCGGCGCGTCTTGGTCAGGAAGGCGAAGGGAAAACGGGTGGCGACGCCGAAGCCTTCCTGGCGATAGCGCCCGCGCCGGTCGAACTTGAGCTGAACATCGGCAGCGACGGCGGCGCGCGGCGGCAGGAAGGGAAAATACACCGTCCCGCTAAAGATGGAGGACTCGGGCGCGGAGACGGTCACAAACTGGAGCCAGATATCGGGCCAGTGGATCCACTGCTCCTCCCGCGGGCGGTTGGGGGGAAAGGAAAAGACGGAATGACGCCAGCGCCAGTGCCGGCCGGCCTGTTGCCTGGGGGGAACGATGCTGACAGAGAACGAGGGCACGCGGCGGCGCGTATTGCGCAGGGTCAGGCGCCCCATCACGGAGTTGCCGGCAAACAGGTGGTCGGGGATGGAGGCGTCCATCTCCAGCCCGCGCAGCACTCCCGCCGAGGCCACGCCGGATACCAGGATGGCGGCGAGCATTGCCGAGACGATGATGAACAGCAGGTTGTTGCCGGTATTGAGGGCGGCGATGCCGATCACCAGCACCAGGACCATGTACACGACGCCCTGGCGGGTGACGTCGTAGTCGAAGGCATCGCGCACGCGGGTGATGGCTACGCGCCGCGCCAGGTACGGGACCGTCGTGATGGCCACCACACCCGCCACCAACAGGGCGGAAGAGGCCAGGATGGCCGTGGCCCAGAGATTTCCCGATCGCCGGGCGACGGTGGAAAAGACGGCGGCGGCAAAGGCCAGCGACAGGCCTCCCAGGGCCACGAAGAAGCGGATCCAGACCTCGCGCTCGAAGCCGGAGAACAAAGATTTGATCGCCTCGCGCATCGCCTTAGCCTGAGCCTAGCACCGGCGTGCGGGGGTTTCCAGTTGTCAGCCGGCGGAACGGTCGTCCTCGGCGGCAAGGCGGCGGCGGTGGCGCCACCACAAGACCACGACCAGGACAGCAACGAAGATCAGCACGCCCAAGTTCACGTGTTTGAGGACGCGCACCAGTTCCTCCCATTCGCTGCCAAAGAAATATCCGACGCAGGCGATGACCGTCACCCAGGTCGCGGCGCCGAGAAAGTTGAAGAGCGCGAACTGCTTCCAGGGCATGCGCAGAACCCCCGCCAGCGGCCCGGCGATGATGCGCATACCGAAAACGAATCGGGCGAAAAAGATGGTCACGCTGCCGTGGCGAGAGAACAGCCGCTCCCCGCGGCGGATGGTGCGGTCGGGGATGTGGAAGATGTGCTTGTAGCGCTCCAGCAGAGGACGGCCGCCGCGGTGACCGATGGCGTAGCCGATGTTGTCGCCCAGGGTGCAGGCGATGGTCCCCACCAGGATGATGTACGGCAGGCGCAGTTCCTGCTCGTCGTAGGCGAGGAAACTGGCAAAGAGCAGGATGGTCTCGCCGGGCACGGGCAGGCCCGCGTTCTCCAGGAGCAGGGCGAGGACGACCGTCCAGTAGCCCCACTGCTCGAAGTGACTGCGCAGGACCTCGAAGAGCCATTGCGCCATAAGGGGTGGGGACAAGAGTACAGGGCAGGCGGCGCGGGCGGAAGTGTCAGCGTGTTAGAAAGTCGAGAACGGCGCGGTTGAAGGCGTCGGGGATTTCCTCGTAGGTCAGGTGACCGGCGCCGTCGAAGATCACGAGTTCGGCGCGGCGGAACTGCGCTTGCAGGGTAGGGGCCGAGGCGAAGGACACCGGGACATCGCGCGTGCCCCAAAGCAGCAGAGTGGGGATGTCGGCGATCGTCGGCAGGATGCGGCGCACTTCCTCCAGACCGGCATTCCAGCCATCGAGGATGCGCAGCACATGATCCGTAGTACCGGGAATGGCGATGGGTGCGGAGTAGCCTTCCAGCGTGCCGGGTGAGATACGGGCGGGGTCTCCATACATGCGGCGCAGCTGGAAGTTGCGAAAGCTACGGCTGCGCACCAGATGCGGAACGAGGAAACGCGCGGGCACGCTGGCGAGGAACGGCGCGAGGCGGCGCCCGTAGGATGACCAGGGATTGGCGGGCGCGGGCAAAACAAGCCGCCGCACGCGCCTGGGGTCGAGCGCGGCGAGCATCATGGCCACGGCGCCACCGTGCGAAGTGCCCAGCAGGTCGAACTCGCGGATGCCGAGCTGATCGAGAAAATGGGCCATGCGCTCCGCTGTGGCGCGCAAGGAGCAGTCCAGGACCGCCCGGTCGGAGAAACCCGTGCCCGGCAGATCGACCGCATAGACGGTCGCGTGCCGGGCAAACTCGGCGAGATTGAAGCGCCACGAAAACGAGTAGCCGAGCAAGCCGTGGATGAGCAGGAGAGGACGTCCGCTGCCCGCGCACAGGTAGCGCATTCGGTGGCCAGGGAGAGAGGCCCAACACTCTTCGACGGCTTGGATCGGAGGCGGCGGACTGGGCGATCGGATCATCGGGGCAACGGGTCATCAGCTCAGCAAAACTCCTAAGTCAAATGACCCGATGACCCGGCAATCAATTGACCCGATCCGATTGGGCAACCGCAGCAGCAGTTCCAACCTCTAAGCCAGTGTATCGCCTCTGTTGCTTCTGTTCGGGGGAGCTTTGATGCTCCCCCATTTTTGCAAGCCCATGACTCTAGTCGTCTTCGACCCAGCGGCAGCTGATCTCGCCGCTGCGCATCTCGCCCATGATCTTTTCCGCGATGCGGTCGAGCTCTCCGATGGGGTGCTTCTCCCCCTCGTAGTAGACAGCAGGAGGAGAGGCAAAGGGCTCCGCCCAGACTTCGTAAGCGCCGCCGCCGGTCGAGATCTCCAGGTAGTCGCCTTCGCGCAGGCGGCGCTTCAACTCTTCCAGGTTCAGGTCGCTAGACACGGGCGAATTCTATCAACCGAAAGAGAGCTTGGGCAGGTTCCAAGTTCCACAGCGAATCCATATTTTAGGAGGGCAATTCCAAAATCTGTATTAGCTGCGCACGAGTTCGCATATAATTACGTAACTTACGGTATATCCTAAGGTTACCGGCACACCGATGGCGCCAGTGGTGGTAAACGACGTGCTCTTGCAGGAGACGGCGGAGCCTGCCCATCCGAGGCATCCGCGTGCCCCGCAGGGCCCGATGACCAAGGAATTTCGAGTCCGTTTCTCCGCCATCCTGCTGGCGATTATCACGCTCGCAGCGGCGATCTTCGCCGCCATCAACTTCGAAAAAGAGCGAGACTTCCAGACCCCCTACGACGGCGTGTGGTGGGTGGAGCACGAGGGCTGGCTGCGAGCCGAGCGGGTGGATCCCGGAGGCCCCGCGCAGCGGGCCGGCATCAAGGTCGGCGACGAACTGACGGCCATCAACAATCACACCGTGTCCAGCACGGTGCAACTGGTGCGCCAGATGTACAAAACGGGGGTCTGGAACCAGGCCACGTACTCGCTGGTGCGCCAGGATGTCCCCCTGGAAGTGCCCATCATCCTGGTGCCCACCGATAAATCGCTGAACGCGGGCCTGCGGCTGATCGCGCTCATCTACCTGGGCATTGGGCTGTACGTACTGCTGCGACGGTGGACCGCGCCGAAGTCGATGCACTTCTACGGCTTCTGCCTGGTCTCGTTCATTTTCTATTCCTTCAAGTACACGGGGAAGCTGAACCAGTTCGACGAGATCATCTACTGGACCAACGTGGCTGCCTGGCTGCTGCAACCCGCGCTGTTCCTGCATTTCGCGCTGACTTTCCCCGAGCCCAAGGAGTTCCTGCGCAAGCGGGCTTGGCTGATCCCCTTCGTGTACGTCCCCGGGATCCTGCTGGGCGCGCTGCACGTGTGGGTGCTGCGCACGCATCCGGCAAGCGAGATGCTGCGCTGGAACCTGGACCGCGTGCAGATGCTGTACCTCGCGCTGCTGTTCTGCGGTGCAGCCGCCATTTTCTGGCACACCTACCGGCGGGTGAGCATGCCCATCGTGCGCCAGCAGATGAAGTGGGTGACGCGAGGCACCATTCTGGCCATCGCTCCGTTCACGCTGTTCTATGTGCTGCCCTATCTGAACGGTGCAGTGCCGACGCAAGCCATGAAGATCAGCGTGCTGTCGCTGGTCTTCCTGCCGCTGACCTTCGGCTACGCCATCGTGCGCTACCGCCTGATGGATGTGGACATCATTTTCAAGCGCGGCATGGCGTACACGCTGGCCACGGCGGCGATCGTGGGCGTGTACTTCGGCGCGGTGGGCCTGACGGCGGAACTGATCCGCAAGAACGTGCCCAGCGCCGGTCCGGCGGGCCTGATCGCGGCCATCATCATCACCGCCCTCCTGTTCGATCCGATCAAGAACTGGATCCAGGAGCGCATGGACAGGGCCTTCTACAAGAAGCGCTACGACTACCGGCGGACGCTGATCGAATTCGGGCGCGAACTGAGCTCCGAGACCGATCTGGACAAGATGCTGACCTCGGTGATCGACCGCCTGTCGCGCACCCTGCTGGTGGACCGGGTGGCCATATTCCTGGCGACGGGCGAGACCCCGGAGCGTTTCACGCTGGCCAAGTCATTCGGCATTTCCGAGGTCGGCGACCTCGACCTCAGCTTCCTGACGGAGCAACGCGCCGAGTTCGCCTCGGCACACCTGTTCTTCGACAACACGGCCGCGGTGGTGCGCGAGACGGGGTCGGTCCAGTTCACCATCCGGCTCCTGGACCTGAACTACTACCTCCCGTGCACGGTGCAGAACCGGATCATCGCGGCGCTCGGGCTGGGCAAGACCATGGAAGGCGATTTCCTCTCCAGCGAGGACGTGGAATTGCTGGAGGCGCTGGCGGGATACATCGGCATCGCCATCCAGAACGCGCGCCTGTACGAGTCGCTGGAGCAGAAGGTGAGCGAGTACGAACGCCTCAAGGAGTTCAACGAGAACATCGTCGAGTCCATCAGCGTGGGGGTGCTGGCGGTGGACCTGGAGGACCGAGTCGAGTCGTGGAACTCGCAGATGGAGGTGATGTACGCGATGTCCCGGTCGGAGGCGCTGGGACGGAGGATCGCGGACGTGTTCGCCCCCAGCTTCGTGGAGGAGTTCTACCGGTTCCGGCAGAGCGCCGGCATCCACAACCTGTACAAGTTCCGGCTGGAAACGCCCGCGGGAGAGCCGCGCGTCACCAACATCGCCATCGCGCCGCTGGTCAGCAAGAGGTTCCAGGTGATCGGGCGCCTGATCATCGTAGACGACATCACGGAACGCATCGGGCTGGAGTCGCAACTGGCGCAGGCGGAGAAGATGTCGTCGATCGGCCTGCTGGCCGCGGGCGTGGCCCACGAGGTGAACACGCCGCTGGCGGTCATAAGTTCCTACGCGCAGATGCTGGCGAAGCAGCTGCATGGTGAGCAGAAGAAGTCGGAACTGCTGGAGAAGATCACGCGGCAGACGTTCCGCGCCTCGGAGATCGTGAACAACCTGCTCAACTTCTCGCGCACCAGCGGCACCGAGTTCAGCGACATCGACATCAACAAGATCATCACCGACACGCTGGCGTTGCTCGATCACCAGATGAAGACCACGCGGGTCAAGGTGCAGGCGGATCTGGCCTCGGAACTTCCTCGCATCCATGGGAACGCCGGGAAGCTGCAACAAGTGTTCCTCAACCTGTTCCTGAACGCCAAGGACGCGATGGTGGGCGGCGGCACGCTGGCGGTGACGACCTCCAACGGGAGTGGCGTGCTGGTGACGGTGACGGATACGGGAACGGGGATCGCGCCCGAGCACATCCAGCGTATCTACGACCCGTTCTTCACCACCAAGAACAATCCCCGCGACGGGCAGGCCCGCGGCACCGGCCTGGGGCTGTCGGTCACCTACGGCATCATCCAGGAACACGCGGGGAAGATCCGCGTGGAGAGCCGCCCCGGACAGGGCACGACGTTCTATCTGGAATTCCCCATGGTAAGGAAGGCGGTCAATGTCTGAAGTTGAGGCGATTCGCGGGCGTCTGAGCCCGCAGCCGAAATCCCCAGTGCAACGAGGGACCCATGTCTGAAGCAGCCGTTCTGCCCCGCAAGACGAAAATCGAAGAAGAGGCGGCCGCGCCCAGCATCCTGATCATCGACGACGAAGCGGCCATCCGCGAATCGCTGGAGACGCTGCTGGGGTTGGAAAACTACTCGGTGGAGAGCGCCGAGAGCGGGGAGGAGGGCCTGGCGAAGATGGCGGGCCAGCCTTTCGACCTGGTGCTGCTGGATTTCGCGCTGCCGGACCGCAACGGCCTCGAAGTGCTGAAGGAGATCCGCGACCGGGATCCACAAATGGCGGTTGTCATGATCACGGCCTACGGAACAGTGGAGAACGCCGTCAACGCCATGCAGGCCGGGGCGGTCAACTTCATCCAGAAGCCGT